>UQNW01000022.1 GCA_900542495.1 uncultured Roseburia sp.
TCAGCTGGGAGAGCATCTGCCTTACAAGCAGAGGGTCACAGGTTCGAGCCCTGTAACTTCCATTTCTTATGCCGATGTGGCTCATTTCTCGACAATTGACGAGAAACGAGTCAATTGTAGGCAGAGCAGCTGATTACAAATCAGCTGATGATATATGCCGATGTGGCTCAATTGGCAGAGCAGCTGATTTGTAATCAGCAGGTTATCGGTTCGAGTCCGATCATCGGCTTTCATAATTCATTCAGTTGGATTGTGAGACAAATCAATTTCATATTGTTTTGTGATAAATGGGCAGATTCCCGAGTGGCCAAAGGGGACAGACTGTAAATCTGCTGCAACTTGCTTCGGTGGTTCGAATCCACCTCTGCCCATTCTTCTTTTTAGAAGACAATATTTATCGCGGGATGGAGCAGTCTGGAAGCTCGTCGGGCTCATAACCCGAAGGTCATAGGTTCAAATCCTATTCCCGCAACTCAATGCTTAGGCATTATGCCCAGTTAGCTCAGTTGGTAGAGCAAAGGACTGAAAATCCTTGTGTCTCTGGTTCGATTCCGGAACTGGGCATTGAAAACAATATAATACGGGGTATTAGCTCAGTTGGTAGAGCACTTGACTTTTAATCAAGTTGTCCGGGGTTCGAATCCCCGATGCCTCATGACTGTAAGATAGCGGAGAAACCAGTAACTTTATGGTTTACCGCTATTTTTGCGTGAAAAAAGCAGGAATGGTAATTGAATCTAAACAATATTTAATTGTCACAATACTGATTTATTTACGTATAATTATACTAAAATTATGCAAAATATTATGCAGAATATACAAAAAAATGTAGATAAGCAAAATACCTTGTAGTATAATAGGATACAACACGAAAAAATACACTTTAACCAGAAAAGAGGAAGTTTTATGAGTGAAGAACAATATTCCAGAGCAAATAAAAGAGTACTGCTTGCAATAGTGGTTGTTTTTGGATACATAGTAGCCACCTTTATGTTAGCATTGGGCGTCAGTCAGGGCGAACACGCAGCAAAGATTATGATTGAGGCAGTCACGGCAGCAGCAGTTATTGTTATCTCGGTTGTGGCATATCTTGGTAAAAGAACAACACGCACATGTGCGGTGATCATGACACTGTCAATGATGATAGGTTATTTCGTAATTGTCCAATTGAACACAACCGTTGGAACATGGACATATGGTCTGCCGCTGCTGATCGTTGCAATGGTTTATCTGGACAAGAAAATTGTGATGATGACAAATGGTATTGCACTGGCTGCCATTATAGTTCATTTAGTCAGATGCTTTCTGGGTGGCGGATCAGATCTGCGGAATAATGTGATTGGGCTGTTTGTATTATTACTGACCGCATATGCCTGTAATAGTGCAGAGCGTCTGCTCGAGCGTTTCTTTAAAGAAAATCTTGCAGAAATTCAAAATGCATCGGATATCCAGAAGGATAGTAATAAAAAGATGATCATCGTTGCAGAGAATATTTCCAAGCATTTTGGAGAGGCAATGGATATGCTTGACGGTCTGCAGGAATCCATTAATGTGAGTCACAGTTCCATTCAGGAAATTGCAGACAGCACAGAAAGCACGGCGGAAGCAATCCAGAAACAGGCGGTTATGTGTTCTGATATTCAGGGAAATACCGATCAGGCAGAGCAGGGCATCAAAGAAATGATCGAGGCATCACATAAGACGAATGACAATGTGAAAGAAGGTGCCGGTGTTGTCAGCGAACTGAAGGAACAGGCAGTGAACGTTGCAGATGCGAGTCAGGTGACGGTGGATGTGATCAGAAGCCTGACGGATAAAGTGGAGGAAGTAAAAACATTTGTCGACTCCATCATCAACATTTCAAATCAGACCAACCTGCTTGCCCTAAATGCCTCTATTGAAGCAGCAAGAGCCGGTGAAGCCGGAAAAGGTTTCGCAGTCGTGGCAGATGAAATCCGTCAGCTTTCAGAGCAGACGAAGGATGCTTCTGCAAATATTACAGAGATCATTCAGAAATTGAATGAAGATACAAAACGTGCGAATGACAGCATCATGACAGCGGCAGAATCTGTAGAGAAGCAGAATCAACTGATTGATGATACCAGAGATAAATTTAATGATGTTGGTAATGCAGTGGAAGTTTTAATGGGAAATATCGATGTTGCAGAACAGAGTATTCAGAAAATACTGGATGCGACAGGAGTGATCTCAGATAACATCACGCATCTGTCTGCAACAGGTGAGGAGGTAGCAGCTTCTTCCACTGAGGGTCTCCGCACGGCAGACATTACAGTGGAGAAGATGTCCAATTGTAGAAAAGTGCTGGAAAATATTTATTTACTGGCAGAGGATTTGAAAAATTCAGTAGAAAATAACGAAAATCAGTAATGAACAGGACAACGGAGAAATATTTAAAATAGTATGGGAGAAGCATTACAAAAATAGCATATCGAGGATGCATTTTAAAATTATCACTTGACGGATTCCTGTGAAACTATTATGATAAAAAAGAATACTTCAATGCGTTGAAGTACGAAAATAAAACTGCATAAGATGTAGATAGCACAGAGTATATGATCATAGATACACGCAAAGAGAAGTTTTTATGCAGGCTTGGAGTTACACATGGAGGATGTACCAATGGAAATGGAGATGGAATTTTTACGGAAACTGCCAACACCACAGGAGTTGAAAGAGCAGTTTCCGGTAAGCACAGAAGTTGTGGCAGCGAAAGCCCAGAGAGATGAAGAGATACGCAATATTTTTGAGGGAAAAGATGACAGGCTGATTTTAGTGATCGGTCCCTGCTCCGCAGATAATGAAGATGCTGTCATTGACTATATATCCAGATTGAGAACTGTTCAGGAAAAAGTGAAAGATAAAATTTTTGTAATTCCCCGTATTTATACAAACAAACCGAGAACAATCGGCGTTGGATATAAAGGAATGCTGCATCAGCCGGATCCGGAGAAAAAGGAGGATATGTTAAAAGGGATCATTGCAATCCGGGAGCTGCATACGAGAGCGGTAAAAGAAACCGGATTTACCTGTGCAGATGAAATGCTCTACCCGGAGAATCACAGATATTTGTCCGATCTGTTGTCTTATGTGGCAGTAGGTGCACGTTCCGTGGAAGACCAGCAGCATCGTCTGACCGCAAGTGGAGTTGGTATTCCGGTCGGAATGAAGAATCCGACAGGTGGGGATATTGCTGTTATGATGAATTCCATGATTGCTGCACAGCATGGACATACGTTTTTATACCGGGGCTGGGAAGTGACAACAACCGGAAATCCATATGCGCACGCTATTTTGCGTGGATACGTAGATAAGTTTGGACGTAATATCCCAAATTATCATTATGAGGATCTGCAGAATTTATTAGAACATTATGAGGATGTCAATAAAGCACAACAGACAACTCTCGCAAATCCGGCGGTCATTGTGGATACCAATCATTCCAATTCAGGAAAACAGTTTATGGAACAGATTCGTATCAGCAAAGATGTATTACATAGCTGTAAAGTGTCAAAAGACATTCATAATCTGGTAAAAGGGCTTATGATCGAGAGTTATATTGAGGACGGTGCCCAGAAAGTCAGCGAACACTGCTATGGAAAATCCATCACTGATTCTTGTCTTGGATGGGAGAAAACAGAAAAGCTGATTTACGAGTTAGCAGATTTATGGTAAACTTGCTTAAAAAATCGTTGCAAACGAGCTTTGTAACGATTTTTTTTGTGCATTATTCCGGAAAATGCTTATTTTTCCGAAAAAAATAAGAAATTCGGCTTCACATCAGAATCGATTTGTAGTGGAACGCAATACATTTTTTGGAATATGTAGTTCTTAACCGAATTTTAGCTAGAAAAAAGTTGAAAATTCTAGAAAATCTGATAATATTGACATGGGTTTGAATTTGAATATGTAAAAAAGAAGAGGTGCAAAACATGAACAGTTTATTACTTTGCATTCCGTTTGCAGGTTTATTGCTCTGCATTGCGGTAATGCCATTGGTAAAGCCTGAGTGGTGGGAAAAACATCAGGCTTTGGCAGTGATCGTGTGGTCATTGCTTTTTATTATCCCGTCTATCGTGTTAAACGGCGCAGGAGAGACGACCGAAACAGTGTTAGAGTGTATCGTGAATGATTATCTGACCTTTATCGTTTTATTATTCGGTCTGTTCTGTGTATCCGGAAATATTACGCTGGAGGGTAACCTTGCAGGTTCTCCTGCCGTGAATGCTTTATTTTTAGCATTCGGAACTTTATTATCGAGCTGTATCGGTACAACCGGTGCAAGTATGCTGCTTGTTCGTCCAATGATCAAGATGAATTCATGGAGAAAGAACAAAGCACAGATCATGATCTTCTTTATTTTCATGATTTCTAATATGGGTGGATGTCTTACACCAATCGGAGACCCGCCACTTTTAATGGGATTCATGCGTGGCGTTCCATTTTTCTGGAGCTTACATCTGTTCCCAATTTTGATTTTCAATATGATTTTATTATTGATCATTTTCTACTTTACCGATAAGAAACAGTATCGTAAAGATATTGCGAATGGCTTACGCCCGGATATCAGCAAACCTGGTGTAGAATTAAAAGTAGAAGGTTTGCATAATGTTGTTTTCCTTGTAGCAATCGTTGTAGCAGTTATTTTAAGTGGTACTCTTCCAAGTCTGCCAATGTTCCAGGATGCAGCCGGAAATGTACTTGGAATTACAATTTACAAATCTGTAAAATTAACATTCCCAGCAATTATTGAGGTTGCAATTATTCTTTTAGCTGCATTATTGTCCTTTAAGACAACAAACGAAAAGATCCGTACCCAGAACCACTTTACATGGGGCGCGATCAAGGAAGTTGCCGTATTATTTATCGGTATTTTCATCACAATGCAGCCAGCGCTTGCATTACTGAAAACAATGGGACCAAACCTTGGAATTACCGAGCCATACCAGATGTTCTGGGCAACAGGACTTCTTTCCAGCTTTTTGGATAACACACCAACCTATCTGGTATTCCTCACAACCGCAGGAACACTTGGATTTACATCCGGTATTCTTACCACAGTTGGAACTATCTCTGTGAAGATTCTTACAGCGATTTCCTGTGGTGCGGTATTCATGGGTGCAAACACTTACATTGGAAATGCGCCAAACTTTATGGTAAAATCAATTTCTGATGAAAACGGTATCCGTATGCCATCCTTCTTCGGATATATGGGATGGTCACTGTGTATTTTAGTACCAGTATTCTTTATTGATATGCTGGTATTCTTCCTATAAATTGCAGTGCTAGAAAGGTATGATGAATCATGGAAAAAAATAGAGAGAATTGTTACGAGATCGCAAAACAGATCTATCAGTTAGATAAAGACGTATACGAGTGTGTAGGTTCTTCTCTGGGTAGAACTTTTACCGGAGATGAGGCAACCTGCGTTGAAGAGATCACCAGACTTCTGATCACAAGACCACAGGGGCATGAGATCCGAAGCGATATTGCATTGATCGGCAATATGGCGAGAACCATTAAGAATAAAGAAGATCATCACAGAATGATGTCCCAGTACAACGAGATTTTGAAAAAAATCGCTCAGATTCCAACAAGTTTCGGAAGCGTTGATATTATCAATGAAAATATGGCTGCGCTGAATACTTCCAATTTAAGACAGAAGTTTTCACCGGACGATCATCTGATCATCTGTATCGGTCGTACACACGGAAGTGCCGGAACGGATATCGGATTTGCATTGGCAGATAAGTTGAAAATCAATTACTATGATGCTGAGATTTTTGATCAGGTATTAAAGAGAATGGATGCTGAGAAAGAGGATATTGAAGACCACAGCAATTATGTAGAAGAACTCAAAGGAAAGATTGAGAAAAATACAGGTGTTGGAAAGTTCTTCAAGAACTTTAAGAAATATCATGGACTTCCGGTTCAGGATGCTATTTTCTTCAATCAGAGTGATCTGATCTGTGAGATGGCTAAGAAGGAAGACTTCATTGTTATGGGTAGATGTGCAGATGTGGTACTTACGAATCATCGAATCCCACATATCAGTATTTTCATTACAGCTTCTTTTGAACAGCGCGTGCGCCGTATGATGGAGCTGCACAACTTAAATTACAAGCAGGCAGCGCATCTTCTGGTAAAATTAGATGCAAGGCATGCAAAATATTATTTTGATTATACCGGTAGAAAGTGGGGAGATGCTGTTAACTATGATTTATGCATCAACAGTGCAAGCTACGGTATTGAAGAGTCAGTAGAATTGATCGAGCGTATGATCAATAAATATCCGAACAGCTAAATCGGAGAGATATAAAAAAGAATTGTGGGCAAGTGAGTCTGCAATTCTTTTTTTTATTTACAAATCAACAAAAATTGGATACATTGTATATTAAGCAATGAGCAGGCGTGCACTGCTTGTTGCATTACAAAGAGGAGAATTATAATCATGAAAAACAAACGCACCTGCGATTATATCGCAGAAGCAATACAAAATGAGATTTTATCCGGGCGGATGGAAGCAGGACAGCCATTGCGCCAGGAGGATCTGTCAGAGAAACTTGGTTATTCAAGAATGCCAGTCCGGGAGGCATTACAGATTTTAGAGGAGCAGGGACTTGTCAGACGCCTTGCAACCCGTCATGTTGTTGTAGCAGATTTTTCAGAGAGAAACATTGAAGAAATATTTGATATGGTTGGAAATGTGGAGAAGAAAGCCCTGAAGGATCTTGCAGAACAGTCTTTTGACTGGAAGTTTGAAGCAGAGGATGATGAAGCCGAAAAGAAATTCCATGAATTTGTTTATGGAACGATCACAAATGGACTTTTCCGCAGACTGTTAGAAACATCTGCCGATTGCTATATCCGTTTTGCGGCAGAAGAAACAGAAATGGGAAAAACACCTGAGCAGAAGAAACTCAGACGGGATAAATTAGAAACCGTGTATAGCGCCTATTGCCGGAAAGATAATTTTGTGATGGAAGTTGCACTGGAAGAATATTATAAATTGTTGACGGAAAATGTGAAAAACGGGATGATATGTTGACATATTATCAATAAATAGGGGGAAGAAATCTTTTATCACAAATTAGAAACTTTATTCAAATGGTATGAGAACAAGGTAAAAGAGGGGAAAATACCGAAAAAGTGATCAAAAAGAAGCCAAAAAAGCACTTCCGATCGGAGTGGCTGATTGATTATATGCGTGCTCAATCAGAGTATTATTATGTAGATAAAACATTGATGATGAAACAGTTGCTGGATCAAAAGGCGCTGGTATCCCTGTTTACAAGACCGAGAAGATTTGGCAAAACGCTGAATATGGATATGCTTCGTGTCTTTTTTGAAATATCATCGGAGGACACAAGTGTGTATTTCCGTGATAAAGCAATCTGGAAATGTGGGGATGCATACAGAAAACATCAGGGAAAATATCCAGTTATTTTTCTGACGTTAAAGGATGTTAAATTTGATTCATGGTCGATGACGCTGGATAAGATCCGTGCATTGCTGCAAGTGGAATACGGCAGACATATGGAGTTACAGGAAAGTCAGTGTCTTGCAGATTTTGAAAAAGAATATTTTTCAAAAATATTAAATGGAACTGCCGGGATAGTAGAACTGTCTTCTGTGTTGGAAAATCTGTCGCGGATGCTTCATGAGCATTATCATATTGCACCGGTTATTAATTATATTTCCAGAGACTGTCTGCCACAGGCATATTGGGTGAATACAGGGAAAAACGAGATATTGGAGGATGTTCTAAGGTCGGCAACCGATGATATAACAGAACGACTGTATGCTTTGGTGCAGGGAGAGCGGGTGATTGCGCGGATTGATCAGAATGTGATTTACCGGGCGCTTGGCGATAATCCGGCTAATATTTACAGTCTGCTTCTGGTAGCTGGATATTTGAAAACGGCGAAAAAGGAGTTGCAGCCGGATGGTTCTTATCTGTGTGAGGTGTCGATCCCTAACAAAGAAATTGCGGCTATGTATAAAAGTAAGATTTTGGCATAAAGAATCTTATGGAGGGTGTAGAGAACATTTTCCAGCTTGGAATTGCATTTTCAGGCAAGAACATCACAATAAAAACAAAATAGCAGGAGAAAAATATTTATGAGATATCCAAAATTTTTACCGGAAAACGGAACAATTGGCTTTGTCGCACCGTCCTTTGGGTGCGCAACAGAACCATATTATACGGCATTTTTGAATACACAGAAAAAATTTCAGGCAATGGGTTACGGGCTGGACTTAGGACCAAACTGTTATGTGGCAAAAGGAATTGGAATCAGCAATACACCGGAGCTTTGTGGAAAAGAGCTGACAGAATATTACTGTAGTGTGGATAACGACATTTTAATTTCCTGCGGTGGCGGGGAAATGATGTGTGAGACAATGAACTTTGTTGATTTCGAGAAAATTAAGAGGGCAGAACCAAAATGGTATATGGGCTATTCGGACAACACGAATTTCACATTTTTGCTGAATACGATCTGTGACACGGCAGCGGTATATGGACCGTGTGCGGGAACATTTGGCATGGAGCCGTGGCATGAGAGCCTTTCAGATACAATGGATGTTCTGACTGGAAAAACGAAGCGGCTTCACAGCTATCCGTTCTGGGAAAAAGACGATCTGAAGGATGAAGGAAATCCTTATGTCCCTTATAATGTGACAGAACCAGCCCGGCACGTGGTTTATCCGGCGAAAGATGTTGCGGCGGATACATGGATTCATTTGAAAGAGGGCGAACAGGAACTTTACGTCGGAAATGAAAATCCGGATGCATCATTAAAAATAGAAGGTCGTCTTGTAGGAGGCTGTGTCGACTGCCTCGTAAATTTACTGGGGACACAGTTCGATTATGTAAACCAATTCAATGAGAAATACAAAGAAGACGGAATCATCTGGCTCTTAGAATGTTGTGATCTGAATGTTATGGGAATCCGCCGGGCAATGTGGCAGATGAAAAATGCTGGATGGTTTCAGCATGTGAAAGGCTTTCTGATCGGAAGACCTTGCTGCATCGGAGAAGAGATGATGGGACTGGATCATTATCATGCAGTTGTCGATATTTTAAAAGAATTTCAGGTGCCGATCATTATGGATATGGATATCGGACACAGACCACCGATGATGCCGCTTGTCTGCGGAAGTATGGCAGAGGTTTCTGTAAAGGGGAATGATGTTACAATTGACTTAAAGTATCTATAAAGAAATGAAGTTAACCGTTTTAGGACTATAAATAAGAAAAGACTGGAACACGAAGAGGATGATAGTTCATCATGCTTCGCACACCAGTCTTTTTTCTATAAAGTCAGATCAATATTGCTGCCAAGTGTTTCACTTAGCACAACGCTGTCAGCTTTTTCTGCCATTTTCTTGGAATAACGGCTTACCTTTGTGATATATTCTGCATCATCAGCAAATAATGTTTTGACTTTGGAAACTTTGGCTGATTTTAGCAGGTTGTCATTGGCACTTAAGCTTCCATCGGAATTAACAGTGATCCCAATCTTGGACAATTCACTTGAATGCTCTTTGGAAAGTGACTTCAGATATCTGGAGTAGCGGCTCAAAGAAGCGTCATCTGTTTTATTTCCGGATGACAGCGTGTTATTGTAAACTTGTATAAATGCGCTGACACTTCCATAAATATTGGCACTGTCTGTCGTGTCATCCTCATAATTAAAATTGCGTAACTTCTTCGCTGCACGGTGGAGCGCTGTGGCATCCGCCTGTGAAAGAGTACCGCCGGTCATCTCTTTGCGCTTGGATGAAGTGACTGCGTTGCGGTTTGCTGTATAAAAATTTCTAAGATAATAACTGGCACTCAGAGATGTGCCGGTTCCTGCGACTGCTGCCATAAAATTCCCTCCGTGGAATCATCAATCATTCATAAATAAAAATAATTAAAAAACTACATGTGTAAACTATTAATGCTCACATTTTCTACAATATTTATCGGCAATAAGATAAAATTAATTAGTATAATTCCCCCAAATCGTTTATAATGTGTATTAGCAATGAGCAGTGCTCAAAGCGATGATAATGCAATCCGGCTGCTTGCAGACGAGAGGGCATTATCGTTGCTTTGAATAGGGCGAATGCCCGCCAGCCATGAAACGCGAAGCGGTTCATGGCGTGCACTGCGAGTAACAACGTAAAAATGCGTGCAATAGGGCGAATGCCCGATAGCCATGAAGCGCGAAGCGGTTCGTGGCTGGCACTGCGAGTAACAACGTAAAAATACGTGCAAAAAAAGGAGAACAATTATGGAAGCAGCAATTATCTGGATCGCATTAATCATTATATTTGCCGTGGTGGAAATTATCACGGTAGGTCTTACCTCTATCTGGTTTGCAGGCGGAGCCCTCGTGGCATTACTTGTAGATGCAGCAGGACTTGGACCGGTGTGGCAGTTTGCAGCGTTTGTGATCGTGTCTGCAATTCTGCTCATATTTACAAGACCATGGGCGTTGAAATACATGAAACCGCGCCTTGTAAAAACAAACTATGAGGCAGCAGTTGACAAAAATGTATGCCTGACAGAAGCGGTAGACAACATAAAAGGAACCGGAACAGCCGTATTAAACGGACAGGAATGGTCCGCGCGTGCCTATGAGGACGGAAAAACCTTTGAGGCAGGCACAATCGTGAAAGTAAAAGAAATCCGCGGTGTGACTCTTTATGTGGTGGAGAGTGATGCAATGCCGAAAAAAGCAGAGGAAGCAGAAGCACCAAAGGAATCAGAACAGTAAACAAAAACCAGACAACAGGGTATGACAGAAAGATAGAAAGAAGTGACAAAATATGAAATTAGGAATGGTATTTGAAGGTGGCGCAAGCCGGACAGCGTTTTCCTGCGGAGTAATGGATGCATTTTTAGAAGAAAATCTGATGCCGGATTATTTTATCGGGGTATCGGCAGGAATCGCTTTTGGTGTGTCCTATCTGTCAAAACAGAAAGGGCGTAATTTAAAACTTTTGGAAGAGTACATGGCAGATAAGCGTTACATGGGAATGAAATATCTGTTTGACCGGAAGAAAAAGACGTATTACAACATTGATTTTGTGTTTGATGAAGTGCCGAATAAACTGTTGCCATTTGATTATGAGACTTTTGCAGCATATGAAGGAGTTGTGGAAGCTGGTGTGACAAACATTCACACCGGAAAAGCAGAGTATTTAAAAGTGCCGCAGAGCATTGACATGAAAGACACATTAGTGGCAAGCTGCTCACTGCCAATTCTGTTCCAGCCGATCAAGATTGGAAACCATTATTATTTAGACGGTGGAATCGCGGACTCCATTCCGTTCCGTCATGCGTTAGAGGATGAGCAGTGTGACAAGCTGATCGTAGTGTTGACCAGAGAACACGGCTATGTGAAGACTACAGAGAAGGCAGTCCGGCTGACCGATAAGCTCTATAAGAAATATCCGAAAATTGTAGAGGCAATGGATACAAGGGCAGAGCGTTACAATCAGGATGTGAAAGAATTAGAGGAACTTGAAAAACAGGGGAAAGTTTTTGTGATCGCGCCAGAGACAACACTTGGTGTTGGCAGGACAGAGTCTGATCCAAAAAAACTGCGGGAACTTTATGAAGAAGGTTACCGCATTGGAAAAGAGCGGATGAGCGCGCTGCGCGAGTATCTTGAAAAATAAGCAGGCAGATACAGAGGAAAGAGAGAAAAAGTAAGATGAAAATAGTTTTTTTAGATGCAAAGTCGATCGGAGAGGACATTGACCTCTCCGGCTTTGATAAATTAGGTGAAGTAGTAAAATATGGATTTTCGACAGCAGAGGAGGCAAGAGAGCGCACGAAGGACGCGGATGTTGTCATTATCAATAAAGTACAGATCAATGAGCAGACAATCGGAGAGGCAGAGCATTTGAAACTTGTCTGCGTGACTGCTACCGGCACGAACAATCTGGACAAGGAATATCTGGCAAAAAGAAAGATTGAATGGCGCAACGTGGCAGGCTATTCCACCGAGACTGTGGCACAGCATACATTCGCCTTATTGTTCTATTTGTTGGAAAAATTGAGATATTATGATGATTATGTAAAATCGGAAAAATATGTGGGAGATACCATTTTTACACATTTTTCCAATGTCTTCCATGATTTAAATGGTATGACATGGGGAGTTATCGGTCTTGGAAATATCGGAAGACGTGTGGCCGATATTGCAAAAATGTTTGGCTGCCATGTGATTTACTATTCCACTTCCGGTAAAAATAATCAGGAAGGTTATGAGCGGGTTGATTTTGACACATTGCTCACAGCTTCGGATATCGTATCTGTTCATGCACCGTTGGATGAAAATACACAAAACCTTATGAATGCAGAGGCTTTTGCAAAAATGAAAAACTCTGCAATCTTCTTAAATCTCGGTCGCGGACCGATCGTGGTGGAGAAAGATCTGGCAGATGCATTGAAAAACAATGAAATCGCAGCGGCAGGACTGGATGTGCTATGTGTCGAGCCGATGAGTGCAGACAACCCACTCCGTGAGATCAAGGACAGCAATAAGCTGATCATCACGCCTCATATCGCATGGGCGAGTGTGGAAGCAAGAACAAGACTGATGAATATCATCTTAGGTCAGGTGAAGGAATTTTTTGAAATAGGATAAAAATTATGCGCAGGTGCCAAAAACATCTGCGCATTTTTCAATGTAAAAACAGGTTGCCGAAAAAAGGACGGGGCAGTCTGCGGTCAGGACGGAAGCGTGCATGGTAATCCGCTGTGGAAAGAAGCATTTCCGTAGTCTTTTAAGAATGTCTTTGTCAGAAGGTCAGCCTTGGAAGAGTGTATTCGTTCTTTCAAGAGGGCGGACAGCTCATTTAAACAATAAAGGTATTTTTCTTCGGATTTCTTGTATAGATCAAAGAAAGATTCCTCGGATGTAATGGACGAATCCCACGGGTTTGTCCATTTTTTGTGCTGCATGTTAAACGGATCAGTGCGGAATAACAGCGAGTCGTTGGCAATCAACGGTGAAAATACCGGGTAGCCGAGTGTATGCTTTTCTGCAAAACGGAACAGCACTTTTTTCTGTCCGGTGCCATCGTATAAAATCCGGAAACCAAGCTGCGTTGCGAAAATCGCCATAAAAATCGTATAGCGGCTCACAAACAGACCGTGGTAAGTGTGCTGGTAAGCGTAGTGGAGCATACGCGCAACGATCCATTTCTGACGAGGTGTCAACATGATCGTATTTTCCATATGGAAGTCAGCACGCCGTCTGTGGTACTTCAGCTCAAGCAGAGAGGTGTCAATCTCGGTCTCTAAATAAGCGTGGCGGGAAAAATAACCTCTGTCATCTTTTTTATAATGTGTGCGTCCATAAATAAACGGATGGCAGATGGAATCTAATATATAATGTCCCAAAAATCCTTCCAGATAAGCATTTGCGATCTGCAGATCTTCCGGCTTCTTAAAGATACTGCGGCTCTCTAAAAGTGCGGCATAAAAAGCGCCGGTATTTTCGGTGTGCGCCATGTCGCCCAGATTGTGTCCGTGCAGTACGTAAGCCGGCAGATAATAGAAAAAAATGTCAGGTCCCTGATGCCCTAAGGCATAAACCGCCCTGTTTTTATATAAATTGTTTTTCAAAACCGGATCGTTTAATTTCTCATACATATCACGACCAAAAATATAATGTGTCACATAGCCGGGCATAAAGTCATCTCCTAAGTAAAAGTATTTCATTTTCAGTACATTTTTATTATACCCATAAAATCAGGAGCTGTTAAGCAGAGAAGTCATTATTAAGAAAAATATAATAACTGCGAAAAAAGATGGATAAAATTATGACAATGTTTATAATAAAAGTAATATGCGAAAGAGGAGAAGGAAATGAATTTAAATACAATAGGGGAAATTTTACGATTTTATCGAGAAAAATATGACTTTAAACAGAGCGATGTTTGTAATGGAATATGTTCAATTTCAACTTTATCAAGAGCGTCAATAATTATGAAGAATGTATTGACAACATTACTAGCTATTATGAAAGGATATCAAAATTGTTAATAATAAAAAAATTAGAATCTTTAGAAGATGTATGTCCATTTATGGAGGAAACATGAAAAAACAAAAGACATTTTTAAAAAATAAACAATTATTAGGATTTTATCTGGTGGTGGGAGTTCTTTTTTCTGTTATCAGTGTTGTTGCACCATCTATATCCGGAGAACTGGTAAATGCGGTTATTTACCGTCAGGGAGATGTGAAAGTATATTTGTTTTTACTTGTTTTAACATATATACTTTTACTACTGTTTTCCATTGCGGATCAGTATTTTTTTCAGTATTTCCAGATTAAGGAAAAGAATGCAATGCGAAACGAACTGTTTCAGGCATCCCTAAAGAGAGGAAATCAGGAAAAAGAGCAAATTGCAGCATTTACATCGTTTGTGAATAATGATGTGCCGAATATTGTAGAGAATTATTATGGTGGTACGGTTGATATTATAAAATGTGTCTGTATCATCATTTGTGTTGCATTAGAACTTTTTCAGATTCATTGGCTTTTGGCGGTAATTATTTTTGGAAGCAGCATATTGATTATTATGATTCCGAATATCATGCGTGGATATGCGGCGAAAAATCGAAAAAATTACGGAGAAGCACTCGAAAAATTTAATGCAGTGCAACAATCGCTGTTAAGCGGAGCAGAAACTGTAAAGGTGTGTTTGTACAGAAGCAATGCCAAAAGAATGATAGAAAATAAGAACAATGAGATTGAAAAAGAGGAAAAACGTTTGCGAAACTGTCAGGTAAGTGTTTACGGGCTTGCCGGAGGTATGCAGATATTGAAAAGATTTTTAATTCTTGCGGTAGGCGTGTATCTAATTTATAGAAATATCATAAAGGTAGGGGGACTTTTGGTAGCAGTCCAGTTGGCAGAAGTACTGGCTGCACCAGCAGAAACACTTGCCTATCTGTTAAATGCAAAAAATGAAGCAAGACCACTTGTAGAAAAATATGAACAGCTTGCAGAAACTGAAGAAGACCGGGGAAAAACAGATATCAACGATATAGAAGATATTTGTGTGGAACACTTATCCTACGGGCGAAACGGAGTAAAAATAATCAAAGATGTTTCTTTCACCTTTGAAAAGGGCAGAAAATATATGTTGACTGGATCAAGCGGAAGTGGAAAATCAACGTTTTTGAGATTAATAGGAAAACTACAGGAAGGTACATATCAGGGAAATATCCGCATCAACGGCATTTTACTGGAAGAGATAAATATGGATTCTTTATATGGAAAGATGGGAATCGTATTTCAGGAGCCGTATTTATTTGGATTTTCACTAAAAGAAAATATTATTATGGGGCGCAATGTAAAAGACAGCGATTACGAAGCAATTTTGAAAAAATTAAATCTGGGCTATTTGTTGGAACGCTTCTCAGATGTGGAACTTGACACAGAAATGGTAGCAAAATTATCGGGAGGTGAAAAGCAGCGGATTGCATTGGCAAGAGCGATGGTTGGAAAGCCGCAAGTGTATCTGTTAGATGAGATTACTTCCTCTTTAGATGAGCAGAATGCCCGAGAGATGGAAGAAATACTGTTAGCCGAAGATGCTATGGTTCTTTATGTGTGTCACAAAATCATACCAGAATTGAAAGGACAGTATGAAATGCTGACATTTTAGGAAAGTAAAGGAAGCCAGAAAAGAATAATCCGTAATCATACGGTTGACTTTGAAAAAAATAATGCTATAATGCATATAGTATTAAAAACTACATATCATAATATCGATATTCAATATGGCGGTTTCTGTATATAGATGATAGACAATAAGTGGAAAATGTATATTGACATGCGACAAAGAAAAATTTTTGCATATTTAAAAAAAACATGAAATTTCATATACTTTCCACTAGTAAGAGAGAATATAGTTGTGAAAGCCTAAATATCTATACAAACGAGACAGATAGGTTGATTGGTGTGGAAAACGGAGGATTATGAGATGGCAAATTTAGTAGAGACAGTGGAAAGAAAAGCATTTGGTGTCGCAGTCGATGCAACATTAAAAAATCTGAATAAGGATCGTGAGAAAGCACTTCTGCAGATTGTTGACCTTGCAGAAAAATTTATGGGAAACAACTTCAGCAAAGAAGCGTATGATGGCGCGAGAGCAATGATCAAAAATCCAGATCATAAATGGATGAGATATGTAAACCGTCTTTTAGACGAAACAGATCCACACGTTGCTAAAATGACAGCATTAAACCTTGGTTTTCAGGCTGCATTTTTAGGAACAAAGACAATCCGTAAGATGAGGGAAGTACACAACTGTAACATTCCATGGCTGATCTTAATGGATCCGACATCTGCATGTAATCTGCATTGCACCGGATGCTGGGCAGCAGAGTATGGTAATAAGTTAAACCTGACATTTGATGAAATGGACAGCATTGTCACACAGGGCAAAGAGCTTGGTATTTACTTCTATATGATGACAGGTGGCGAACCACTGGTACGTAAGGCAGATATTATCAGGTTATGTGAGAAACACAATGAATGCGCATTTCACTGCTATACAAACGGAACGCTGGTAGATCAGGCATTCTGTGACGAGATGAAACGTGTCGGAAACCTTTCCTTATCTATTTCTTTGGAAGGATTTGAAGATGCGAACGATTTCCGTAGAGGAGCCGGTGTATACGATAAAGTGCTTCACGCAATGGATCTGCTCCATGAAAATGGATTGATTTTTGGTAACAGCGTATGCTATACTCGTAAAAACATGGACGCAGTTACTTCCGATGAATTCTTCGATCTGCTGATCGAGCATGGCAGCCGTTTTGCATGGTATTTCCATTTGATGCCGGTTGGTATGAAGGCAGCTCCGGAACTGATGCCTACAGCAGAACAGCGTGAATATATTTACCACAGAATCCGTGAAGTTCGTGCAAAAGAAGGCGGAAAAGAAATCTTCGTTATGGACTTCCAGAATGATGGTGAGTTTGTCGGCGGATGTATCGCAGGCGGCAGAAACTACTGCCACATCAATCCAAAGGGAGATGTTGAGCCTTGCGTATTTATCCACTACTCCAGTGCCAATATCCGTGAGAAATCATTGCTTGAATGTCTGAAACAGCCATTATTCATGGCATACAGGGATGGTCAGCCATTCAATGACAATATGTTAAGACCATGTCCAATGCTTGAGAATCCGGAATTGTTACAGAAGATGGTACATGAGACCGGAGCACATTCTACCGATGTGGAAGAGGCTGAGCCGGTAGAACATTTATGCGGAAAATGCGAAGCATATGCATGTGAGTGGAAGAAGACTGCGGATAAACTGTGGGAAGAGCATCCTTATCATCAGAAAGGATACACAAATTTCAAGAAGAAATAAGAGGCGAGACCAATTAGTAAAAAGCAGAAAAATCTTTTGAAATGGCTATTTGTAATTTTAATTATAGGAGCGATCGTATATACCTTCCGGGATACAGCGGGACCAATCTTAGAGCAGTTAAAAGAAACGACACCGTCTGTTCTCGCAGGTATATGCGTGATGTCAGGGATATATTGTCTTGTTGAGGCACTGATCACTACAGTGCTGGCAAAACAGTATAACCCTGATTTTCGTTATCAATGGGGAATAGAAAACATGTTTTTCTGTTCCTTTTATCGTGTTGCGACACTTGGAAGCGGCTCCGGTGTTGCAGCGATCATTTATCTGAATGAACACGGTGTTGATTATTCAAAAGGATTTGGAATGTACATGCTCCAGTATGCATTCCATAAGATCAGCATAGCGATTTATTCGGCGATTTTCTTTTTCCTAAGCTGGAATTATATGTGCGGACATTTTGGAGGTTATACCTGGCTGCTTCTGGCGGGGTATGCTATTACCATGGTGATCACACTGGCACTGATCCTGTTCTGCTGTTCCACAAAGTTCCATCAGCTGATTTTTGCAATGCTTGATTTCTTTAATAAAAAGGGAAAGTATGACGCATTGGAACAACAGTTGAGAGAACAGTGCGCAGATTTAGAAGCCGCTTCTAAATATCTTCTGCACAAGAAGAAAATGGTCGCCGGTGTGATCGGCTTAAACCTGTTAAAGCTCTGCTTCTGGTATGGAATGCCGTACCTTCTTTTTGCAGGAGATAAAAATATTAATCTGGTGGAAACCATGGCGATCACCGCATTGTCCGTTATGCTTGCTGCCGTAATTCCGGCACCGGCGGGGATTGGTTCCACCGAGTTTGTATTTACCGGACTTTTTGCCGGGATTGTTGGGACAGGCATAGCCGGTTCGGCGTCTCTGTTATATCGTTTTGCCACATTTGTTTTTCCATTTCTGATCGGTGTAGCTGTGGTGATCACACGAAAGATCAGGGAACGGCGGGCAATGGAAAATCTTTGATGACACAGTCTGCATAGATGCAAAGGTTGATACCTCATAATGACTTTTTTCATAAAAGTCATTGTGGGGTATTTTTTAAAAAAAAGAGGTCTTAAGAAAAGATTAAGCTTCACAAAATTGACAAATTTTTATGGGATGATAGAATATCGTTGGTAAAGTGTAAAAAACGGGTAAAATCGAGGTGAGATGCACGGGCGGATGCAGCGTGTGCAACAATTACAGGGAGCAGGAAGATGAAGATTCGTCTGAAATTTGAAAAAACAAATCTGATACGTCTTATCGTGGCAATGATTTTTGCGGCGGTATTATATTATAAAGTAACATTTCCGATTTATGTGCTGGCAGGTTTTGGAGCCTGCTATTTCCTGATCAAAAGTCTGGAAATTGAAATTAATAATAAATGGTTAAAACTGGCATTGAACGTGGTACTGCTTGGCGGCAGCAGTGTGCTGACGGCGTACATGGTGCAGTATCTTCTGCTGGATGCGGAACTTCGGGCGAAGATTACGGACGCGAAGATGTTTTTGAATGTCCTGTGCTGTCTGGTTGTCTATGTGGTCGTGCAGGTGTTTACAAAAAATGCGGGATTGACCTGTATTATTTCACATATCACACTGATAAGCTTTGCCGGAATTGACTATTTCGTTTATCTGTTCCGGGGAAATGAATTTATTTTCAGCGATCTGCGCTCTATTTCCACCGGTTTAAGTGTGGCTGGAAATTATGAGTTTGTGCTGGATGACAGAGCAGTTTATGTGGTACTGCTGTCGGTACTTTATGTGGCATTCGTGCGGAAAATCCATGTGAAATTTGAAAAAAGGCTCTGGATGGCAGTGGTATGTATTTCCATTGCGGTATTCTGCTGCGCTTATATTGGAACCGAGACAGAAGGCACTGTGACTGAGACGTGGGAGCAGAAGGGAAGCTACCGCAACGGTTATATCTTGAATTATGTGTTGAGTATCCGTGATTGCTTTATTGCGGAGCCGGACGGATATTCCGAGGAAGTGGTGACAGAACTTGAAAACCAGTATAGCGGCGATGGAGAAAGTTATGTAAACCAAAATATAGAAAAGAAACCGACGATCATTGTGGTGATGAGCGAGTCGTATGCGGATCTGTCTGTCGTTGGAGATATTCTGACGAATGAGCAGGTGACACCGTATTATGATTCCTTAAAGGATAATATGATCAAGGGACATGCCTTGTCCTCTGTCTTTGGTGCAAAGACACCAAATTCCGAGTGGGAGTTTATGACGGGCAATTCCATGGCATTTCTGCCGAGTGGTTCTGTCGTGTATCAGCAGTATATCAGTGACACACCGACTTCCATTGTGTCGAATCTGAAGAATATCGGTTACACCTGCGTGGCGATGCATCCTTATTATGAGACAGGCTGGAGCCGCAACGTGGTTTATCCGACCATGGGATTTGATGAAACACATTTTATTGATGATTTTGACCAGACAAAACTGCTGCGAAAATATATTACGGATCAGGAATTATATGAGAATATCGTAGCGCGTTATGAGAGCAAAAAAGCGAACGAAGATCTGTTTATCATGAGTATTTCCATGCAGAATCATGGTGGCTACACGGAAAAATACCCGAATTTTAATGAGCAGATCCGGACACTTGGAGCAAGTTATTCCGATGCAAATCAGTATCTGTCGCTGCTTCATGAGAGCGATAAGGCGCTGGAATATCTCATCAGTTATTTCCAGAGCGTGGATGATCCGGTGGAGATCGTCTTTTTCGGGGATCATCAGCCGAGTTTGAACACAAATTTTTATAAGGGATTGAATGGAAAAGGACTGTCGGGATTGACGGAAGATGAACTGGAAAATCTTTATACGGTTCCATTTTTCATCTGGACGAATTATGACACAGAGGAAGAGGAAGTTCCGATCACAAGCCTGAATTATCTTTCGACCATGGCATTGGGGCGTGCAGGTATCACACTTCCGTCTTACAATCAGTTTTTGTCGGATATGCAGCAGACAATTCCTGCAATTAATTCGAGGGGATACTATTCTGTTTCCAGTGGCTGTTTTAAACATCTGGAGGATGCCACAGGAGAAGAAGCGGAGTGGATCAATAAATATCAGATTTTGCAATATAATAATATGTTCGATAAGAAGAAGCAGAGTAAGGTTTTCTTTCCGTATTTACAGGAATAAGGAGGTACAGAAGAATGGAAATGGTAACACTTGGAAAGACCCGGATCACGGTCAATAAGAATGGATTCGGGGCGCTCCCAATACAGAGGATCAGCACAGATGATGCAGTTGCGCTTGCGAGAAGAGCATATGAAGCGGGCATGACTTTTTTTGATACAGCAAGATTTTATACGGACAGCGAGGAAAAATTAGGCGAAGCCTTTGATGGAATGAGAGAGAAAGTCTGCATTGCCACAAAAACGGCAGCCCAGAATGCGGAAGGCTTCTGGAAAGATTTAGAGGTTTCCCTGCATAATTTAAGAACGGACTACATTGATATTTATCAGTTCCACAATCCTTCGTTCTACCCGAAGCCGGGAGATGGCACAGGATTGTATGAAGCGATGTTAGAGGCAAAAGCGCAGGGAAAAATCCGCCACATCGGAATTACAAACCACAGACTGGCAGTGGCAAACGAAGCCATTGATTCCGGTCTGTATGAGACATTACAGTTCCCATTCTGCTATCTTGCGACAGAAAAGGATCTGGAACTTGTGAAAAAATGCAAAGAAAAGGATATGGGCTTTATTGCGATGAAGGCACTTTCCGGTGGACTGATCAATAATTCGGCAGCAGCTTATGCATTTGAGGCACAGTATGACAATGTACTCCCTATCTGGGGCGTGCAGAGAAAATCAGAACTGGAAGAATTTATTTCCTATATTGACAACCCACCGGTGATGAATGATGAGATCAAAGCACTGATCGGGCATGACAGAAAAGAGTTAAGCGGAGAATTCTGCCGTGGATGTGGTTATTGCATGCCATGTCCGGCAGGAATCGAGATCAATAACTGTGCGAGAATGTCACTCATGCTGCGCCGCGCACCATCGGATGCACAGCTCACACCGGAAATGCAGGCGAAAATGAAAAAGATTGAGAATTGTTTACACTGCAACAAATGTAAGAGCAAATGTCCGTATGGACTTGATACCCCAACTTTGTTACAGAAAAATTATGAGGACTACAAGCGCGTGCTCGCCGGGGAAGTGAGCGTGAGATAAAAATATCCGTAATTGTAAACTATGGCTTCATTTTCAACATAATAATCGTGTGAAAAGTGAAAGTTTCCCCATCATAGTACATCTGCATATTTCCGTTATAGTTATGGACAATTTTTTCTATGCTTTTAATACCAAAACCATGTGCCTGTGGGTCAGGTTTGGAAGAAACAAGTTCCCCATTTGGAGAGAACGGATTGCAGGCACAGGAGTTAATCATTGTAATAATGATAAATGGTGTATGTTCTCTTTGGGTGGCAGAGATTTCAATATAGGAATCTTTGATGCGTTGTGACGCTTCCACCGCATTATCCAGCAGGTTACAGAATAGGGAAGTAACATCTGAATCCGAGAGGAAAGTAGTGGTATTACTGCGGATATCTGCGTGAAATGCAATATGCAGATCATTACACACTTTTTTATAGCGGCACAAAATATTATTTAATATTTTGTGATCACATATCTTAGAGAATTCCAATAAATCAGAGGACTGCATTAGTTGATTAATGTAAGCTCTGATTTTTTCATTCTGGTTATCTTCATTTAACAGTGCAATTGATTGAAGATGTTTTTTCATATCATGGATTAAAATACGCTGATTTTCGTTCTGCAGATGTAACATTTCATAATACCTCGCTGAATCCGACTCTTGTTGGAGCAATAACTGCATTTCTGTAAATTCCATATATTTTTTTTGATGATACTGATTGATTCCGAACATAAGCAGATTAGCTGTCAGTAGAAAAACAGCACTCAATGTAATCATCCAGTCAAGAGATGGTGGAAGGGTGGCGTTTTCTCCAATATTTATAAACGTGAACATAACAAAGACAGAGGCTATAGGGATGAAAACAAGCAAAAATATGGACTTATCATACTGCCGACTGCATTTTTCCTGCTTTTTTATAAAATGAATGAGGAGATATATAACAGTAAAAAATATAAGTTTATTAAAGACTGTAAAAACCAAAAGATGATTAAATTCCCTACCATTATCAAGGAAATGAGGAGCAAATCGCTTGATAATTCCATATACTATCAACTCGCTCATGGACATAACTGCTGTCAGGATAGATGAATGAAATAATGCTGTGTACCAATTTAGATAAAACTGGATAACTAAGAAAATGAAATTCAACAAAAAATAGAGAGCTACATTTAACCATATAGATTCAAACAGCGAACAAAAAAACAGGATAAAATATAAGCAGCATAGTGCGATAAGTTTTACCAAGAGTTTGCGTTTGGCAGAAAACAGATTGGAGGAATATTGCCAAAGTATAATTGCTTCTACAAGAAAACTGAAAAAATAACAAATAGCATTTTTCATCTGGTTTACCTCGTACTATCTAAATAAAGAAGATAGGCTTCTTTAAATGCGCTGTATTTCCTTTTTGTCAGATAGGCATGGAATTGTTCATCCGCCATGTGAACAAGAGTACGGTCAAAATCTGTGACATGTTCAAAATTGATAATGAAACTGCGGTGTGTCTGGAAAAAGCAGTTTTTGGGAAGAAGCTCCAGCCAATACTGCATATTGCGGATGGATTCAAAATCACGCTGAGTTGTATGTATCACTACTTTTCTTCCCTGTGCCTCCACTGCTATGACAGAGGATGCGGGAAGCGTATGTACACCCTGTTTTGTTTCAATGGGAATTTTGATTGTCATAGTATTATACAGGTCGACAGCATCTTTCATATTACGGAAAAACCGCTGTTTATCCAAAGGCTTTGACAGATACCGAAATACGTGAAAACGCATTGCTTCATCAAGATATTCGGAATAGGAAGTCACAATAAAAATAATGATATTATTATTTCTTTTTTTTAATTCATTTCCCACATAGATGCCATTCATTCCGGGCATTTCTACATCAAGAAAAAGAATGTCTTTTTCACCTTTGTCTGCCAGTAGAGATTCCCCGTCAGAAAAACAGACCAGTTCAGGACATTTGACACCGATTTTTTCAAAAAAATTTCTTATATATTTCTGAAGCTGTTCGACTATCAGAGCATCATCGTCACAGATGAGTATTCGCATCTTTTTCACTCCATTTACAACGTATAATTTCCTCTACATTATACAATAAAGGTTAGGAAAATACAAAAAAACTGTATGAAAAGACATTTTTTAGTGGATTTTGGGATTGAAGTTAAAAAATGGAAAAAAGTAAGAGAAATTCCCGCATAGGATGCTAGGAATGCGGGAAATGCAAAATTATGAAAGCATATAGCCGTCTTTGGTATTGTTTGTGCTATTTCTTTTTACAAGAAGTTCAATAAAATCTTTGGCAAGTTCTATATCGGACTGATTGCATAGACGTAATTTATCTGAAATATCCTGTGGAATGTTATATGCGTGCATTGTTCCAAGCAAAAGATAATCGGGCGTAACATTAAGGCATCTGCAAATACCGATAAAGGTATCCAGACTTGGCTTCTGCCTTCCGTTTTCTATGGAGGACATATGATTGTTTGATATTTCAAGAGCCTCTGCTAATTCTGCCTGTTTTATTTTCAATTCCTTTCGGCGTACTTTTATGCGAGTTCCCATTTCTTTATACTGAAATTCCATATGAATTACCTTCTTTCTTATTGTATCTTATCAATAGAAACAGCAAGAACGAAGAATGTTATACAGAAATATTCTGTGTTACATATAATATAATTAATTTATTGCATAATGTTTTCTGTATCACATACATTTTGTGCGTGAAAAGTTTTATTTTATCCCAAAATTGTAAAGAATTGTTCTGTTCATACCAAAGGACTCGTTTATAGAAGGAAAATCGTTTATTATAGTTCCTGTGAATATCAATGATAATCTGGAGAGGAGGAACTTGCAATGAAAGGTAAGTTATCAAAAGCGGTTGCAAAGGGAATGGTATCAGTTTTGAATACATTTCTGCGTGCTGATGCAAATTCAGCGGCATGTGCTATTACATATCAACCCAAAGCACCAAAAGAATTAGCAAGATACAGGAGAACGAAATGATTGAGAAATGCGCAAATACAATAGCAGACTGGCTGATAAATTGTGAGGTTGTAAAGGAAACAGATAAAGAATTATACAGTTATGCTGTGTATAGTATTCTTTTGTCTCTATCTCCGTTGTTGCTAGCCATAGGATTTGGGATTGGTATGGGATGTGTCGGGCGAAGCGTCATGATAATCATGCCATTTGTAATAATCCGGAAGTTTAGCGGAGGATACCATACAAAACACGCATGGTCGTGTCTGATATGGTCATGCCTGCTATTAGTATTGTGCATGGTATTGTCATTTCACATCAAATGTGGATGGGTACTTGCATTGATTACTGTAGGAGCAGCTGTAAGCCTGATTTGTTTTAGTCCGATTGACAATGAGAACAGAGTGTTGAGCCAAGAAGAATGTGGTTGTTATAAAATGATAACAGCTGTGCTTGTAATAATATTTATGCTTGTAGATGCGTTGCTTTTTGTGTGCCAGTTACATATATATTCAATATGTATTTCAATTGGTATTATGTTGTCTGCAGGGTTACAGCTTCCCTACATTTTCAAAGAATTGAGAAAAATGTTGACGAATTGACCAAATAAAGGCAAAAAATGTCGTTTGGCGCAGAATATATTGAAATCATGACAACATAAGAGATAATGAAGTTGTCATTGATTTCACGAGGATTTAGTAGTAGAAGGGAGAATTGCTTATATGAGAAAAATAAAAAAAATTTTTGCCGCAAGCACAATGGCTGCTATGTTGATGTTGCCAACATATGGGGCAATGGCATCCAGTGTTTCATTTGCTAACTTTACATTTACAACTATACCATATGCAGAAAAATGGGAAAGAGTGACTTCAAAAGCGAAAGTTGACAATGAACAGAATTGGTATCTTACTTTAACACAAAAGAGTGAGTTGGATTCAAAAGAAGTAAGGGCTTTGGCTATATCAAATGATGTTGATCCGGCAATGCAAGGACTCAATCCATATCCACTGAAATCGACAACGACGTCGAGTGGAGCTATAAAATATCAAAAACAAGTTACAAAGAATAGGACATATTCTCTTTATGTCAGTGGAAATGAAAACGTAAGTAAACCTCATAAAATTGTAATTTCGGGAAGATATACGTCATAGCAAAAACACCGGAGTCTGATTGGCTCCGGTGTAAAAAAGGAGATTTATGAAAAAGAAAGTGCTTATAAAAAGGATCATTGGCTGTGTAATGCTCTGTATGATGTTACTTGTATTATGGAAAAGGACGCATATAAATTATGATGAGTATTCAGATAAAACTTCTGATATGCAACATGAAGAGGTAGAAGAAATCAGCTTTCCGGATCATATCAATGAAAAAGTGAGCGATGGTCTTATGTTTGATGCAGAGGTCGTAATAGGAGAAAATTTTGACCCTGATAATTTTTATGTGAGTACGGCAAGGATCATGAAACCGGATGAAGAAAAATGGAAGCAGTTTTTTGGGGTAGATAATACGTGGGATTATAATGTTTATGAAACAGAAAGCCGTATAGGGGATAAAATCGAATTTCAGACGTATACAGATAAACAGGAAAATACTTTGTATTTAACATCAGAGGAAGCATTGTGGGCAAAGCAGGATATGGTATTTATTTATAATGTCCTGGATACAAATGAGTATAGTCCACAAAATAATGGAAAGCTTTTTTCTGAAAAGATGGATCTCTCTTTTGAAAGCAGACAAGATAATTTACGTTCCGTTTTAGATAAAATGCAGCAAATAGGAATAGATGCAGCGGAGCTGGAAGTTCACCAGGAATATGATTTAAATGTAGATAAATTAAAGGAACAGGAAGAAAAAAAGATTGAAGCAGGGGACATAGAACAAAGTGAGAAAAAAGAGTCATGGTCAACTTTGGATGAGGCATATTATTATTATTTGGACGAAACGACACAGGGACTCCCGGTTTTTTCTAAAAGAAGTGTAAATGATTATTCAGGGGATGATCGATCACAGATTATTGTGTGTGCTGGAAATGATGGAATACGTTATCTGTATATGAAATGGTTTTTTTTATTTGATATAGGGGTTGACAAGGTAAAATTTGCACCAATTGACAACATTAAAGAATGCATCAAAACAAAATATGGAAAAACGTTAGATGAGAATTGTATTACTGTAAAAAAAATGGTATTGGGTGCCTATCCATTAGCAATTGATAAGGAGAAAAATGCAGTTGTTCCGGTCTGGATATGTTTTTTAGAGAGAAAAACAAAAGGCAGTGAGTATGTAGAAAAATTATATGTTCCGATTAATGCGATTACAGGAGAGGAATTTTACGATATGGAGGGGTAATGTGAAGTCATATTTGAAAATGGATTTTTATCGTATGTTAACATCGAAGTATTTTGGAATTGGAATATTAGGTGTTGTTGGTGTATATGGACTTTCACTGATGCAGTTAAAAAGTCAGGATGTATATTTGCTAAATTATTACATTAAATTCTATAGTACATATATGCTTTTGCTGATATTTGGCGCTGTTGCATATTCTAATGCCATGATGGAGGATTTGGAGTATAAAAACTACTATTTGCAGATACAAAAGGGAAGTTTTAGAAAATATATTTGGTCTAAAGTAATTACGGCATTTATCTCAGCTGTTATCGTGATGGTACTTGGAACATCCATTTTTTGCTTAATGGCTCATTTTAAAATGCCGCTCTTGTCCCTGGATAATGATATGCTGGAATATCTTGCTGATGGTGATTATCTGAGTCAGCTTATTACGCCAGAAACAATATTTTGGTATCTGATAGCGGATGCGGCAATGACAGGGCTAATGGCTGGCATTTTTTCTGTATTCGCTATGTGGTTGTCTTTATTTGTAAAAAATCAAATGTTTACAGTTATGGTTCCTATAGTAGGGTTTTACTTTTTTGTCAATTATTTTACAAGAATATTTGGAGAGAATGATTATTTTAAGTTGAATGTGATCTATATATCAAATGGAAAAATATTTGAAAAATCCTTTAGTTGTTTTTGCTATGCACTGTTCGTCGCAGTTGCAATTGCAGCAATAACAGGAAAGTTAATATATAGTAAAATGCAAAATGATATATGGGGTGACAGGAATGTGGGGAGCAAATAAATTAGGTATTATAAAATATAGAATAAAAAATGTAAAAATATTTTTGATTACCATTATCTGGTTGTTTATATTGGATGTATATTTGGCTGATTACAGATCAATGGCAATGACATTAGGGTTAAAAGATAGTTTTGCAATATTGCCACATGTCCAGAATGATTTTTATTTTAACAAAATTATGTTGCTTGGTGGCATGATTTTTTTCGCAGATATTCCCTTTATGTCAGGAGAAGAACTTTATGTAGTGCTTAAGATTGGAAAAGAAAAGTGGTCACAGATTAATTGCTGTTATATCGTCTTGAGTGGTGTATTACTAAGCACATTGCTTACGGTGCTTAGCTTGTTGACAATTTTACCTGCAATTAGTTTAAAAAATGAATGGGGAACATTGTATCAGACATTTGCTTTTTCAGGAACGGCAGGTTGTGTGCTTATAAATGCAAGTGCAATGAGTTATTATTCACCCTATGCGTTAATGCTGAATATTTTTCTGATTGATGCGTTAACCTTTGCATTCATGGGAATGCTGCTATATACATTGAGTTTATTTGTGTCAAAAATATGGTCATATGTCATTGTTGTTGTTTTAATTTTTTTGCAATCTGTTTTTGGAAAAATGGGGTTAGTGTTGGATAATTTCTTGCCGTTTTCATGGATATCTGCTTCGCATTGGAGATTTGGATATGACAGGCACAGACCGGACCTTATTTACATTTACACGGCGTTTTGTATGTTATTATTTCTACTGGCTGTAATCAGTGAATGGAAAATAAAAAGAATGGACTGGGTGAGTAAGGAGGAACATAGATGACAGATGATGTTGTAATACAAGTTAATAATGTGTCAAAGAAATTTAAATCGCAAGTTGTGCTCAAAGATATCACATTGCAATGCAGAAAAGGCAGGATTTATGGATTTGTAGGATACAATGGATCTGGGAAAACAGTTCTTTTTAAATGTATATGTGGGTTACTTTATGTAGATGCAGGAGAGATCAGAGTCAACGGAGAAAAAATTGGACGTGAAATGATAAAAAACGCAGGGATTATTATTGAAGAACCGGCATTCCTTGGAAATGAATCCGGAAGGAAAAATCTTGAGCTATTGTATATGTTAAGGCATAAACGCGATAAAAAAAGGATTGCAGATGTTATGCAGATGCTCGGATTAAATTCAGAATCTAAAAAGACAGTGAGACAGTATTCGTTGGGAATGAGACAAAGGCTTGCATTAGCCCAGGCATTAATGGAAGATCCGGATATATTGATTTTGGATGAGCCAATGAATGGACTGGATAGGGATGGAGTAAACGAAATACGTCAGCTATTATTGAAGCTGAAAGAACAGGGAAAAACAATACTACTTGCAAGCCATAACAAAGAAGACATAGAAGTTTTATGCGATGAAGTATTTGAAATGGAACATGGAAAACTGCAGCAAATTAAATTATACTAAAAAATTATCCAGACCTTTGGTCTGGATAATTTTCGTTAGAGAGTTTTCTCAAACAAAAAAATAATACATAATCAAATGAATTCATTGAAGAAGCATAATATTTTTCGTATAATCAAAGATACATCAGGGATATATTTTTGGTAAATATCGGAATTGGAGGCATATTATAAATGCTAAATATTTATTTTGGGAATATGGAAGAAGCAATTTATAATCCTGTTGTTTATTTTAAAAACACTTATCAGGATAGCTGGATTACAAACGAGCGTTCAAAAGCGATGATAAAAGATGTAGATAAATCCACGGTAATTGCACCAAGAATCATTGAAAGTCCGGTGTTGGGAGCAATTACCCCAAGAGAACTATCGGGTGGCGTGAAAACGCTTATATTGATCGATCAGGTGCCGGATAAAGTGTTTAATGCATCAACATGTGGCGATAATTGTGCGCATTGGCTTTTGAAAATGGGAATGGAAAAAAATATTACAATTAATTTAAGACATCTGATGGATTTTGGAGAGCAAGAGTTTACAATCCACATTTTAAATACAGATGAGATCGTTCATAATATGGAAGAGCTTGTTATGATTGCTGGAATGTTTGTACGATAGGAGGAGCAGAGGATGAAAGGAAGCTATAAGATTATTGTACAGAATTCCAATGTGCGTTATGAATTTGAGATTCGCAGAAATATAACCATTATCAAAGGTGATAGTGCGACAGGAAAAACAACCCTTGTAGAAATGATCGGAGAATTTTATGAAAATGGGCTGTCAAGTGGCATAGAATTGTTTTGCAAAAAAACGTGTTCGGTACTCGCAGGTCGCAATTGGAAGTCTGCACTGGAAACAATGCATGAAGAAATTATATTTATTGATGAGGGAAATTCATTTGTTTATACTACAGAATTTGCAAAAGCAGTTCAGAAGTCAGATAATTATTACGTCATTGTTACAAGAGAGGGACTTGCAAATCTTCCATATAGTGTCGAGGAAATTTACGGTATTCGTGAATCAGGCAAATATGCAGCATTGAAACAGACATATAATGAGTTATATCATATTTACGGATTAACAGATTTTCACGAAAAAATAAAGCCAACGAAAGTTGTTGTAGAAGATTCAAATGCAGGGTTTGATTTTTTTAAAGGTTTATCAGAAAATAAGGAATATAATGTTATATCGGCAAATGGAAAATCAAATATTTTTGGAAAAGTTTTACAAAACATCAGCGAAAAAATGATTCTCGTGATTGCAGATGGAGCAGCATTTGGCGCAGAGATGGATCGGATGGTAAAACTTTTAAAAGGAAAGAAAAATATTATACTATTTTTGCCGGAATCATTTGAATGGTTAATTTTGAAATCTGATGTGTTGGACAATCGGGAAGTAAGAAAAATTCTTGAGAAACCAGAACAATATATAGACAGTAAGAAGTTTTTTAGCTGGGAACGATATTTTACAGCACTGCTTATAGAAAAAACACATGACAGTTATCTGCAATATACAAAGAAAAAAATAAATCGAGTATATTTACAGGAAAACGAAAAGAAAAAGATATGTGACCAGATAGAAAAAATAGAACTATAGATTTTGAAAAAAGAGCAACAAAGGAGAACAACAATGAAAAAGACAACTGTAGTTTTTGACTTAGACGGAACATTATTAGATACGTTACAGGATTTAGCAAATGCAGTTAATTATGCACTGGAACAGCAGGGAATGCCAAAGCGTACATTAGAGGAAGTGCGTCAATTTGTAGGAAATGGCGTGCGTCTGCTAATGATCCGGGCGGTGCCGGATGGGGAGAGCAATCCATTATTTGAGGAAACCTTTGCGCTTTTTAAAGAATATTATGGCGAACATTGCAATGATAACACAAAGCCGTATGCAGGCGTTGTAGAGCTGATCGAGACTTTGAAGAAGAAAGGATATGCGGTCGCAATCGTATCGAATAAGATTGATTTTGCGGTCAAAGAATTAAACGACCTTTATTTTAAAGGAATTGTTCCAGTAGCAATCGGAGAGAAAGAGGGCATCCGCAGAAAACCGGCTCCGGATACTGTTTTTGAGGCATTGAAAGAATTAGGAAAAACGAAGGAAGAAGCAGTTTATGTCGGCGACTCAGATGTGGATTTAGAGACTGCAAAAAATTCCGGTATGCCATGCATTTCCGTATTATGGGGATTCCGTGACAAAGAATTTTTGGCAGAGCATGGGGCAGAGCGTTATGCAAAAAAAGCAGAGGATGTGCTCCGGTTTGTAGAAGAAATGTAATTGCGCATCATAATGGGGAGTAAAGCAGAATGGGAAATTTTCTTCCAAAATATCCAAAAAATTATTTCAAAAATCAAAAAGGGTTAAGAAGCTTCTGGAAAATGATCTCCATTGGAATCAGCATCATTTTTGGAATATTAGCATGTATTGATAAATTTGAAAAACAGTGGGAATTAAACGTGTTTTACTTTGGGATTGCTTTACTGCTGTTTTACATTTTTATTCATCCGGTCTGGATGGATGCAAAAAAGAAAAAAGGCTATAAGTTTGAGGAAGACGGGATTTATGTTTTTAATATTCTGGGAAAACAAACCAGAATGATCGCATATCAGACGATGGAAAAAGCGGTTCAAAAACGGCAGGTCCGTTGTAAAAACAACGGTCTTGTAATCGGAAAAGGAAGAAATAAAATCTGTTTTTTATACGAGCCGGGAAGTCTGGAAGCAGCAAAGCGGGTAAGACAGTGTTACGACATGCTTCAGAAACACATTGAGCCAGCATTGCCGTGTTTCAGGCAGACAGGACAGGATTTGTTAGACCGCAGAGCTTTTTATCGGAGATGCAGGAAACGTCAGACGATATTGCTGTTGATCGGCAGCTTTTTTGCAGGCGTATTCTGCCATAACAGTTCTGATCCGGATGCAACGGTGATGCTGATCGCAGCGGTTGTCGTGGGATTTTGTGAAACGCTGACACTGCTCAGTCTATATGGAACAATTCTTCTGGAAGCAGAAAATGAGAAAAAAATTACAAGAGAATTCAAAGAGACAGATTATATCAGGGCGAAAGATGCGCGTTTTGGCAAAGTATACACAGCCGTTGTGGTCGTCTGTCTGCTTTTGTTTAATGCATGGGTTATTTTCTTTTCATAAAAACAGTACATAGAAAATAATGTGTAAAGGTCTGGAAGAAAAAATATCTGACAGGCTGCGGGGATGAGTGAATATGCTGCGGGAAAAAATATATGAATTGAAAAATTGGAAATTGGCGGTTCACACAACGTGGAATCCGGGCGCGGAAAATGTGATGCGGATTCACCTTGTTCCACCACGCTTTCTGTCGGGAAAAATAGTGCCTTCTGTTGTGATATTGAATGGGCAGGAAATCGTACCGGTCAGTGAGGCATGGGCGATTCTTCTCACAGAGTTTATCCGGCGGATCAATCAATATGCAAATCATGCGATAGAGGAGAAGGAGGTGCAGCAGGTTCTTAAAGAAACCTTTGGAGCGGTCAGAAAGATATATCCGAAAACAGACCCAGAAGTTTTTCGCAGAGACTTGTCGGTCATGCTGGATACATTTGAGGATGTGATCGCTGGAAAAATTCCACAGACGGAGATCGCAGGAATAAGTCTTGGGGAATATGCACCGTATATGCGGGCACCACACCGGATGGATCTTATGGTTTCTGCCATGACACGCGAAGGAAAATGGCATTGCAATCAAAAATGCATACACTGCTATGCGGCAGGACAACCGCTGTCAGAAGAACAGGAGCTTGACACTGAAAGCTGGAAAAAGATCATCCGTGCATGCAGGAAAGCAGGAATTACCCAATTGACCTTTACGGGTGGAGAACCTACACTTAGAGATGATTTATGTAAATTAATTTCAGAGGCAAGATGGTTTGTAACAAGGTTAAACACAAATGGGATACGGCTGACAAAGGAGCTTTGCGCAGAACTTGTACAGGCGGAACTTGACAGTGTGCAGGTGACATTTTATTCGGCAGATCCGGATATTCATAATGAACTTGTTGGCGGTGCACATTATGAGGAAACTGTTGCTGGAATTAGAAATGCGGTGACAGCAGGAATCAATCTGAGTATTAACACACCGCTTTGCAGTTTGAACAAAGATTATCTGGAAACACTGAAATTTTTACATAATCTGGGTGTGCGATATGTGACCTGTTCGGGACTGATCATCACGGGAAATGCAAGAACGGATGAATCGGTACGGACACAGCTTTCAGGGGAACAGCTTTATCAGGTGTTAAAAGAAGCAGCCGGATATTGTTATGCAAACAATATGGAAATCAACTTTACATCGCCGGGCTGGATCGCGCAGGAAAAGCTGCAGGAGCTTGGACTGGATGTACCGTCCTGTGGTGCATGTTTAAGTAACATGGCAGTCACACCGGACGGAAAAGTAGTTCCGTGCCAGAGCTGGTTATCAGGAGAAAACTTTGGAAAAATGGGAGTGACACGCTGGAAAAAGATCTGGGAACATCCGGACTGTAAAGTGCAACGCATGGGAACCGCACAGATGAAACAGGAGTGCCCATTAAGGGGAAAGGCGGAGATGACAAGATGAAACAGACGGTGAAAAAATTATTGTTTATGCTTGGTATTATGTGTTTGACCATATTCGGAAAAGAGACATCGACAACCGTTTTGGCGGACAATCTGGACGAGATTGAAAATTACACGATTTACGCAGAACCAGACTGGGAAGACGGCTCTGTTTATCTGAAATATGATATTACGTGGAAAGTGTTGGATAGCGACACAGACGGTCCTCTGGAATGGGTTAAAATCGGTATCCCAAATTCGAATGTAGAGGAGATTGAGGGTTACAGCAGTAATATTGAAAATATTCGGTATTACAAAAACGGTGGTTCCTATGTAAGGATTGATTTTGACCGGAAATATTACGAGGGTGAGACGGTAGAATTTTCATTTGGAATCCACCAGCATCATCTATACGAGACTATAGATGGCATGAGAGTGTATCGATTTACGCCGGGCTGGTTTGACGAGATTGTTGTAGATGAACTGAATATCTATTGGAAATCTGACAATATAAAATATGTTTTAAATGGATATTGGGAACAGGATGATTACTATCAGTTTCGCACGTCTTTGGCGGAGGGGGAGAAGTACACTGTAAAAATAGAATATGATGCAGATGTATTTCAGACGGAAGACGACAAGAAGATTACGCATCCGGTTGGAACAGGTACAAAAATTGTAATGGCGGTTATGCTTCTTGTGGTGCCGGGTATTTTGCTTCTGCTTATCATCCGGGCGTACAAAACAGGCAAACCGGTGGATTCTTACAGAGCGGAGAGCGGATTTGGCAATGCGTTTACAGATATCAGAACGAGCAGCCATTACACAGGCGGCAGAGGTAGTGGTGGCTGTGCCTGCGCATGTGCGTGTGCCTGTGCCGGAGGCGGGAGAGCCGGATGCTCGAAAAAAGATTTTTACGGAACAAAGCTTACGACAATGGCAATCCGCGAGGCGTTGAAAGACACCGCACATGAGGAAATATAACTGTATGGAAACGTATAATTATATAGAATGAAATATTCATAATTTACTTAATCTTGATAAAAAATAAAGATTAAGTAGATTATGAGGCTTTTGGCTACCGTTTTACTTTTCAGCATGCAGGTTTATCGGAAGGTGGAATGAAAGAGCAGTTGTTTGCATTTACATCTTCCTTAAAGGATGCGGGATATGTATTTGAGAAAAAAACGAAAAACTGGCTGGAAGCGTTTGAGGGTCTGAAAGATGTGGTCAGACAGTCAAAGGAAAAGCGAAAAGTAATTTTTATAGATGAATTGTCATGGATGGATACAGCGAAAAGTGATCTCATGGTCGCATTGGAGAATTTCTGGAATAGATTTGCATCGGCAAGAAAAGATATTGTACAACCGTCTGACGGAACAGATACATTTGCAGACTTTTACACTGAAAGAATGTGAGGAATATGTGCAGGCAGAAGGATTGGTTTTGAATCGGGAGCAGATTCTGCAATATTATATGATTTTTGGTGGAGTTCCATATTATTGGGGATTTTTGAAAAAAGGATATAGTCTGGCTCAGAATATTGACCGGATACTTTTTGAAGCCTTTACACTGTTTTACTTTAAATTTTTGAAAAATCCACCTACAGATGAACATTTCTGGTCAAATCAGATGAACACACCGGCTGTGAATACGTGGATGGGCCTTGCATTTGAGAGAGTCTGCATGGGGCATATTGTTCAGATAAAAAAGAAACTCGGTATATCCGGTGTCCTGACAGAAGTATCCGGAATAAAATTCACGATCTGCAGGTGCAGACCGGGACAAAATATGCAATTTATCCAACAATGGTTACCACATATGGACTCGTGAGAAATTCTTATGCTGATAATATCCAGTCGGTGATCACGCTGGAGGATTTGTTTGTGTAAATGGCAGGACAGAAAGAGTGAATAAATAAAAGATGTTGAAGGAAAGAAATTGTAGGAATATAGTTTCTTCTCTTTTTTCATGTTTAAATAATCAAAAACGATAAATGACATTACAGTTGACAAGACAGCTGTAAAGTGTTACCTTTAACAAGAATCTTATAAATGAGAAAGAGTGGATGACAAAATGGAAGTAATGCCTCATCTGAAACTGCGCGATGACCTCGGTATTAAGTACGCAATCCTTCCTGGGGACCCGGCAAGGGTGGATCGAATCGCAGAACAATTAGAGGACGTGGAGGAGTTAGAATTTAACAGGGAATACAAAAGTATTGCAGGAACTTACAAGGGAATGCGTGTGCTGGCAGTATCGACTGGGATCGGCGGACCTTCGACCGGAATAGCGGTGGAAGAACTATCGCGGATCGGTGTGACGCATGCAATCCGTATTGGAAGCTGTGGTGCATTACAAAAAGAGATCAGACTTGGGGATCTGATCTTAGTGCAGGGTGCAGTGAGAGATGAGGGAACTTCTAAAACCTACATAGATTCCATTTATCCGGCAATTCCGGATTTCGAATTGATGAGTGCCTGTGTACAGGCAGCGGGCGAGGAGCAGATTTCATGTCATGTGGGAATGGCACGAAGCCACGACAGCTTTTACACCGACAGAGAGGACGAGATTGATGCATTGTGGGCTGGCAAAGGCGTGCTTGGCTGTGATATGGAGACGGCGGCACTTTTTGTGATTGGAAGGCTCCGTGGTGTGAAGACGGCCTCGATTCTGAATACGGTAGTGGAATACGAGGACAGCTTAGAAGACAACATTAATAATTACACAGACGGTGAGAATGCAACCGCTCAAGGGGAAAGAAATGAGATCCACGTAGCACTGGAAGCATTACGTCGATGCATGAAATAAAGCACGAATCATCGCAAAGCTGGCGAAAGCCACTTTGCTGATTATAATAGGTAATTGCGAAACTTATAAATAAATTAGATTAAATTGTGAAGAATTGACAAAAGCTTGAGAAGACATTGGGGAGCCGCCGGTCCTTAGAAGACAGGAATGACATCAGGTCATGACTGGCTTCTTAGTACCGTTGCGAGCGACACATAGTGACAACGTGTCTTCGAAAATTTTGTTAATTCTTCACAATCTTCTCAACTTGAATCAGAGTTTCGCAATTATCTACTGATTATAAAAAAGAGAGGAAAAACGTTATGAAAAACATTTTTAAGACAAAGTTAAACACAGCAAGTCTGGTACTGATCCCAGCATGTATCGGTATCAATTACCTTGGAAAATTATTTGCATCCGTATTAAAGCTTCCATTATGGTTAGATTCCATTGGAACCTGTATCGGTGGTGCACTTGGCGGACCAATCATTGGCGCTATCTGCGGAGCAGCCAATAACCTTATTTACGGATTTACAACGGGTGATTCCATTACATTAGTATATGCGCTCACAAGCCTTGGAATCGGTCTTGTCGTTGGTATTATGGCACGTCTCGGCAAAATGGAAAAAATCAGCGGTGCGTTACTGACTTCTTTAGCCGGCGGTCTTGCAGCAGTATTGATCTCCACTCCGTTAAATGTTATTTTCTGGGGCGGTACAACAGGAAATGTCTGGGGAGACGCTTTATTTGCAGCAACACAGGCAGCAAACCTTCCGGTTGTATTAGGTTCTTTCTTAGATGAAATTGTTGTGGATGTTCCGGACAAGATCATTACGGTATTGATCGTATTTGCCATTTTAAAAGGACTTCCGAAAAAACTTACCGCACTTTATGATGTGAACGACAGTGTGGAGAGCTTAGATTAGAGAGAAAATAAAAATAGTTTTGATGGGCGCCATACTGCCTGTGAGAACTTATTTTGATGGAGTGATTTAGATGAAAAGTATCAGCCTTTATGTGGATAAAGATACCTATTTGACCAGAATGCATCCATTTACCAAACTGTGTTATATCGTAACAGCGATCGCTGCATCCCTTATCACAGGAAAATTATGGGCATTTGGTATTTTCATTGGAATCAGTCTTGTAATGCTTATCAGTGGAAAAATCATGAAAAAGGTTTTTCCACTGATTGCGTTTTCTTTTACAATTCTGATCACCATATTTTTGATCCACGGTTTATTCAACCATGAAAATGCAAATATCATGTTTCAGTTAGGACCGTTGAAATTCTATCGGGAAGGAATGATGTATGCACTCCGGATCAGCTGCAATGTTTTAAATATGCTGCTGGCATTTGCAGTGTTTGTGCTCACGACAAAACCGGTAGAATTGGTGGAAGACTTGGAACAGGCGGGATTTTCGCCGAAAATCGGCTACGTTATCAGTTCCGTTTTTCAGATCGTTCCGCAGATGAGCGGAACAATGAATGCGATTATGGATGCGCAGCGAAGCCGCGGACTTGAAACGGAAGGAAATCTGGTCACCAGAGCAAAATCTTTTCTGCCATTAATTTCTCCGGTTGTTATGAGTTCACTCATTAATACGAGGGAGCGTGCAATTGCGCTGGAAATCCGTGGTTTTGAGGCAGGACAGAAAAAGACCTATCTGCGGGAAGGAAAAATGAAAAATTCCGACCGCGTACTGTGTCTTGTAATGGCTATGGTGATCGCAGGTGTCATTGTGATGAGAATTGTGCTATAGATTCTCATACGAAAGATTGCAATGCGTGTTGTTAAAATAAAATTGGAAGAAATAAAATGTGTTAAGCTATTAAAGGAAAAATTATGGCATACATAAAAGTTGAAAATCTAAAATACCGCTATCCAAATACAACAAAGCTTGCATTGGATGGGCTGGATTTTGAAATAGAAAAAGGTTCTTTTATCGGAATCGTAGGGGAAAATGGAGCAGGAAAAAGCACGCTCTGCCAGTCATTCAATGGTTTGGTACCCGGATTTTTTAAGGGGGCTTATGGTGGAAAAGTGCTGATCGAGGATACAGAGGTGGCAAAAACATCTGTTTCTGCACTGTGCCAGAAAGTAGGGCTGGTTTTTCAGAATCCGTTCAACCAGCTTTCCGGTGCAAAAGAAACTGTGTTTGAAGAAATTGCATTCGGTCTGCAGAATTTTGGTGTTCCGAAAGAAGAAATGGTAAGCCGTGTCAATGAAGTAATGGAACTGCTTGACATTGCAGCTTACCGGGACAGGAACCCATTTGACCTGTCCGGGGGACAGATGCAGAGAGTCGCTTTAGCAGGTATCCTTGCCATGAAGCCGGAAGTGATCGTGTTAGACGAGCCTACCTCGCAGCTTGACCCGGCAGGAAGCGAGGAAGTTTTTGCAGCAGTGGATAAGCTTGCGAAGTCTGGAATCACAATCATCATGGTCGAACAGAAATTAGAAAAAATGGCAGAGTACTGCGATAAGATTCTGTTACTGCATCAGGGAAAACAGATTGCATTTGATACACCGGAGCAGATTTTTTCCAGAGAAGATCTGAAAAATTATGGTGTGAATCCGCCAGCTTATACGAGAATCTGTCAGAAATTCGGTGTAAAAAAGGAGAATGGATGTTATCCGGCTTCGCTGCGAGAGGCATTGGCGTTGAAGGAGATGTTCCCGGTGGAAGAAGCGTTTGCTCGCAGAAAGTGTGCAGCTGGAAGTGCTGGAGAAACGTCTGGTAAGCCAGAGAATGCAGAAAATGAACAAATCCAGAGTGAAATAGTTGATAAAAATGTGTCAGGGACAGTGGATTGTGGAAAAAATGTTTTCAATATCGAGCACCTGAAATTCCAATACCTCGAAAACGTTCCGGTGTTGCAGGATGTAAACCTTATCATTGATGACAGACCGACTGCCATTGTCGGACAGAACGGCGCAGGAAAAACAACTCTTGTAAAATTGTTAAAAGGACTGCTAAAGCCGATAAATGGAAATATTTATTATGGTGGAGATGACATTGCACAAAAGACAGTTGCCATGCTAGCCGGAGAGATTGGATATGTATTTCAGAATCCGGATGACCAGATTTTTAAATATCATGTGATTGACGAGGTCATGTTTGGACCACAGAATATAGGCATGACCAAGGAGCAGGCAAAGGAAAAAGCACTTCAGGCATTAGAACTTGTCGGATTAAAGCAGCTTGCAGACGAAAATCCTTATGATCTGGAATTGTCAGAGCGGAAGCTGGTTGCGATCGCATCTGTTCTTGCCATGGATACCAAAGTGCTGATTTTGGATGAGCCGACCATTGCGCAGGACTGGAAAGGCAGAACCATTATCCAGAACATCATAAAAGATTTGAGTAAGCAGGGAAAAACGGTGATCGCAATTTTGCACGATATGGATTTTGTGGCAGAAAGCTTTGAGCGTGTGATCGTTATGGCACATGGAAAAGTACTGGCAGACGGCACGAAAGAGGAAGTGTTTGCACAGAAAGATATTTTAGAGCAGGCAAGGATTGACCAGCCATATCTGACGAAGCTGTGCCAGCAATTGGGGTATGAGAAATTGTATTTTACGCTTGAGAAGTAGAGCAGAATGTCCGATTGTTACATCACAAAATAGAGAATAAAATTGAAATATAGAATGGAGGTTTACATAATGAGAAATTTATTGGTTGTAGTAGATATGCAGAAAGACTTTATTGATGGCTCTCTTGGAACAAAAGAGGCAGTTGCCATTGTAGATAATGTTGTAGCAGAAATAAAAAAATATGACACAAAGGATATCTTTGCAACAAGAGATACGCATCCGGAAAATTATCTTGAGACACAGGAAGGAAAGAATCTTCCGGTTGTACACTGCGTCAAAGGCACAGAAGGCTGGGAAATCAATGCAAAGGTAAAAGAAGCATTAAAAGACGCAGTCGTGATTGATAAGCCAACGTTTGGTTCGAAAATTCTTGCAGAAGAAATCGCAAAAATCGCAGAAAAAGAAGATATTACGGTGGCACTGATCGGACTTTGCACGGACATCTGTGTAGTTTCCAATGCACTTTTGATCAAGGCTTATCTGCCGGAAGTACCAGTGAAAGTCATTGCTTCCTGCTGTGCAGGTGTGACACCGGAAAGCCATGAGGCAGCACTTACTACCATGAGAATGTGTCAGGTGCAGGTGGAGTAAACTGGGATTTTTTGCTGGCAGCAAGATTGTATTTCATAAGGGAATCCGCTATACTATAAATAATAGTGTAGCGGATTTTGCTTTATAGGAAACTGCAAAGCAACTCTTTGTTCTGCGCCCAGTGGCGCATGTTTGGAGGCTTTTATGACAGATACATTAAAATTACCGGTAGGAATTGATAATTTTGAAAAAATACGAAAATCAGATTTTTATTATGTCGATAAAACTAAATTGATAGAACAAGTTCTGCAAAATTGGGGCGAAGTGAATCTTTTTACCCGTCCGCGTCGCTTTGGGAAGACACTCAATATGAGTATGCTGCGGGCATTTTTTGAGATTGGAACAGATCCGACGTTGTTTGACGGATTATATATTTCAAAAAATAGAGAATTGTGCCGGGAGTATATGGGAAAATATCCGGTAATTTTTATTTCCTTAAAGGGCGTTGATGGAATGACTTTTGAGGAAGCAGTGGTTCGTACTACTACAATTGTAAAAACAGAAGCCAGAAGGCACTATTATCTTAAGGATAGTGGTAAACTGGTAAAAGAGGAAATCGCCCAATTCGAACAGCTTTTGTCGGGAAAGGCTGAGGATATAACCGACAGTCTCCGTTTGTTATCGGAACTTTTATATAGACATTATGAGCAAAAAGTCATTATTCTTATAGACGAGTATGATGTTCCTCTGGATAAAGCCTTTCAGAATGGTTATTACCATGAAATGGTCAAACTCATGAGAGGGATTTTAGGTCAGGCATTGAAAACAAATGATTTTCTGCAATTTGCCGTTTTAACAGGTTGTCTGCGTATCTCAAAAGAAAGCATATTTACCGGGCTCAACAATTTTAAGGTACTTTCTATTTTGGATGCCAGATTTGACGAGCAGTTTGGTTTTACAGATGATGAAGTGAAAAATCTGCTTGCTGATTACGGGCTTTCTACCTATTTGGCAGAGGTTAAGGAATGGTACAATGGATATCACTTTGGAAATGCCGATATCTATTGCCCATGGGATGTGATAAATTATGTTGACCAATTAAAGTATGACCAGACAGCCATTCCACAGGACTACTGGTCGAATTCCAGTGGAAATGCCATTGTCAGGAGCCTGATCGACAAGGCAGATGTTCAGACAAAAAATGAGATTGAACGTCTGATCGCAGGCGAGTATATTG
>UQNW01000023.1 GCA_900542495.1 uncultured Roseburia sp.
CATCATTTCTGATGCTAAGATCTTGATTGGTCATCTTAACTTAATGACATTGCTCACAGGAGCTCTTTTTGTTATTTTAAGGGAAGGATTCATTTTAAATTTATTGTAGTTTTTTGACTTCATCCAAAGACAGTCCTGAAATAGCCGCAATTTTTTCGAGCGAAAATTCCTGTAATTTGAGCATGCGTTTTGCAGTTTTGATAGAATTTAGAAAAATACCACGTTCTATACCATACTTTTCACCCTCAGAGAAACCAGCCTCATGTCCATGTTTTTCGCCTTCAGAGAAACCAGCTTCCCGTCCGGCTTCATATTCTGCTTTCCGTAATTTCTTCTCTTCCAATTCTTTATCATACTCAAAGATACTCATACTGATGACCTCACTTCGGTTGCGGGTAAGAAATTCAGCCAGAATCCCTTCCCGGATACATTCGTCTATAGCAAAATCCGTTCCACGTCATATCCATTATCCGTCAATTCTAAAATTGCAATGCCTTTTCCGTCGTGTATCAGAAACTAATGCAATTTTCATGAATTAGACCTCGCTTCGTTTATTGTAATTTTTTCACCTCATCTAAAGGCAGTCCTGTGATCGCAGCAATTTTTTCGAGTGAGAACTCCTGTAATTTGAGCATGCGTTTTGCAGTTTCGATAGAATTTAGTTCTATACCATACTTTTCGCCCTCAGAGAAACCAGCTTCATATTCTGCTTTCCGTAATTTTTTCTCTTCCAATTCTTTATCATACTCAAAAATACTCATACTGATGACCTCATTTCGGTTGTGGGTAAGAAATTCAGCCAGAATCCCTTCCCGGATACATTCGTCTACAGCACATTCCACTGCATGGTTCAAAGACATATCTGACGCATAGTGCCGCACTCTGGCAACATACTGTGCATATTCGTTTAATGTATTGCAATGCTGCATTAACTTTGCATTGTGTCCCTCATTGACATTTAAAACCGTGACAATCAATTCAAGCTTTGGTTCACCTGACAAATGTTCAAATGCCGAGGAGAGCCGAAGTTCTGTGCAGTCGGGAGCTGCTGTCGATCCATTGTAAAACTCGATAAAATTTGGTGCAGGAATTTTTTGCAGAGTGGAAGAATAAAGAGATTTCTTATCCACGAGTTTCTGATATTCACTGCAAATATAAAACAGATCACGAAGAGGCATATTCGGATTGTAGGTCGACTGATGCTCATACAGATATAAATTGGTATCCATAATAAATGCCAGGTCGTTTTTCATCCCCATATAAATAGCATTCTCTAATGTGACAATTTCCAGATCATCTGGATTATTATAATCGCTCTGGTTTACTGCATTATAGAGGGACAGCAGGTTCTTCCGGTCAGAAAACAACATCCGAAAAACGGTGTCCTTGTAGTTCCGGTTTGTCGTCGGTGTTTTGACTGTAAAATTTCTTTTTGTCTTATTACGGTTTCTTTTGCATTTTGCCATAAATCGTTTCCTCCTGAAATTGTAGGACAGCTTATTTATAAAACTGTTCGTGATTGCAGGAGAATGTAATCATATATTTTCCTAAGTTTCTTCGTCTCCTGCTTTTCAATTGTTAAATGGGTAACAAAAAGCATAGATACGAATGAAGCATACAGATTATTTGGTGCTAATCTGTCGCCGTTAGAAAATAGATGACAAAAATGTCATGAAATTTTGTAAAATATGCTTTAGATTATTGTAACACAAAGATAGGAAATGAAACAAGAAATTTTACAGCAAAATCCGTTCCACGTCATATTCATCATCTGTCAATTCTAAAATTGCAATGCCTTTTCCATCGCCACGGTCAGCCCCGGCACTGCCCGGATTAATAAAAACTTTTCCGTAGCGGTCGTAGTGCGTGAATACATGGGTATGTCCGAAAATTATAAAATCCGCATCCGTGAGATCGAAAGGCAGGTCAGCTTTGTTATGGACAAGATAAAATAATTTTCCACCGATCGGTACGGAGACAAATTCATGCAGGTAGGATGCCCACTCACCGTGGTCGCAGTTCCCGCGAACTGCATACATCGGAATGCCGCAGTTCAGGAATCGGTTGTAAGTACGTTCGTTGTCAAAATCCCCGGTGTGAATGAGATAATCACAATTTTTGATATGGTCAAATAATTCGTCACGGCATATGCCATGTGTATCAGAAATCAATGCAATTTTCATGAATCAGACCTCGCTTCGTTTGCTTGTAATTTTTTTACTTCGTCAAAAGGCAGACCAGTGATCGCAGCAATTTTTTCGAGTGAGAATTCCTGTAATTTGAGCATGCGTTTTGCAGTTTCGATAGAATTTAGAAAAGTACCACGTTCTATACCATGTTTTTCGCCTGCTGAAAAGCCAAGTTCATGTCCATGTTTTTCACCTTCAGAAAAACCAGCTTCATATTCTGCTTTCCGTAATTTCTTTTCTTCCAATTCTTTATCATACTCAAAGATACTCATACTGATGACCTCATTTCGGTTGAGGGTAAGAAATTCGGCTAAAATCCCTTCCCTGATACACTCGTCTACGGCACGTTCCACGGCATCATCTAAAGGCATACTGCCTGCATAGTGGCGCACTCTTGCAACATACTGCGCATATTCATGTAAAATACTGCATTGATGCATTAAGTCTGCATTGTGACCGTCGTTTATATTTAAAACTGTAACAATCAACTCAAGTTTTGGTTCGCCGGATAAATTCTCAAAAGCGGAAGAAAGTTTATGCTCCGCATAGTCGGGAATAATCATTGAACCATTATAAAACTCGATAAAATTCGGCGCAGGTATTTTCTGCAAAACAGAAGAATAAAGCGATTTGTGATCCACAAGCTTTTGATATTCACTGCAAATATAAAATAAATCCCTTAAAGGCATATTTGGATTGTAAGTTGACTGATGTTCATATAAATACAAATTTGTATCCAAAATAAATGCCAGATCATTTTTCATTCCCATATAAATGGCATTTTCTAATGTGACAATCTCTAAATCCTCTGGATTTTGGTAATCTCTCTGATTGACTGCATTGTAAAGAGAGAGAAGATTTTTCCGGTCAGAAAACAACATCCGAAAAACGGTGTCCTTGTAGTTTCTGTTTGTAGCTGGCATATTGACTGCTGAGTTTCTGGATACTTTGTTATGGTTTCGTTTGTGTTTTGCCACAGATTTCCTCCTGATAGTGTGAGACAGTCTTTAAATAATACTGTCTTGGCAGGAGAATAAAATATATTCTATATCTGATTTCTTTCGTCTCCTGCTTTTAAATTCGTTAATGGGTAATTAAAAGCATAGATACGAACGAACAACGCAGATCATTGGGGGTAATCTGACGTTTCCAGAATATAGATGGTGAAAACACCATAAAGATTTTGTAAAATATGCTTTGGCATATTATAACATAAATGCAGTAATTAAGACAAGAAATTTCAGACGAAAAAAGATTGCGATAAAAAGATTGTGAAAATTTCCCTATTGAAAAATTTTCTCGTTCATAGTACAATGCAATTGTTATATGACTGACGGAAAAAGTGGGGTTTACCACGTGAAGTATAACAAATGAATGCCGACCGTCTGGGCGAGGAGTCCAGTCGTGCGGTTCTTTTTATTTTTAGGGTAAATTTTCCAAAAAAATCCAACAGCATGAGCAAGGAACCACTCATTGTATTTTTTCGAATACTTACCGGAAAAAGCGCGCGTGACTCTTGACAAAAGATGAAAGTTAGGATAGCCTAACCATGGTTAGAAAAGACTAACCATGCATCAATCAAAAATCAGAATGTGCATCATAACCAAAAGGTTATGGAACATGCAAGGCCACACGGTGGCAGAAGGAGAGAAAAATGCAGACAGAATGGAGAAGCTTCCAGGGCGGAGCCTGGGAAACAGAAGTAAACGTAAGAGATTTTATTCAGAAGAATTATCATCCATATGACGGAGATGACTCATTTCTGGAAGGACCAACACAGGATACCACCGATCTCTGGGATCAGGTATTAGAGCTTTCCAAACAGGAGAGAGAAGCTGGCGGAGTGTTAGACATGGATACCAAGATCATTTCCACGATCACTTCCCATGGTCCGGGTTATTTAGATAAAGAGAAAGAGAAGATTGTCGGTTTTCAGACGGACAAGCCTTTCAAACGTGCTCTCCAGCCTTACGGCGGTATCCGTATGGCGATCAAGGCATGCGAGGACAATGGATACAAAGTCGATCCTGAAGTGGTAGAGTACTTTACAACACACAGAAAAACTCATAATGCGGGCGTATTTGACGCTTATACACCAGAGATGCGTGCGTGCAGAAGTGCACATATCATCACGGGACTGCCAGATGCTTACGGACGCGGACGTATCATTGGTGACTACAGAAGACCGGCACTTTACGGTGTGGATCGTCTGATCGAGGACAAAAAAGAGCAGTTGAACAGTACACGCACGATCATGTACTCAGACGTGATCCGAGAGAGAGAAGAATTATCCGAGCAGATCCGTGCATTGGAAATGCTGAAAAAACTGGCAGAAATTTACGGTTGTGATATTTCAAAACCTGCAAATAATGTATTAGAGGCAACACAGGCTGTTTACTTTGCATACCTTGCAGCAGTCAAAGAGCAGAACGGTGCGGCAATGTCCTTAGGACGTACCTCTACATTTTTGGATATTTATGCAGAGCGTGATCTTGCAGAGGGAACATTTACCGAAAAAGAGATTCAGGAGATCGTTGATCAGTTCGTAATGAAACTCCGTCTTGTAAAATTTGCGCGTACACCGGAATACAACACGATTTTTGCCGGCGATCCGACGTGGGTAACAGAATCTATCGGCGGAATCGGCGTGGACGGAAGACATATGGTAACCAAAATGTCTTACCGTTATCTGAATACCTTGAACAACATCGGTGCAGCACCGGAACCAAACATGACAGTTCTCTGGTCAGTAAAATTACCGGAAAACTTCAAAAAGTTCTGTGCAGAGACATCCATTAAACACTCTGCAATCCAGTATGAGAACGACGACATCATGCGTGTTGTCCATGGTGATGATTATGGAATCGCATGCTGCGTATCCTCTATGAGAATCGGAAAAGAGATGCAGTTCTTCGGCGCAAGAGCAAATCTTGCAAAGTGTTTGCTCTATGCGATCAACGGCGGTGTCGATGAAATGACAGGAAAACAGGTTGGACCAAAATATCGTCCAATCACATCCGAATACTTAGATTACGATGAAGTATGGGATAAATACAAAGACATGATGAAGTGGCTGGCTGGGGTTTATGTAAATGCCCTGAACATCATTCACTACATGCATGACAAATACTGCTATGAAAAATTGGAAATGGCACTGCATGATAAGAATGTGAGAAGATGGTTTGCAACCGGTATTGCAGGATTTTCCGTTGTTGCAGATTCGCTCTCTGCAATCAAATATGCAAAAGTAAAACCGATCCGTGATGAGAACGGCGTGACAGTTGATTTTGAGATCGAAGGAGATTTCCCGAAATATGGAAATGATGATGACCGCGTAGATGAGATCGCAAAACAGGTACTGCATACTTTTATCGGATATGTAAAAGGAAATCATACTTACCGTGGAGGTATCCAGACAACATCCATTTTAACAATCACATCCAATGTTTCCTATGGTAAAAACACAGGAGCAACACCGGATGGAAGAAAGAAAGGTGTCGCATTTGCTCCGGGTGCAAACCCGATGCATGGACGTGATACCCATGGTGCAGTTGCATCATTAGCATCGGTAGCAAAGATTCCATTTATGGATTCTCAGGACGGAATTTCAAATACCTTTACAATCGTGCCGGATGCATTAGGAAAAGATGAGGAAGGACAGGAAAACAACCTTGTTGCAATGTTAGACGGTTATGTTGCAAAAGGCGGACATCACTTAAATGTAAACGTTTTAAACCGCGATACATTATTGGATGCGCAGAAACATCCAGAGCTGTATCCACAGCTTACAATCCGTGTATCCGGATATGCTGTAAACTTTATCAAACTGACCAAAGAGCAGCAGGATGAGGTCATTGCACGTACCTTCCATGAGCGGATGTAATAAGTAATTGTGAAACTCTGATATACGTTATGAATAATTGTGAAGAATTAACAAAATTTTCGAAGACACGCTCCCGCTACGTGTCACTCGCAGCGGTACTAAGAACTCATCTTCTGCATTTCATTTCTGATAAATCAGAATGAAATACAGAATCTGACTTCTAAGAACCGGCGGTTCCCCAGTGTCTTCTCAAGCTTTTGTCAATTTATCACAATTGAATCTATATGATTGATGAGTTTCACAATTACTGAAAAAATGTAGCAGAAAAAGGAGAACAACATGGGGAAAATTCACTCGTTAGAAACATTTGGCACAGTGGACGGTCCGGGAGTACGATTCGTTGTATTTTTTCAGGGGTGTCCGATGCGCTGCCAGTATTGTCATAATCCTGATACATGGAAGATAGAGGACGGAGAGGAAATGTCGGCGGACGAGATCCTTGACCGATTTGAGCGGAACCGGGCGTTCTATCAGACAGGCGGGATTACGGCGACGGGTGGAGAACCCATGTTACAGCTTGATTTTCTGACGGAGCTTTTTACGAAGGCAAAGGAAAAGGGCATTCACACCTGTCTGGATACATCTGGAATTATGTTTCCAAAGAAACATACAGGAACAGAACAGATCAGTGAGAGAGAAATCAGACTCACTGGAATAAGTGAAAACATGGCATCAGACAAAATGGAAAAGATAGAACAGCTCATGTCTGTGACAGATCTCGTCATGCTTGATATTAAACATATCAACGATGAGGAACATCAGCACCTCACTGGGCAGTCGAACAGCAACATTCTTGCTTTTGCAAAGTATCTGGATTCTATCGGAAAGTCAGTCTGGATCCGTCATGTAGTCGTACCGGGTATTACATTTGACAAAACCGAACTGACAGAACTTGGAACATTTTTAAAGACATTGCACAATGTAGAAAAGTTAGAAGTTCTTCCGTATCATTCTATGGGAAAAGTAAAATACGACAACCTTGGAATGGAGTATGTCTTAAAAGACACACCGCAGCTTACGAAAGCAGAAGCAAAAGAGGCAGAGCAGATTATCCGGGAAGCGATGGAATAATAGCAGGAGAACTAAGTTTTATGTAAAATATTTTTTTTAAGAAAAGTATTTACAGATTTCTTTTTTTGCGATTAAATAAGAAGTAGGTATCTATTTCAAAAGAAGAAAGGAAGAACAGATATGAAAATCAAGAATATCAAAGATGTTGACGGATTTTTTAAAGTTATCGATTCCTGTGCAGGAAAAGTAGAGCTGATCACAGGCGAGGGAGACAGACTGAACCTCAAATCAAAACTTTGCCAGTATGTTTCACTGACAAGCTTATTACATTCAGACGTTGAGATTCCAGAGCTTGAAGTAGTTGCTTATGAGCCGGAAGACACAGAGAGAATTATTAAGTTCTTAATGTCCAATTAGTATATTGGCAGGTTGAATTTTACAAAGTTCGTTTAAGAAGCTGATCATCATAAGGTGGTCAGCTTTTGTTATGCCATGTCCTTATTTTCTTCTCTTTACAATATGCTATGACGGTTGCAATTCACGGTATGAAATAGTACAATAAATCGTCTTAAAAATGGAATAATAATGTTAGTATATAGCGAAAGGAATTAAGATGTCAAAAATAGAGTTTCACGAAATTACATTAGATGATAAGGCATGGATGGATGCCAGATTTCAGGAAGATGACAGAAATGCATGTGAGTACACGTTTGCCAATAATTTTGTCTGGCGGAAAGTGTATCATGTTGAAGTGGCAGAAAAATATGGATGTGCAGTCATTCGTTTTGAGGAGGAGGGAGTGGTAATGTATTCCTATCCGATCGGGGCAGGTGACCGCAGAAAAGTGATCGATGAACTGCGCACAATCTGTGAGGAAGAAAAACGTCCGCTTATTATGAGCCCTTTGAGCGAAGCGGACCGGGAGCAGATGCTTACATGGTATCCGGAACAGTTTTTGATCCAGGGAGACCGGAACGATTATGATTACATTTATTCCAGAGAAAAATTAGCAACGCTTGCGGGAAAAAAGATGCATGGCAAGAGAAATCATATCGCGAGATTTCAGGATGAGGATGACTGGTGCTATGAGGAACTGAATGATTCCAATATAGAAGAATGCCGCAATATGACTTACACATGGATCAAAATGAGGGCAGAGAAATGGAATGAAGAGATGGAACTTGAGATGTCAGTGCTTCATGAGGCATTTGACTATAGAAAAGAACTCGGGCTTGTCGGTGGAATCATCCGGAAGGCAGGGCAGATTGTTGCATTTTCTATCGGGGAACCATTAAACAGTGACACGTATGTTGTACACTTCGAAAAAGCATTTCCGGATATGCAGGGCGCATATCCGATGATCAACCAGCAGTTTGTTTTACATGCGTGTGAAAATTATACTTATGTAAACCGTGAGGAAGATACGGGGGATCCGGGACTGCGCAAGGCTAAGATGTCCTATTATCCGGAAATCCTGCTGAAAAAATACGTGGCAATCTCAAGTGATGTCATTTTTGCAGATAAGGACAGAAACAGGGAAGAAATCCACAAAATATGGGAGACCTGTTTTGGCGATGAGGCGGAACTGGTAGATTTTTATCTGGACAAACGGATGACAGAGGATAATATGCTGCTCATCTGTCAGGATGGGCATGCGGTTTCCATGGCAAGCTTTTTAGATATGAATATCAGGGATGGTGAGGAGTGGAAGCCGGCGAAGTATGTATATTCAGTGGCAACGCTCCCGGAATACCGTGGCAGAGGTTATGCAGCGAAGATCTTAAAGAAGGCAGAAGAGATTTTTAATATGCCATTGGTGTTAGTCCCGGCGGAAAAAGAGCTTGTCGGCTATTACCGTAAGGTTGGGTTCACAGAGGCGTATCCATCGGAGCGTTTACTGGAAAAACAGGATGTGCCGGAACTTTTTGCAGCGGAATTAAACAGTTATTCTGTGGAGGAGATCACTGCAGCAGAATATAAAAAAATCCGGGAACAGAAATTGATGAGAGATGGTTTTATTGCATGGGATGAAGCGGCGATCCGTTTTGCGATGGATTTTAACTGTTTCTGTGGCGGAAGAACGGTGAAGGTAGTGTGGAGTGATGATATTTCCAGAGACGAGAGTGCGGAGGACGCTGATATTTTAATGTACTGCCCGGAGGATGGAACGCTGCATATTATCGAAACGACACTGGGCAAAGAACAGTTTGAGGAACTTCTGCCGGAGCTTATGGCGCAGACAAAAACAAAACGTCTGGTATATGACAGAAAGGGTATCATGGTGCTTTCTTCTGATGACCAAGACAGGCAGGAAAGACTGCTTGCGGATGGTTATTTTGCGTTGTCGCTGGCGTAAAGTCCGTTTTGAGATTCTGAAATTTTCAGAAATTATATAAAATATATAAAAAGTTTTCGGTTTAAAATAAAAATATGTTGATAATGTATAAAAATATGATATAATAAAACCATGATATAAATAAGCATTCAGAAAGCTATCTGGCATAGCATGGAATTGGATCATTATATCAAATAAGCGACAAAGGGGTAGGACATCATGAGAATTAAGATCACAGGAAGAAACATCGAATTGACAGAAGGACTGAAAGCCGCAGTGGAGGACAAGCTGAACAAGCTTGAGAAGTATTTTACTCCAGACACAGAAGTGAATGTAACATTGAGCGTAGAGAAGGAACGTCAGAAAGTCGAAGTTACAATTCCAATGAAAGGAAGTTTTATCCGTTCCGAGCAGGTAAGCAGCGATATGTATGTATCCATTGACTTAGTAGAGGAAGTCATTGAACGTCAGCTTAAGAAGTATAGAACAAAGCTTGTAACCAAGCAGCAGAACGCAGCAGCAGTTTTCAAACAGGATTTCTTAGATGAGAAGTCAGAGGATGATGAGGAGATCAAGATCATCAGAACCAAGAAATTTGATATGAAGCCAATGTATCCGGAAGATGCATGTGTCCAGATGGAATTATTAGGACATGATTTCTATGTATTCATTAATGCAGAGACGGATGATGTCAATGTTGTTTACAAGAGAAAAGGCAGTACTTACGGATTGATCGAACCAGAGTACTAGGAGGGATTTTTAAGAGGAGAGCGAACAGCTCTCCTCTTTTTAGATAGTATGTTTTATACAAATTGATGATCAAGGTATGAGTAACCTGCATATTTAATCAAATTTTATGTGGAGGGTAACAAATTCCCAGATTCCAAGAAAACCTACGGAAAAAGCGAATTGTACTACAGATATAGATAGAGTATAATAAAAGTACTTCATGTGTAGCAGCTCAGAAGAAAATGCAAAAAAAATTTTTGGATATTTTAAGAATTGTACAGAAAAATCCGGTATTCGGACAGGCGTTGATTTGCCAGAATATGTTAGATGAAGAACGTATGGGAATTTTATACAAGATTCTCTATGCGATTGACAGAGAGGAGTTTACGGATACCAGAAATGAAGTCTTTCAGTATGGAAGTCGGATCGGAAAAAAAGACTTGCTGGCAAGGCAGATTTTTCTATGTTTATTAATTCTTCTGGATGAGCAGGAACAGATAACGGAAAAATAAGTATCAAAACAGACGATCAAGGGGTTTTTACAAAAGAGTTCTGTGAACAACACAGAATTGCCGTGTGGATTTTACATAATACAATCGAGTCTGTAGTTCGGCTCATAATAACATGAGGAGGAAAGAACTGCTGCACAAGGGGAAGGTTATTTTTGGAACAGTCATATCGGGAGAGCCGGTAAGGCTGTTCTTTTTTTGGTTTATAGGAAATAGAAAAGCAACGCTTTATTCATTGAAAAAAGTGCTATAGATAAAGAAAAACAAGACACGATTTTATCTTGTCAGGATCTCTAAAAAGGGTTACTATAGTAAAGATTCAGAGCAAATTTTTTTGATAGATAGGAGATTACGCCATGAATATCGTTGTTTTAGCAGGTGGTTTAAGTACAGAGAGAGATGTTTCTTTCAAGACAGGAGATATGGTATCCAAAGCACTCAGAGAGAATGGACATAAGGTTATTTTGTTAGATGTTTTTATGGGATATAGTGACAAAGAGGAAGATCTGACCGGAATTTTTGAACGCAGTGAAGAGGTCAGTGTCAAGGTAAAGGACATTCCGGAAATCGCACCGGATCTTGCGAAGGTAAAAGCATCCAGAAAAGACCAGTCCGACTGTTTCTTTGGTCCGAATGTCATCAATATGTGCCGCATGGCAGATATTGTTTTTATGGCTTTGCATGGAGAAAATGGAGAGAATGGCAAGATTCAGGCAGCATTTGACCTGTTTGGAATCAAATACACAGGAACCGGTTATTTAAGCAGTGCGCTCGCAATGGATAAGGGTATGGCAAAACAGTTATTTATCGCTGGCGGAATCCCGACACCACAGGGCATTTCCATGAAAAAAGAGAACCGGAAAGATTCTGCAAAAGAGCTCGGCTTAAAGCTTCCTTGCGTTGTAAAACCATGTTGTGGCGGTTCGAGTATCGGTGTTACGATCGTCCGCACCGAAGACGAGTTCAAGAGTGCATTAGACGAAGCGTTCAAATGGGAAGATAACCTGATTATTGAGGAGTATGTAGAAGGACGTGAGTTTTCCGTCGGCGTGATCGATTACAAGGCACTACCGATCATTGAGATCGCACCAATCCAGGGCTTCTATGATTATAAGAATAAATACAAAGCAGGAAGTGCAGTGGAAACCTGTCCAGCAGAATTACCGGAGGAGATCACAAAGAAAATGCAGCATTACGCAGAGCGCGTGGCAGAGGTGTTAGGTTTAGATACCTATTCCCGCTCCGATTTCCTGTTGAACAAAGACAATGAAATTTACTGTCTGGAAGCAAATACGCTGCCGGGCATGACACCAACCAGTTTACTTCCGCAGGAAGCAGGCGTTCTTGGAATCAACTTCAACCAGTTGTGTGAAAAACTGATCGAGATTTCATTGAAGAAATATGAAAAATAGCAGATCCTGAATGATAGACCGCCACCAGTTAAAAAACCGGTGGCAGTTTATTCTATAAGCAGGTGAAATAATAATCTGAAGTGGAGTTTCGCAAATGCCTGATAGAAATTGAGTGAAATGAGGAGAAGTGTATATGAGAAATATGACCTTGGAACATATCGCAGCAGTTTGTGGCGGTACTTACATAGGAAATGAAGCAGATAAAAAAAGAGAGATTATGGGGGCCGTAATCGACAGCCGCCTTGTGGAAAAAGATTATTTATTCATTCCGGTGCGTGGAGAAAAAGTAGACGGTCACAGTTTTATTTCATCCGTTTTTGAAAAAGGAGCGCTGGCAGTTCTTTCTGAGGAACAATTGGAAAATCCTGCTGGTCCATATATTCTGGTAAAAAGCAGTCTGGATGCAATGAAAAAGCTGGCAGCCGATTATCGCAGAAGCCTTGATATCAAAGTCGTTGGGATCACAGGAAGTGTTGGCAAGACCAGTACAAAAGAGATGATCGCATCCGTTCTGGCACAGAAATACAATGTGTTAAAAACAGAAGGCAACCTGAATAATGAGATCGGACTTCCACTCACAATTTTTAAAATCCGGGAAGAACATCAGGTGGCAGTGCTGGAAATGGGAATCTCAGAGTTTGGCGAAATGGATCGGCTGGCAACTATGGCATATCCGGATATCTGCGTGATCACCAATATCGGGCTTTGTCATCTGGAAAATCTGATCACAAGAGATGGTATCTTAAAAGCAAAGACAGAAAGCTTTGCACACCTGACGCCGGACGGCATTGCAGTCTTAAACGGGGATGACGATAAGCTTTGTGAGAAAAAAATCGTCAACGGAAAACCTGCAGTTTTTTATGGCATCGGAAAAGAAGCCAAAACAGCAGAGACAGAGGAAGGAACAAAGACACTCGCAGAGAAAGCAATCTACGCAACAGATGTAGAGGCGGTTGGTCTGACCGGAACAAAAGCCGTGATCCATTACCCGGACAAAAAGACTGGGGAAGAAGTCACAATGGAAGTGGAGATTCCAATTGCCGGGGAGCATAATGTATACAATGCGTTGGCGGCAGTGAGCGTGGCAAGAGAACTTGGACTTAATAGCGAGGAGATGAAACGTGGAATTGAAGCAGTGCAGACAATCGGCGGCAGAAGCAACCTCATCCATAAGAACGGTGTGACGATCATTGATGACTGTTACAATGCGAATCCAGTTTCCATGAAAGCTTCTATTGATGTGTTATCCAAAGCACCGGGCAGAAAAATCGCAGTTCTCGGAGACATGGGAGAACTTGGAGCGGAGGAAAAACAGCTTCATCGCATGGTTGGAGCGCATTTTTCAGGAAAAGGAATTGATATACTTTACTGCGCAGGAACTCTTTCAAAAGAAATCGCTGAGGCAGTGCAGGAGTGCAGCAGTGAAACAAAAGTTCACTACTACGGGGAAAAAGCTGCACTGATTCAGAATCTTTTAAAAGAAGCAAAGAGCGGAGATACAATCCTTGTGAAAGCGTCCCATTTTATGGGATTTCCAGAGATTGTGAAGGAATTGACGAAGTAATTTTATGCGATCATGTCCTTATTTTTTTCGAGCATTTCGGCAATTACATTCTGGCAGTAGGCTCCGATTTTTTTCTTCTGTTCTTTGTCAAGTTCATTTGGATAAATCGGTGTTCCGTATTCCACGATCACATGTGTTTTTTTGACGCGTGGCATATGGGCTTCTAAAACATCTGCGGAATTGGTGATTGCCATTGGAATGATCGGGCAGCCACTCTTTTCCGCAATCTTAAAGCTTCCTTCTTTGAATGGGAGCATCAGATCATCTGTTTTATTTCTTGTGCCTTCCGGGAAGATACACATGGAGATTCCATTTTTTACATTATCAATTCCGGCAAGGATCGTCTTTAAGGCTTCCTTTACATTTTCACGATCGATAAACAGGCAGTGCAGGCGGCGCATCCAAGTGCGGAGCAATGGCACTTTTTCCATATCTTTTTTTGCAATGTAGCCAGTCAGTCGCGGACAGCGCGCATATGTGATAATAATATCGAAGTAACTTCTGTGGTTTCCGATGTACAATACCGCCTGATCTTTTGGAACATTTTCCTCTCCGATGACGGTTACTTTTGTTCCACAGATGAATAAAATCACGCGGAACGCCCATTGTACCATGCGGAGCTGGCTGAGGTCAGCAGCTTTCCGGTTGTATTTTGCAATGAGCCATTCGACGCCGAGCACCGGTATTCCGATGATCAGATATAAAATAGCGAAAAGTAGTGCGAGTATAAGTCTTATCATATTGAGTCCTTTCTCCTTTAGATAGTGATACGAAACTTATTTTATGCTGTGAAGGATGTGACAATTTGACAAAATTTTCGAAAACACGCTTTCGCTACGTGTCGCTCGCAACGGTACTAAGAACTCATCTCCTGCATTTCATTTCTGATAAATCAGAATGAAATACAGAAGCTGACTTCTAAGGACCGGCGGCTCCACAGTGTTTTCTCAAGCTTTTGTTAAATTGTCACATCTCAATCCACATTCTTCTAAAGTTTCGTAATTAACTGCATTTTAAAAGTTAAATGTTTTCAATAACTTCCTTCATTATAAATGTTAAATATGAGAAAGACAACTTATAAAATTAAGAAGATCTGATAAATGCGAAACTCGCATAGAGTAGATTAAAATGTGGAAATGAAACAAAAGCTTGAGAAAACACTGGGGAGCCGCCGGTTCTTGCTTGGCGGGCATAGCATTAGCTATGGCTGGCATGCTAGCACCGCTGCGAGCGACACGTAGCGAAAGCGTGTTTTCGAAAATTTTGTTTCATTTTCACATTCTTCATAACAAAAAAGGAGTTTCGCCTTCACCACTTAAATTAGGAATAAATATGTTGCCACCCGCATACAATAGTATAAGAGCAAAAATGCTGTGCAGCAATGCGCAGAAACTGGAGGCAGGTATGCAGACAAAAAGAAAAATACGCAGGTGTGGGGCGTGGGTGACAGGTTTTATAATTACAGTTCTTTTTTGTGCCGGCTGCAGTGTGGAACAGACAAACCGGACAAAAATCAGTGATCTCGATTATACGATCGTCGCAGAAAACGAGATTCCGGAGGAACTATTAGCGGATATCGAGGAGAAAAAGGCGGCAGATTTCAAAATGACCTACAAGGATGATACGTTTTTATACATAGTAAGAGGTTACGGAGAGCAGGAAACAGGAGGATACAGTATCTGTATGCAGGAAGTGTATCTGACATCCAATGCGATCATTTTTGACACAGAACTGATCGGACCGCGCAAGGGGGAGACGATAAGCAAGAGTCCGAGCTATCCATATATTGTGGTGAAGGTGGAACTGCGGGACGAGAATGTGGTGTTTGAGTAGATTTGTATGAAAAAAAGTCCAAAAAATGCAAAAAATTGCAAATATTCATGAATTTCATGCAAAATAGCCAAATCCGTTTGACAAAAATTTATTACAGTGCTAAAGTAAAGCGTGAAATAAGGAGGTAGAGAAATGCAACAGGCAGACATCAGTAAAGTACGTGCATCCGTACACCAGCAGTGTGGAAGTAAAGTTATGATCCAGCTTGACCGTGGACGCAACAAGGTAGACATCCAGCAGGGAGTGATCCAGCATGCATATCCAAGTGTTTTTACAATCTTGGTCAATGATGAGCGTGATGATAATCAACCTCAGTTATTATCCTTTAGTTACAATGATATTATTACAAAAGATATCCGCATGAAACTCTGCTAGACGGCAGTTATCCGGAAGCATATTACAAAAGCGTGTATAAAATTCCCTCTATTCGAATACAATGAAAAAAAGGATTTCGAATCGGGGGTATTTTTTTGCAATTAAATAAAATAAAATTACATAGCTGCATGAAATTTGCCAGCGCACAGAGCCAGATCACATTAGATGATGATTATAACGTGCCGGATTACCGGCCGGACATTGTAAAAGTTTTGAAGGAAAAAGGAGAGCTTCATTTTGACGAGGTGAAGGCGGCAGCAGGTGCCGCATGGTTAAAAGGACGCCTTGTTTTCAAGGTGCTGTACCGCAGCGACCAGGAAAATGGAAAAATCAGCTGTTTAAAAGGAGAAATCCCGTTTCAGGAAAAACTCAACATGGACGGCGTACAGGAATATGACGTGATCCAGGCATCAGGGGAAATCGAAGACCTTACGATCGGTGTGATCCATTCCAGAAAAATCAGTGTGCGCGCGGTTATTTTGCTGAATGCAGAAGAACAGCGGGAAAAAGACGAGGAACTCTGCGTCGGCTTAGAAGAAGACTGTGGCTGTGAGCAGAGATACCGGAGCACAAAAGTATTACAGCTTTTATGCAGAAAACATGATCAGTGCCGTCAGAAAACCGAGATCACACTGCCTTCAAGCAAGCCAAACGTGCAGGAGATTTTATGGAAAAGCTTAGAGATCCGCAACATGGATACAAAAATGGGGCAGGACGGCGTCAAGATTGGCGGAGAGATCCTTGTATCTGTTTTATATCAGGAGGAAGAGGAAGCAGGACGCGTGCAGTGGTATGAGACGGTGATTCCTTTAGACTGCGGAGTGGAATGTGATGCAGGGGCAGAGAGTGACAGTATTTACAAAGTGAAGGTGGAACCGGTTTCGAAGGAACTGGAAGTGAAGCCGGATTATGACGGCGAGGAGCGTGTTCTTGTTCTGGAACTGGTGCTGAATCTGGATATCCGTGTGTGGAAGGAGCAGGAGATTTCCATGCTGGAAGATCTGTATTCTCTGAAAAAAGAACTGATCCCCGTCTGCTCCGGCGTGACTTTAAATCATATTTCCGTGAAAAATGACAGCCAGTGCCGTCTGACGGAACAAATGGAATTAACGGAAAGTCAGGAAAAAATTTTACAGATCTGCTCCTGCGAGGGAACCGTACACTTAGAGCACACAGAACTAACGGAGCAGGGAGTGCGGGCAGAGGGAATCTTAGTCGCAGAACTGCTTTATATCACGACGGACGATCAGATGCCGATTGGCTCAGCGAGGGAGATTTATCCGTTTGAACAGTTGATCGAGATTCCACAGCAGAATGTTGGAAAAAGGACAGAACTACAAATGACGGAACAAAACAACCGTCTGCAGACAGAGCTGGAATGTCGGATCAACCAGTTGTCCGCGGTCATGTTAGATCAGGATCATGTGGAGATAAAAGCAGTGATTGCACTGGATCTGCTTGCATTTGAGCAGGAAGAGATAGATAATATAACTGATACAAAAGAGGAACCGTTAGACATGGAGCAGTTGCAGAAACGTCCGGGACTGGTTGGATACATTGCAAAAGACGGAGATTCCCTCTGGAACATTGCAAAAGAAAATCACACAACTGTTGGGGATATTTTGCGAGACAACCACAGAACGGATGAAAATCTGCGCAGGGGAGAGAAAATCCTCATTGTAAAAAAAGTAGAGTAAAAACAGGAGAAAGCGTATATTCCTACCGCCTGAAACATCGGGTGCAGGAATATAGTTTGAAACATGATTGAAGTAACACAGATTCGAAAAAGTTATGGCAAGAAGAAAGTACTGTCCGATATCACATTTCAGGTAAAATCGGGAGAGTGCGTTGCCATTGCAGGAAAAAATGGCTGCGGAAAATCCACTTTGATGCAGATCATGGCAGGAACTTTAAAAGCGGACGCAGGAAAGTTATGCTATTTTGGAGAAAACATATCCTACGGAAGCAGTGCGTTCCAACGGCTCTGCGGTTATGTTCCGCAGGAAAATCCGCTGTTAGAAGAACTGACAGTGCAGGATAATTTAAAACTCTGGGGTGGCAGCGGTAATGCGTACATGAAGGAGCTGATTTGGCAGTTTCATTTGGAGGAGTTGTTAAAAACAGAAGTGCGGAAGCTTTCCGGCGGCATGAAACGGCGCCTTAGCATTGCAAGTGCGCTCGTGGAAAATCCGCCGTTTGTGCTAATGGATGAGCCGACAACTGCACTAGATCTTTCTTACAAAGAAAGTATTCATCAGTGGATGAAAACCTATCAGCAGAAAAAAGGGATCATTCTCATGACCACACATGATGAGAGTGAGATCCGCAACGCGAGCCGCTGCCTTTTTATGGAAGAGGGAAAAGTGCAGGAGCTGGATGCGGATTCTATTTTACAGAAATTTGCCAGCAGGTCCGGTGAAACAGCCGGGCAGAAGAAGCACCTATAGAAACAGGAAGAACAGAAGAAAAATAAAGGAGGATTCGTTATGAACGAACAATTTGAAACACAAAATCCGGTGGAGAACACGGATGCAACGTTAAATGCAGTGGAAACATTCACACCACAGCCATCAAAAAAGAAAAACAAAAAAATCGCGATCATTGCCGGAACAGTAGCAGCAGTCGTTGCCATAGGCGGCATTGGCGCTTTTGCGGTAGTAAAGACCGGAGCATTTTTAAGTCCGTCCAAAAAGGTGCTGCTTGCAGGAGCAAAAACAGTCAGTGACACTGGAAGCTTTGGCGAGGCAATCAAAGACTGTGCATCTTTATATTCCGAAGAGTATACGTTAAAAATGGATATGTCTACGGAAAATGGTGATTTTTCCATAGAAGGACGCAATTCAAAGGACGAGAAGCAGATTAAGGGAAATCTGAACATTTCCGGTGTGCCAGCAATTGATTTTCTGGCAGACATGAACGCCGAACTGGTGCAGATTGAAGTTCCGACGATCAGCGATCAGCTTTTTACTTATGATTACCGGAATGAAAAGACAGGTTATCTGCTTGAAATGGTAGATAAAAATATGCTGGATGCAATGGACGCAGCACTTCGCGATTCGTTTGATGCGCAGAAATCCGACGAAGTCCGTGCCGAGTTAAAGAAAATATTTGTGGACGAATACAATTCTCTTGAATTTACAAAAACAGAGACAAAAGACTTTGTCATCAATGGGGAACAGCATAGCTGCAAAGGTTATGAAACCGTAGTGACAAAGGAAAACATGAATCACGTGATCGACGGCGTGGAGAACCTTTATGGTGAAAGTTATGCGGAACTGTTAGAGACATTGGATGTGACAGCAGCAGATTATGTTGCAGGGCTGAGAGAGAAAGTGGAAGAAATGCCGGACAGCACAACAGTAGTTTTCTATCTATACAAAGGTCAGTATGCGGCAATCGATGTGACACCGGAAGCGGAGAGTACCACGGAAATCCAGTTCCTTGGTGGAGACACCAGAATGCAGAATATGAAGCTTTTGACAGACGGGCAGGAAGTTTTTAATCTTGAGGGAGATCAGGAAGGCACTGTACAGACCATTACGTTTTCCGAGGAAAATGGAACAGCAGTTTTTACCTATGACAGCAGCAGCGGCGATATCACATATGATGTCACAGGTATGGACAGCACATACTCGTATCAATTTGCAGGAAATCTTGCAATTGACAAAAACAGTGCAGTACTTACGATCGACGATCTTGGAATGGATTCAGAAGACATGAGCGGAACTGTCACATGGGAAAAGGGCGCTCAGTTTGACGAGGTTTCCGGGGAGCTGTTTGATCTTGGAAATGCAACGGAAGAAGAATGGAGAAGTCTTCTGAGTGAGATTTTTGGAGCATTGTTAGGTGGATTTTAATCAATGAAATTTTTTTTCAGATATCTGGCGCTGGAGGGCAAAAAAAGCCTGATAGCGGAAAGAAAAAGCATTGTAAAGTTTATAGTTATGTTATTACTGATCGCAGGCGGAGTGCTTGCGGTCAGTCTCGTTATGAGTGATGCGGGCGTTTTTCAGACGGCAGAGATTGGCGTTGTGATCCCGGAGGATGAGAATCAGACCAAAATGGTGGCGCAGTTTATTTCCAACATGGACAGCGTGAAAAGTGTCTGCCATTTTCAATATCTGGATCAGAAATCTGCGCTGGATGCGCTAGGAGAGGGCAGTCTGGATGCTGTGCTCTCTCTGCCGGAGCAGTTTTATGAAGATGTGGATTCCGGAAAAAATACGCCTGCAACCATTTATTTTCCGGAAAATGCACCGTTAAATACAAGAGTGTTTGGCGAGCTTGTGACAGACGGTGTCTCGCTGCTTCGGACGGCGGAGGCAGGTGTTTATGCAGCTTATGACACCGCCGGAATTTACAGGGCAGAGCTTACAAATGACCAGATCGGTGATGTGATAGCAGACCTTTATATTTATGAAGCCCTTGACCGCACTTTGGTCTTTCAGAAAAGCGTATATTCTTCGCTTGGGAAGGCGGATCTTTATCAATACTATTTTTCAGCGGGCGTTTTGATCCTGTTACTTATGCTCGGAGTGAACCAGAGCCATTTGTATCAGAGGCAGAGCCGTGCGGTGGAAAATAAAATCCGCATTTATGGGATTGGGGAAGGAAAAAATGCACTGATCAAACTGTTGCTTATGACAATCCCATTATGGCTTGCTGGGACGATTATTTATGTGGCGGGGTGCGCGGTGTCGAAACAGTATCATTTGTCATTTTTGTGGTTTGACAGGGAAGTACTCGCTGGAACGTTGCTGCTTGCGGCAGTGATCGCAGCGTATTTTCATCTGGTCTATACTATTTCCGGGGAGAGCACAAGAGGAACGGTCGTACTGCTTGCCGTCAATATGCTTCAGGTCATTGCATCGGGCATTGTGATCCCGACTGCGTATCTGCCGAAGCTGTTTGAAAAAATTGCACCTTTTTTCCCACTGACATTCTGGGATAATTATTATCTGAAACTGCTCTTTTTTGGAATAGATGCAAGGGATACAAAGCTGCTTTTTCTGATGCTTTTCGGGTTTCTTGGAGTCAGTGTGATCTGGGCGAAAGTCAGCAGCTTGCGGAAAAAGGGTGATGAGAAACGAAGAAAATCAGGCGGTTCTCTGTCTCAATGGAAGAAGCCACAGATACTGACATGGTATCAGTTACAGTTGAAGGCATGGCTGAAACGTGGGACAAGCCTTTTACTGTTAGCTGCAATGCTTCTGGTTGTCTGGCTTGCCGGGCAGATTTCGATACCGCAGTCAGATAATGTGACGGTTGGAGTTGTGTCAACAGAAGGAGCGCATGGAAAAGAAGTGCTGGAGCATTTAAAAGAGCGGGAAAGCATTTTTTCATTTGTGGAGTATGACAGCAGGGAGACGCTGTTAGCGGATCTTGTCGCAGGAAAATTAGAGTGTGGATTCTATTTTTCACAGAACTTTGAAAAGAAGTTTGAACACGAAAAGTTAAAAAACAGCGTTTCCTATGTCTGCACGCCGCTTACGACCAAAGGTGAGGTGGCGCGGGAGACCTTTTACGCTGCACTGTTTGAGGTGTATGGCAGACAGATGTTAAGTGCGAGGGCAGAGCAGCTATTCGGTGAAAATGCATCTGCGGCTGAAAGTACACTGTTGGAAAATAACGAAAAGTATCTGGCTGGAAGCGAAGTTTTTCAGGTGAATGTGGAGCAGACGAAAGCGGTAGAAAATGTCCGAAATACCGCACAGAAGGTATTTCCAATCCATGGTCTTGTGGCGGTGTTTTTATTTTTTATCATGTTTGTGGAATATGGACGCCGTTTTGATGCAGGAGAGGGAAAGCCATATCTGGTGCTGCCGGCACCAATGGGAGACGGTTTTCAGATCATGGGACTTCTTGCGGCTGGAACGGTACCGGCAGTGCTTGGCACAGTCATGGTGTGCAGCAGCGGGGAAAGCAGGGGCTTCATTATAGAAGTGACAGCAATGTGTCTGCTTTTGGTGATCTGCGCGCTATGGATTGCATTTGTTGGAAAATGGATACGCAGTATGACGGGATTTACGTCCCAGATGTTTCTACTGTTGTTGATAAACCTCGTGTTCTGTCCGGTTTTTGTGGATATTTCAGCTTATATTCCTGCATTCGAAATTGTGCGCTGTCTTTTCCCGACGGGACTTTATCTGGAATTTTGTTGATTGTTCATAATCTGCTTATTAGTTATATGTGTAAAATTATGGAAACTCTATTAATTTCTTCATAAGATGTGTTAAAATAAGTGCGTATCACATTAGCGTATGCGCTAACGAATGAAGGAGATTAACGCTTTATGAAGTTTTTACAGGCGATAAAGAAAATAAAAGTCAGAAAAGAAATTGTTGCGGCAGCAATGGCTTGCGTACTCGGCATTGGAAGCATTTATTCCGTCCGTGCAACGGTTATTAATGACGCAAAAAATAAGAAAAATGAGGCACAGCAGGAGTTAGACAATATCAACAGCCAGATCGATGAGATTCAGGCAGCCCAGAGTGACTTGCAGGAGGAAATGGATGCGTATGATGATCAGTTAATGGCACTGCTCACAGACATGGATCTTCTGGAAAATGATATGAGTGCAAAGCAGGATGAGATCGATCAGGCGAATGCAGATTTAGAAGTGGCACAGGAGAAAGAACAGACGCAGTATAATGCGATGAAAACGAGAATCCAGTACATGTATGAAAACGGTGACAGCAACTACTGGGAAGCCATGATGGGGGCTACAAGTATTACGGATCTGTTAAACCGTGTGGAATATGTATCCGAAGTTTATGATTATGACCGAAAGCAGCTTACCGCATATCAGGAGACTGTACAGCAGGTAGCAGATCTGAAAGATCAGCTGAATGCCCAGCTTGCAGAAATGGAAGAATTAAAAATCAGCTACGAAGATCAGGCAGCTTCCCTGCAGGCTCTGATCACAGAAAAAAGTGCAGCAATGGATAATTTTGACGCCCAGCTTGCAAGTGCAAAAAGTCTTGCAAGTCAGTATGCAAATACCATCAAACAGCAGAACCAGATCATTGCAAATGAGCAGGCACGTCAGGCAGCGGAAGAGGCGGCAGCGAGGCGTGCAGCACAACAACAGCAGCAACAGCAAAATGCAGGAAATCAGTCAAACACAACGGGCGGTGACACAAATGCGTCAACTTCAGGTTCAGGAACCGGTTTAACATCTTCAGGTTTAAATCCTGCACATACCACAAGTGTCAGCGGAAGTGATGTGGTTGCTTTTGCAAGCCAGTATGTCGGATATCCGTATGTATATGGCGGTAACAGTCTGACCGAGGGATCTGATTGTTCTTACTTTGTCATGGCATGCTTCGGGCAGTTCGGAATCTCACTTCCGAGAAATTCCTATTCCATGCAGAGCTGCGGACAGGCAGTCAGTTACGACTGTGCACAGCCGGGTGATATCATCTGCTATCCGGGACACGTTGCAATCTACATGGGAAACGGACGCATCGTCCATGCCTCCAGCCCGACAAACGGAATCTGCTACGGAAGTGCGACGTATCGTACGATTCTGACGATCCGGAGAGTACTATAGTGTTGGCAAGTGTCTCGACAAAAGAATTGTATCTTATTAGAAAAAGTGATATAATATCACACGGAGTTTGTTCGTACTAACATCAACGACTTAATTGCAAATTTCGTAATTCGAAAGTGAGTTTCGCTATACCAAAAAATGAAAGAAGGAAATTATTATGCAGTTTGAACAGTTACAGAAAGACATGATAGCAGCCATGAAGGCAAGAGATAAAGTTCGCAAAGATGCAATTTCCGCATTAGTATCCGCAGCGAAGAAAGTAGCCATTGATGAGGGATGCAGAGACAACATCAGCGAGGAGATCGTAGACCGCGTGATCTTAAAAGAGATCAAATCCGTCAAAGAGCAGATCGATACCTGCCCGGCAGAGAGAACCGATTTAAAAGAAGAATATCAGGCAAGATATGATATCTATCAGGAATATGCACCAAAAATGATGTCCGCAGAGGAAGTAGAGGCATTTATCACAGAAAAATTTGCAGATATCGTTGCAGGTAAGAATAAAGGAATGATCATGAAAAATGTTATGCCGGAATAAAAAGGCAAAGCAGAGGGAAGCGTGATCAATCAGGTGGTTGCAAAACTTTGTCAGTAAGCACCAGACAGAAGGGCGTGGCGGTAAATATGGAGAAGCGGATTCGTTTTACAATCATTCTTGTGCTGATCCTGATCGTGGTCATTGCATTTTCTTTTCAGTCGAAAGAGAAGAAAGAATATCTGGTTTTCAATGAGAAACTGGATGAAACAGCAGTTACGGTGGATGATGCCGACCTGACCTTACGTGATATCGCATTTTATGTGGCGTATGAGGAGAAAACGGTTCAGGAGCAGGCCATTCTTTACAACCCGGACAATCCGAGACAGTATTGGAATGTATACACGGACGGTCAGTTTGTGAAACTTGCTGCAAAGCAGGCGGCACTGGATATGGCGGTTCATGATGAGATTTTTTACCGGATGGCTGTGGCAGAAGGCGTAGAACTGGATGCGGCAGAGAGAACGTATCTTGAAAATGATGAGAATGATTTCTGGTCTGACTTAGAGGATTGGCAGAAAGATCAGTTGGGAATTTCCGAGGATGAACTTGATTTTTCCATGGAAAAAATAGCGTTAGCGGATAAGTACCAGAGCATTTATGCCCAGATGAATCAAAAAGAATATGAGGCGTATAATTTTAATGGGGAGGCCTACGAGGCACTTTTACAGGAGCACACATGCAGTGTGAAGGAAAAAGTGTGGGACAGAGTGGAATTTGGCTCTGTAACGCTTGACAATTAGAAAAGTAGAAAAGAGAAAAATTATGTCAGTAAAAATTGGAAGAAATGATCCATGCTGGTGTGGAAGCGGTAGAAAATATAAAACATGCCATGAGGCGTTTGATGCAAAAATCGCAAAATATGCGGCACAGGGACACATCGTACCGCAGCATAACATCATTAAAAATGCGGAGCAGATCGCAGGCATCAAAGAGAGCTGCAAGATCAATATTGCAGTTCTGGATTACATTGAGAAAAACATCCACGAAGGTATGAATACCGCAGAGATCGACAAAATCGTGTATGATATGACAACGAGCATGGGAGGAATCCCGGCACCATTGAATTATGAGGGTTATCCGTTTTCTGTTTGCACATCTGTGAACGATCAGGTGTGTCATGGTTTCCCTTCAAAAGATGTGATCTTAAAAGCAGGAGATATCATCAACGTGGATTGTTCCACGATTTTAAACGGATATTTTTCGGATTCTTCCAGAATGTTCTGCATCGGAGAGGTAAGCCTTGAAAAGAAGAAACTTGTTCAGGTTACAAAGGAATGTGTAGAACTTGGATTAAAAGAAGTAAAACCATGGGGATTCTTAGGAGACATGGGTCAGGCAGTGCATGACCATGCATTTTCCAATGGCTATACAGTCGTGCGCGAGATCGGCGGACACGGTGTAGGTCTGGAATTCCACGAGGAGCCGTGGGTAGGCTACAATTCAAGACGTGGTCAGGAGATGTTAATGGTTCCAGGCATGATCTTTACGATTGAGCCAATGGTCAATATGGGACAGCCGGATATCTATGTAGATTCTGATAATGACTGGGAAGTGTATACAGATGACGGACTTCCTTCCGCACAGTGGGAGATTATGGTGCTTGTGACGGAAGACGGTCATGAGGTTTTATGCTGGTAGAAGACCACAACACGTGGTTTACGTGGTATGTTTGAAAAGGTTTACCGTGAGAGCTTCGCCCTGATACTTGATAAAGTGGCGGTAGATCACAATACCGGAAATAATAACGCAGCCAAGTTTAACCGACGGGAGTTTGACTGTGAACAGTACACACAGTGCAAAAAGACCGAAGGTGACCACAGACCGGAAGGAGTGTGGGCTTACGACCACAGCCAGGGAAAAGAAAATAAAGAAAAATGCAAGGTAAACAGCCGGACGCATTTCCGGAAAAAGACCAAGCAGGACTCCAAAAGAGGCGGTGATTGCTTTACCGCCTTTTTCTTTGCGCAAAAATGGGAACGCGTGCCCGAACACCGGCGCAACGAGAACCGGAACAAAAAGCAGCGAATGGATGTCAAGAAAATGCTGCCCTAAAAATACCGGGACAAATCCTTTTGCCAGTTCCAAAATCAGGGAGAGCAGTCCGCAGAAAAACCCACCATACATAAAGGCATTGGCAACGCCCGGATTATGGTCTTTTGGAAGTTCACGGATATCAACATGTTTGAGGATTTTTGGCACCCAGTAGGCAAAGAGGGTGCTTCCAAGGACAAAACCAAGGAGTGTAAAAAAGAGATATAACATAAAATAAAACCTTTCGTAGTAATAGTGACGTGGCGCAGAAAAGCATAACCGCAGCCACAAAATAATCAGACAGTGAGATCTTCTAATAATTTTACAATCTGCATAGCGGCGTCAGGCTTACGTTCCCTGCGCTGTGCGGATAACATCTGATCGCGCAGTGCATCATTGTGGATCAGTGCCTTGCCAAGCTGCACCTGTTTGGAGAGATGCTTTGACGAGACAGAGAGATGTCTTGCACCAAAAAACCGCAGGTTTGCAGTCTCACATCCCGGAATTGGAGCGGTGTGGACGATCGGAATATTTTTTACAAGAGATTCCGTTGAGGTAAGCCCGCCAGGCTTGGTATAAATAACATCGCAGGCGTCCATAAAAAGGGATACATGGTTGGTGTAGCCTATAATGTGAACCCGTTTGTTAAAATGAAATTCTTTTCGTAAAATGCGCTCAATCTTAGTATTATTTCCGCAGATGATCACGATATGTTCGCCATTCCGGCAGCGGAGTGCAAGCTCAGCGGCAAAAACAGCCAGCTTTCCAAATCCCATACTGCCACTCATAACAAGAAACATCGGAACATCCAGAGGCAGATGCAGTTTTTCCCTTGCTGCGTCTTTAGATGCATTGCTGCAGAAATCCTGTCGCACCGGGATTCCGTATGGAAGCAGCTTTTCCCTCGGAACACCACGTTTTACATATTCGGGAATGAGATCCTTATGAGGGATCACGTAATAGTCAAGGTTTGTTTCTTCCCAGAATGGAATACAAGTGTAGTCTGTTCCGACTGCAACAGCAGGAATGCGCAGCAATTTCTTCTTTTTCATATAAGTCATTGTTTCCGCAGGGTAAAGGTGCGGGGTGACAACAATGTCAAAATGATTTTCTTCAATGTAAGATGCTAACTTTTTCCCTAACAGTGCGTTGGCAAAATAGACAGGGGATTTCCTTCTGGAACTGGAGATCAGCATGCCTAATTTATAAATGAATCCGAAAAAGAATGGTATATGTTTTACAATGCCAACATAAGCTCCGGCAACAGCGTGTGAAGTGCGTTTCCCGGATAAAAGAAACATATCTAACATTTCCACGGTATGCCCTTTTTGCTCGGCAGCTTCCTTCACTGCCTTTCCGGCACTGTTATGTCCTTCTCCTGTGTCACAGGATAATATCAAAATTTTCATAAATCTATAGAATCCCTTTCAAATATCGGCTATAATCAGTGTAGCATATCGTATCTGAAATTACGAGAGAAATTCTAGGAATGGATAATTACTGTTCACAGTAATTAATTCGGGAGAGGAAAAGATGAAGTTATCAGGGAAAAAAGGAACAGGACAGCCGAAAAAGAAATCTGAAGGAAAACCGAAGAATACGCAGATCCGGGAAAAAGTGCCGGGAGACTGGCTTTATATGACACCGCAGGAGATCGGTGTGCGGCAGATTTATGAAGCGTTTGGTGAGCAGGACGGTTACGAATTGGAAATATGGGAAGATGCAGGCGTTTTAGAGATTGGAATGGCAGACGGAGCATCGGTGGATATTGAGACAGCGCAGATTCATCCAAAAGATGAGATCACGGCTTCTTTTGCCGCAGAGCATCAGGCAAAATCCGTTTTCCTTGTTACCTTTAAGCCGGAAACTTATGAGGAAGCAACAAACGTCATGCGCAGGATCATTGGAAAAACAGGCGGCTTCTTTTGCGGAGACACGGAAGACTTTACACCGCTGTTTGAGGGATAAGTGAAACATGTTTTCGGAAAAAAGAGGGATTTACGGACAAAGCTAAGAGCAATGAGGGGATGGAAAACAGCATGAATTTCGATTACATAAAAGACGCTGAACCGGCTACAGAGGACTTGAAGCAGTTATACGATGCCCTGTATAGAAATCTGGAGAAAGCAGAGGAATTATATTGGACGAGACCGCAGAGATGCGGCATGATGCTGCGCAAGGCGACAGAAAAAATATGCCGTATTTATAATGGATATTATGGGATTCATTTTCCGGAAAGTGCCACATTGGAAGATTACCTCTGCTATACAAGGGAGGATGACCACAATGCTATGGTGAGCCGTTTCCTCAGTGTGGTGCGCAAGGAGCAGCGCGACCGTCTGGAATGGCTTCGGGTGTGGGGCGATGAGTGCGTATTCATGGAGGAAAATCCGGATGAGATCCGTCATAATGCGGATAAACTTTACCTGATCGTCAAGAAAATGATGGTTTACATGTTAGAAGCGACAAAAGAAATGTGCACACGCATTGATCATATGGAGAATCTGCAGGGAAGAAATTTTGCGGATGATATTTTACCGGGTTATCAGTCAGAGGAAGAGATAGAAGCATTGGAGGAACAGCGGAAGAAGGAGCAGAAGAAGAGTTTCTGGGCTTCCCTGTTTGGACGAGAAAAAAAGACAGGAGAGAAACATGTCACAGATTAAATTGATCGCCAGCGATCTCGATGGAACGTTATTACTGAATTTTGCAAAACACTGCAATCCGGAATTATTTCCGATTGTAGAAAAATTAACAAAAAAAGGAATCTATTTTGTGCCGGCAAGCGGAAGGCAGTATGTGAATCTGCAAAAGTTATTCGCCCCGGTAAAAGACGATATTATGTACCTGTGCGAAAATGGTGCACTCGTGATGCACAGCAATCAGGTGTTAGTCAAGAGGCAGTTTGAAGATTCTCTTGCGTTAGATATTTGTCACACGGTGATGGATCATCCGGATTGCGAGATCGTGATCTCAGGCGAGCGGACTTCTTATCTCATTCCAAAGTCGAAAGATTTTGTCACACATGTGCGGGATGTCGTTGGAAACCACGTGACGGTGATCGACGCGCCGGAACGCATTGAGGAGCCGATCATCAAAGTGTCGTATTTTACAGAGCCGGACAAGCAGGAAAAGGCAACAACAGCATTTCGTGAAAAATATCCAGCCGACCAGTGCATTATCGTCACATCCGGAAACCGCTGGGTGGATTTTGCACCGCTGGGGACAAGCAAAGGCGCTGCGTTAAAGGAAATCGGCGAGAGGCTTGGAATCGCACCGGATGAGATGGCAGCATTTGGTGATAACGAAAACGACAGAACAATGTTGGAGTTTGTCGGACATCCATATCTTATGGAAGTATGTAATCCAACCATGGAAAATATCGTGGCAGAGAGGTGTAAAAAAGTGGAAGACTCCCTGAAACAGTTTTTATAGAAACTGTCACTACAAAGGAAATTTAAATGAAAAAATTATTATCAGGATCTTATTACTTTGCGATACTTATAGGGCTTATATTTATCATTTGCGGTTTTCTGTTTGCAGGAAATGAAACGAGTTTTCGCAAAGGGGAGGTTGCCGGGAAGCAGACGATCACACCCCAGAGTGTAGAGCAGATCGACAAAATGACAAAAGAATACATTTTTTCGGGTGATGATTTCAGACAGGAAAACGTTACGCTTGTGTTCTATTCGATACATTTGCGCGTTGCGGTGTATGAAGATGGAGAGAAGATTTATGAAGTGAAACCGGTTTCCTCTGTTTTCGGAAAAACACCGGGATCTCTGTGGAATTTTATAGAAATCAGACCGGATTGTGACCAGGTGGTCGTGCGGACGGAAGCTGTGTACCAGAGAGTCAGCAGCGAGACGCTTTCTTTTTACATTGGAGAGTCCGTGAACGAGGTGCTCAGTCTGATAAGAGGTTCTGCGTTGGCAGCAGTAGTCTGCGTGTTAGAACTGGCAATCGGAATCTTTCTGATCTTATATTATGTGATTGTAAACAGAGAAATCAATATCGACAATTATGTACTTTATTTCGGGCTGTTTGCCTTGTTTATGGGAGCGTGGTCCTTAAATGAGACGGTAATGATGGCACTTCTTATTCCGAATGTGGTCGCAAGCTCGAATCTGGGCTATATACTGATCATGCTCATGCCGGCTCCGTTTGCATTGTTTGTACATGGATTTTTAATGCCGGAAGATAAGTGGATTGCAGGAACAATTTCACTGCTCAGTGTTGTAAATATGGTGGCGTGCATATTGCTTCACATGACAGGAATACTGGAATTTCGGGAATCCGCAACGTTTACCCATATTCTTATGGCGTTAGGCATTCCGTATCTTGGCTGTGCGCTGTACCATTATGTGAAAAAACATGGCATGAATAAAATCGCAAAAACGAATATTGTCGGGATCGTTATCCTTTTTGTGGCTTTTTTGGCAGATATTACTTCTTTTTATATTATTTCAAGTGTTGTGGATGTTCTGGGAAAAACCGGATTTCTTGTTTATATCTGTCTGCTGGCATGGCTTGCAGCATCAGATTCCATGGAAAAACTTCATGAAGGACAGAAGGCGGCAATTTACAAAGAACTGGCATTGAAAGACATCCTGACCGGATTATACAGCAGGAATGCTTATGATGAGTGGGAAAAGGATCATCTTCACCCGCAGCGGACAGCGATTGCGATGTTTGACCTGAATAACCTGAAAAAATGTAATGATAAATTTGGACATGAAGCCGGTGATGCTTATCTGAAAACTGCATCAGAGATGATCACGAATGCGTTTGCAAAAGAAAACACCATTTACCGTATCGGTGGTGACGAGTTCTGTGTGATCATGCCTAACGCACAGGAGAGCAGTATCAAAGGCGCGATGGAGAGACTTTTAGAACTTCAGGAGCAGTATAATGGATCAAAGAACGGCGTAGAGGTGGAGATTGCCTGTGGCTATGCTTTCTATGATGACAATATGGATTGCAGCTTTGTGGATACCAGAAAGAGAGCGGATACATATATGTATGAAAATAAGCGGAGACTGAAGGAACGCGGGGAGAGGTAGACAGCGGACAGATATTATGATGAAGATGCAGGCAAAAAAAGTGGATAAATAAATGATAGTCTAAACAAAAATTTCACAGCATACAATGTAAAAACAAGTATTGCAGGGGAATTTTTTTGAAAGGTTATATTGAGGAAAGAGCAATTGAGATAGCAAGATATATTATCGACAACAACACGACGGTAAGACAGGCAGCGAAGCATTTTGGAATTTCAAAATCAACTGTACATAAAGACGTGACCGAGCGGCTTGAAAAAATCAATGCCTCAATGGCAGCAGAGACCAGAAAAGTTTTAGACGTCAATAAATCCGAGCGTCATATCCGCGGAGGGCTGGCGACGAAAGAAAAGTATTTACATATGCATGGGTAATTGAGATGTTGTGGCAGAAAAATGTCTCGTAGGAACATAAGTTGTGTTATAATATGTCCATACAAAAAACGTATGGAGTGACAACGAATGAAAAACAAAAAATGGAAACAATTTGAAAAACTAACAGACCAATGTTATATGAATATGATTGGAGCCGATAAGGATGGAACCTGCTGGGAAAAGGCATTTGAGATTTTAATGGAGATCGTCCGGGAAGAAAGACAAAAAGAACTGAGCTGGTGTCAGGAAGTATATATGCTGGACGAAAACACCGATTATCAATATGATATTTCAGGATGGATTGAGGATTGTCTGGATGAAATTGATATGCGGGAACAGTATGATGTATTGCTTATGATGTGTGATACTTTGTTAAAAATGTTTTCATGGCCAGACTACACAGGTTCTGATCTGAAATTCAGAAAAAGTTGTGTGTTAGAGGCTCTCGGAAGAAAAAACGAAGCAGTTTCATTCTGCTGTAAATGGTTTGAAAAAGAACCGGAAAATATCATGGCAGCGACCGCTTATGTCTATGCATTGATCGGGGCAAAAGAATATGAAACAGCAGAAAAACTGATTCATCAGTTCATCATAGACGAATCAGAATGCCTTGAGGAAAATGAAATTATGTTCCGTGCCGCAGCAAAGTATTATGGGGCAATCGGGGACAAAACCAAAAAGAAACAGTTAGATAAAGTGTTAAAAGAATACGAAGCCTATGTGGACAGAATGATTGAAGAAGAATGGTTAGGCAGCGACGAAGATGATTGGTTTGAGGAGGAAGAGCTTCCGTTTGATTAAGATGTGTGGATGATATATGCATTTGCCGGATGGATAAAATAGTTAGGCTGATAGAAAATAGTCCTTGCATTTCTTTTATGCATGTGTATAATAAAATTGTTGTTGAAGACAACACATCATCACATGAATGGTGTGGATAACTGAAAAGGATATATCATATGGCGGCAATCAGTGATGCAGCCGGCAGGATGATATTGGAAAACGGGGTGCTCGCACAGGCGGGCTGAGAGTAAGCGGAAGCTTTAACCCAGAACCTGATTTGGATAATGCCAACGTAGGGAGATAATGGAGCGCAAGAGCGTATTTTGTGTGCAGGAATCTTTGGTTGGGTTCCTGCATTTTTTTGAGGAAATAGTGTGAAAAATAAATTTTTCACACTCGAGATTTGTGTCTGCGCTCACTTGGCACAAACTCGTTATGCGCGAAAGGCGTGCGCAGAAATGAGGATTAAAATGAACATCACAAGAGAACAGTTAAAATTATACGCTGTCACAGACCGCAGCTGGCTTGGCAGTGAGACACTGTATGAGCAGGTAGAGAAAGCGTTAAAAGGCGGCGTGACCTTAGTGCAGCTTCGTGAGAAAACTCTCGATGAGGCAGCTTTTGAGAAAGAAGGACAGGAGTTATTAGAACTTTGTCATCATTACAATGTACCGCTTATCATCAATGACAACGTGGAACTTGCAAAAAAAATCCATGCAGACGGAGTTCACATCGGACAGTCTGATATGGAGATAAAAAATGCAAGAGAGCTTCTTGGAGCAGATAAGATTATCGGCGTGACAGCAAAGACGATAGAGCAGGCAAAAGCAGCAGAAACTGCCGGAGCAGATTATCTTGGAAGCGGAGCAGTTTTTGGAACAAGCACGAAAGCAGATGCAAAACCGATGGAATTAGATTTGTTTCAGGAAATCTGTGAGAGTGTAACAATTCCGGTTGTTGCGATCGGAGGGATCAACGCAGACAATGTCCTTCGGCTGAAAGGCAGAAAGATGGCGGGAGCAGCAGTTGTCAGCGGCATTTTCGCATGTGAAGATATTGAAAAAGGAACAAGAGAATTACTTGAAAAAGTAGCAAGTATCATTTAATTAGGTAGGAACTGCAGAGCAGTTTTTATATACAGCGGCAGATTGGGGGCACCACCTTAGGTCGCTATACAAAATTAATGCAAAAGAAGGATTTTTCTTCGGAAAAACAAGGAGGATTTTATGTACACAGCATTAACAATCGCTGGAAGTGATTCCAGTGGAGGCGCCGGCATCCAGGCAGATATTAAGACTATGACCGCAAACCGCGTTTACGCGATGAGTGCGATCACGGCTTTGACTGCCCAGAATACGACCGGCGTAACAGATATTATGGAGGTAACTCCAAAGTTTTTGGCAGAGCAGCTGGATAGTATTTTTACGGATATCAATCCGGATGCAATTAAGACCGGGATGGTTTCATCAAGTGAACTGATCGAGACGATTGCGGACAAACTGACAGAATACCACGCAAAAAATATCGTAGTGGATCCTGTTATGGTGGCTACCAGCGGAGCAAGACTTATCAGCGAGGAAGCCATTGGAACATTGAAAAGTAAATTATTGCCTCTGGCAACTGTTATCACTCCAAATATCCCGGAAGCAGAAGTGCTTTCTGAGATGGAGATCAAAACAGAAGCAGATATGGAAAAAGCAGCAGAGATCATCTGTAACACCTTAGGTTGTGCAGTTTTATTAAAGGGTGGACATCAGTTAAATGATGCCAATGATCTTCTTTTCCAGAAAGGGAAAGAGCCCGTATGGTTCCACGGAAAAAGAATTGACAATCCAAATACCCATGGAACAGGCTGTACCTTATCTTCCGCAATTGCATCAAATCTTGCAAAAGGAAGAGACTTGGAAACCTCTGTCAAGTATGCGAAAAACTATATTTCCGGCGCACTTGCCGATATGCTTGACCTTGGAAAAGGAAGCGGCCCTATGAATCATGCATTTGCAATCGAAGGAGAATATGAAAGATGAGTGAAAAAAGAACTTCCGTTTTTTCAAACGGCTTAATCTGGTTTGGGGCAGGAGTATCTTTAGCTGAGATCCTGACCGGTACCTATTTCGCACCACTTGGTTTTGGAAGAGCAATGGCAGCAATTCTGCTCGGACACCTGATCGGCGGACTCATGATGTTTGCCGCAGGAATGATCGGGGCAAAAGAGCGGAAAAGTGCCATGGAAACTGTAAAAATGAGTTTCGGTGAGAAGGGAAGCCTTCTCTTTGCGGTATTAAATGTACTGCAGCTTGTCGGCTGGACAGCTATCATGATCTATGATGGTGCACTCGCAGCAGACGGTCTGTTACATAGTGGTATATGGATCTGGGCAATTGTGATCGGAATTTTGATCATAGTGTGGATCTTTATCGGACTGACCAATCTTGGAAAGTTAAATACCGTTGCAATGACCGCACTCTTTGTATTGTCACTGGTACTTTTTAAGGTGATCTTCTTTAATACAGATTTTGTAATGCCGATCGCAGTCAGTGATGATATGATGACTTTTGGAGCTGCGGTAGAGCTTGCAGTCGCAATGCCTCTTTCCTGGTTACCGCTTATCAGCGATTATACGAGAGAAGCAGAAAAACCATTCGCAGCAACCTTTACAAGTGTGTTCGTATACAGCGTAGTCAGCATTTTTATGTACATGATCGGTATGGGAGCCGCTATTTTTACCGGCGAATACGATATCGCACAGATTATGTTAAAGACAGGTCTTGGCGTTGTGGGATTGCTTATCATTGTATTCTCAACAGTTACAACAACGTTCTTAGATGCTTATTCCGCAGGAGTTTCCTGTGTTTCCATTTCTTCTAAAATTCAGGAGAAATGGGCAGCGATCATTGTTACAGTGATCGGAACGATCGCAGCGATCGTTTATCCAATGGATAATATTACAAACTTCTTATATCTGATCGGATCTGTTTTTGCTCCGATGATCGCAGTGCAGATTGCAGATTACTTCATTTTGAAGAAAGCGGATTCTGAAAAAAATGCTTTCCAGTGGCGTAATCTGATCGTATGGCTTGCCGGATTTATTATTTACCGCATGTTAATGCACGTAGATACTCCGCTTGGAAATACTCTGCCGGATATGGTGATCACAGTCGTTCTCTGCCTGATTGTGGAAAAGGTTGCAGAAGCAATGCGAAAATGAGGACGAAAGAATGAAAAAATCTAACTTAAAGAAATTAACAGTCACAGCAATTTTAGCAGCAGTAGCCGTAGTGGGAAGTTTATTTTCCTTCCCGGTATTCGGGTCAAAATGTGCACCGGTACAGCATATGGTAAATATTTTATGTGCAGTTACCGTAGGTCCATGGTGGGCACTGGCGCAGGCATTTATCGCATCTTTGATCCGTAACTTATTAGGACTTGGAAGCCCGCTTGCATTCCCGGGAAGTATGTGCGGTGCATTACTTGGCGGTCTGCTGTATAAATATGGAAAGAAACTTCCGTTTGCTTACATTGGAGAGGTAGTGGGAACCGGTATTCTCGGCGGAATGCTTTCTTATCCGGTTGCATATCTTGTTATGGGAAACACAGCAGCAACATTGTTTATGTTTGTTGTGCCATTCCTCATCAGCACCTGTGGAGGAACGATCATTGCGATCATTATCACGTTGCCGTTAAAAAAATCAGGTATGCTCGGAAAAATGAAGGACAGTCTGGAAGAGTAGATGAAGGTTTTCTGCTCACTCCTTAATTTCTTATAAAGGAAGAAAACAATGTAAAATAAGAAAGCCTGCTGGGATTTATGTCCCGGCAGGCTTTCTTTTGTAACTTCACATTATAAAAAACGTGTGCTATTATAAGGTCTGACGTGGAATAAGAAATAGATAAAAAATAACAAAGAAAACACAAAAGAGAAGTTCTGAAAATGGCAGTACAAAATGATTTTTCGAAGGGGAGTCTTTTATCCCATATGGCAAGAATTGCGCTTCCAATGACGCTGGCGATCGCTTTTGCCAATCTGGTCGGAGGACTGGCTTGTTTTGCTGCGATGCATGTCACGGTTTACCGGAAATTGTCGTTAAGATGAACGGATAAATGCTTTACAGAGATAAAGTCAGAACATTATATGGGAGAGACAGGGAAATATGAGAATTTCAGAAAAATATATGACAGAGCTTTATGACAAAATACAAAAAGAGCGTCCGATCATCCATTGTATTACCAATGCGGTGACAGTGAACGACTGTGCAAATATTTTACTGGCAGTGGGTGCATCGCCGACAATGGCACATCATCCGCTCGAGGTGGAAGAAATCACCGCAGGTACAAAGGCACTTGTCTGTAATTTTGGCGCGATCGCAGATTATGAGGCAATGGAAAAGGCAGGGAGAGTGGCAGATGAATTAGGACATGCCATTGTTATTGATCCTGTCGGAGTCTCAGGTTCAAGCTATCGGAGAGAAAAGTGCCAGATGCTGATCGAAAACATCCATCCGACGTGTATCCGCGGAAACTATTCAGAGATCCGTGCACTGATGGAGCATTGCAGCACGGTAACAGGTGTGGATTCCGGTGATAAAAGCCTGGATATAGAGGCAATGAAGCAGTATGCACAGCAATATCAGCTGATCATGATCGCTTCCGGGGAAAAAGATATTATCACAGATGGAACGTCCATTTATATCTGTGAAAATGGGGATGCGAAAATGGCAATGATCACAGGCAGCGGATGTATGTCTTCTGTTATGTTGGGTGCCTTTTTGAGTACAGAGCCTTCGGTGCAGAGTGCAGCGGCCTGTTGTGCATTTGTTGGGATTGCAGGAGAGCTTGCAGCAGAAAAAGCAGATGCATGCAAAGGCGGAACCATGACGTTCCGTAATCTATTTATAGATGAAGTATCTTTGATGACACCGGAAAAAATGAGCAGATGCAGGGTGTACACATAATTACATGAAATGATTATGACATAATGTATACAAAGAAATGTTTGAATTGAATGAAAAATTCGTGAAAATTAAACTATTATATGAATGAAAAGAATATGCTATGATAATCACACGACGTGCAGCTAAACAGCGATCGCAAAGATTGTTGTTTAGCTGCATTTTGTTATTGCATAAGGAAAAAATGAAAAGAGGAGAATCATATTATGCCGAAAACAAAGTTACAGGAAGTTGTTTTTACTATTTTAATGGTATTTGTCATGGTTTATGCCATGATCTGTTACAACATTGCACTGAATATGCGAGGGATGAGTAACATCGTATTCTTAAATGCCTTTCATGAATTGGTGATCATGGGGCCGATTGCATTTATTTTGGATTTCTTCTTGTATGGAAGTCTTTCAAAAAAGCTTGCATTCCGTATTGTGACACCGGGAGTAGATAAACCAATCATGCTTATCTTAGCGATTTCATCCATTACCGTGTGCCTGATGTGTCCGACTATGAGCTTTTTTGCCACTTTATTATTCAAGAGCGCAGGAAAAGAATTTATCGCAGTCTGGTTTCAGACAACTGCTTTAAACTTTCCTATGGCATTTTTCTGGCAGATCTTCTTTGCAGGTCCGCTGGTTCGCGCGATTTTCGGTATGATCTTCAAAGAAAAAGAAGAACAGGTAATGAAAGAGGAAGCTGAGTACTTAGAAGGCGGAGAAGCTAGAAAGTAATTCCATTTCCAATATTGGGAAAAATGAGTGAGGCGGCGCAGTCGGTCACAAAAACCAAAATCAAAAACGTATTCCATTTTTTTCGGAAATCCAGAGAAAATTGAAACCATAATTTTTTCAGGATTTTCGAAAAAGAGCAAACCCAGAGAACGCCTGCAAAGCCAAACCCAAGTGCGGAAGCAAGGCAGATATATCCATGCAGATTAAGGAAATATCCGCTGTAATCCCAATAGCGTAATTGCCAGAAAGTATCAAGAACCCATCCTATCACAAGTTCTAATCCTGAACCCAAAAGGGCAGAGAGGAAAAAGATGGTGACAGGGCAATGTCATTAAGTTAAGAATTTTGACATAATTATAAAACACATCATATTTGCA
>UQNW01000024.1 GCA_900542495.1 uncultured Roseburia sp.
AGAACGTGCATGGATCTTATCATCTACCAGATGATGCAGTTTCAGGTAATGCATGTGTCCGATTGTTACAGGTGAATCGAATGGTTCTCCTGTACGTCCGTCACGTAACTGAACTTTACCATCACGGGAAATTGGAACGCCCTTCCACAGTGCTCTGTGGTCTCTGTTGTCCCATAAGTACTTCATAACTTCTTCGCCAAGTACATCTTTATATTTTGCTTCGAAATCTTCCCATTCGAAGTTTACATAATCATTGGCTAATTCCAGTGTATCCTGGATATCAATTTCTTTTGCGCCATCAAATACTGGTGTTGCAATGTTGAATCCTAATGCTTTTGCAGCAAGACTCAGGTGGATCTCAAGGACCTGACCGATATTCATACGGGAAGGTACACCTAATGGATTCAATACGATATCAAGTGGGCGGCCATTTGGAAGGAATGGCATATCTTCTACAGGTAATACACGGGAAACAACACCCTTGTTACCATGACGGCCAGCCATCTTATCACCGACAGAGATTTTTCTCTTCTGTGCGATGTAGATGCGGACTGCCTGGTTTACTCCAGGAGATAATTCGTCACCATTTTCTCTTGTGAACACTTTTGCTTCCACAACGATACCATACTCACCATGAGGAACTTTTAAGGAAGTATCACGTACCTCTCTTGCCTTCTCACCGAAAATTGCACGAAGAAGTCTCTCTTCTGCTGTCAGTTCTGTCTCTCCCTTAGGAGTTACTTTTCCGACTAAGATATCACCGGCACGTACCTCGGCACCAATACGGATAATACCTCTTTCATCAAGATCTTTTAACGCATCATCACCAACACCTGGAACATCACGGGTAATTTCTTCCGGTCCTAATTTGGTGTCACGTGCTTCTGCTTCATATTCTTCAATATGGATAGATGTATAAACATCATCCTGTACAAGTCTTTCACTCAAAAGAACAGCATCCTCGTAGTTATAACCTTCCCAGGTCATAAATCCGATCAATGGGTTCTTGCCAAGTCCAAGTTCTCCGTTTGAAGTGGATGGTCCATCTGCAATAACTTCACCAGTTTCTACGTGGTCACCCTTGAACACGATCGGTCTCTGGTTGTAGCAGTTAGACTGGTTACTTCTTGAGAACTTTGTAAGTTTGTATACGTCTCTTGTTCCATCATCATTTTTTACAATGATCTGGTTGGATTCAGAGCTTTCAATTGTACCTGCTTTCTTAGCGACAACGCAGACACCTGAGTCAACTGCTGCTTTTGTCTCCATACCTGTACCTACAACAGGAGCTTCTGTTGTAAGAAGCGGTACTGCCTGACGCTGCATGTTAGATCCCATCAGCGCACGGTTAGCATCATCATTCTGTAAGAATGGAATTAATGCCGTAGCAACAGAGAACACCATCTTAGGAGATACGTCCATGTAATCAAACATGGTTTTCTCATATTCCTGTGTCTCATCCAGATAACGACCAGATACTGAATTACGAACAAAATGTCCTTCTGCATCCAGAGCTTCGTTCGCCTGTGCTACATGGTAATTATCCTCTTCATCCGCTGTCATGTATACAACTTCGTCTGTAACGCGAGGATTCTTTGGATCTGATTTATCAATTTTACGGTATGGTGCCTCAATGAAACCATACTCATTAATACGCGCATAACTTGCCAGTGAGTTGATCAGACCGATGTTAGGACCTTCAGGCGTCTCGATAGGACACATACGTCCATAATGAGAATAGTGAACGTCTCGAACCTCGAATCCGGCACGGTCTCTGGACAAACCGCCAGGTCCCAATGCAGATAAACGTCTCTTGTGAGTCAGCTCACCAAGAGGGTTGTTCTGATCCATGAACTGTGACAACTGGGAAGAACCGAAGAATTCTTTTACTGCCGCAGTTACCGGTTTGATGTTGATCAGACTCTGTGGAGAAATACCATCTAAATCAAGTGTTGTCATTCTTTCACGGACAACTCTCTCCAATCTGGAAAGTCCGATTCTGTACTGGTTCTGTAATAACTCACCAACCGCACGGATACGTCTGTTTCCTAAGTGGTCGATATCATCATCATGACCAATACCATACTCTAAATGCATATTGTAGTTGATGGATGCGAAGATATCATCTTTTGTAATATGCTTTGGAATCAGATCATGTACATTTTTCTTAATAGCCTCTTTCAGATCTTCCACATCTGGATTTTCTTCCATTAACTGTGCAAGAACTGGATAGTAAACTAATTCTGTGATGCCAAGTTCCTTTGGATCACAATCAACGTAATGTCTTAAATCTACCATCATAGAAGAAAGAACTTTTACGTTTCTTGTTTCAGTCTGAATCCATACATATGGAACTGCTGCATTCTGGATATCATCAGCTAAAGAACGGGTTACTTCTGTACCTGCTTCTGCGATGATCTCACCAGTTGTCACATCAACAACATCTTCTGCAAGAACATGTCCGTTGATACGGTTCTTTAATGCTAACTTCTTATTGAACTTATAACGTCCTACCTTTGCAAGATCATATCTTCTTGGGTCAAAGAACATAGCATTAATAAGGCTCTCCGCACTTTCTACTGAAAGCGGCTCGCCTGGTCTGATTTTCTTATATAATTCAAGAAGTCCTTCTTCGTAATTTGTAGCAACATCCTTGCCAAAACTTGCAACGATCTTAGGTTCCTCACCAAATAAATCAATGATTTCCTGGTTGCTTCCAACACCAAGCGCACGGATCAATACTGTGATCGGCACTTTTCTGGTTCTATCTACACGAACGTAAAATACGTCATTGGAGTCTGTTTCATACTCTAACCAAGCTCCACGGTTTGGAATTACAGTACAAGAATACAATTGTTTACCCACTTTATCGTGAGCGATACCATAATAGATACCAGGGGAACGAACCAACTGGCTGACGATTACTCGCTCTGCACCGTTGATCACGAAAGTTCCAGTTTCAGTCATCAAAGGAAGGTCGCCCATGAAAATCTCATGCTCGTTGATTTCATCAGTTTCTTTGTTGTGAAGTCTTACCTTTACCTTTAAAGGTGCTGCATATGTTGCGTCTCTTTCTTTGCACTCAGGGATTGTATACTTTACATCATCTTCGCATAATGTAAAATCTACAAATTCCAGACTCAGATGACCGCTGTAGTCCGCAATCGGAGAGATATCGTCGAAAACTTCTTTTAAGCCTTCGTCCAAAAACCACTTATAGGAGTCTTTCTGAACTTCTATAAGGTTTGGCATTTCCAATACCTCTTTCTGTCTTGAGTAACTCATACGCATGCCTTTTCCGGCTTTCACCGGACGTATTCTGTTTTTCTCCATTGACGTTTCACCTCTCGTTTTTATTCTCAACAAACAAATTGCCTGTTGTATTGCATCTACCGCCTGTATATGCGGTATGTGAACACTCACATCTTACGGCTATAAGCCTACTGCACCACAATAGTGCAACGTATATTATATATCAAGTCAAGCAAAATCGTCAAGTTAATTTTGATTTTTTCTAATAAATTTATTAGTATTTATAAAAAAAGAAGAAACAGATACCTATTTGTAGTATTTTTTGCATCTGTTTCTTCTATATATAGTACATTCTGTTTTCTTTTGTGTTCTATGGAACCATTATGATCTCTGCTGCTTATTCGCACTGGAATCCTGCAACTTCATTCTTTAAGGATTCTGCGATATTCATATTCTTCTCAACAGATTCGTTGATTCCTGTCATATGACCTGCCAGTTCCGATGTGTACTCGGCTGCGTTGGATACACCTGTTGCACTCTGGTTTACAGCATTCGATACACCGTCTGCCGCTTCCGAAATCTCGTTTGCCGCCCGGCGGAGATTCTCTGCTACATTCTGAAGTTCCTGCATCATCTCATTCATCTGTGTAGCGTCGTCATTGTATGTCTCACCAGATTCTACCATTCCTTTGTAGTCTTCAAGTACATCCTTATTTACAAAATCGAGCATCTTGTCTGCATTTCCTGCAAGATTTTCTACTGATTCTGTTACCATCTTACTGATATCCTGGATACCATTTGCAGTATTACGGCTTTCGTCTGCAAGTTTTCGGATCTCATCTGCAACAACCGCAAAACCTTTTCCGGCTTCTCCGGCTCTCGCCGCCTCGATAGAAGCGTTTAATGCGAGCAGATTTGTCTGAGAAGAAATAGAAAGTATCTCATTTGTCAGTTCGTTGATCTTCTCTACCTGCTTGCTCTGCTCGATTGCTGTGGAAAGTTCTTCTGAAATCCGTGCTACCATGTCATTTGCAGATTTCTGGCTTTCTGTCGCATCTGTTTTCATGTTCTCTGCTTTCTGACGGATATTATCGACACGTTCTAATCCTTCGCCTGTCTTATCTGCCATAACCGTAATGTCGCTTCGGATACTCTCAATATTCTCTGTGATATTCACAACAGTCGCAGATACTTCCTGCATGCTTGCAGCAAGCTGTTCCATAGTTGCTGATGTATCTGTGATCTTATCACCAGCCGCACGGACGCCATTGTCAACACTGATTGCTGTGTGCTCCAGTTCTCCGGAACCATTTTTGATCTTCTCGATCAGATTTCTCAATACATCTATAAACTGGTTAAATCCACGAACCATCTGTCCGATCTCATCATTGCCTCTGACCTTCAGATGTGCAGTAAGATTACCACTTCCCCCATCGATCTCAGTGATCATCTTCATGAGATCTCTGGTTGCTGCGCGCATTGGTTTCACAACGCCGATCAGAATAACAAGAATTCCTGCCAGTCCAACAAGAATAGATACCGCAGCCATTCCAACGCACACCTTGGAAACTGCCTGATAGGTAGCATGTGACTGGGCTGTTGCCTCATCCATTTCATTCACGCTCTTCTGCTGGATTCCGGTAATATAAGCATTCACCTCTTCCATGCAGACACGGATCACATTGACTTCGATGGAAACTTTTCCGCTCTTTCCATCGTCGTATTTTTCCATGGCATTGTCCATACGTTCCAGAACGTTGTTCACACCATCATAGATTTTCTGCATAATCTGCTTCTGTCCGTCACCCTCTGTGGCATCATACATCTGCTGCACAAGATCAGCCACAGCCTCCCGGTCCGCTGCATAATCATTTCTGGCTTCTGTATGGCTTGTCTCACCTTTTGTTGTCGCAAGATAACGATAGAAATCCTTCTGCACTGCTTCAAGACTATACTGTATGTTGTAAGCATTCTGCAGATCCGGCACTTTGCTGTCTGTGACATCTTTGATCGAATGGTTCATCTTCACCATTGCATCATAGTTAATCACATTTGATACCATGGTCACAGCTACCATCAGTACAAGAATTGCTACCAGTTTCACTGCCATGCTGCTGTTTCTGGTTTTCTTCGCAGTTGTCTTCTTAACTGCCACATTATTATCTCTCTTTACCGCACGCTGTTTCTTCTGCTTTGGTGCTTTGTTCTTTTTTTCATTGCCCTGCATCATTTTCTTCATGTGAATCGCGCCTTTTCTATCTTCATAATATCATTATTTTACATTCTTTTTACGGCGAAAGCAATGGTTATTAGGTATTTTTACCAGAAAATGTCAAAAAAGAACATTTTTTGCATATAATGTGCAAAAAAGAGCCATGGTATATACATACCATGACTCCTTAACAGCTAATTTTCTTCTATAAATAATGAAATTATTTAAGAGTAACTTTAGCGCCTTCAGCTTCAAGTTTAGCTTTGATATCATCAGCTGTAGCTTTGTCAGCAGCTTCTTTAAGAACTTTAGGAGCTCCATCAACTAAATCTTTAGCTTCTTTTAATCCTAATCCTGTTGCTTCACGAACAACTTTGATAACTTTAACTTTGTTTGGTCCAACTTCTGTTAACTCTACGTCGAACTCTGTTTTCTCTTCAGCTGCTGCTGCTTCTCCGCCTGCTGCTGCTACTACAACGCCTGCTGCTGCAGATACGCCGAACTCTTCTTCACAAGCTTTTACTAAATCATTTAATTCTAATACGCTTAACTCTTTGATAGCTTCAATAAATTCTGCTGTTGTTAATTTTGCCATTTTAATTTCCTCCATTAAAATTTAATTATTATGTGGCTTCCGCCATATTGTTTCTGATCATTCCCGATCAATCACCTGCTAATCTGCAGGCTTTCATTGTTCTGCTGATTAAGCCTCAGCTGGAGCTTCTGCTGCTTCTTCTGCTGGAGCAGCTTCTGCAGCTACTGCACCACCGTTCTCTGCGATCTGGTTAAGAACACGAGCAAGGTTGGTGATAGGAGACTGTAAGCTTCCAAGTAATTTGGAAAGAAGTTCTTCTCTTGATGGTACGTTTGCGATAGCTTTCATACCATTTGCATCGTAGAAAGTTCCTTCTACAACACCGGCTTTGATTTCAAGAGCTGGAGCTGTCTTTGCAAATTTTGCTAAGATTCTTGCTGGAGCTGTTGCATCGTCTTTAGAAATAGCGAATGCGCTTGGTCCTTCAAGAGACTCTTTTAAGCTTTCGAATTCAGTTCCTGCAATAGCACGGTTAACTAATGTATTCTTATAAACTTTGTAAGAAACACCAGCTTCTCTTAATGCTTTACGTAACTGAGTATCTTCTGCAACAGTAAGTCCACGGTAGTCAACAACTACTACTGACTGTGCATCTTTGATGTTTTCAGAAATTTCCTGTACGATAGGCTGTTTAAGTTCTACTTTTGCCACGAATCGTGCACCTCCTTTTATTATTTTGGGCAGTGATCAAAAACCACTGCATGACTGCATAAAAGACGTTGAGGTTTATCACTAAAAAACCTCTCTGTCAAAGACAGAGAGGTATAAAATCATAAATGATTCTGCTATAGATGAAATTCATCTATAAGATCTCCTCGGTAGGTCTAGTGTTACGCCTGTCAGGCACCTACTGTCTTCGGCAATATGCAAGACGCTGTTCTCACAACGCCTTGTGCATTATAACATTGTATATTGGGGTTGTCAACAAAAATTAAAAATAATTCTGATTACTGAGCAATCTTAACTACGTTTAATTTTACACCAGGTCCCATTGTAGAAGTGATTGTTGCACTCTTAATGTACTGACCTTTTAAGCTTGAAGGCTTAGCTTTGTTGATAGCTCCCATAAGGGTCTGGAAGTTGTCGCTTAACTGTTCTTCTGTAAAAGAAGCTTTTCCAACTGGCACGTGGATAATGTTTGTTTTGTCCAATCTGTATTCAATCTTACCAGCTTTGATGTCGTTAACAGCTTTTGTAACGTCCATAGTAACTGTTCCAGCTTTTGGGTTTGGCATTAAACCTTTAGGTCCTAATACACGTCCTAAACGTCCAACAACACCCATCATATCAGGTGTAGCAACAACAACGTCGAAATCTAACCATCCTTCGTTCTGGATCTTTGGAATTAATTCCTCTCCACCAACGTAGTCAGCTCCAGCTGCCTGTGCTTCATCTAATTTAGTACCCTTTGCGAATACTAATACTTTAACAGTTTTTCCTGTTCCGTGTGGTAATACAACCGCACCACGGATCTGCTGTTCTGCATGACGTCCATCACAACCTGTTCTGATGTGAAGTTCGATTGTCTCATCAAATTTAGCTGTTGCGTTTTTCTTTACTAAGCTGATTGCTTCAGCAACATCGTACTGAGCTGCTTTGTCGAAATTCTTAACAGCGTCCTGATATTTCTTTCCTCTTTTCATTCTAAAAAACCTCCTGGTGGTATTATCGGGAGAGGTCCCTCCCACATAATCGTTCATAGTGACTATCTGCCGGTGTGGTTAAACCGTCCGGCCTGTACTGTAAAATCTTATTCTTCTACAGTAACACCCATACTTCTTGCAGTTCCTGCGATCATGCTCATAGCTGCCTCAAGAGATGCTGCATTTAAGTCTGGCATTTTTAATTCTGCGATTTCCTGTAATTTTGCTTTGGAAAGTGTAGCAACTTTTGCCTTGTTCGGTGTAGCAGAACCAGATTTGATGTTGCAGGCTTTCTTAATTAATACAGGAGCAGGTGGTGTCTTTGTAACGAAGCTGAAGCTTCTGTCTGCGTATACTGTAATAACTACAGGAATGATTAAATCTCCCTGATCGGCTGTTCTTGCGTTGAACTGTTTTGTAAATTCAACGATGTTAACGCCGTGCTGTCCAAGTGCAGGTCCAACTGGAGGAGCAGGTGTAGCCTTGCCCGCAGGAATCTGCAATTTGATGTATCCTTCTACTTTCTTTGCCATTGGAAAATTGCCTCCTTAATAAATTTTGAACTTGTCATACAAGTCTGCTTATTTCATAAGCTTAATATCTGCGAAACTTATTTCTACTGGTGTTTCGCGACCAAAAAGTTCCACATTGATGGTAACGATCTGCTTGCTGTGGTTCATGGACTGGATCACACCAACAGTATCCTTCCAGACACCGCCGATAACAGTCACTGTGTCACCCTCTGCAAAATCAACCTCAACGTTCTCAGTCTTGATACCTAATGGTTTCATTTCCATATCGGTAAGCGGTACCGGCTTGCTTCCCGGACCAACGAATCCGGTAACACCACGGGTATTTCTGACAACATACCAGGTGTCATCATTCATAACCATATTGATAAGTACGTATCCCGGAAACATCTTCTTTGATACGATTTTATTTGCGCCATTCTTCAACTCAACAACGTCCTGCATCGGAACACGGACCTCTAAGATCTGATCTTCCAGATGTCTGTTTTCGATCGTCTTGTCGATATTGGCTTTTACCTTATTCTCATATCCTGAGTAGGTATGAACTACATACCAGTGTGCTTCTGCCATAATTACCTTTGCCTCCAATTAAAAACTTAAACCTACAAGGAAATCAACGCCATACTGGATCAAAAAATCCAGAAGGGCGATGACAAGACCTAAAACAACAGACGTCGCAACAACGGCTCCTGTCTGTCTTGCAAGTGATTGTTTGTCTGGCCAAATAATCTTGTTGAATTCAGCCTTGAGACCGGTAAACCAGCTCGACAGTTTCGCCAGCAGGCTCATGTGCTGACCATTTTCCGGAGCTTTTACTAATTTCTCGGTTTCTCCCATTTTCTCACTCCTTCACCCAGCTAAACTATTTGGTTTCCTTGTGTAATGTATGAGTCTTACAGAATCTACAATACTTTTTGGTTTCCATTCTGTCTGGATGAGCTTTCTTGTCTTTTGTCGTGTTGTAATTACGATTCTTGCATTCTGTACATGCCAGTGTTATTTTCGTGCGCACAACTTCCACCTCCATTAAATTCTTTGTGTTTTTCTACACCTTTTAGTCGAAAATAAGTCCGACCTAAAAAAAGGCATAAAAAAAAGACCTACTTCCATCGCTAGACTAATATAGCACACAGAATATTGGTCGTCAACAAATTTTTTTGTTTTTTTCTTGCTTTTTTCCACATTTCCTATAATAATGTAAAAAAAGATAAATATTTTTTATAGAACTACCGATATATATTCTGTAATCTAATGAAACGGATTTTCATCCCCGCATAACGAATTACTTCTTATTATATTAAGACAGTACTGCATTATGATTTCAAGGAAGAAAGGAGGGGAACATCTATGGCAGCCATTGACAGCGCCTACCAGTACTATCTGAGTACTTATGGCAATTCGACTGTATCGCGCTATGACACGCACAAGAAAAGCCAGTTGCGTGACACTTATAATAAAATTGTAAAAACAAATAAAGAATCCCCTCTGTACAAGATCAAAAACCTTGGGGAAGCAAAAAAATATGCAATCGATATCAAGGAAAGTGTCGGAGACATCCAGCATATCGCAGCTTCACTTTCAAGCAGCGATCAGAGCATTGAAAAAGCTTTTTCCAAAAAGATTGCCCAGTCATCGGATGAAGATGTCGTAACCGCAGAATACATTGGAAACGACGACACTCCGGATACAGCTTCCTTTCATATAGCAGTAAAGCAGTTGGCAACAGAACAGATCAATCAGGGAAATTACCTTCAGCCAGACCGTTATCAGTTTACACCCGGCATTTATTCCTTTGACCTGAACACAAATACGAATTCTTATGAATTTCAGTTCTCTGTCGACCGTAAGGATTCCAATGCAGATGTCCAGCAAAAACTGATGCAGTTGATCAACCACTCTAAAATCGGCATCAATGCCTCCATGGTTCAGAACGGCAAAGGAGAAAATGCACTTGTGCTCTCCTCCAGCCAGACCGGCATTGCAGATGATGAAGACTATCTGTTCCAGATCCTGCCGGATGCCAGTCCCTCCTCCATGCACACCATGAAGCTTCTGGGAATCAATCAGATTGCGCAGGAAGCTGGGAATTCTTCTTTTGTTTTAAATGGGAAAGAACATTCCTCCTACTCAAATTCTTTTATGGTAAATAACCAGTTTAATCTGACATTAAACGGAATCAGCAAGGATGGCTCAGAGGCAACGATCAATTTCAAGACAGATGCCGATGCCGTTGCGGACAATGTCAGCAGACTCGCCAATGCTTATAATGAAGTGATCAGGATCGGTCATTCATATTCCGACGCCCAGCGCCCTAATAAACTCGTCTCTGACATGAGCAGTGTTGCAAAAGACTACCGCAATGAATTAGAAGCAATGGGATTGGAATTAGACGCCGACAATTATCTGCATATTGACCGCAATCTTCTGTACGATGCTGCAACCGCAGAAGATGCGCAGGATAATTTTTCGATCCTGAATCAATTTAAGGACACATTAAACAGTAAAGCAGCAGAGGCGTCTATTGACCCGATGAATTACGTGAACAAAATTATTGTAGCCTACAAGAACCCGGGACATAATTTTGCGACACCATATATCACTTCAATCTACTCCGGAATGATGTTAGACCGCTACTGTTAAAAAGACTGTTACACGCATTGATCGTAACAGTCTTTTTTATTATTCTGCGTAACATTTTCTACTACGCTTTTTATGCTATTGTTTCTAGTATCTGCTCTATGCAGCTTCGGTACGAATGGTTTTCTTTTACCTTCTCATACCCATTGCGGGCAATTTCCGCGCGTTCCTTCTCATGTTCCAGATAATATGCCGTTTTTTCTGCAAGATCTTCCACTCCGTCAAAGCAGACCAGATCCTCCCCTTCCTTAAAATAAAGAGGAATCTCCGCCTGATAGTTTGTCAGCAGAAATCCACCGGCACCAAGCACATCCCAGATACGCAGTGGTATTCCGCTTTTGATATTCGGGATTGTGAAATTCAGGTTGATTTTCGACTCATGAAACACCTTCGGCATTTCGCTCCAATAATCCACAGAGCCACAGTACTGCACCCTCACAAGATCCGAGACATTACTGTTGCTATACACATTCACATGGAAATGTTTGGAAAGTTCGATCAATGCACGCCGTCTCTCGATCTCTGCGATTTTAAATCCAAGCACAGTCGTCTGGAAGATCAGTCCAAGATCCGAGAAAGATCCTTCCGACTTTTCCAGTGAAAAATGCTGCTGCAACTGCTCTAATATATCCGTTGTCAGCATCGGCTCAATGATATTTGCCCCGCTGATATTCAACTGTGCTTCCATTACTGCGTCAAAATACCCACGCAGATATTCCGGGAGTCTCGGTTTGATTTTGTCGTATGAGTTTCTCTCATAAAGACTTCCCACAAACGCCACATCACCGCGATATTTTGCACAGTCCTCTGATTTCTGCAAAATCGTATCAATCCGGTTAGTATCCACCGCGAGTGGGAGATACCAGATATGTTTCACGCCCATTTCCTTAAATTCCAGATAGTTTGTCTTATCAAAAGTGAAAATATAATTGCAGTCATTAAACACCGAAACATGATACATACTGATCAGCGGATTGTCGCACGTCCAGGAGACATATTTTACGCCCATTTTCTGGCAGGAATTGGAGATCAGCGCAAAATAATTGACCGTGAACACAATATCATAATGGTTCTTTTCTATCATCGCTTCTATTTTTGCTTCAAACGCAGGATCGATATCATAATTTCCAAGTTCCTGCTCGATGTTATCCACCGTATGCCCCAACAGACGGAAGGTCTGTTCAATATCCCGGTAATTATATGCCTTCCAGCGATACATTAAAATACGCATTTGTCTCTGCTCCTCCATTTTTCCATGCTCCGGCGAAACCGCTCACCAAAATTTTCTGAAAAAATATATTGATGTTCTATTCGTCCAAATAACACTCCCTGATATACTCTGCCCTGTTTTTCCACGTATGCCCCTCTTTTGCGGCGTGATATCCACCATCCGCAATCTCCTGCATGTGGGAAATGTGGCCAAATAAATCGAATACCCGCTCCGGCAGCGTCTGTAGTTCTTTTAGAGAAAACATCACAAGTTCTTTTCCGTCCGTAAATTCTCTGCGCAGATAGGAAGAATCATCCGTCACAACTGCTGCCCCTGCAAGCATTCCATTAAAAATACGGTCGTGTGCTCCCGCCTTAAACCATGTCATCGTATTTAACACGATCTTGGAATCGTTCATCAGCGGCAGGATCTGTGGTGCGAGCACTTTTCCTCCATACGTCAGATAAGGATTATCGCTCCACTCGCACTGGTTCCAGCCGACACCATACGCCGTCACATGAATCCCGCTCTCCACAAGAATCCGCACCGCCTGTTCGCGGAAAAAAGAGGTTGCATAGGAATCTAAGAAACGCATTTTCACAATAATCTCCTGCAAGCGTTCCTCCGATATGTCATCACGCACCGATCGTATATATGCTTCGATTGCCTGCTCGGTTGTTTTTTCGGGATGCTGCACAAGATCTCCAAGTACCGACTGCATCAGGTCTTCCCCGTTTACCTCCGGAATAGAATGAAGATCCGGGATCATTTTTGCCACCGTGTAGATTGGAAGTGCGCCGGCATACAGCACATCAATGCTGCGCTCCTGCAAAGGCTTATGCTTATGTCCCAGTTCCACACCTGCATGCGGAAGAAAATCTGTCTGACGGATATTTTTGAAAAATCGCCGGACATACTTCACATGATTGCGGTCTGTGCAGAGGATCACTGCGGTTTGCGGCATATTGCGAAGCGGCTTCTCATAATGAAATGGATGATCCATGAGAATATCGATATATGGAATCTGAAAATAGTCCCAGATATTGCGCTCCTCTATCTTTCCTTCCTCATGGTCTGTCACTTCCGTCTGCCCGTCTTGTGTAAAAAATGACAAATTATAGCCCAGATTATTAAATGTCACAACCGCATATTGCTCTGCTTTTCCCTCCCCCAGCAAACGAAGCAGCATTTTCTTGCTCACTTCTTCATTTGCAGTATGATACACAAATGTTCCATATCCCATGGATTCAAATGCTTCTATAAGATGATCCGTAAACAGATCCAATGTGTCATAAACGCCTTTAAAATAAATAATTGTCTTCAAATTTCCACTCCATTTTATCGGTTCATATACTCGTCCACATCATCCGGTCCGACTTTTGCATAAGGAAGTCTTATATATTTTCCATTTTCCAGATTCAGGCCATCCAGACTTCCATTCGTTGCCAGCTCAAAAGCAAGTTCTAACATTCCTTTTGCCTGTCCTTCTTTGTCATTGTAAACAGTGCCGACCATTTCACCATTTTTCACAGCTTCCAGTCCGACATCCGTTCCGTCAATCCCGACCACGACCGGCCATTCCTCCCTGCTTAGATCCGATGCTTTTAAAGCGTCGATTGCCCCTACTGCCATATCGTCATTGTTAGCAATCACTAACTCGATATCGCTTCCATTCTGGCTCAAAAGCTGTGTCATTTTATTCTGTGCCTGCGCTCGGTTCCAGTTGGCGATCGCATAGCCTAACTTTTCCACTTCGATCCCACTGGAAACAATGGTGTTCACCGAATATTCCGTTCGCACGATCGCGTCCTGATGTCCCGGTTCTCCCTCAAGCACCACATACTGATACACGCCATCCTGATTTTTATCCACCGAAGGATCGTCCAAAAAAGCTGCCGCCGCGATCTGTCCTTCCATCATTCCAGACTCAAACGCTTTCGCTCCCACATAATAAAGCTGATCCCAGCGCTCTAAATCTTCCTCCACCAGTTCGCGGTTGAAAAAGATCACCGGAATATCATTTTTCTCTGCAAGATCAATAACGGTCGTCGGATCAGTCCGGTCCACCAGATTCACGCAGATAATATCACAGCCGTCCTGCACCATAGACTCGACCTGATTGTTCTGTGTTGTCTGGCTCTGCGCCGCATTATACACTTCCACATTAATGGCAATCCCGGTCTCCTCCTCTTTCTCAGCCGCATAAAGATTCAAGTCTTCCATTAATTGAGAAAGAAAAGCATCATACTGATCGTAAACGGTCACACCGATTTTGATATTTTTCACCTGTGTGTTTCTCTCCGGCATCTGACAGCCCATTAGCGCAGATGCGCTCACTGCCACAATCAATGCACTCGAAATCCTCTGTTTTCTGCTTCTCATGTCCGCTCTTTTCCCTCTTTCTTCATACCTCTCCTATATTTCAAAAACTCCTTGCTGCCCGCATCTGTCAGTCGTATTCCTTTTTACTGTACGATTGGGAATAAAATCTTCTGGTTTTCCTCATCATACAGATTCTGTTTATTGATCACAAGGCTTCCCACTGTCGTGCTCTCTGACCCGGAAAGTCTGTATTGAAGCTGTTTTGCAATTGCGTGGACGCTCTGATACCCCATGTTAAATTCATTTGGAACTACAAGTGTCTTAATCACGTCACGATCCAGATAATAAACTGCTTTTTCAGAACATCCTTCCCCGTAGATTGCAAACGTTTTTTTGTAACTCGTGTCTGCCTGCAGGTAATCCACCGCTGTCTCTGTCTCCGTATTGCCAAGCGTGATTAGAATATCCACCGGGTCTTCTGCCTGCTTTGTGATAAGTGCCGCTGACAAATCTTCCCCGATATCCGACAAAACCCACGCCGGCTCAATGTTCTTATCCTTTAAGATTTTTTGCACACTGCCAAGCCGCTGCTGCATGGATAACTGATTCTGGTTTCCACAAAGGATTCCGATTTTTCTGTCGGATATGGATGTTCCATAATCGTCCAGAACTGTCTGCGCCAGCGCCTCTCCAATCCAGAGGTTGTCCGGTGCCGTCACCGAATACACTCCCTCGGAAACAGCATCTGTCTCCAGAAGCATGACAGGAATTGAGGGATCTATTTTTTCAAAAACAGCATAGGTATCCTCGCTCGACACAAGCTGTACGACGATCCCGTCTGCCCCGTTTTCCACCTCGCGCTCAATCAGTGTCTTTTCTTCCTCCTCGTTAGATAAAACACCCGTTGAAACATAGTTGAGCTGAATGGAGTTATCTTTTGCCGCCTGCTCCAAGCCTTCCCGCATGGCGATCCAGCGGTCGTTATTGCTGTCGTTCACGATCACGGAGACATTGTATGTTTTTTCAACTCTGTTCACGCCCAACATTCCCATGGAAGTCCAGACAATGGTTACGATCAGGGCTAAGATGAGCAGTCCAAAATAAATCTGATTCTTTTTCATTTGCTCTCTCCCCCTTTTAATTCCTGCATCTTTCCATTTTCCAGAAGTTCGAGTTTCTCCGGTTCATAAGGAATGTATGGCAGATGAATCCGGATCGTGGTACCCTCATCCGGCATACTCTCGATTTCAAGTCCGTATGGATTTCCAAAACGCAGACGGATACGGTTGTGCACATTGATGACGCCCACACCGGAACCATGTTTTCTGACACGGTTGTTATCCGTCAATAATTGTTCTACCATATCCTGTGGCATGCCAAGTCCGTTGTCGCTCACCTCGATATAAATATCGTCCTCTTTCCGGTATCCTCTCACATGGATCTCGCCTTCGCCGTCCATACCTTCCACGCCATAATAAATCGCATTTTCCAACAACGGCTGCACAACCAGTTTTACGGTACAGCACTGTAAAATCTCCTCATCAATCGAGAAATCTACAACGAAACTGTTCTTGTAACGGATTTTCTGGATGTTCATGTAATTCTTTGCATGCTTGATCTCATCTTCAATGCTGATGATCGTTTTTCCGCGGCTTAAACTGATGCGGAACAGGCTTGCAAGCTGCGTGATCATAAAGACCGCATCCTCATATCGTTCCCCCTCGATCATCCACACAATGGAATCCAATGTATTATATAAGAAATGTGGATTGATCTGCGACTGCAGCGCATCTAACTCACTTTTTCTCTTTTCTTCCTGCTCATACAAAATATCATGCATCAACTGGTTGATCTGCTCCACCGTGGAACGCAGTGTTTTTCCCAAGTGTTCTACTTCCTGCGATCCTCCTACATAGATAGCAGGATTCAGATTGCCGGATTCCCACTCTTTGACCGATTCATTCAGACGCTGCAACGGTTTTGCAATTCTTGCCGACACAAGCTGGTTGATAATAATGATCGTCAGAATCGACAGTGCCATAAGCATGATCACAAACATTCGCGTGCCATAAAGTCCCATATTAAAAGCGCTCATCGGCACAACGCTCACGATCTTCCAGCCGGTATAGCTGACGGTCTTCACCGTGATCAGTCTCTTTTCCCCCTGAAAAATCTCCTGATGCGATCCATCATCATAATGTACTGCTTCCAGATTATTTTCTTCATAGAGATTCGTGTAAATCAGTTTCTGTTTCGGGTGATAAATAATCTCACCATCGCTATCCATCAGATACACATATTCAGAGGAGTTATCGGTATTCGCCTTGTTAAAAAGCTGTTCAATGCTGCTGTAGTTCATATCAACCAGCAAAACGCCAAGCGTGGAGTTTCCGTTGCTCGTCAGTTCCACCGCACGACTTAAAGAAATAACCCAGTAATAGCGGTACGTTGCATTGTCAAACAGATTCTGCACATGCGGCGTGGAAAAATGAAGGTTCTCCATCTGATCCACCGCATTGACAAACCACTGCTGATCCACGATATCGGAATTATCCTTCTCGTTTGTGACCGGCGCTGCAGCCACCAGCTTTCCGTCATTCGTATAACACGCGATACTGATGAGGTTATCCTTATTTGCCTCATATAAGAGGTTCATTTCCTCGTCCACGGAATCAACCGCCAGATCCTTGTCCTTAATGACACTGTAATACATCGCATCTGAGATTCGCCGCATGTTACGCAGATATGTCTCTAAATTGATCGCCGTCTGGTTCAAAAGCTGCTCCGAGCTTTCGATCGTCATCTCCTCCATCCGGTTAACAAAACGATTATAAAGTGTCACGCCAAGAATCCCCATACTGCATACAGAGATAATGGTAAAAGAAACCGATATCGTAAACTGTATCGTCTGGGGTTTGACTTGTTTTGCAATGTATTCTGCTATTTTCCGGTAAAATTTTTCTATTGTTTTCACTTTTCGCCTAACTTGCCCGCCTTATATTTTGATGGTGACATCCCGAATTGTTTTTTGAATACATAACTGAAATAGTTTGGATCGGAATATCCCACTTTTTCTGCAATAATATAGGTTTTCTCGTCTTTCGTCAGAAGCAGATCCACCGCCTGCTCCATACGGTAATCGGTGAGATAATTGATAAATGTTTTTCCGGTTTCCTTCTTGAAAACAGTGGAAAAATATGCCGCACTCACATTCAGGTAGCTGCAGATTGTCTCAATGCTCAGTTCCTGGTCTGCATAATGTTCCTTCACATATTCCACAGCTTTGGTCACAAAGGATTTGGTCGTATCCTGACGCTCATTTGTCACCTGACGCTGCATCTTCATGCAGTTTTCTTTCAGCCATGCGCCTAGCGCGTCCGTGGATTCTAACTGCAATGCCTGATTGTATACGTCATTATTGCTGCCAAACACATCCTCCATGTTGATCTGGTTATTGCTTCCAAACCGGAAAATCTCCGCGATCAGCTCCATAACCAGAATCCGGTAATTCTGCAGGGACATTCTTGTTTTTGCCATCTGCGCTGTAAACTCTGTGATTGCTTCCTCAAGCGGCTGCTGCTCATCCATTTTTACTTTTTTCAAAATCTTCTGGATGTACGGTTCTTCCCAGTGTTCATCCACACTCTCCTGCGGGTCCATCTCTGCGATGTTGATTGCCCTTGTATTTCCATATAAAACGCGGTACGAAGTCGCGTTCTTTGCTCCATGATAGGAAAGAGAAAGCTGTGAAAGCTGGTTGCACACATGTCCGATCCCCGCTGTGACGGTTGCCTTGCAGACACGCTTTGCCATTTTGCAGAACCGGTCCATATCATCGGTAAAATGTGTGACACTCTCCACATCGGAAAGCTGTGCAATCACAAGAATATCTCCGAGGTAAGTCACTGTTTTACAGTTCCACTTTTCCGTCAGCTGTTCTTCCGCCAGCTTTTTTACGGAAATAGTCAAAAGGAACGGATCGATCGGTACGTTTTCCGGGTTCGTCGTGCTGATATGTAAAACCGTTACCACATAATAAGGTCCTGTCAGATTGATCTGGTAGTTTTTCACATATTTATCAATCTGTTCCTCCGGTATTCTTCCTTCGATCAGTGAAGTGTAAAAGTTCTCCTGCAGGACCGGAAGACTTTCCATATAATACTCACGGAGCTTGTCGATATTTCTTTTTTCATCCAGCTCCTTGTCAAGATTCACCTTGATCCGCTCGAACACTTCTTTTAACTCATTGGAGTTGATCGGTTTTAATATGTACTCTTCCGCCTCAATCTTGATTGCCTCTTTGGCATACTCAAATTCATCAAATCCGGAAAAAATAATGACTTTCACTTTCTGGTAGAGTTCCTTTAACTTCTTGCAGAGTGTCAGTCCGTCCATATATGGCATCTTAATGTCTGTCATCACCACATCCGGCTGCAATTCCTCCGCCATTTCAAGTGCTTCCACACCATTTCTGGCATAACCTGCAATGGAAAAGCCCATGCTCTCCCAGTCAAGTTTTTTCATGATGACCTGAAAAACTTCTTCCTCATCATCCACAAGTAAAACTGTATATTGGTTCATAATTTCTGTTCCTTTATTCTTTTTCTCTTCTAGTTATGCACCGTATTTGTCATTCATCTTTTTCCACAAAACGCCAAAAATAATCGTACAGATTACAATCTGTGCCAGTGCGACATAAAGATTCACAAAAAGAAGAAACGTCATTACAAGTGTTGCAAAACCAAAAAAGAGAATGAGCGCTCCACCTTTTTTTGCATACGCCTTTTCATCTTTTACCGGTTCTTTATTCTTTCCCCGAATGGTTGAAACGTCCTGCAAAATCATCAGTTTCAATCCATAATACATACAGATTACAAATAAAAGTAATGGAATTCCTGCCTGTTCTAAAATTGTCTGTGTTGTCATTCTTTTTCTCCCTTAAGTAATAATAGCGGCTGAAAAGCTCCAGCCGCTATTATTATAATATAAAACATATGATGTTTCAAAATTATTTGTATTTTATTATTTCTTAGCAACGTATTTTCTGATATCAAGTGAGATTGCTACGAAGATTACGATACCAATTGCGATGTACTGTGCGTTTGCATCTACTCCTAAGTACTGTAATGCCGCTTTCAATAACTCGAATACGGCAACACCGACAATAGCGGATGAAACTTTACCACGACCACCTGTAACGGATACACCACCGATTGTACAAGCTGCGATTGCTTCCATTTCGTAACCATATCCTAAGTTAACGGATGCACCACCGGCTTTTGCGCCAAGCATGAAACCTGCAAGACCATACATAGCTGCTGCTTTCATGTAGATTAAGATCATTGTTGCTTTTACAGGAACACCTGCAACTTCTGCTGCCTGTGGGTTACCACCGATTGCATACATATATTTTCCATGACGGGTCATGTTGAAGATGAACCATGTGATAACTGCTACCAAAATTGCGATCCAGATCAGCCAGCTGATTCCAAGGAATTTACCGTTTGCAATATCTGTGTAGGATTTTACATAACCACCAAGTGGTGTAGCTCCTGTGTAGATCAGGGAAATACCATAAACAATTTCCATCATTGCCAGCGTAGCGATGAATGGAGGTACGCTTAGGTAAGCGATGAAGAAACCTGTGATACTACCAAATGCTGCGCAGATTGCCATGACAACGATCAATGCCAAGAATACATTCATTGGCTGCATATCCGGGAAGAACTTTCCGGAATAATCCATACGCTGTAATAATGTACCGGCAATACATGCTGCGAAACCAATCATACGTCCTGCGGAAAGGTCACATCCTGCAGTGATTACACATCCTGCAATACCAAGGGCGATGACAAGTCGTGAACTCATGTTCATCAAAATGTTCATTAAGTTGTTTCGTGTAAGGAAGTTATCAGATGTCAATCCGGTGTAGATAACCAGAATAAACATTACAATGATAACGCCATTGTTGATAATAAAATCTTTTGCTTTCTGCTGTTTTGTCTTTTCCATTCTATTGTCCTCCTCTATCAGAATTTGGTTGCGAAGCCCATGACTCTTGCCTGAGTCATCTCTTCCGGCTGATCAATCTCGCCGGTAAGTTTACCGTTACACATAACGCAGATTCTGTCTGCCATACCAAGAAGCTCTGACATTTCTGATGAGATCATAATGATTGCTTTTCCCTGTTTTGCCAGATTACTCATGATCTCATAAATCTCATGTTTTGCACCAACGTCGATACCACGGGTCGGCTCATCCATGATCAGTACGTCAGGATCATTTGCAAGCCATCTTGCTACGATAACCTTCTGCTGGTTACCACCGGAAAGGTTTGCGATGTGCTCCTTCATACTTGGTGTCTTAATGCTTAACTTCTTAATGCTGTCATCCACAACCTGATTGATTTTCTTGTGGTCTAACACAAATCCTGCTTTAAGGAATTTATTGTATACAGAGACACCTACATTATCCTTGATGGAAAGACATCCGAAGATACCATTTCCACGACGATCCTCTGTAATAAGTCCGATACCTGCATTCATTGCATCAATAGGATGTTTGATCCTGGTTTTCTTACCGTGCATATAAATCTCGCCGGATGCAACACCACGGATACCGAAGATACCTTCCATTAACTCTGTTCTCTGTGCACCTACCAGTCCACCAAATCCAAGAATCTCTCCCTTTCTCAATTCAAAGCTTACATGCTGGAATGATTTTTCATGGATCGAACATAAGTCTTTTACTTCCATGATGACTTCACCCGGTTTGTTCTCCTTCGGTGGATATACATTCGTAAGTTCACGGCCTACCATTTTTGCAATGATCTGATCTGTGGTAAGTTCTGCTGCCGGCCAGGTTCCTACATAGGTACCATCCCTCATGATCGTGATATCATCTGCGATACGCTTGATCTCATCCATCTTGTGGGAAATGTAAACCATTGCAACGCCCTTGTCCCTCAGATCATTCATGATACGGAACAGCGCTTCTACTTCGTTATCAGAAAGAGAAGATGTCGGCTCGTCGAAGATCACGACTTTTGCCTGCTGGGAAACTGCTTTTGCAATTTCTACGGACTGCATCTGTCCAATGGAAAGAGATCCAAGCTGTGCTTTTGGATCAAAATCCATTTTTACCTCTTTTAACCATCTCTCTGTCTCTGCGTACATGGTTTTGTGGTCGATCATCTTAAATGGTCCGAATCCTTTGGTTGGGAAACGTCCTAAATAAAGGTTCTCTGCCACGCTTCTTGCAGGTACCGGCTGTAACTCCTGATGTACCATTGCAATACCATACTTCATTGCTTCATCCGGATTGTTAATCTCGATCTTCTTACCATCCAGAATGACTTCCCCCGCATCCATTCTGTAAATACCGAAAAGGCATTTCATCAGAGTGGATTTTCCTGCACCGTTTTCACCCATCAGTGCATGAACTGTTCCTGGTCTTAACGAAAGCTGTACATTATCCAACGCTTTTACACCAGGGAAAGATTTGCAAACACCCTTAAGCTCCAGTTTATATTCAGCCATTTTGCTCCTCCTTTATCAAATTCAGGTTTTACCTGTTTTATTTTATGTTGATACAGACCTTAAATCTGTTTAATGTCAATATTTAGAATGTTGTTACCATATTACTTCTTCTGTTTCAAATACATGACATTTTCATATTTCTCTTTGTTATCAAATCTATTAAGATCGTTTTGTGTTAGCTTTTTCAAGACAAGTGCGGGTGCCATATAAACACCCGCACCGCTTTTTTCATTTTACTTTTATTCCAATGTTACAATGGCTGATTATTTAACCATGTCAAGGATTTCCTGAGCATTGTCTTTTGTAACTTTAACGTAGTCACAACCAATGTAGTGCTCGTTTCCAGTACCATTTAAGTAGTTGATAGCTGCGTCTGCTGCACTGTGGGACTGTGAGAAGTGATCGTTAAATACAGTACCTGTCATTGTTCCAGCAAGAACATCTTCAAGAGCTTCTGATAAAGCATCAACACCTACTAAGTAGATATCTTCGCCTACAGTACGTCCTGCAGATTCAATTGCCTGTAAAGCACCAAGTGCCATTGCGTCGTTGTTACAGAATACAACTTCGATGTCATCACCATTCTGGCTTAAGGAGTTAGCTACTAACTGCTGAGCTGTAGCCTGATCCCACATACCAACCTGATCGTCTAAGCAGTTTACTTCTAATCCAGCATCTTCAAGAGCTTTGATAGAGTACTCTGTACGATACTGAGCATCAACGTTCTCTGGGTCACCTTCGATCATGATGTAGTCAATCTTACCGTTTCCGTTCATATCAACTGTATCAAGACCAAGATCAGCGATCATTTCGCCCTGATATGTACCGGACTGACGAGCGTCACATCCAACATATGTTACATCCCAGTTGTTATCAGCCCATCTCTGCTCCTCAGAAGCATCTGGCTCACGGTTGATGTATACAAGAGGAATACCAGCTTCAACAACCATATCTGTGATTGTCTCTGCGGATGAAGAGTTAACTGGATTGATGATCAAAACGTCAACACCCTGTGTGATGAAGTTCTGGATCTGGTTTGTCTGTGTTGCCTGGTCATTAGCACCATCTACGATTGTGATATTTTCTTTTGAGAATCCCTGTTCAATTAAGTAGTTCTCAAGTTCTCCACGGAATAATGTCATGAAGTTATCAGCGAACTGATAAATACATACACCTACTTTTTTGTCTGCCAAGTCTCCGCTTGCTGCATCTGCTGTTGCGTCTGCTGCGTCGGATGCCTCTGTAGATGCTGCTGCATCATTTGTTGTGGTTGTTGTGCTGTCTGATGTTGTTTTATCAGAACTGCTTCCGCATCCCATTGCCATGGATGCTACCATTGTCATTGCAAGAATTACACTAACTACTTTCTTTTTCATATAAGAAAACCTCCCTTAATGTATTTGGTAACTTCTTGTTACATGATGCATTATAGCAACCAGTCCTATAAAAAAACATATAAAATACTTCTTTCTTTCTTGAAAATTCTTCTGTATTTATTGTGCAATATGTTCAATATTCTTTTTTGAGTCTTGTATCTTCTTGGCTATTTTTATGCTTTTTCAGTGGTTTTCTCGAAATTTCTTGGATTTTCTTAGGTTTTTTGCACAAAACAGGCGTCTGGCAGTATCACCACCAAACGCCCATTTTACGCTGTTTTCATGTTCTTTTTTGCTTATTTTCCAAAGCTATTTGCTCTCTTTGTAAATCCTCTGTGAAAATTGCTGTGATCTACAGCTCCACTCCACAGCCTTTTAATAACTCACGTGCCGTATCCAGCGAATCGACACCATGGAGATTCTTGATCGGTGCGAACTCTTTTTCACGCACAACTTCATATGGAATGCAGTCATCCATCATATGTACCATATCAAGCACTAACGTTTCAAACTTGTAGCCATTCGGCTGCTCCGGTTTTACCGGGTTTCCTTCTATATCAATATGTGGGATCTTCTTCTCCACCACATGTATCGGCATACGCGCATCTGCGATCTGCTCTAACTTCTTCTCAGAGAAAAGATAATTCAGGATTACGCCAAAACCATAAAGCAGATCTCCGTTTTCTTTTTTCGCAGTTGCCATTTCCTCTGTCATCTCATAATACTCTGCAATGGAAGGTTTTCCGTCTTCTGTACAGAGAACACCTACTTTTTCATCCGGTGCCGCTTTGCGCACTACTTTTGCACCGCTCTCACAGCCGGAAACAATCGTTGCACCGATAAATAACGGATCTGCGATTCTCTGCAGGCAGTTATCCACTGCGAAAACATTGATCCATTCTAATCCTCTCTCGTGGATGTCATCTAACAGTCCTGCCGTCACCATAGAACCAAACCAGCCGCCGTTGCCATTCGGAGACATTGCCACTTCTGTGTCAGATTCCATATAAACACGTCCCTCATGGTCACACGCCGGAACCATTTCCTGAATGAAAAACTTCACATAATCCTTCGGATAACCAAAATAATTGTGCTCCTCAAAAAAAGCAACTGTGTCCTTATTATTAATATTGCTTGTCATAATGTACATTGGAACATATGCTTTCGCTTCGTCCGTCACATCCATCAGGTTGCGGAAAAGCTGTTCAAACAAATAAAGTTCCCGGTTCACGCCAATATTTAAAGTTCCCTTCGGTCTGTCAAGTCCAAGTCTTGTTCCCTGACCTCCTGCCAAAAGCACTGCCCCTACTTTTCCTGCGCGGATAGCGTCTAATCCGGCTGCCTTAAATTCATCCCTGCGCGACTCGATCTCCGGAACTTCCACCGCTTCTAACGGTGCAAACACACCGCGTTCGTTTACCGTTTCTTTTCGCTCGATATGTTCTAAAATAGACCAGTCGATCTGTTCTAAGCGCTCCCTTAACTTCGCGTTCTGTTCCGGTGAATTGCGCTCCATGCTCGCTCTGATATACACCTGCTTCTCATCTTCCCAAATTTTCATGAAATCCTTCTCCTGTTTTCTCCTGTTTTATCTCTCCTTTTAGTGTTCGATAAAACCTGTTATTTTTGAACAAATTTCCGTCAAATTCATTCATCTTATATGCCGTCTATTTTAGCATAATTTCCCTATGTCCGCAAACTTTCGGACTTTTTCGCAATTCTGGTTTTCTAATTCAACCCGCGGAAACCTTTTCCGATAATCTCACTGCTGTTGGTGATCGCAATGAAAGCGGACGGCTGGTTTTCGTGGATGAAGTTACGGAGTTCCACAGCCTGGCTTCGCTTCATAACAGAGAGAATAACTGCTTTGTCGTTATGCTGATAAGCACCCTCGGCATGATATACCGTTGCACTGCGGTTTAACTTCTGTGTAATAAACTCACAGATTGGTTCCGGATCATTGCAGATAATGGTGAAGTATTTGCACATGTTAATACTCTCGATCACATTGTCAACCACCAGTGATTTTGCCAGAAGTCCGCAGAGGGAAAACAGACCTGTCTGCGCATCAAAGACAAGGCAGGATGCAAGTACAATAAACAGGTCTACCAGAAACAGTGCACCTCCGATATTCAGTTTCGTGTATTTCTTTAAGATCATGGCGATAATATCCGTACCACCACCGGAAGCTCCGACATTAAATAAGATGGCTGAACTCGCCGCTGGAAGCACGATCGCATAGATCAGTTCCAGCACCGGCTGTGAGGTGAGTGGCGCAGACATTGGAAACCATTTCTCCGCTGCACTTAACCCAACTGACATCAGCACACTGACATAGACAGTCTTGATTCCAAAACTTTTTCCAAGAAAAATAAATCCCAGCACAAGCAGTGCCATATTGATAATAAATGTGATATTTCCAGGGGTTGTCGGCATAATGGCGCTCAAAACGACCGCAATACCAGTCACTCCACCGAAAGAAAAGTTATTCGGGAACTTGAATACATACACGCCGACAACCAGAATAAGCGTTGCCACGGTAAGTACAAAATATTCTTCTATTGTGCGTTTTACACGTCCTGCATTTTTAAACATTGTTTTTTCCTCTGTTTGATTCATTTGTTATTTTCTGCAAATCTTTTTTCCTATTATGTGAATTGCACACATATTCTACTATACAATCAAAGAAAAAGATATATTTCCATTTTATAATTCTTTTCGTATTTCTTTTTAATTGTATAACAATTAATATTATTTATCTATATTCACCGACTTATTCACATTATCCACATAGTTATCCACATATTATCTGATACTTTCCCAGTTCCATCCACATATTCTAATTATATGATCCAGTCTGCGAGAATCATATATAAATTCAAAATACCATTTTACGATTCAAGTGTTTCCAATCACAGAGACAAGATATGCTCTGCGAATCTCGCTCCGATTAGCGGTCGTCGCCATAACAAAAAAAGAACCGACACACGAAAACATTCTTTCAAACGCTCTTCGCATACGGTTCTTTCTTATTATTATGTTCCGATCAATTGCAATTAAGCAAGTGCTGCTGTGATGATTGCCATAGAATATACTTCAGAAGCGTTACATCCACGGGACAGATCGTTGATTGGTGCATTTAAGCCAAGTAAGATTGGTCCGTAAGCTTCGAAGTTACCAAGACGCTGTGCGATCTTGTAACCAATGTTACCAGCATTGATGTCAGGGAATACAAATGTGTTTGCATGTCCTGCAACCTGAGAATCTTTGCATTTTGTACGTGCAACACGTGGAGAAACTGCTGCATCGAACTGGATTTCTCCTTCGATCGGAAGTTCTGGATATTTTTCTTTTGCTTTTGCTGCTGCGTTGCGCATCTTGTCAACATCCTCGCCCTTACCGGAACCAAGTGTTGAGTAGCTTAAGAATGCAACCTTTGGATCGATACCGAAAATCTTAGCACACTCTGCTGTCTCACCGGCGATCTCTACTAACTCGTCCTCTGTTGGATGAATGTTGATTGCACAGTCAGCCATTGCAAGTACTTCGTTCTCGCCTGTAGCTGCCGGACGTACCATGATGAAGCAGGAAGATACGATCGTGTTACCCGGTTTTGTTTTGATCAACTGTAATGCCGGACGTACTGTATCTGCTGTAGAGTATGTTGCTCCACCAAGAAGGGAATCAGCAACTCCCATTTTTACTAACATTGTACCAAAGTAGTTTGCCTGGGAAAGAATTCCTCTTGCCTGCTCTGGTGTAACCCCTTTGCTCTTACGAAGTTCACAGAACATCTCAACCATTTCATCAAATCTGTCATACTTCATTGGATCGATGATCTCTGCTCCACGGATATTGAAACCGCTCTCCTCTGCAACTTTTGCAATCTCATCCGGGTTTCCAACTAAGATTGGATGTAAAAAGTTGCTTGCCAGAAGTCTGGAAGCTGCCTCTAAAATACGAGGATCATTTCCTTCTGTAAAAACAATTTTTTTCGGGTTCTTTTTCAAGATGTCAATTAACTGACCAAATCCAAACATTTTATTTTCCTCACTTTTCTTTTTCTCTAAAACCGTGTCTATGTACCGGATAAACACGATTTCTGGCGTTTTTCGCCGTGACATGCTTACATTATATAGCAGTTTTTGGGAAATTCAATGTTTGTATTCAAATAAATGCAGTTTTATTTTTTCTGCTGAGAAATTGTCTCATGTTCGTCTGTCTCTTTCAGCGCTTCCTGAAAATCAGAGGACTGCGCTACCTTGATTGCTTTCACAAAATCCGGAACATGATGTTCCTTGTCCGGCTTTGTTGCAAGCATAAAACGGCGGAACAAAAATAACATACAGATACTGATAACGGAAATCAGATCTTCCCCTGCTGTCGTCGTCTGAACGATCATGTGACGCGCGATCACGAAAATAAGTGCTTCGATGATGTTCTCCGTATTTGGTTTACATAACATTTTCAAAAATTCCACGCCGATGACAACGCCGAGCACTGCATCTAAAAATTCCAAAAATGCGACTGTGTCTGTTCTATGGCTCCACAGCTCTGTTATCTGTGGAAAAATTCCAATGGTAGCAATCAAAATTCCTACAACAACCACTGCTGCCATGATCATGTCCATCAGATCGCACGCATCAAAAATCTTTCTTCTTACCTTGTCCCACATTTTTCTTCTCCTTTATGTATGTTAATTTTTTCACAATCTTCATACGCTAAATCAGAGTTTCGCGATTGTCTATTTTTATAACAAAAGAGTCGTAGTATGACTGCTGCGGCTCTTTCCAATTCTGTTCTTAAATTTTAAATCCGAGCATCGCCCTTCGAATCCAGTCCACGGACGTTACCTCCACAGTTAACTCGGTCCAGGCACCCTCACGGCACACAAGAGCTTTTACTTAGGGCTGCTTCATTCCTGACCTGACCCAGTTCGTAAATTCCTGTTGCGTAAGACCCATACGTCAACGCCACTTATGAAGGGCTGCTCCGCAAAGAGATAACCCTCAGTTTGATATCACCCCAGCTATAGCGGATTGCTGGTTCAGGGTACCGCTGCCACCCCGGCTGCTCGGAGATTTAAGTATAGCTTATAATAACCTTCATTGTCAAGAGTTCACAGGGAATCTGTCACCGTTTCCTGTTTTTCCCTCTTTTTCTTTTCTCTTAACTCCCGGAAAAAATCAGACAACATCGTCGAGCACTCTTCCTCTAAAACGCCTTTTTCAATCTCCACCTGATGGTTAAATGCAGCCATCTGTAAAAGATTCAGCACCGAGCCTGCGCATCCTGCCTTCGGATTCATCGTGGCAATGACCACTTTTTTCATGCGGCTCTGCACGATCGCTCCGGCGCACATCTGGCATGGCTCCAATGTCACATACATCGTACAATCCTCTAAACGCCAGTCACCGGTCTTTTTGCTCGCTTTTTTGATTGCGGTCAGTTCCGCGTGTGCCAACGTATTTCCTTCCGTGTTTCTTCTGTTATATCCTCTCGCAATAATCGTGCCATCCTGCACGATCACGCACCCGATCGGCACCTCATCCAGGGCATATGCTTTTTTCGCCTCGCGGATGGCTGCCTTCATATATTTTTCGTCCTGCGTCATTTTCATTTTTCTGTTTTCCTGTTCTGGTACTCTGTATACAATGATACACTATTTATCGCATCACTACCATAGAAATATTTTTGCTTTTTTTGTGGTGTCGTATATAATGTTATATAAGAATTTTTCCATTCGAGGTTTTTATGCAGAATCACACACAACTGCCCACCGGGCTTTCTTTTTCCTACGAAACAGAGCGATTAATTTTACGGCTTCCCTCCACGGATTATCTGCGGGAAATCCATGATTTTTTATATCGTAACCGCTCCTGCTTTGAAAAATATGAACCAACCGCCCCTGAGAATTATTACACACTCGATTTCCAGCAGACGCTCGCCAGATGCGAGTTAAAACTTGCGCTCAAGCTTTCCAGTGTGCGCTTTTATGTTTTTTTGAAAGAAGATCCATCTACCATCATCGGCACGGTCTGTCTGCACAATATTATAAAAATGCCTTATTTCACGAGTGAGGTCGGCTATAAATTCGATGCGTCTTATCAGCATCATGGATATGCCCGAGAAGCTCTGTCTATGGCACTGTCTGTCGGCTTTTATGGTCTCGGGCTTCACAAAATCTTTGCCCGCTGCATGCCTGAAAATACGCCTTCCAGAAACCTGCTGCATGCCACAGGTTTTTTCGAGGAAGGAATTGAGCGCGACAGTATTCTCATTCAGGGAAAATGGGAAAATCACATCCGCTACGCTATCTTAAATCCCGATGAAATCCATTCATAAATGGACAGTTCCCTCTCAATTATTCTCCTGTATTATTCATCTAACGTGTGATACCAATAGCCAAACTGGTTGATGTGATCGGTCGTCATAAACTCCGGGAAGCCAAAGATTGCTGCCATCACGCGCTCCTGCTGCTGATAAATCCCCGGGACACCGATAAACCATTTGTCCTCTTCGAGCTTTCCCAACACCAGATAGCGGTAATTGAAAAATCCGTGCAGCAAAAAGCTGTTATTTCCAAGATACCAGTATTTTCGCGGCAGTTCACGCAGGTCTTTCAGTTCAATGCGCACACACTCCACATTTTTATCCTCCGGCAATGTAAAATAGGGATACATGTTTTTGAACCGCTCCCACGTGTCCACCCAGACAAACTTCGGAAAAATATTGCGCATTGGCATTTCCGTTGCATGAAGCTCCTCTGCAGCTTTTTCTTCGTTTTCGGCTGCAAGATTTTCCGTTTTTTTCGCTGTCACTTTTTCCGCGTTCACTCTTTCAGCGGTCGCTCTTTCCGCGATATTCTCGTTTTTCTCATTTTCTTTCTGGTTTTCTGTTCCACCCACGTCAAATCTTTGCGGTTCCCACAACCTGATATTTTCTGTTTTTACTGCAAATGGCTTTCCTTCCGTCCAGCGTGTCATGGCAATCGCGCCTTCCTCTCCTGCAAAAACCATTCCATCCATCTCGGCAAACGAGTATTCTGATCCTCCAATCTGATCTGCTTTTATAATTGTTCCATAATCTCCGCTTCCTTTTATCATCCTCATCTCTCCCATCGGGAACGCAAGCATCTGCCCTCCCTCTACTTTAAAAAGGTATACCTGATCCATTCCCATCCGAATTGGTGTTCCACGCAGATGCACTTCAATCCTGCATTCATTTCCCCTGATCTCCACTTTTGCAAATCCCGCGTTGATTCCTTTTGTTCCATTTTCGTATGCATATATATATGTAATAAAACGTTTGATTCCTGCCATCGGATGCTCCCGGCATTTATTTTGTTGCTACTATATATATTCATTTACAGGTTATGATATGTGTGGTTTTTCAAAAACTTACATTGTGAAGCGTGGCTGAGTGATCACAGAAATGTTTAAATTTATCTTCTTTATTCTTGACAGAAGTATGGTTCTCTGCTATTATAATATCAGTAACAATTACTATTATTAAAAAGAAAGGGTGATTATCATGCTAAAATATAGTAGACAACGTGAAGCAATCAAGACCTTCCTTGCCGGCAGATATGACCACCCTACTGCTGAAACTGTTTACCTCGGCATCAAAGAAGAGTTTCCGAATATCAGTCTCGGCACTGTATACCGTAATCTGTCATTACTTTCTGACATCGGTGAGATTCAGAAATTATCGACCGGTATCGGACCTGACCGTTTTGACGGGAATTCGGCTCCACATTATCATTTTATCTGCAAACATTGTGGCAGTGTTTTAGATCTTTCCGTAGATGGTCTGGATCATATCAATGTCCTTGCAAATCAGGGATTTGACGGTGAAATTGAAGGTCATATTACATATTTTTACGGAAAGTGCGCAGACTGTAAAAAGAACAGTTAACGGTACAGTTCCAGTTGTTCTGCGAACTGTACAGCTTTCTATAAAAAATATAAGAAAAAGTATTGACAAAATATATTTTTTAAATTAAAATCAGTAATAGTTACTATTATCAAAAACTAAATAAAATTTAAATAAGAAAAGGAGAACAAAATTATGACAAAATGGGTTTGTACAGTATGTGGATATGTTTATGAAGGAGATGCTGCACCAGCAGAGTGTCCAGTCTGTCATGTAGGCGCTGATAAGTTCAAAAAAGTAGAAGGAGATCTTACACTTGCTGCTGAACATGAATATGGCGTTTATGCAAAAACAGTAAAAAACAATCCAGAAATCAGCGATGAAGACAAAAAATACATCTTCGATCAGTTAAAAGCAAACTTCGAAGGAGAATGCTCTGAAGTTGGTATGTACCTTTGCATGGCTCGTATTGCTCACCGCGAGGGATATCCGGAAGTTGGTCTTTACTGGGAGAAAGCTGCTTACGAAGAGGCTGAACATGCAGCAAAATTTGCTGAGTTGTTAGGTGAGGACTTAGAGCCAAACATGAAAGCTACTACAAAAGATAACCTGAAATGGAGAGTTGACTGTGAGTTCGGTGCTACTGCAGGTAAATTTGATCTTGCAAAATGCGCTAAGAAAAACAACCTTGATGCAATCCATGATACCGTTCATGAGATGGCCAGAGATGAGGCTCGTCACGGCAAAGCATTAAAAGGATTATTGGATCGATACTTTGGATAAGCTACAAGCCATGCAATAAAAAAGAAGGCGATACATCGTGGGAACTTGTTCACTAAGATGTAACGTCTTCTTTTTTATTATACGGCGCCAGCCGTCCATGAGGAAGTAGCGTAGCGAATTCCGAATGGGCATGGCTTGTTATTTGAATTTCAGGCGACAGCCCAACAGCGAGAAGGAGCGTAGCGGATTCGAGCTGGCTCGGCTTGTAGCGTAGCGAATTCCGAATGGGCATGGCTTGTTATTCAGACTCATCGCCAACAAACACCTCCACCGTCCTCGCCCACTGTTCCTCAGCAGGAATCGCAGCCGTTCCATCACCTTTCTGCGCTCCATAACTTCCAAACTGTGCATGGTTTCCGCCCTCAATGCAGACCTCCTTATAATCTTGTGGCATAAGTTCCCGTCCTGCCACAATTTTATCCATATTCAGCACGCCATCTTCGCTTCCGTAAACTGTGACAACGGACATATCAGAAGTCGATAAATCTTTTGTCGGATACGCTGCCAATAAGAGTAGTCCACGGATTCCATCTGTATGGTCTTCCACATAGTCTGCCGCAAAATTAGCTGCCATCGCGCCTCCCAAAGAGTGTCCGCCAAGATACCACTCTTCATAATTGTATTCCTGCATGATCTCCTCCGCGCGGTTCATCCCGAAAAACGCCATATGAAATGGCATGTCGACCAGAAAACAGTCGATTCCACTTTCTGCAAGCTGATCCATAAGCGGTGCATATGCCTCGGTCGCAACCTTTGCACCCGGATAAAAAATCAGGGCTTTCTCCTCTCCCGCTCCGTCAAAAAACCAGCCTTTATCAAATTTTTCGACCGAAACTTCCGATGAACCGTTCATATATTTTTCCACATCGACGCTGTGATAATAGTTGCTGAGATATATCGCTGAACCGCCAGACAATACTATTAAAACAACTAAAATAATGAAAAATGATTTTTTTATCTTTTTTGATCTGTGCTGCATTGAAATTCCCTTAACTCATTATTATTTACCTCTTAAGGCATGCTGATATTATCTAAAATTCCCGTCAAATGTGCAATAGTTACACCGTAATTTGTCATCGGAACCTGCTGTTTTTTTGCTCTGTCAATCCGCGACAACACATATTTCCGGTTAAACATGCATGCCCCGCACTGAATGATCAGGTCATATCCACTCAGATCTTGTGGAAAATCTGTTCCGCTTACAATATCCACAGTCAGCGTTTCCCCTGCGCACTTTTTCAACATGCGGGGAATTTTTACACGTCCGATATCCTCTTTTAACGGAGCGTGCGTGCAGCACTCAGCGATCAGGACTTTCGAATCCGGTGTCAGGCTGTCAATCGCCTTTGCCCCCTGGACATAATAAGGCAAATCTCCCTTATAAGCAGCAAACAGCACGGAAAAAGAGGTGAGCATACTTTCTTTTGGCTTGTTCTCATAAACATATCCAAACACCTGTGAATCGGTGATGATCAGTTTCGGTGCTCTGGCAAGCAGCGGAAGTACTGTCAAAAATTTGTCCGTGGTCACACTCATGACCAGACATTTTTTATCCAGCAGTTCACGTATCGTCTGTACCTGTGGCAAAATCAGACGCCCCTTTGGTGCCTGGATATCCTGCGGCATCACAAGCAAGACGAGATCATCCTCTTCCACCAGATTTCCGGTAATGTATTCCGCGCCAAAATTTTCCGGCATAAGACGGATCAGTGTTGTTTTGAACTCCTCGATCCCGGTGTGTTTTTTTGCACTGATGATGACTGCATCTTCTTTTGCTTCCTCGTAAATCATCTCCGCCAGACGGGCTGCATTTTCTTCATCCTGATCTGCTTTGTTTATGACAAATAAGACTGGTGTATGTTTTTCCCGAAAAAAACGGTACCATTTCAATTCGTCCTGTATCTGTCCCTGTTCGTCTGCGCATGTAACCGCTTCTTCCGCTGAAAGAACGATCACTGCAATGTCTGTTTTTTCTGCTGCAAGTTTTGTTTTTTCCACACGCCTTGTGCCAAGCTCGCTCGTGTCATCGAAACCTGCCGTGTCAATCAGCACGCAGGCTCCGAGCGGATGAATCTCCATCGGTTTGTATACAGGATCGGTAGTTGTTCCTGCCACATCTGCAACAATAGAGACTTCCTGATTGGTCAGCGCATTGATCAGAGAGGATTTTCCACTGTTTGTCTTACCGTAAATGCCGATGTGCAACCGGTTTGCAGATGGTGTTTCATTTAATGTTGCCATTTCTGGTGTCCTTTCTATGTTTGTACTATTTTTAGAAACGGAAATCACGTTTTCCTTCGGAAATATCATGAATGTGTTCGTAAGCTGTCTGTTTTACTTTTGGATTTGTGATTTTCTCCAGCTCACGGCCGATCAGTTCCATACCCAGTTTTTTTGTTTCCTCGCTTGCGTAGTCCTCTAAATATTCTTTCAGCGTCATGAGGGCGTTTGGATGACAGCAGTTTAAGATCTGCATATTTTTGCATAATGCCATAAAACGGTCCCCCGTTCTTCCCTCACGGTAACATGCGGTACAGAAACTTGGAATATAGTCCATTTTAATGAGCCAGTTTACAACCTCATCTAACGTCCGCTGGTCACTGACATCAAACTGCTCCGAGCTCTCCTCCTCCGGCTCTCCTTCGGCATAGCCTCCGACACTTGTTCTCGATGCACCTGAAATCTGTGAAACGCCGAGTGGCAGTACTTTTTCACGAACCTGCTGGCTCTCTCTGGTGGAAATGATCATTCCGGTGTAAGGCACGGAGATGCGGACGAGGGCACAGATTTTTGCAAAAATATCATCTGAAATTCCATTGTCAAACGCGCTCGGATCGATATCATCTGCGTGTTTGATACGCGGAACACTGATGGTGTGAGGTCCTACGCCATGCACTGCCTCCAGATGCTCTGCATGCATCAAAAGTCCTGCAAATTCATAGCGGTACATCTCAAGTCCGAACAGCACGCCAAGTCCAACGTCATCGATGCCGCCCTCCATCGCGCGGTCCATTGCTTCGGTATGATATGCATAGTCATGTTTTGGCCCGGTCGGATGAAGTGTTTCGTAACTCTTTTTATGATAAGTCTCCTGAAATAAAATGTATGTTCCGATTCCGGCTTCCTTTAATTTATGGTAATTTTCGACAGTAGTTGCCGCGATGTTAACGTTGACGCGGCGAATCGCTCCATTTTTATGTTTGATACTGTAAATCGTGTTGATGCACTCTAAAATGTATTCAATCGGATTGTTGACCGGATCTTCGCCTGCTTCAATGGCAAGACGTTTGTGTCCCATGTCCTGCAGCGCAGTCACTTCTTTTACGATCTCTTCCTGTGTTAGTTTCTTTCTTGCGATGTGCTTATTTTTCAAATGATATGGGCAGTAGACGCAGCCATTTACACAGTAATTGGACAAATAAAGCGGTGCAAACAGCACAATGCGGTTTCCATAAAAATCTTTTTTGATCTGCTCCGCCAATTTGTAAACTTCCTCTATTTTTTCCGGGATCTGACAGGCTAAAAGCACGGATGCCTCCCGGTGGTTCAACCCTTTTCTTGCTCTCGCTTTCTCAATGATCTGATCAATCAGCTCCACATTATCTTTGTTGGCATCTGCATATGCCAATGTGTCTAAAATTTCCTCATCTGATATAAATTCTTCTGCTTTTAAGGACTTTACGTTGTACATTTATTCTTCTCCTTTGCTCTTTGCAATGATAATCTTTTTTTCAGTATTTTATTCTATATAGTCTCCGCGGCTTACCACCACCTCATAGCCGATGCTTTTCATACGTTTTTCCATACAGTAACGACATTCGGCGGCTTCATCACCCATACAGATTTTGTTGTCGTAAAGTTTGTATTTTTCCCTGACATTGACCGGCGAAAGGTTCGGCATGACCACATTCGCCCCGGACAAAATGCCGAGTTCCCGCCCTTTTGGATGAATCGTTCCAAGCGCCGTTGTCGCCGGGAGCAGCACATGCGGATGGATGAGCCGGATAATTGCCAGCAATTTTAACGTCTGTTCCATCGTTCCCGACGCTTTGTCCGCAAACGGAGTGTCTTTCTGCGCAATGAATGGTCCGATTCCAACCATGTGCGGCTGCAGTTCCCTGATAAACTGAATATCCTCGTACAATGTTTCCACTGTCTGTCCCGGAGAACCCACCATAAATCCGCAGCCGACCTGATAGCCAATTTCTTTTAAATCCCACAGGCATTGTTTGCGATGCGCAAGAGACATCTCCTCTGGATGGAGTTTTTTGTAATGCGCCTCGTCCGCAGTCTCGTGGCGGAGCAGATAACGATCCGCCCCCGCGTCAAAATAGCGTTTGTAACTTTCTTTTGATTTTTCTCCAATGGAAAGTGTGACGGCACAGTCCGGATATTTTTCTTTGATGGCACTCACCAGATCACAGATTTTGTCATCCGTAAAGTATCCATCTTCGCCTCCCTGCAGCACAAATGTGCGAAACCCAAGTTCATATCCACTGGCACAGCAGTCTAACATCTGCTCCTTTGTCAACCGATATCGGTCCGCTTGTGAATTGCTTCTTCGAATCCCACAATAATAACAGTCGTTTTTGCAAAAATTGGTAAATTCGATCAGTCCACGGATAAGTACCTGATTTCCGTAGGTTTTCTGGCATACTTTTACCGCTTCTTCACGTATAAAGCGGACACCTTCATCATCATTTATCTCCAATAAAAGTTTTAACTGCTCCAATGAAATATTCCGGCTTTGTTTTACTTTATTAATTGTTGATTTAATTTCTTCATTCATATTGGTTTTTATCGGCTTTTCCTCTATTTTTGTGTGTTTATTTTTTCCCTGTGATATTTGAGTAAACGGTTTTGGCTCCGATTCCATCCAACCGTCCGATTTTTCCCGAAAGTGCATTGATCACATCCTGTGGGGCATCAATTGCCACACTGATAATGTTTACCTCACGCTCTCTGTATGGGATTCCCATTCGACCGATGATGTACTTTCCATATTCATGTAAAAGATGGTTCAGCGCCTCGATCGACTCCGGGTTCTCCACAATGATCCCGATTAATGCAATTCTTGTTTCCATGGTGCTCCTTTCTTCACTAACGTATTTTTTGTAAAGAAAAAATAGCCGCATCCTCCGAAGAAGATACAGCTAAAAATTTCATACGCAAAATAGAAACTGTGCCCATATGACATTGACGCAGTCTCTCCCTTATGGCATGCCGTATCTTTCACCTCAATGAAATTTTGGTGTTAGTGACAATTCTTTTTTGCAGGCGAAACAGCAAGAACGTATCTCGGCTGTAACGTGTGCAGTTATGCGATAATATTAGCATGTGACCTTTGAAATCACAATGTAAATTCGTTATGTTCTTTTAAATATGCAAGAAAACCCTCGCAGCCGCTTACAACATCCCGATAGGTTGCCTCAAAATCTCCGGTATACCACGGATCAGCGACATCTCCTGCCTCCGACAGCCTGTGCGTGTGTTCATATCCCGCAAAGGACAGCATTTTGTAGATTTTTCCCTGACTGTCCTCGCCTCCGGCGATTTTTATCATGTTACGGATGTTCGCAGTATCCATGCCGATCAGATAATCATAGTATAAATAATCGTTTCTCGTCATCTGACGCGCCCTGTGCGGGATGAGTGGAACGTTCTCTTCCCTGAGTTTCCTTACTGTTCCGTAATGTGGTGTATTTCCGATTTCTTCGCGGCTTGTCGCCGCGGAATCAATTTCAAAATAATCTGCCAGGTTCGCTTCCGCCGCCAGATGGGCAAAGACACTCTGCGCCATTGTGCTGCGGCAGATGTTGCCGTGGCAAACAAATAGTATTTTTATCATTGTTGCATAACCTCGCATTTCTTAGTTTTTCTTGGTATTTCGGGCTTTGTAAGCCTTTGTAAATTTTTGCTTTTTGGCATAACCTGGTTTATTTTCGCATAATATTGGCAGCAAAAGGTGTAAAATAAGGTGTATGTTTTTCCATTTTACACCTTGCTATTTTCAATTAAAAATCGTAATTACACAACCTGAATCCGGGCAACTTCTTCCCTGGCATCCTCAAGATTTACATGCGTATATGTATTCAACGTTACGCTGATGTCTGAGTGGCCCATCAAATATTG
>UQNW01000025.1 GCA_900542495.1 uncultured Roseburia sp.
GCAGACATTCATTTATCAGACAAAACAAGCTGTCTGATGTGGCAGGAAGAATTGACTATATTTCCAATCCGAAAAGACAGGAACATCTCTATGCTACCTATCAGACGGAAGGAGCAACATCAGAGTTCTGGAAAAATCTTGCCAGAGAGAATCAGTTGGATTTTAAGGCAAGCGGAACAGCAGGGAAATGTATTGAAGGACGAGAGTTTATCATTGCACTTCCAGAAAGTTTTGTTGAGTACAAGGCAGATGATGTAGTAAGGCTTTTCACGGACAGCTTTCATAAAAGGTATGGTGTAGAATGTAGTGCGGCACTTCACCATAACAAAAGAATGACCAATTACCATATCCATCTTGTATTCAGCGAACGGAAAATGCTGGAACATCCCGAAGTGAAAATTGCTATCAGAAATATGTTTTATGATGAGCAGGGAAAGCACAGACGCACGAAGAAAGAGATTTTAGATGAGCAGGGAAATCTTCGGGTAGGATGCAGCATTATTCCCAAAGGGGAAGTTTATGAGAGCCATATTTTTACGAAGAAAGATGAATGGTTTAAGAACGATGCTTTTACCAGAGAAGTGAAGGAAATGTTTACGGAAATCATCAACAGTCATGTGAAAGAAGAATCCGAAAAGCTGTCTGTATTTCAGCAGGGCGGTGTGTATCTGGCAACGAAGAAAATCGGGAAGAATAATCCGAAAGAAGCAGAAATACGGGCAGATAATGCGGCAAGGCAGGAATGGAATCGGACGGTTGATGTGGCATTAGTCGAGGGCGTTCCCGAAGAAGATATTTTAACGGTCAAGCGGGAAAAAATCACTGACAAAACGCTGCAATCAATAAGGACACATGGTTGGCTGCCGGATATGTTTCAGCAGATTATCCGTGGTGCGAAAGACTTCTTACAGGAAATGATTTTCAAATTTAAGCTGCCGCCAAAGCCAGTACCGAAGATTGATTTACAGGAATGGAATGATATGCGGAAGCTGATGGAGAAACTTCAGAAGCAGTCACAGGCGATGAAGTCCACGCAACAGGAGCTTTCCTTGTTGAAGAAACAGCTTTCCGAGACAACAGGATTTTTCAAAGGAAAAGTACGGAAATCCTTAGAGGGCAAAATTGAACAGGCAGAGAAACAGGAAAAACGTATTCATACAGATATGGAACAGATGGTAACACAGGCAGGATATCCAGATGTTCAGTCCTTTGCAAAGACGTATCAGAAATCGGAAAAACTGGTCAGGGAATATAATGAGGAGCTGCGAGCATGGGAAAATCAGACAGAGCAGAAGAAAGAGCCGTCATCAGAACCGCCGAAAAAGGCAAGCATACGGGAAAAATTGCACCGCTATCAGCAGGAAAGCAGACAGCAGCCGAAACGGTCAGTTAAAAAGAAATCTATGGATAGAGAACGATAAGAAAGGTGGAAATGATTATGAAGAAAACAATTTTTGAAGAAATGGGCGGCACTTATATCAGACACGGGGATTATTTTATCCCCTGTCTTACCTTGACGGAGGAAGAACAGAGATTTATCGGCGTATGGGGACAAAGACATTTACGCTATCTGAAAGAATATCGTAGAAGTGTATATTTGAATTTACTTACAAGTGGCAGGCTGAATAGTTATCTTGCAGATATAGAAGAACAGGCACAAGAACGCTTTGAAAGGATTATAGAGCAGATGAAACAGGAGCAGGGTATTACAGAACAGTTAAAGGCAGAAAATCAGATGGAATGGGTATCGAGAATGAACAATATACAGGCGTGTGCAAGAGAGGTTGTGAACGCCGAATTGATTTATAACTAAAAGAAAAGAGATTTTGGATAAATGCTTGACTGTAAACCTTGTTTATAGCTTATTCTTAAGATAAAATAGAGTTGCTTGAAAGGAGTGCATAACATGACAATAAAAGATGTAGAAGAACGAACAGGTTTATCCCGTTCTAATGTCCGTTTTTATGAAAAGGAAAAACTCGTTGAGCCTTCAAGAAATGAAAGTAATGGTTATAGAGATTATTCTGAAAATGATGTGGAAAATATAAAGAAGATAGCATATCTGCGTACATTGGGAATTTCTATTGAGGATATACGAAGTATTATATCTGGGAAAGTAACTTTGCAGGAAACGCTTGAGAAGCAGAATGAAGTATTAAAAAGTCAGATTACTGATTTGAATAAGGCGAAACTCATGTGCGAAAAAATGCTGGATGAAGAAAGTATTAGTTATGAAAAATTACAGGTAGAACAATATGTAACAGAGTTGCAGGATTATTGGAAAGATAATCAAACTGTTTTCAAATTGGATTCAGTCAGCTTTTTATATATATGGGGAAGTATGCTTACTTGGATAACGATTACCGTATTATGCTTGATTATTGGGGCGTTGTCTTATTCTAAGCTGCCAGTAAAGATTCCGGTACAATGGAGTAAAGGTGTGGCAACATCTTTGGTGAATAAAAACTGGATTTTTATTTGTCCCGTTATCTGTATTATAATCCGTTATTTATTAAAACCTTTTATTTATGCCAAATTACAGATGAACAATTATTATGGAGATATTATAACAGAGTATTTGACAAATTATATGTGTTTTATTGTGTTGTCGGTAGAAATTTTCTCCATACTTTTTACTTTCGGAGTGGTAAAAAATATTGTTGTACTGTTATTTGTGGACACAGTAGTTTTTATTGGATTGTTAGTCGTTGGGCTGACAAAAATGGATTTGAGAGGAAAAGAAATTTTATGATTCAGATTTCAAATTTAAGTAAAAAATATGGTGAAACGGTTGTTTTTTCGGACTTAAACTATACATTTGAAAATGCTTGTATTTATGGACTTGTTGGAAGAAATGGAGCTGGAAAGACTACTCTTTTAAATATACTTTCGAATTATGACAAAAATTATACAGGAGTAATCTCTATCGACAGAAAAAAGATGAATAAGGTTGATTATCTTGATATGCCGGTCGCCTATGCAATGGATCAACCAAGTTTTTTTAATGAGCTGACGATATATGAAAATCTTCTTTTGATTGCTTCAAGCAGAAAGATAAAAAAACAAGAGGCATTTGATAAAATCGAGAGGATTTTAGATGGGTTGGGATTAAAAAAGTATGAGAACTATTCTCCGTTAGAACTTTCAAAAGGTACAATGCAACGGTTAAATAATGCTTGTGCAATGATACAAGAAGAAAAAATTACTATTTTTGATGAACCATTTTCAGGACTTGATCCTGTCCAAATGAAACTTTTAGAAAATGTAATAGTGGAGTTTCACAAGAAAGAAAAAGGAATTTACATTATTTCAAGCCATGATATAGAGTGTTTACAAAATGTTTGTGACAAGTGTCTTTTGTTACATAACGGACAAATTAGAGAAATCAATATGGAGGAAGTTGACAGAGAGGAAATAGCAAAAATTTTATCTGAAGGGGAGTAAGTATGTATCAGTTGCTTTTGAAACAGAGATTCAAATTTGCAGTTAGAATGGTCAAACGAAATATAGGTGCTTATCTTATACTGATTGCTATTGTGCCATGTATTCTTATATTGCAATCTATGATTCAGAAAAACTATGGAATGGATATTGCTGTTTTTATACCATATGGTATTCTCTGTTTCTTGTTTATGAATTTGTTTGGAACAATACCAAGAATGCGTATTTCTCCTGAAACTTATATTTGGAAAATAGAAAAAACATATATTTGGAGAGTGAAGAAGATAGGAAAAAGCATGGTACTGACGTTGAGTGTTGCGTTGATTTTATTTTGGGCTTTTCCAATGGAGGGAATGGTCTTAAGACAGTTTATTGTGGCTATGCTTTGTAACCCAATTGTCAATATGCATACGGTTTTATCAACACAATATAAATATCGGGATATTATGAATATATGTATGTTGGCAGTAGTAATGATTTGTTTTTTTTATGGAAGTGTATTTGTTACCAGTATATTATTGATCATTTACGGATTATATTTTATTTTATATCCTTATTTTAGCTATCAAGCAATTATCCCGTTCTTTCAACAATATAATCAGATGTTATATGGATTTTTGAATAGAGAATATGATACAGTTTTGCAAACGCAGGATGAAGTGTTCTTCCAAAATAATCAGAAAGAAATGAAAGGACTGATGAAGAAATATTATGGCAGCCGCTATCGTTTTTTGATGGTTTATGAGGTGGTTAGTATTGTCAGAAGAAAGAAACAGATTATGTATCAGTATTTTGCGATTGTTTTAATCACAATGTTATTATCGCAGATAGACGGAAAATATATTGAGTATGTATTATTGTTTTCTATATTGATATTAGGACAGAATGTTGTCAGCTATAATGTGCAAAATGAATTACGTTTAGTTAGAAAAGGATTTCCGCTCAGATATTCTTTAAAAGAAAAATTACAATGTAAGTCAGTTATTGGAATGTTCTTGTTGTTACTTCCAATGCTCTGTTATTGGATAGCGTATAAAATTGAATTATTTAGTATTATCCTTTGGATATGGATACCGATTCAGAGTATTATAATATATACAGCAAAGAACCGACTGCAAAGGTTACTATATATACTTCCGTTTTATATTTTGTCATTGTTATCTATGAGAGTATGGCAGATGTTTTTTTAACAATAAGATTATTGATTTTCTAAGCAAAACCGCTTATAATTTGAGTCGGTACATATTGCTATTATCCACAGTTACAGGGCGTGTGTTATCAATGCCGATAACAAAATGATAACATTAGCCTGTATAGGCAGGATAATATGGATAAATCAAATAATTAAAAAAAAAGCGAACACGGCAACAAATAATCTCTAAACAAAATTGATTAGTGATTGTCGAGTTTGAATAACAGATATCCCAAGGCAACGCCCTTTATCCTCAAGGGGCAAAAATCTTTAGCCTAGGGAATGAATAAAATAACGAGAAAATAAAGACCTTGTAGAGCGGAAAAACCGTTCTATGAGGTCTTTTTCTTTTACTTAAAACCATGGAGAAAGCCTTGTGTAGATTACCAAGATTATTGACACAACAGGGGTTGACGACGATTGAACGTGTGGACGACGCGGGATAACGTGGGAAACCCCGATTTTATTGGGGATAAGCCGATTTTTAGAAAGAAAAAAATTGAAGTTGTGACACTGATTTTGAGAAAATTCATAATAACAACGTCACACGTTGAAGTACAAAAGCAAATTTGAAGAAACGTTGAATTTAAGCCATTTATAAAAAAGTGAAATGAAATAATGATAGAATAGTACAAGTTTTGTCTCATTGATGAAAATTGCGTTATAACGGTTGCGTTATGACGTTATTTTTTTGCATGAAAATCGTCAGACACCTTGTAAAATGGGCGTTACAGAAAAAAACACATGCTTAAGGAATGAATCCAAAAGCATGTGTTTTTTCAAAATTACAATGTGACAAATTTAATCATTGATTTTCATATGTCACATTGCGCTATTTTCAAGGCTTTAAAGCACTTTTCAGTAAAATACTTCCCCAAAAAGCAAAGTGACAAAAAAGAGTTAAAAATAACCCATATTAAGCAAATTCATTTAGTGTTTTATCTGACTTTGTGATTGATAATGTTTGAGTGGTCTGATTTGTTTTTTTTTATGCGATTATATTTAAGATCTAACATCATTAATATATCTTCTTTATCATTATCGGATAGACACCTAAATTGCTCGATAAATTGTCTTTCACCATCTCGTATATTAGAACGTAATGGGGACTCTGATATTCGAGATTCTCCGAAAAGTATATAATCACACGAACACTCTAAAGCCTTTGATAATCCCATAAGTGCAGTTGCAGAGGGGAGAATTTTTCCATTTTCGATTTCACTGAGGTTTCCTGTTGAGATCCCAGTAGCTTCTTTAATCTGTTTCCCTGTTATATTAAGTTGGTTTCTTCGTTCTTTGATTCTTTGACCTATCATATTATCCATGTTTCCTCCAATCTCTAAAATAAGAAAAACTCTAAAAAACGAGTTGACAAAACTCGGATATTAGAGTAATATTATTTTAGGGTTAGAAATAAACCAAGCAACAAAATAACACATCGCCTAAATCAAGGCAATACAAAACAGCCGTTCGGGCTGTTCGGCAAAAGTAAGTCCTCCGTTTCAGGAGAAATAATAAGTAAGTGTTTTTTGAGATTCCATAGCAGAGTTGGCGCTCTGCTATGGAAAGTGATCCGAACATTGAGTTGGCGCTCGATCGGATCGCATCATCAAATGATGATGATTTAATAAGTTGGTTCCATATGGATATTACAGAACAAGCCTGGCAGCTTTTTACATTCTGTATATGTCCTGGAGCCGTTTGGGTAGGAAATGAAATGTACTAAATCTGGATTTTTTTGTACAAGATCAGGATGATTTTATCCTGTATTGATATAAAAACGTCCAATTTCATTCCCACCTGCATTTTAACACAAGGTACCACAAACTTCCATTATGTTATACCTTTTTGTCTTAAAAAATTGAAAAAAAATGGAAATAATTCTTAGGATTTTTGACAAAAAGAGGGAGATAAGGTGGCACAAATGAAATTCCCCGGCAGATAGAACCGCCGGGGAAAGGGCATCAGGTTACCTGATGCAGTAGGAAATCGATTCCTTAAGTGGTGAAACCACCTTGGTCATGTGAAATTTCCGAGAATCTGAACACGATTTTGGTAAAGGGCATTCAAATTCTGAAATAACACAATCTGCTTCTTTCTTAGAGGAAACCTGTTTCCAACTAAGCTTGAAGTTATCGAAGGAAGTAGCCACGAGGAATCACCTCCTTCCTGGATTTAAAAAAATCCATATGAACATTTTAACACAGGAAATCGAGAAGGAGAATTATTATATGACAAATTTAGAGAGAATCCAGCAGATGGAAGTAGAAGAGCTGGCAGAGTTTTTAAATGAGATTCATGAACCGGATGAGGACGAGATCATGATAGATGGAGAACATTTTTCCTCAGAAGATGAAATAGTCAGATGGCTATTGGAAGAGGAGGGAAAATGAAAAACGGAAAACATCCAACGCTTGCACAAAAGAAATTTTTGAAGAGTCACGGACTTGATCCGGAGAATCATCTGGTAGTGAAAAATACACAGGAATTTCTTGAGGTGGTGAGTAAAACGGCTTTGAAAAAAGAAAAGCTGCAGGGAATAAAAGCGCGTACAAGAAAACTTTATCGCCATGAGTAATGTTTGAAATTTTACTCTGACATACTTTATATGAAAATGAAAACAAGGCGGTGATAAATACGAGCATAAAGGAAAAAAAGCCAAAATATTCAAAGGTTGGGAAAAAGATAAAAAAGGGGCTGATTGACAAAAACATGACGGCAAGGGAGCTGGCAGATCAGGTTGGAACCAGTCCACAGTATTTAAATAAGATCATTCATGGAGTCAGACCTGGAAATAAGTATCTGGCAGAGATCAGCAGGATATTAGAAATTGACCTTGCAGCATGAAGGGAGTGGGCAGATGGCTGAGGTTTATATAAGTTTAGCTGAAGCAGCAGAACTGGAGAATATAAAATATAACACACTTGTTCAGAAGATAAAAAGAAATCCTGAAAAATTTCAGCTTCGAAAAGAGCAACGTGCGGATGGTGGAAAAGACTTATCCATGATCGCCTTATCCTCACTTTCTAAAAAGGCAGTGGCTGCATATAAGGAGCGTCAGAAGCTTGCGGAAGTTCCAGTTGTTCCGGGAATGGAAGAAATGGAAGCACCTGTGGAATCGGAAGCACCCTGGTACGTTAATGAGGATGTCGATTACTTTATGGAAAAGCATAAGACCGAATGGTATACGGCAATGGAACTGGGAAATATTGTCCGGGAGTTCCTCAACTACGACAGCGCAGGGCGGACGGAGTTTGCCGAATACTTCGCACAGGAGCGGCTTGGAAAAGGAAAACGTACCTTATACCGGTACGCCAAGAGCTATCTGGAAGCATCTGCATGGGCGGACAAGCTCCATAAAGAAGACGGTGGGAATTATGAATTTTTCAAAGTCCTGTGCCTGTGCCGGAAACCGAAGGAAGCAGGCACATTTCCAAGCTTTACGCCAGAAGTGAAGGACACCATTCAGAGAATATGGTTAAACAGGGATTTCGCAAGAAATCAGGGTACTAGAGAAATGTTATATACGAAGTTAAAAGCAGTAGCAGCCGTTAATGGGTGGGAGAAGATCCCTTCCTATCAGTCAGTAGCAAGATACATCAGTTATCTGATGGAGGATGAAAGATTAAAAAATGCATGGTACCTGGCAAGCAGGGGCGAACGAGAATATAAGAACAAAGTCATGGTCAAGGGCGAACGTAACACGAAAGACCTTAAAGTGATGGAGGTAGTCATGGGCGACGAGCATACATTCGACTGCTGGGTTGCTTATACAAATCCAAATGGTAAAGTCACAGCAATCAAGCCTCATTTGTCGGCGTGGATTGATATACGGAGCAGGATGATCGTGGGAGACGTGATGTGCAAGGACGCTAACAGCGACATCCTGAAGGAATCACTTTTAAAGATGATCTACCACGATGCGGATGGTGTTCCGGAATACATTTACATAGATAACGGTAAAGATTATACAGCCAAGAACATGACAGGCTTTGACAGGAATGACCGCCAGCGTACTGGATTCGATGATACCGCAGTTGGATTTTATAAATCCATTGGGATAAAGGATTTTCACCGGGCGCTTCCATACTACGCCTGGGTAAAAGGACAGATCGAGAGATTCTTCGGAACGGTCTGTAAACAGTTTTCCAAATGGTTCACGAGCTATACCGGAACACTGACCGGATCAAAGACCTTCGCCAAGGTGGAAAAGGATATTAATGGAATGCTGGAGCGTGGGGAACTTCTCACAATGGATGAGTTTTATCAGGCATGGACGAAATGGCTGCATGAAGTCTACATGGTAAAGCAGAGCAGTGCATTAAAACGTCAGGGTGAGGAGTATCTGACACCAAAGAGCTGTTTCGAGAATGCGGACAGATATTTCAAGGCAGCCCCTCCGAAGAGTTATGCAACGATTCTGATGATGAAAGCAGAGCACAAGTTTGTTTACAACGTTGGAATCAAGCTTGGAGGATACACTTACAGATCAGATGGACTGTGTGATTATATTAACGATTATGTGGATGTGAAATATGATCCGCACGACATGGCAACCATTTATGTTTTCCGCAATGGAAAGCAGGTCTGTGAAGCTTATTCACAGGAGCTTCTTGTATTTGCATCGGAGAATGGGGTTGAACAGAAGGCTCTTAAGGAACATCTGGCATTTCAAAAACGGCAGATTGCGAAGGACAGCAAGATTGTGGAGGATGCCAATGTACCACTCAGCGAGATCAATGCCCAGTGGAAAGGATATAACGAGGCTACTGGTGGAATAGGTCTGATGATTGGAAAGAAAGGCAGTAAAAATGCCAATGTTGTGCAGATGCCTGTGGATAACACGTTTAAGAATGGATTCCGCGGCGGAAAACAGAAGGCAGAACAGCTGGAAGAAAACGAGTATATGGCACGCAAGGCAGAGGAAGCCTTAAAAGCACTGCGTGCGTTATGATCATAATTTTTGTCACAAATAATGAGGAAGGATGGTTAATTTATGGAAGCATTGAAGACATATACACAGGAAAAGACACTTGCAGAACGTGTGAATGAGATTTTGGCAGCGGAAAAGATGAACAAGCAGGAGCTGGCAATGAAGCTTAATATTTCAAGATCAATGATCAGCCAGTATCTGAACGGAAAATATAATTCCAATCCGGAAACAATTGAAGCGCGCCTGAAAGAGTTTGTTTCAGCATATGAAAATGGCACTGCTGACATCATGGCGGTTCCGGACACAATGATCAATTCAAATGTACAGCCTGCGAAGCTGGGTGTGACTGGTGGAGTGAAACCGAAGATCCAGTACTTTGAATCCACGGATTACGTGCAGACCATTGGACTGTGCACTTCGTGCCAGAAGGAAGTCGGCATAGGAATAGTGGTTGCCCGGTCAGGATACGGCAAAACCCATGCACTTAGAAAATACGCCACAATGCCACGCGTAGTCTATATCGAAGGCAATGAGAACATGAACTGCAAGGATATTGTCCGCAGAATTGAAGGCAAGATCGGAATGCAGAGAAGTTATGGAAGCATAGACGAGCGAACCGAGCGGATCATTGAGTTTTTTAATATCAATCAGGGATATCTCATCATCATGGACGAGGCGGACAAGCTTATTAATAAGTATACGCAGAAAAAGATTGAACTTCTGAGAAATATCAGTGACGGTGCCAAAGTCGGACTGGTGCTTGCAGGTGAGCCGGTACTGGAATCACTTCTGAAACAGTATGATGCGCGATTTGCTAACCGGATGGATTTTTATTATAAGCTCCGCGGACTGTCAGAGGAAGAAGTAAGGGATTACCTGGAAGGATATGATGTGGAAGAAGGAGCTATGGCAGAGTTCTTAAGCCGGGCGAGAAACACACAGACCGGATGTTTCCGACTGCTGGACAGAACTCTGAATAACGTCATCCGTATCTTAAAGGACAGCGGACAGAGCACGATCACGACAAAGGTGATCAGCCAGGCATCCAGCATGATGATGTTATAAAGGCGGTGGTCTTATGAAAAGGATTGTTTCTATATTAATGACATTGATTGTTATGGTACAGCCGGTAATGACATCAGGAGAACCGCAGGAGCCAGCAGAGACAGATGAAATAGACGAGACAGTGGAGGTGCAGGGACAAGTGGAGATCAGCAGTGTAAATGGAATTAATATCTTTAAACTGCCGGAAGAAACGGATATTCCGGAAGAATACCAGAACTACTGTATAGAAATCGGAAAGCAGTATCATATCTGCCCGGAGCTTTTAATGGCGATGATCGAGCAGGAGAGTTCTGGAAGGGCAGATATCGTGAACAGTGCAGGGGACACCGGGCTTTTACAGGTGAATCCAAAGTGGCACAAGGAACGGATGGAGAGGCTTGGAGTGTCTGATCTGACAGATCCATATTCGAACATTCTCGTGGCAGCAGATTATCTGGAAGAGCTGTTTCAGAAAAGCGACGGCGACATTTATCTGGTGCTCATGAAATATAACATGAAACACGGAAGGGCAGAGGAGCTGTTCTATAAAGGAAAGTTTTCAGAGTATTCCGTTCTGGTGGAACACAGGGCAAGGGAACTGCAGGAGCTGCACGGCATTAAGGGAGGCAGGTCATGATAAGGAGAATATTAATCGAGATGGAAGCAGAAGGCTCAGAAGCACTTTTACCGGAGATAATGAGACTGGTCATGCAGCATATGGATATGAATGAGCGATTCAAAATCGACCAGAGCATCATGCCGGATATTCTTCCCGGAAAAAATTCCGGGATAAAGATACCGGAATATGTGCAGCGCGGAATGACACTACGCGAAAAGGGTGTGCAGGAAAATCTGCTTTTTAATGGAAGGAGTGTGGCAGACAATGGCTAGTCCTACAATCAGAATGCTATGGGGAATCGCAAAGTCCCCGGAACTTGGAATGACGGATGAGGAACTTCACCTGCTTGTACTCTCGCACACCGGAAAAGACAGTATCAAACAGCTGAATAAAAGGGAACTGGGTGTGATGGTCTCTGTGCTTGCAGGGATGAAAGATTCCAGTACAAAGGGCGCAAAGAAACGGAAACACCAGACCGGGAACCCTGCAACAGTCAACCAGAGGAAGAAAGTATATAAGCTTGCAGAGGAACTTGGCTGGACAAAGAAAGCGAGGATTAACGGCTTCTGCAGGAGAATGTTTGGTGTGGAAAGTGTGGACTGGCTGAATTACATGCAGTGTTCAGACCTGATCGAAGCATTAAAGAGCATGGTGGAAAGGATGGAAAAAGAGGATGGAAAATGACAAGGAATTGCTAATGCGGCAGCCGGATGGGACGGAAGTGGAATTTGAAAAAGCTATTGTGGTCAATCTGCAGGGGAAATATGATGCGTCCGTACACTTTTTTAATTGTGAAGCAGAGGATTTCCTGAGTGCCGCATATGCAGTGCTTACTATTTTGGACAAGTTTGGAATAAAAGACGAATTTCTCAGCCGGTACGATGAAAATTCCTCAAATTGTAAAATCTATGGAGGAAGATACAATGGCGGAGATGAAGATTGTCCGGAATGAGAAAGGCGTATTTTTTGAATTCAAGGATGCGGATATGACGGACCGTGTAGTGATGTGTGGTGCACTCCAGCAGACCATCGGACTGGAAGCTTATAAGCGCGGCATGAACATGGATGATGTGAGGGATAACATGCTGGAACTGCATCTTAAGGCAATGGAGCAGTTGAAAGAGCAGGCAGACAGAGAGGAGAGTTGAAATGGCAGCTAAGAAAAAGAGAATGACACAGAAGGAGAAGGATTTCAACAGAAAGTATAAGAAAGAACTGCAGGAGAAAGGGCTGATCCCTCCAGATAAAAAGAGACTGAACAGGAAAAAGTTCATAGAGGAAGCAGTGAGTGAATGGAACGACAGGGATTCAGACTGTTATATATGGGATTTCTATCTTATGAGAGCTGTTGGATATATGACAACACAGGTAGGGCGGAATTTGAACCCGACACCGGAAGCGGTTGGAGTAGCAAAGGTATTAAAGGCAGCCATGAAACTGAAGGAGTTCCAGGACAAGATCAAAAGTGAGGGGCGCGAGGATTACACGATTACAGAGGAATATGAGTATATCAAGGAAGTCCTCAAAATGTAGGAGGTGAGGAAATGCGAAAGAATGTCTATTATTGTGACCGCTGTGGATGTCAGTTGGAAGATTCCGGTACCAAGATCGTGCCACATTACTTTGACTTTATTACCGAAGATCTGACAGTACCGATAAATAAGGACATGGAAAACAGACACTATTGCATTGACTGTACCATGGAAGCATTGGAGTTTCTGGAACCAGAAAAGAAGCCAGAAAAGAAGCTGGAAGAAAATGCACAGAAAAAACCTTTGGATTCCGGAAAAGTCATGGCACTGCATAACGCGGGATGGGATAATGCCAAGATTGCGGATGAGCTGGGTGTAAGAGAACGGCAGGTTTACATGTGTATTTATTATCAGGAGAACAAAAAGAGCCTGACACAGGAGGAAAATCATGAGTGAGAGATATAAAAAACTGACAAGCCACGGAGCAATCAGCATTCCGGTGGCAATGAGAAGAGATATCGGACTGCAGGGCGGAGATCCTATGCAGGTATCACAGGAGGGCGGCAGGATTATCATCGAGTCATATGTTCCACGCTGTGTTTTCTGTGGGAATACAGAAAACGTGAAGAAAATTGAAGGGAAGGGAATCTGTGCATCCTGCGCACGGAAAGCAATTGCACTTTTGGAAGGAGGGAAAGACTGATGTATGAAAATGAGAATGTGGAGCAGCTTGTAAGCCAGGCAATAGCACTGGACAAGGAACAGAAATACTGCAAAAGAAAACTTGATACAGTAAAAGCAAAGCTCCAGAGCAAGGGACTTGCAATGATCGATGATAGAAATGTGAAATATATCAAGTTTTATTCAGAAGATGGCTCTGTAGCAGTCGGGGACAGTTATAAAATGGACGTCCTGCGACCGGATAAATTAAAAGATATCCTGTCGGAAGAACTCTGGATGGCAAAAGTGAAGGAGAGCACTGAAACAAAGTATTCTTACGATCCGAAGCTTGAACAGATGTTAAAGGCTGTTTTCACGGAAGACTATACTTTTGAATGCAGTCTTGAGGAATTTCTTGATGAAATGTCCGTTAAACCGGACAGTAAACAGAAAAAATTGCTGCTTAAGAAATTAAAAGGCGATTATGCAAAAGACAGAGAGACGCTGCTGAGTGTATTCGGCTACGAAGATGATGACACTGCTCCGGATTTTGAGGTGGAGCTTTATTATATCTACAAGATTAAAAATGGAGAGCTTATCCGGGCATTTCTTCCGGAGGAGTGTCTGTCACAGACGATCGAGGACATCAAGAAGTGTCTGATCGTCGAATCCAAAACAAGTATCACTATTGATTATGACAATGAATAAGGAGGAAGAGTCATGAGTGAAATTTCAAGTGAAGCAAAAAAAGCAGGTGTTTTAGAACCGGAGAAACCGGTATCTGAAATGACAGAGGAAGAATTAAAGGCTTTCCGTACATCATTTGATCCGGACGAGATGGGATTTGATGGAACAGAGGGTATTGATGAGGAGGATGAGAGCGATGGCAGTAACTAAACCAGAAGTACATAGACTGATTTCAAAAGTAAACTTTAGTGATTCCAACCGCAAGCCGGAGCAGGTCAAGTATCTGGTAAAGCATTATGTAGGTGCAACCGGCGGAGCAGAGGCAAACTGTAAATATTTTTACGATAAGTTCCGCGGAGCTTCTTCACACTTCTTTGTAGGTCACAACGGCGAAATCTGGCAGTGTGTTGAGGAAAACGATACTGCATGGCATGTAGGAGCTTCCAAGTACAAGCATAAGGAATGCCGGAACAGCAACTCTATCGGCGTAGAGTTGTGTGTGAAAAAGGATGCTGACGGCAAGTGGTATTATACGGAAGAAACCAAGAAGGCAGCGGTTCAGTTATTCGCCTATCTGATGGAAAAGTATAATATTGATGCAGAGCATGTACTCAGACATTATGATGTTACCGGAAAGGCTTGCGGAGAACCGGATGTCCGAAAAGGCAATAAGGAATGGGCACAGTTCAAAAAGGATATTGTCGAGTATGGGAAAGAAGCAGAACCGGAACAGCCAACAGCACCGGAGCAGACGACTGCTCCAACACAGAATGCAGGTGTTCCGTATACGATTGTTACGACGTGTGATTCTCTTATGATCCGTTCCGGCGCAAGCAAGATCTATAAGGTAGTCGGTCGCATCCGGGAATCAGAAGGTAACAAAAAAGAATACACCATTGTGGAAGAAAAGAATGGATGGGGCAAGTTAAAGAGCGGTGCAGGCTGGATCTCACTGGCATACACCAAGAGAGTATAGAAAGGCTGGTCTTAAATGAAAGAGGAACTGTTAAATGAATTAGTGAGCGAGACCAGAATGGAAGATATTTCAGAACGTTACAGGGAGATTGCAAAGCTCATAGGAATAGACAACTTTGTAAAGCTCAGCAACTACGCAAGAGGCGACGAGATTTATTTTCCAAAGGTTGAGAGCGTGGTCAGTCCTGCAAGAAACAGACGAATCAAAAAGGAATTTAATGGTTCCAATGACAAGGAACTGGCAAAAAAATATAATCTCACTTTGAAACAGATATGGAACATCCTGAAGGATGAGCCGCCTGCAGGACAGATGTCTTTAGATGAATGGCTCGGTTGATCATGATCACCGACGCAGTCTGACAGCTGGTGCATCTGAGAGTAAAAAATAAAGCGTGGAGATACGGTGTGATTTCCACGCTTTTATTAAAAATTAGAAGTTAGCGGAGGTCAGCAACATGAGACTTGATAAAAAAGACTTAGAGGGATTGCTTGAATATTTGAAAGCTAATCCGCATGAAGCAGAGAGATGTAATCAGTGCTTTAACTGTAGGAAACTGCAAAGGTGCAACATTGATGACAACGACGATGACAACGGAATGTGTAAAGAATATGTTCCGGTGGGGCATTAAACTGAACTTTAACGGAGGTGTTGAAAACATGGATAAAACAACCCTGAAGTTTATAACTGTAATAAAAAATGGTGAAGTAAAACATATAGGAAAAAGCATTATCAGACAACCGGAAGTCAAGTTTGGAGGTGGATCAATAAAATGGTTTGACGATAAGCAGTTAGTGAAAAAATAAAGGAGAGGAGACATGTTAAAAAGAGAATATAAAAGAAGAGAACCGACAAAGGAGGAAAGAATATTTTTAAAGTCGAGAGGACTTATACCGGACAACTGGCTAATATTGTACGAAAATAAAAGTGAATTAGCGGTTGTTAGCAGAAGGAAATCATATCGGAAAGTATTAAAAAAACCAAGAAAGAAATTGATAAAAAAGAAGAAAGAACTATGTTAACAGTAATGGGATTTAACGGAAATGAACTGAACTTTAGAATCACCGGCACAGTTCATCAAGGCTGACAGCTAGTGCATCAGAGAGTTTGATAAGCGTGGAGACTCTTCCGTCTCCACGCTTTTCTAAATCCTCAATGGTGCGCACTGGTACGCCGGAAAGATTGGAAAGTTCCGGTACAGATAATTTTTTTTCTTTTCGGATTTCTTTCAGCTTCATAAAAATACTCCTAAAATAAATAATGATATAACGCAGTCACAAGTATGATCGGAAGAATAAATAAAAAGATACGGATCATGAGACCAGTAATCTCAAAAAATAAATTTTTTAATTCCCTCATATTGTATTCCTTGGGGATATGTGTTATTTTTTAATAAAGGGATGGGGCTTTCGCCCCGCTCCCTCTACTTTAATGAGTAGATGATGAAGAGTATCACACCGACCAGTGAAGATATCTTCCAAGCGAGCTTGATAAGTTGGTCTAGCAACTTATTGAGCTCTTTTGCTATCTCCGTCATCTCCTTGATTAGATCCCTCAAGGGCTCCACCTCCTTACAAGTATATAGTACCACGTAATTACGTGGTTGTCAATAGAAAAAGCCATATTTTAAGCAGTTTCTCGCAATTTTTCACGGAAAATATTATCCCAAAATGGTTTCCCTAAACAGTCCAATAGAACAACCTTATAATCAGGTCATGACTTAGAAGTCATGACCTATTTTTTTGCCTCTCATATGGTTCGTTGCCCTGAAACAAATATGAAGGAGCGTGATATTTTATGACAGAAATTTTGACAATGATTGGGATTGAAAATGCAACAAAAGTGATCGCATGGGTATTAGCTTTTATCAGTGTATCAGCGATCACAGTCTCATTGGTCACAGAAGGACTTAAGAGCATTAAGTGGATCAACCGTTTTCCAACAAAGCTTGTGTGCTATGTGGTGGCGATCACCCTCACAACACCGATGATGCTTGCACTGATGGCTTACATGAAAGTTCCGGTGGAATGGTACATGGTATTTGCTTCCTTCCTGGCATCGTTTGTGGTTGCAAAGGTGAGCATGTCCGGGTGGGATGATGTGAATGAGCTGTGTAAACGGCTGTTCAGGACAAAGTAAGGCGGTGCAGGAATGGATTATGTGATCACATTTTCGGATGTAATGGCGGGGCTGATGTCGATCGGACTTGGAGTGATCACTTTTTTTGTGAAAAAGTGGTTTGACAAGATGGAAAAGAAAGACGACGTTCTGCAGTCCGCAATTGAAAACACAACATCAACTTTGAATAAGAAGATCGAACAGGGCAACAAAGAGATTCAGGAGAAGATTCAGAAGAATGACGAGAAGGTGAATGAACGGATTGACAAGCTGGAGGAAAAGACCGGCAATGACATCCAGAACATCAGGCAGGAGATCAATGACATTAAAGGCGATTTTGCAACAACATTTGTGCTACGCGAGGACTTCTTCCGCTCCATGAACGGAGTGGAAGACAGGATGAAGATCATTGATAACAAATTAGACAAACTGCTTCTGATGGGAAAAGAAAACAAGTGAGGTGAGGAGATTGACAGATTTAGAGCAGGCAGAGGTACAGCATAACAAAGCCATCCGTGGATATATCATCCGCTGTCTCGTAAAAGGCTATAACAACACGGCACTTACAAGACAGATCTCAAATTCCATGATGGCGGCAGGACTGATCCTTTCGCCGGACATTGGCAAACACCTCGATTATCTGGAAGATGCCGGATATATCGAGTACACAGATGAAAAAGTCACAGCATACACAGCATATGCAAAGGATGCCGTGATCAAACTCACAAAAGAAGGTGTCGACCTTGCGGAAGGTACGATTGAAGATCCGGGAGTTGATATCTGATGGCAAAGAAGAGAAGCAGAACGAGGGTATGTTCAAAACTTGATGAGCTTCCAGAGGAGCTGAGGCTGAAAGTGGATGTGATGCTTGCAGACACGTCAAATACTTATGAATACATCAGCAAGTATCTGAAAGAGGAAGGTTACGACATATCAAAATCAAGCGTCGGACGTTATGCGATGCGTTCGAACACTGCAACGCAGAGACTGCTGGAGGCACAGGCGCAGACAGAGAAACTGATACAGGTTGTAAAAGATAATCCGAATGCAGATTATTCAGAGGCAGCGATACTGATGACCATGAACGGACTGATAAACAAGGTTGCAACAGCGGAAGAAGAATTTCAGGAAATGCCGCTTGATAAGGCAGGACGTCTGATTGCATCCCTGTCGAGGACAAAAATTTATAAGGATAAAGTCAAACAGGACATGAAGAAAAAGGCTGATATTGCATTTCAGGAGATGGAAGCACAGATGATGGGCATTATCAAGAATGATCCTGTGATGGCAGAGCAGCTTAAGAATATTCTTACAACTGCAAAAGAGAGGATGTTGGAAGATGATTGATCTTGACGAGTGGATCACAGAACTTGATGAGGAACCCGATCAGGAGCTTGCCGATTATGAGGCATACCAGAAGCAGCTTTTTGAAGATTACGTTCTCAGAAAAAATGACAATCAGGAAAAAAGAAAGGAACTGTTAAAAAGATATCGGACTGGTGCTCCACTCACAGGAGAAAAAGGACTACGAAAGGAGCTGGCAGCGTTTGATCTTGGATATTTCGGTCGGGCATATCTGCCACACTACTTTGTAAGAAAATCCCCGAAGTTCCATGAGGAACTGGATGACATCTGGGAACACAGTGTCATGAAATCCTTGAATCCATTGAAAAGCGCAAAAGAGATCTCAGGGGAAAAAGGCTCACGGAATGTGATAGCAGCTCCACGAGGACACGCAAAAAGTACAAACCTGACATTTAAGGATGACCTTCATGCAACACTTTATGTTTATAAGCACTATATCCTGATCCTATCGGATTCTTCTGATCAGGCAGAAGGATTTTTGGATGAGATAAAGACGGAACTGGAAGAAAATGCAGCCATTATTGAAGATTTTGGGCAATTAAAAAGTGATAAGGCATGGAGAAGTAATGTCATCGTTACTAAAAATAATGTCAAAATCGAGGCAATTGGTTCAGGAAAGAAAGTCCGTGGTAGAAAGCACAAGAACTGGAGACCAGATCTCATTGTTTTGGATGATATCGAAAATGATGAGAATGTTAATACACCGGATCAGCGGAAGAAACTGAAATCATGGTTTGAAAAAGCCGTGTCGAAAGCCGGAGACACCTATACAGACATCATGTATATCGGAACAGTGCTCCATTATGATTCACTGCTTAACAATGTGCTTAAAAATCCTAGATACCATGTAAAGAAATACCGTGCGGTCATTTCGTGGGCAGCCAATCAGAAGCTTTGGGATGAATGGGAAGAAATTTATACCAATCTGTTGGATGAGAAACATGAAGACCATGCACAGAAGTTTTTTGATGAACACCGTAAGGAGATGCTGGAAGGGACAGAGATACTCTGGGAAGACAAGCTTTCCTATTATGATCTTATGGAAATAAGAGTGACTGAGGGTGAGGCTTCCTTTAACAGTGAGCTGCAGAATGATCCGATTGATCCTGAAAGTGCAACCTTTAATGAGGAATGGTTCGATTATTATGAGCCGGAGCAGGTGGACTTTAAGAGCAGCAACTTTATTTTCGTGGGTGCAAACGATCCGTCGCTTGGAAAGAATAAGAAATCTGACACGAGCGGTATCATTGCTCTCGCACTGGATCTGGCTACTGGATATATGTATGCCGCTGAAGCTTCGATTGAAAAGAGAAAACCGGATGTCATAATCGACGACATCTTTGAGATGAACAAGCGTCTGAAAAGAGATTATGGAAAAGGCTTTTTCAAGTTCGGTGTTGAAACAGTACAGTTCCAGTATTACTTCAAGGAAGTTATGGCTCAGAGATCAGCAGAGCAGGGAGAGTATCTTCCAATCGAGGAGATACAGAGCTCTGCCAATAAGATGCTTCGAATTGAGTCATTGCAGCCAATCGTAAAAAATAAGTATCTGAAATTCAGGAGAGACCAGAAGACATTATTACAGCAGATGAAGGAATTCCCGATGGGAAGAAATGATGATGCACCGGATACACTGCAGATGGCAGTCCAGCTGGCACAGGCAGTCAAGTCAACTGCGACACATGGAAAATACAAGAGCCTGATCAAACGCAAGTTCCGCATGGGAAAGGGCGCTTATTAGGAGGGAGCGATAGATGTCAAAGAAGAAAAAAAATAAAAATATGAAAGAAAAAGAGTTCAATCCAGACGTGGATACCGGGATAGGGAGACCAGTCCGGGCATCAATAGCAATCGGTGATCCGAATGACAAATACAGCACTTATCCGTCAAATGGACTGACACCGAGAAGACTTGCCCGGATATTCCGTGCAGCGGATGAGGGAAATGTCCGGGAACAGATGGAGATGTTTGAGGAAATGGAAGAAAAAGACACACATCTTTTCTCACAGCTCCAGACAAGAAAGCTTGCAGTTACCGGACTGGATTGGGAAGTGCAGCCATTCTCTGATGATGAAAGAGATAAAACAATTGCCGAGTTTATCAGGGATCAGCTGAAGAATATTGAAAAATTCGATGATATTCTCATGGATCTGCTTGATGCGATAGGCAAAGGTATCAGCGTCATGGAAATCGAATGGGGAGTAAAGGAAGGACATAATGTGATTGAAGATATCACATATGTGCATCCTAAAAAGCTGATCTGGGACAGCCTGACGGATGAGATGAAGATATGCACAAAGGAGTTTCCTTCCGGTGTAGCGTTTCCGGAAAACAAATTCGTGATACACAGATATAAAGCAAAATCCGGACATGAGAGCCGTAATGGAGTTTTAAGAGTTGTGTCATGGATGTATCTGTTCAAGAACTATGACCTGAAAGACTGGGTGTCGTTCTGTGAGGTCTTCGGTATGCCATTGCGACTTGGAAAATATACAGCCGCAGCATCCGAAGCAGACCAGAGAGCACTGATGGAAGCGATTTACAGTCTTGGAACAGATGCAGCCGGTATTATTCCGGATTCTACCATGATTGAATTTATTGAGTCCAATAAAACGACCAGCGTGGAAATATATGAGAAGCTTGCCCGGTACTGTGATGAGCAGATCAGCAAAGCTATCTTGGGACAAACACTTTCTTCTGATTCAGGCGGTGGCTCTTATGCACAAGGCAAGGTACATAATGAAGTCCGGCATGATCTGACAGCAGCAGATGCCAAAGCGCTTGCAACGACGATCCGGCGGGATATTATCAAGCCGCTGGTGGAATATAATTTCGGCTACGATGTGGACGCACCGCTGTTTACATTTGCAAGTGAAGAAACAGAGGACTTAAAAGATACGGTTACTATCTATCAGACACTGAATGCAATGGGGCTTCCAATATCGACAGAGCATATTTATAACAAATTCAACATTCCAAAACCGGAGGAAGGCGAGGAGTTATTAAAAACTCCAGCTTCCGGACAGATGACATTGCCGTATCCGGACATGGAACAGGAAAGCCTTAAAGATATGCCGGAACAAGAACAGATCGACATTCTGACAGATGAAGCACGGAAGCAGACAGAGCAGATATTTCAGAAAATGATGGAACCAGTTCTCAAGATGGTTGACAAATATGAGAGCTTAGATGCGTTACAGATGGCTTTGAAAAATGAGGATACATTGAAAGAAGTTTACAGGGAAATGGATTCCCCGGATCTGGAGGACATCATGCATCAGGCAATTTATCTGTCAACACTGGTCGGAAGGAGTCAGCAATGAAAAATGCGGAGTATGGTCTGACCGAAAATTTGATATTTAAGGAAGCAGTAGCATTTCTGAAAAAGAAAAAAACGCTTACTGCGGATGAGTACAAATTGCTGGATGAGGAAAGCAGAGCGAAAGCGTTCACGGTATCCGGGTACACGAGCATGGAAGTACTTCAGACATTTCTCAATGAACTTTCTGATGCATGTGAGCAGGGAAAAACAAAGAAAGACTTCATGGATAACATGAACGACTTCCTGCAGCGCAATGGTTACACTGGCTTAAATCCTTTTAAAGCAGATGTGATATTCCGGACTAATATGCAGACTGCATATAATGCAGGACATTATAAGAGCATGACTGATCCGATAACAATGAAACTCAGACCATACTGGAAGTATACGACGGCAGGAGACGGACAGGTCCGGGAAACACATGCGATGATGGAAGGACGCATATACCGCGCAGATGATCCAATATGGGACATCTGGTATCCACCAAACGGATTCCGCTGCAGGTGCTCTGTAGTGAGCCTGACAAAGGCACAGGTGGAGAGATCTGGTGTGGAAGTGAGTAAAAGTGCACCGTATGACATTGACTTTTCAACCGGAGAGATAAAATACAGATTCCCAGACAAAGGTTTTTCAAATAATCCGGCAAAGAATGCATGGAAACCTGATCTTACTGGTTTTGATTCTGTTTTAAAGAAAGAATTTAAGCAGCGCAAGAGTAAAGACATAGAGAAATAGTTCCCGAAAACGTATTTTTGGATTTAAGACAAAAACCTGCTTATGTGATAGAAAAGTCGAAGAAAAAGATTAATGTGCGTTATAACGCGTTATAACGCTATCAGAAAGGTAAATAAAAAAGGAGATGATAGCTTGAAAGGAAGATATCTGGCATGTGCATCCGAACCGGTTACGGTGGATGGTGTGCCAAACGAGATAAAAATCCTGCCGCTTGGAATGGTTCATTCGCAGAGAGGTGACTTTCAGGTGGATGATGAGAGTGTTGAGATGATACGCAGCCATTTCAAAGAACGGAAGCTGGATCTTGTGATCGATTATGAACACCAGACACTGCAGGACATACAGGCTCCGGCAGGCGGCTGGATCAAGGACATCTACAAAGGAGAGGATGCGCTGATCGCAAAGGTAGAGTGGACACAGAAAGCGGCGGAGTATCTGAAAAATAAGGAATACCGGTATCTGTCCCCGGTTGTACTGGTACGCAAAAAGGACAGAAAGGCAATGAAACTGCACAGCGTAGCGCTTACGAACACACCAGCTATCGACGGAATGTTTCCTATCGTAAATTCCGAAGATATAGATGATTTTAAGGAGGAAGAAGACTTTATGGAACTGAAAGAACTTATCACATTGCTTGGTCTCCCGGAGACAGCAACCATTGAGGATGTCAGAAAAGCACTGACCGAGGCATTAAAGAAACCATCCACAGACGGAAATGAGGTAGTAGCTAATTCAACGGTGCTCTCACTTTTAAGCCTTAATGAGGACTCCAGAACAGAGGATGTTGTTGCAAGCATCATGGCATTGAAAGCAGGAAACACAGATGTTGCTGCTGAACTGCTGGAATTAAAGAACCAGCTGGCAGAGAAAGAGGCAGATGAACTTGTGAACATGGCATTGAAAGATGGAAAGATTTCCGCAGCACAGACAGAATGGGCGAAACAGTATGCTTTAAGCGACAAGAAGGGCTTTAAGTCTTTCATGGAAAAAGCGCCGGTAGTCGTCAATATGGAAAAAATGGATCTTAAAGATGCCCCTGATAAGAAAGATTCGGAGGATTTTGACATGGAAATCCTCAAGAACATGGGAATCAGTGAGGAAGACTATAAAAAGTATTACAAGCAGGAGGAAAAGTAAATTATGAGAGCAGGAAATGAGAGACTTTCCGGAAATAACATTGTTATTCCGGTAGCAGCAGGTGAGAGTATCACAGAAGGACATCTGGTTGCAATCAGCGCAGCCGGATATGCAAGCGAGGCATCGAAGGCTGAGAACCTTATGATTGCAGGATGTGCAATGAAGCCTGTAGATAATACAGGCGGAGAGGATGGAGCCGTAGAGGTGCAGGTGAGACGAGGTGCTTTCGTCTGGAATAATGATGGAAGCATTAAAGCAACAGATGTTATGAAACCATGTTATGTGTCTGATGCACAGACCGTAACGATCACAGCAACAGGATCAAGCAAGGCAGGTGTCATCCTTGGAATCGAGGGCGACGGTGTCATTGTAGAGACATTATAGGAGGGTAACCAAGATGATTGTAAACCAGCAGAACTTACACGGGTTGAATGTAGCTTATTCAACCGCATATAACAAAGCATTTCAGGGTAGAAAGACTCAGTATGAGAGGATTGCAACTGTTGTACCAAGTACAACGGCAAGTACAGATTATAAATGGCTCGGACAGATGCCGCAGATGCGAGAGTGGATCGGAGAAAGAGAGATTCAGTCACTTTCAGCTTACAACTATTCTATTAGAAATAAGAAGTTTGAAATGACTGTTGCTGTACCAAGAGATGATATTGAAGATGATACTTATGGCGTATATGCGCCAATGTTTGCAAACATTGGTGAAGCAGCCGCAGGGCATCCGGATGTTCTGGTCTTTGATGCATTAAAAGCCGGATTTAAAGAAAACTGTTATGATGGGAAACCATTTTTTGCACAGGATCATGCTTCCGGAAAGGATGGAAAGCAGACTGTGAGCAACATGACAACAGAAAAACTCTCCACAGATGCATATGTTGAGGCACGTGCATCCATGATGGGACTTTTGGGCGATCAGGGAAAGAGCCTTAACATTGTTCCAAATTTATTGGCTGTTTCGCCAGCGAATGAAAAGATGGGAAGACTCATCCTGGAAGCCGACCAGATTGAAGGAACCACAAATGTTCTGAAAGGAACAGCAGAGCTTCTGGTTGTGACTGAACTTGCAGACCAGCCGGATTACTGGTTCCTGCTTGCAACACAGAAAGCACTTAAACCTATCATTTATCAGAAAAGAAAACCTATTAAGCTTACCAGCAAGACGAATGACAATGATGATAATGTATTCATGAAAGATCAATTCCTCTGGGGCGCAGATGGACGTTCCAATGCAGGTTATGGTTTCTGGCAGATGGCATATGGTTCCACTGGAACAACAAGCTCGAAAGGCTAGGTGATCTGAATGGCATATTGTACCGCACAGGAAGTACTCGATATGCTCAAAGAGGACATGATGAATTTCATTATCGGAAATGAGTATATTGAGGATAAAGATGAGAAAATCGAAAAGATCATGCCAATCGCTGAACAGGCGGTTGCAGATGCAGACGCAGAGATTGACGGGTATCTTGCCAAGCGGTACAAAGTGCCGTTTGCAAAGACGCCGCAGGTGATCAATAAGTTTGCAAAAGATATTGCACTTTACAACATGGTATCAAGAAAAGGAGTGGACGAAAACGACAGGGAAAAAACATACCTTACCCGTTATAATGCAGCCATTGCTTTTCTGACCAAAGTTGCAGAGGGCAGGATCAGTATTGGTGTCAGCGAAAACAATACTGAGGATGCAGCTAGGATAGGCTTTTCAATGTCAAACTCACCAAGACTGTTTTCGAGGGGAAACATGAAAGGTTGGTGATGGGATGTCATCAGTAAGCGTCCGGTTGGACGATGAAACAGATCAGCTGCTACAGAGGCTGAAAGATATGTCTGACATTGATAAAGCGGGGATGATGAATGCTATTGCCGAAGGATTGAGGACATCTACATTAGAAAGATTCCGGACGGAAGAAAGCCCGGACGGAAAAAAATGGAAGCGTTCCATACGTGCCGAGAAAAGTGGAGGAAAGACACTGACAAAAACGAAACAACTCGGAACATCCATACATGCACAGTCGGACAGCACAGGGCTTGCAGTTGGTACGAATGTTATTTATGCAGCTACGCATCAGTTTGGTGATGAGCGTACGATCAGGGCAAAGAGGGGCAAGAACCTGAAGTTCCAGATTGGAGACAGATGGATCAGCAAGCCACAGGTAAGTGTGAAGATACCGGCGAGAGAATTTCTGGGTATCAGTGAGCAGGATGATATGGATATACAGGAAATGCTAAAAGAACTGTTTGAGGAATAAACGATGAAGGAAGAAAGAGATTATCTGGTTGGAGTATTAAAAAAAGCGGGCATCCGGTCAACAGTACACGATAGCCTGAAAAGCTTAAAAAACTGCAATGAAACACATGTCGGGGCAGTCCTCAGAGTGAAGGAAACATTTGCTCGTTCAGGCTCAAAAAAAATATATGGGGAAGAGGGGCAGCGGAAACAGCGGAAGAAACTGCATGTGAGGATCACGACACTGCATGTGGTGATTGCAGATTCCAATGAGGAAAAAGTGGATGCGATACTGACTAATTTCATGAAAAACATCGGTAAAGGTGTTCCGGTAGACAGAAACTGGGTAGAGATCAATGTCGGAGACGTGGATTGGATCGAGGAGGGGGACAGCATCCTGAAGAGCAAAATAGCAGTTGAGTTTGATGTCACTCTGACAGGTGGCATTTATGAGGATACAGATCTGAAGAAAGTGGAAGTTGGACAGATTGAAAAAAAAGAGTGACAGGAGGAACAAGATGACAGATAAGAAGGATTACATGACCATCGAGGAATTGAAAGCACAGAAAGATACATCCAATGCTGTGTTTGCCGGTGTAAAAACAGCCAATGGATGGGGAACAGGAAAGATGGTCACGGAACAGGAATATGATGCAGCGGTAAAAGCTTTTAACGATGCACCAATGGATGGGAGCGTGAGATAAATGTTTGGCGAAGTGAATATTGAAGTACAGGATGGAAATCTTGGAAGAAACTCATCTACAGGTTCATTTGTACAGGTGAAAATCGGGGCATCCACCTCAACAAGTACTGTGCCGGTGCTTGTGAAAAATACAATGAAACCGGCAGAGATCAAAGAAAAACTTGGCTGTACGCCGCTTGCGGATGCATGCATCGACGCGACAGAGAACGGATTGAAAAAATTATATGCAATCCCGGTCAAAGCAGATGTTGATGGAACGATCGGAGAGGTGACAAAAACCGGAGAGAGCAAGGGAACAGTCACAGCATCAGGAAAACCAAACAATGCTTACGATGTTGTAGTAAAAATCACAGCAACAGGAAAGGTGAACAAAGGATCATTTGCTTATTCCATTGATGGAGGTAATAACTTTTCGGATGAGTACACAATCCCGCTGGGTGGAACATTTGAACTTCCGGGCACCGGTATTACGCTTACATTTGCAGACAGCGGAGAAGAGGAAGAACCCTTTATGGAAGAGGATGCATTTTCTTTTAGCTCCACAGCTCCGACACTTAGCAATTCAAGTGTGCTCAAGGCAGTAGAGAGTTTGATCAGCTTTAATTCTGAGTTTGAGATCGTTCATATCGTCGGCACATCAGGAAAGACACTTTGGGCAGCACTTGCAGAGCAGGCGAAGGAATTTCTTGAAATTTATAAGAAACCGTGCATTTTCTTGTGCGAGGGCAGAAGCTGTGGCTCAGAAGAAAGCCGGGATGAATACCTTGCAGCAATGAAGACAGAACGGAAGGGAATCAACAGTTATTTTGTTAGCGTGGTGCTTTCCTACGGAGTGTACACAAGAAAGGATCTCCGCACACAGACAATTAATTTTGCTGGCATCGTTTCAGGATTGTTAGGTCAGGCAAAAGAAAGCTTATCTATTGGATGCGTGAAAGAATTTCCGATCAGCTGCTCTAAGCTGCAGAAACTTTTGCCGGAAGGAATTGAGGAATACGCAAAAGAACTGGATGCACTTGGTTATATCACCTTAAGACAGTATACCGGGAAAGAAGACTACTACGTGACGAATGCCAATGTACTCGCTGCTGACGGAAGCGATTTTCCTTATATTGAAAATGTCCGGGTGCTCAACCGTATTGTCAGGGAAGTAAGTAAAAAAGCAACGGATAATATCCAGGCGGAGATTGATCCGGATAATATCGAGGCAAGCATTAAACCGTTTGAGGCAGATCTTGGAATTGCTATTGATAATTGCATCAAAGATAAAATTATCAGTTCCGGATCGGTCACAATCGAAACGGAAAATGTAAACATCCTTGTGGATGAGACCTTAAATGTAAGTGTTGAATGGGTTCCGATGGGAACGGTAAGAAAGTTCAATCTTACATTTGCAGTCAATAATCCATATGGAGCTGGAGCAGAATAGGAGGTGCAGATAAATGGATCCATTGATCAATGGTAAAAGTTATGACTGGTCAAGTATCGATTTCCATATGACAGACATGAACAACGTGCAGATCCAGGAAGTTGATTACGGGGATGAACAGGGACTTGATCCTGTTTATGGGAAAGGCGGTAAGATCAGAGGATATGGTACTGGCAATCAGAAAAATACCTTTAAAATAACCTTACTCCGAGAAGATTATGACGAAATGTGCCGCGTAATTAAGGCAAGCGGATGTAAACATTTCTATGGATATATGATCCCAAAAGTCACTGTAAGCTATGCAGATGAGGGAGCCAAGACATCTACAGATGTTATCACACGGATTGTGTTTAATAAAAGAGATTTCAAAGGAGCACAGGGTGATACATCCTTAAAAGTAACAATCGAGGGTATGGCTATAGGTGGAATCAGCACGAATGGTCTTGAAGCATAATCATTATTTTTGACAAAAATCAGGAGGAAAACAAGATGGATAACGTTATGGAAGAACAGCTTATGAAAAGCAGACAGGATGCTGCTGTAACAGATGAGATGGAGAATCTCAGAAAAAAATATAAAGAAAAGGATGGCAGAATCTACGAGATCAGGACAACAATCCAGGAAGATGATGAAGAGGAAAAAGAATTTACATTTCTTTTCAGGAAACCGGGAACCGCATCCTATGAGAGATATGTCAAATTGTCGTCCAATTCTGCAGTGAAAGCATTAAAGACATTTGTTATGGATAACATCTGTGAAGAGCAGTATAAAAAACTTGGCGATGCGCTGGAAGAATATCCGGCAATGTGCATCAGCCTTGGAGAGAAGCTTCTCAACATGCTCGGGTTATCTAAGGATACAGCAGTAAAAAAGCTGTAGAGCAGGAAAAGGAAAGCATTAAAAGTAATTTTTTGGAATATGGAAGGCTGCTGATCAATATGTATCTTCCCGGAAAATTAATTCCGGAAAATATTTATGATATGCCTTTTGAGGATTTTTTAAAACTTTTAGCGATGGCAGAAATTGCAAGAGATTTAAGGATTGAAGATATAGAGGTGGGCGTAAATAAAGGATATGTGGAAGCACATCCAGATTCACAATGAAGGTTAAAAAGATGCCCGGGTTACTCATCGGGCATCTTTTAATATGAGGTGATAGAAGTATGGGAATGGATTCTGTTTATAAGTTGTCCGTTGTTCTCGGACTGACAGATAACATGACTGAAAACCTCTCAAGTGTGACGAATAAGGTGGCTGATAGTACTGAAAAACTGAACAAGGCATTTGGAAGTGTCCAAAAGGCTGGAGCTGTCATGGTGGGCGTAGGAACGGCACTGACAACGGCGTGCCTTGGTACTGTGCAATCTACATTTGATACACAGAATGCCCTTGGAGAACTTGCCTCTCTGGGAGTACAGGATCTTGATGCGGTAGAAAAGGCAGCAAAGAGCTTTTCTGACACGTGGGCAGGAACGACGAAAAGCGAATTTATTACTGCATCTTATGATATTAAATCAGGTATTGCATCGCTGACCGATGAAGGTGTGGCAAAGTTCACGGAACTTGCAGCCTTGACCGGTAAGGCAACAAAGTCCACAACAGAAGAGATGGGTTCTCTATTTGCGACTGGTTATGGTATTTACAAAGGTGCATATGAGGATATGTCAGATCTTGAATTTGGGGAGATGTTCTCAGCCGGTATTGCTACAGCGGTTAAGAACTATAAAACAGCAGGTTCGGAGATGGCAAGTGCAATCTCAATGTTAGGAGCCACAGCAACAAATAATAAGATATCCATGGAAGAGCAGCTGGCAATCTTAGGACAGCTTCAGACAACAATGAGCGGATCAGAAGCAGCCACGAAGTATAAATCATTTTTAAATACTGCAGCGAGTGCAGGAGAAAAGTTAGGTCTGTCATTTGTGGATGCAAATAATCAGCTTCTGACAACCCCGGAGATATTGCAGAAATTAAAGGATAAGTATGGAGATACCCTGGATGCGGTTGAGAAACAGGAGATCAAATCGGCATTTGGAACAGATGAAGCTGTTGCCATGATCGACCTTCTTTATAATGACATTGATGGACTGACAGGTGGAATTGACAACTTAGCATCCAGTATGAAGCAGGGTGTCAGTGTGACAAATGAAATGGCGAAGGCTATAGACAACACTCCGGAAAGGAAATTCGAAGTTTTAAGGCAGAAGATACATAACAATGCAGAGGAACTTGGAAAGAATCTTCTGCCAGTTGTAAATAACACACTTACAAAGGTAAATGATCTTATAGACAAAGGTTCTGAGTGGATCGCAAATAACCAGCAGACAGTGCAGAGCATTATGAATATAGCATTGCGGTTGGGAATTATGCTTGTCGTGATCGGTACAGTAGTAGGTGCGATCGGAACGATTGGAAAAGCGGTCTCCGGTGTCAGTGCAGCCATTAAGACAGCAAGGCTTGTCTGGCTGGCATTTAATACAGTATTTGCAGCAACTCCGATAGGATGGATTGTGATAGCGATTGTTGGATTGATAGCAGCATTTGTCCTGCTATGGAATAAATCTGAAGCGTTTCGAAATTTCTGGATTGGATTATTTGACCAGATCAAAGGAAGTGTCACACAGGCATGGGAAACATTACAACCAGCACTACAAAATGTCGGGCAGAAATTTATGGAACTTTATGAGGCAGCAAAGCCTATACTGGAGATTATTGCATTGATCGCAGGTGTTGTCGGTACATTTTTTGTTGCACAGTTTGTGGCAGGAATACAAGGGATGATTGCAGCCCTGACACCACTGACGAATGCCCTTTCGGATCTTATTTCATTTGCAACAAATATAATCAACATGTTTGTTGCTTTATTTACCGGGGATTTTACCGGGGCATGTGAGTTTGCAGATGCAGCGTTGCAGGATCTGGAAAATTTTTTCGGAAATTGTTTCGATGCGATTTTAGCATTTGCAGGTGGGTTCGCAGAAGGATTTTTAGGTGTTATCTGTGGGGCACTTCAAGCAGTTGGCATTGATATTTCTGTGGAGCAGCTGAAACAAAAATTCATGGACGGACTTACTGGTATATTATCCATGGTAAATGACAAAATGAACAGCGTGAAAGACAAGTTCAATGAGAAGATGGATGCTATACAGGAAAAGGTAAACAATGCGATCGAAAAGATAAAAAGCCTTTTCGGTATTGATTTTCCTACACCAAAAATCAAACTGCCACATATTAAGATCGATGGAAGCTTCAGCCTGAATCCACCAAGTGCACCAAAGATCAGTACCGATTGGTATGCGGAAGGCGGAATCATGACGAGACCAACGATATTTGGTGCAGCTGGTAACAAAATGCTTGGAGGAGGCGAAGCCGGTGCAGAGGCAATACTGCCATTATCTGCACTATGGAGTCATTTGAAAACATTTATCCATGAGGAGCTTGGTGGCAGCACTGAAGACAAGACAGAATCAAGAAGCATTGTGACGGAGCTTAGCAGAAGGGAAACACGAACTCTTGAGAGAAGTGAGAGATTAAGAACAGAAAAGGAATCGGATCATGAAAAGACAGAAAGTGGTAATCCAATTATTATTCAGCATCTGGAACTGAAACCGGATCTTACAAAGATAAAGGATATTGAGTTGTTACAGAAACTGATCAATGAACTTAAAGATGCACAGAACTCTAGCGATGATCCTAAACCGGCGACAACGTAAGAAGGAGGAAGAGCAGATGTTGTTAGTGCAGGAAAATATTGTAAAACTTGGAGGCGTTATCTTGTCTGGACAGTGTAAAAAAATCAGCATCGATGAGACAGCGACTATTGAAAACATCGAAGATGATAAGGGAAAGACCAAAGCAACACAGCCGACAGGATATGAAGCAGCAAAGATCAGTATTGATTTTATACTGGAAGATTCTACAGAAATGACACAGGATGAACAAATCACTGCCATGCAGAGGCTCTTTAAGGCTTACGGACAGACAAAAGCCAATCTTTTAGAAATTGTAAATGAAGATTGTGCTGCCAGAGGAATTTCCAAGGTTTATTTTAAAAAGCTTGGAACACAAAATGTAATTGCTGAAAGCAGAAGGACGGCAACGTTGGAATTAGTTGCTCCTGTGATTGCAGGAATAACCACTAAAACGGTCAGTGCTTCTGCTGGAAGCACTAAAAAGAAATCTTCCAGCAAAGCAAAAAAGAAGACAGAAAGTAAAACAACAAAGCAGGTGGAATTTCCTCTTACCAGAAAGAAACAGAATGCCAAGGCAAAACTGATGGCAAGGGATTTAATCTTATAGGAGTGAGCATGGGATATAAAAAGCTGATAAGTCCTGAATTTAAAATAAGTACTGAACACTATGAAATTATAAGTGGATGTGAAGTGGAGTGTTTTTCAAGCCGGGAGGCAAGATCAGATTGGTGCAGGGTGGAACTTGCAACTCAATATGAAGGAATCGTTTCTTATGAAGATAACGAGGAAGCAGTTGTTGAACTGGGATATGATGACGATTATGATACTTTGCTTTCAGGATATTGCCGTAAAAATGAAAATGATTCCTGGAAAGAAATTATGATCCGGGATGACATGATAAAGCTTGAACAGATTATGATAAAGGCAACTTTTATTGATTGCACTCCACAGGATGTAATCAGGTATATATTAACTCAAGCTGGTATAGATGATTATGTTTTGATAGAAAGTGAATATGGGAAAAAAGATACTTTTATCATTAACAGGCAGAATGGCATTAAAGCTATTATGGAGGTAAACAGTTCATGGGGAATTGAGAACGACTTTTTCTTTCGCAATAAGGTTTTCTATTGGGGCTGTTATCCAGAGCAGGATCTCGTATATGTGCTTACCGAGAGCGAAAATATCCTGTCACTACATAAGTATGGAAGTCTTTGGGAAATAGAAACTCTTGGAGTTCCGTGGATTCATCATAGCCAGATGATAGAGGTTGAACATTCAAAATTCACTGGAACAGTAAAAGTGGAAAAGACGATTGTAAGAAGTGATCCTAGTGGACAGACTAGGATGTATGTTTATTTTAAAGGTGGGTGAAAGATATGTCTGATATGTTAGAAACTTTCGTGCGTAAAGAAATCACAAATGAGATAAAAACAAATTATCCGCATATCCAGTATCCAGCCGGAATGTATGCAAGAATTGTGCAGGCAAAACAGGATGGCGAAAAATATATGTACACTCTCAAGATTCTTGACAAAACACTGAATGTAGATAATGACTTTCCGGAAATACCAAATGTCAGAAGCAGCATACAGATACAGAAAGATGATATTGTGGTTGTTCTTTTATTATATGGAGGAAGTGATGTGTTCATTCTTGGGAGGTGTGAAAGATGACCATTGTTGGAGAAAATAATACGGATATAATGCTTGATGCAAATGGTCAGCCTGTGGCGGACAGTTCTGGAGATTTTAAAACAGTTACCGGAGATGAATGCTGGGAGCAGGATCTTAGACTTGAAGCATATACTGAGCCGGGAGAATTATTTTACGAAGATGAAAATGGAGATGAAGCTTATGGATTTGGACTTCTGGATTTCAGCCATGCGGAAAATGATGAGTTTACACAGAAGGAAATAGAGCAGAGAGTAAAAAATAAATTGTCAAAGAGAACATATCTCGACCAGAGAAAAACAAGGCAGAAGATAAGCTTTGAGAACGGTGTGTTCCGGGATTATGTGGCTGTTTCAAAACAGGATGCTGTTGATGAGTATAATGTTGAACTCACAACAGAGGAAGTGGAGGTTGTAAGTGAATGATAGACAAAGAAACATTAAATAAAGTTTGTCCAGTTCCGGAAGAATCTGCTGTTATGAATGAAATAAAAACGGAATTGGATGAACAGGGATTCATCATTAACAATTTCAATAAGGGTGGTATTTTCTATATCATTATCAGAATATTTGTCATGATTTATGTTCAGCTGCTCAATCTGGCACAGACGATTATTAATAACGGATATATAAAACATGCAGAGGGGGACTGGCTGGAAATCAAAGCTGCAGATGTGGGTAAGGCGCGGAAAGAAGCAGTAAGGGCAAAGGGATATATAACGATTTATCGTGAAGATTATGTGAATGCACTGCAAATCACAAAGGGACATATCTTTAAAACAAAGCCGGATGTAAATGGCGTAGAACTTAAATATTACGTTACGGATGAAACCGTCATTCCTGCAGGAGAGCAGACAGGAAAAGTTTTAGTGGAAGCAGAGCAGACAGGAACAGCATATAATCTTCCAGCGGATAAGATCACAGTGTCCATGATCCATTTGGATGGAGTATCAAGTATCAATAATGAAGAAAACTGGTTATATGAAGAGGGTGCTGATATTGAAGATCTGGAGTCTTTAAGGGAAAGATGTCTGGAAGCATGGTCTGAACTGGCAGAACGCACAACAGCGAGTAAATTAAAGAGCGTGGCAAAAGCGGTGCCAGGAGTACTGGATGTGCAGATAGATGATCAGCATCCAAGAGGACAGGGAACAGCAGACATAATCATCACAAGTACTTCAGGCGCAGCCACACAGGAGCTTCTGAATAAAGTTGAGGCAGCAACAGAGTATTTAAAAAATAATTATGATAATTTTTTGTTTAAGTCATCTACGATCGTGAATGAAAATATCACGGTAACGATATTTATTGCCAAAGAAGCATCAACGCAGGGAGTGGCAGAGCAGGCAGAAAATGTGATTTTCAGCTATATGCAGATTGCAAGCAGGAAAGAACTGAACTGTTTATATCTGGATGATCTTAGGTATGCGCTGAAAGAAAGAATCAGTACATATAAACGTGCCGTGTTCTCAGCCCCGGATACAGATATAGAACTTGAAAAAGGAAAAGTTATCATGCCGGGGAAAATATCCGTGACCGTCACAAATGTTGGAGGTGCGTAAGATGGAGAAATTTGCTGATTTCATGTATTATCTGCTAACGTCCCCTTTTAAGCGGATAAAAAAGTCGCAGAATCAGTGGTACATGTTATTTCAGGTATTGGGATCATATATGGATCACGCAGGAGAAATCTTATTTGAGGCAAGAGAACAGACAATGCTTGCAACCTGCGATGCATCCATGCTCCAGAGCCATGCAGATGATCGCAGCATAGTGAGATATCCGGGAGAATCGGACGAGAATTACAGAAAAAGGATCGCTAATTATACTGAGGTATGCAGGCTGGGTGGAACTAATCAAGGAATGATTCTCGCAGTGAGAAAGCTTGGGTTTGATGATGCGGAAATCAAAACTGCAGTGGAGCTGACAGGTGTTGCAGATAGATGGGCAGAATTTTATGTGATTGTGCATCAGGATATTGATAAGGAATATCCGATAGGTTTTGATATTTTAAAAAGCGAGGTGCGGAAGGTCAAATATGTAACTGCTAAAGATAATTATAGATATCTGTTTTTAATAAAAATTATTACTCCGCCAGCAGAGCTGAAGCTTAAAAGTAAATCAGTAATTAAGATTGATAATTATAATTATTTGAGACTTGATGGTACATGGTCGTTAGATGGATCACAGACACTGGGTGCATCTTATAGAAAGTTTTTAGTGAAGCAAAGAAGCCGGATACAGTTTACTACACCGACCGGAAGAGTTGGAAGCATCAATCGTGTCGTAACACATAATGATTGGTGCCTCGATGGAACTTATTTATTAGATGGAACAAAAGAAATGGATGCATACAGATTTGAGGAGGAGATTGTATGAAGCAGGTAATTACAGAGGCAAAGAGAAAAAAGATTGCAAAGGCATTACATGATACCGGAACTATTTCCAAGATAAAATATATTGCAGTTGGATCAGGTGGCGTGGATGAGAATAATGAAGTATTAAGTCCAAGCGAGACAGCTACAGCATTAAAACATGAACTGCTTAGAAAAGAATATACATCCAGTCAGAAAATCAGCGATACATGCTATGAATACACGATTGTAATTGAAGCTAATGAACTGGTTGGCGAGTATATCAGTGAAATTGCATTAATCGACGAGGATAATGATATTATTGCAATCGCTAACTTCCTACCGAAAGGTAAAGACCAGATGGAAGATTCATTTGCTATTCAGGATATGTATTAAGGAGACTGTGGGTTATGGAGAAACGAATAGGAGGATTATTTTTCTCTGTTAATAACGATACTGGTGCAGTTGGCTTTTCTTTTGCAGTAGTTTATATACCTGAATATAAAGAAATACAAGCTGTGATGCAGATAGGAACATTGGAATTAGCAGTAGGATATGAGTTTTAATGAACATATATTAGGAGGATATTTATATGGCAAACTTAAATGTTAACCCGGAATATGATATTGATATGGAACAGCTCACACCAGAGACAAGAGCTCATGCAGATAGATTTAATGAGAGATATGGGCAGTTACTCGGAAATGATGCATTTTTAAAAGGAAAACTTGAAGAAGCAAACACAAGTATCGAGAGAGCAATGGCAGTTGCGCAGGGAAAATCAGCTGGACTTGTGTTTAACACATATGCTGAATTACTTACTTATATTGCCGTGCCAGCGAATGCAGAGAAGTTTCGCCTTGGAGATCAGTTTTTAATAAAGGCAACGGATGTACCAGACTATTGGTGGGATAATACCGTAACAACTGCACAGACGGATTCTGCTGGAAATGTGATATCTGGAAAAAACACGTCTGGTAAAGTTATTGGTGCTCTGGTAGAACTTGAGGCAAGAAAAATTGATTTGTCCAAGTATGATGTAAATGATGCGGCATTATTTAATAACATGTCTGATCAGTATAACTCTTCCAGAACATATGATGTTGGAGATATCTGCATTTATAATAATAATTTATATAAGTGTATTACAGCGGTGAAAGCCGCAGAGACATTCAATGCATCTAAGTGGAATAAGACATCATTGGCAGCACTGCATGCAGAGCAGGAGAAAAAAATTTCTGAGAATAATCAGCCACCGACTTATACAGAGGCAAGCAGTTTGAGTGCTTTGACGAGTGGTGAAAAATTATCAGTTGCATTTGGAAAGATTGCAAAAGCTGTGAGTACCTTGATCAGCCATATTAGTACGAAGGCAACAAGTTCTGTCTTGGGGCATGTGAAATTATCGGACAGTACATCAAGCACCAGTGCGGCAAGTACAGGGGTGGCGGCAACGCCAAAAGCTGTGAAAGCTGCTTATGATTTGGCAAATAGTCACACTAAAAAATTAGGAACCACTGATATATCTAGTATCGGTGATGGAACCGTTACCGGAGCAATAGCCGTAAATAAAGAAGCGATAGAGGAAGTAAACCAGAGTTTAACTAACTTAAATGATTCGAAGAAAACGTATCTTAGATTAGTCCTGCCAAACCTTGCGGCTGATGCAAAAACTGTCTGCGATTATATAAATAAAAATTATCTGCTGGGACAGTTATCTCCTGCATATACAGTCGAATTTGATATTATTGCAGCGAAGGTAGACTGGTTTTCTGGTACTTTGTCCACGGATTCGACTGCATTAGTAGCCGGAAGGACTGTTTGGGGGA
>UQNW01000026.1 GCA_900542495.1 uncultured Roseburia sp.
TTCGGCTCCGTGGTCAAGCGGTTAAGACATCGCCCTTTCACGGCGGTAACACGGGTTCGATTCCCGTCGGAGTCATTAGTAGGAATTTTACATTAAAATATATGGCGACATAGCCAAGCGGTAAGGCGTGGGTCTGCAACACCCTGATCACCAGTTCGAATCTGGTTGTCGCCTCTTAAGAATCCATAGTAATATGGGTTCTTTTTTTTGATCAAAATCATATAATATAAACAAATTCTTAAGATTATCAAAAACAAAAATAACTTGGAGAAGTCAGGTTGACAGTTATAGGAGAGAATGAGAAAATAGATTTTGTTGTTAAACAAGCAATTAAAAAAGAAAAAGGAAGGATGTCTGTCATCATATTTATTGAATTATTCCAATTCAATAGAGGAAGATAGACGCAATAAGAAAAAATGTTAGAAATTTTAAAAGCAATATTATTTGGTATCGTGGAAGGTATTACAGAGTGGCTTCCAATCAGCAGTACAGGACATATGATCCTTTTAAATGAGATCGTGTCTTTGAATGTATCAGATGAATTTTACAGTATGTTTGAGGTTGTGATCCAGCTTGGAGCAATTCTTGCAGTTGTAATTTTGTTCTGGAATCAGATCTGGCCATTTGGAAAAAAGAATAATAAAGAGCCATTGGCAAAAGACGGTGCAGGAGCATATATAAAATGGGATATTTTTAAATTATGGTTTCACATTTTGGTATCCTGTGTACCAGCTGCAATCGTAGGAGTACTTTTTGACGAGCAGTTAGAGGCATTATTTTACAATTACCAGACAGTAGCTATTATGCTGATCCTTTTTGGTATAGCATTTATTGTGATCGAAAATTATCACAAAGGAAAGAAAGCAAAGGTAAATACTCTGGTGGGAATTGATTATAAACTGGCATTCTGGATAGGAATGTTTCAGCTGATTGCAGCGATTTTTCCAGGAACATCCCGTTCTGGAGCAACAATTGTCGGAGCATTATTACTTGGAATTTCCAGAACTGTTGCAGCGGAATATACATTTTTCCTCGCAATACCGGTCATGTTTGGAGCAAGTCTTTTAAAGGGAGTAAAATTTTTAATGAATGCAACTATGACATCACAGGAAGGTGTGATTCTTGTGGTCGGAATGGTTGTTGCATTTGCAGTGTCTCTCGTTGTCATTAAGTTTTTAATGGGATATATTAAAAAACATGATTTCAAGGTGTTCGGCTGGTATCGAATCATTTTAGGTGCAATTGTGTTACTGTGCGGATTTGCTGGATTTATCGGATAATACACCGCATGCTATAAACTTTACGATTAATCGTATTTGAAGAATAATAGATACCGTTTTTCTCGGCAATAACAAAACCACATTTTTTGTGGCTTGCGAGAGAAGCGGTATTTTATCTATTATTAGCTGTTTGATAAATTTGGAATTACCAGTCTCATTCCCAAAAGAACAATGAATTCATACATTATCATATCCCGAAATTTATTACAAAATAAGGAGAGGATAATTATAGTATGAATGTAAATGTAAACTAAAACTGAATAATAGGTTGACAATTGGTGCGATATTTTATAGAATGAGTAAGTACGAGCGAGACTGCTTTCCGTAAAAGAGACAATTTTACAATGATAGTTTATTTATGGATAGACAGAATAGCAGCTCAAATAAAAGTGTATGGAGAAGCTTACAATGAATGAGAAAAAAATATCGACATCAACAATAGCAATCATTGCCCTTATGACGGCAATTACCTGTATTTTAGGTCCATTGTCACTGCCAATCGGTCCGGTACCGATTTCCCTTACGAATTTGGCAATTTATTTTACTGTAATATTGCTCGGCTGGAAAAGAGGAACCGTATCTTATTTGATCTACCTGCTGATTGGATTGGTGGGAGTGCCTGTATTTTCAAGCTTTTCGGCAGGTCCGGCAAAATTATTTGGACCGACAGGTGGTTATCTGATCGGATTTATTTTTCTGGCAATGATCAGTGGCTGGTTTATTGAGAAGTTTCCGGGAAAAAGAGTGATGTATTTTGTAGGAATGGTTTTAGGAACGGCAGTCTGTTATGCACTTGGAACAGCATGGCTTGCTTATGAGGCGGAAATGACATTTCAGGCAGCATTAATGGCAGGTGTTGTACCATTTATTATCGGAGATATTGCAAAAATGATCGTAGCAATGATCGTAGCACCGATGATAAAGAATCCGTTGGTGAAGGCAGGATATATAAAATAAACAAATCGCGCAAAGACAGGAGGTTGTCCGCGCATAGGTATATAAGAGATGTGTCATAAGGATTCATCTGAAAGAAAAATATGCTTATGTGTAAGACAACCTCTTGTTGTTTTGTCTAAAAGTGTATAAAATATATCTGCACGCTTTTTCAATTCGAACCACTAAGATTGAAAAATATAATTGATAATGAAAATAAGTCAGGAAAAACTTATATAAAAACCGGTAAGATAAATATAGAGCAGAAATAATAAAATAAGAACAGGAAGTAAGAATGAAACAAAAAGTAGTATTTTTAGATGTAGACGGAACGATCGTAAATGATAAGGGAGTTATTCCGGAATCAACCAAAAGAGCAATCAAAAAAGCAGTAGAGAATGGCCATAAACTCGTAGTCTGCAGTGGACGCAGTCTTTTTCAACTGCCACAGATGTTATTGGATCTTGGGTTTAGTGGAATGGTGACAGCAGCGGGAGCGCAGGTCATTGCAGACGGAAAAGAGATTTATCATGCAGTCATCGACGAAGAACATCGAAAATTTATTACAGAATATATGGAAAAAAATAAGTTTGTTTATTGTTTTCAGACGGACAGCGGAGTTGTCATGAATAAGCGCAGTGAGAGCAGAATTTTAAATATTATGAGTGACATGGGAATTACCGAGGCACATCTGCGTCAGCTTGTGGGAGAATTTTTTATTCAGGAAGATGTGTGGAATAATGAAAAAGAAGAAAAGCTGATTTATTATGATGCACCTTTTGGAGTTGCGCGAGTGCATGCGGATTTGGAGCCGTATTTTGATGCAGTGGCACTGAGCCTTAGCGGAGCGGACGACTACTGTGGTGAGGTCGGAATCAATGGAATCCACAAGGCTACCGGAATGAAGCGCTATCTGGAACATGTGGGTGTTGCCAGAGAAGACAGTATCGCGATCGGAGACGGACCGAATGATCTGCAGATGATGGACTATGCCGGAATTGGAATCGCAATGGGAAATGCAAGGGAAGAAGTCAAAAAAAGAGCAGATATGGTAACTGCCCACATCGATGAGGACGGAATTTATCTTGCATTGGAAAAGCTGGGGTTGTTAGACTGATATGAAAGATAAAATAGCAAGGTTTATAAAAAAGGATACCGTATTGTGTGTGGCAACAGTACTTGCAATTGTTTCCGCCTTTTTTGTGAAACCGACGTTGAATTATGTAAACTATATAGACTTCCGTGTATTAGGCATTTTACTAAGTCTGATGACTGTTATGGCAGGACTTCAGAGAAATGGTTTGTTTGATGTGATCGGAAGCAGCCTTTTAAAAAGAACAAAGAATACTATGCATTTATCGCTGGTACTTGTATTTTTATGCTTTTTCTTTAGTATGTTCATTACAAATGACGTATCGTTGATCACATTTGTACCGTTTGCCATGCTGACATTGCGAAAATGTGATCAGGAAAAACTTCTGATACCGGTAATTGTGCTTCAGACGCTGGCAGCTAACCTTGGCAGCATGTTAACACCAATCGGCAACCCACAGAATTTATTTTTGTATAATCTTGCCGAGATGAAAATTTCCACTTTTATCGGCATTATCTTTCCGTATACACTCGCCGCCGGTATTTTACTGCTTTTATCTGTGTTTTTTATATGCAGGAAAAAAGAGAAAATTGAATTTACATTAGAAACTAATGCAGACAAAAATTCCGGTGTGGAAAAAGAGAGAGAGCATCTTCAGAGGAGAACGAATCAGAAAAATGTCATTTACCTGATTTTGTTCGTCTTAAGTCTGCTTGTTGTCGTGCGTATTTTGCCGTATTACGTGGCGTTGATCATTGTGCTCGCCACAGTGTTTGTGATGGATCGGCAGGTGCTAACGACTGTGGATTACAGTTTGCTGCTCACGTTTATAGCATTTTTTATTTTTACAGGAAATATCGGAGAAATTCCGGCAATACGCGATATGTTGCAGCAGCTCGTAAACGGTCGGGAGGTTGGAATCGGTATCGTCGCAAGCCAGGTGATCAGTAATGTTCCAGCGGCGTTATTGCTTTCCGGTTTTACCGAAAATTACGCAAAACTTTTAGTAGGTGTGAATGTTGGCGGCTTAGGTACATTGATCGCTTCTATGGCAAGTCTGATTTCCTACAAAATTTATGCACATCACTATAATGAGCAAAAAGGAAAATATTTTTTGTGGTTTACGATTGCAAATGTGGGATATCTGGCAGCGTTACTATTGCTTTATTTTATGCTAAATTAAATGAGGAGAAATTAAGTACAATCTGAAAGATGTTTTTTCTGCAAGAGTATGCAGATAAAAATTGTAAGGTACTGAAAATAGAGATTATGCGTGAAAAGAAATATAATAAAAACAGTTTGCAAGGCACGATTTATGTGCTGCTGTCAGCGGTGTGTTTTAGTCTGGGCGGTGTTCTGATCAAGTCAATTCCATGGAATTCACTTTCAATCAATATGGTCAGGAGCATTCTGTCATTCATTGTAATTTTTACATATCAGAGGACGCAGGGAAGAAAATTTATCTTTAATAAAATGGTGTTGCTTGGCGCGGTTTTGAATTTTGTCATGGCATTGACCTTCGTTATGGCAACAAAACTGACGACCGCAGCAAATGCGATTGTGCTGCAGTTTACCGAGCCGGTATTTCTTATTTTAATTGTGTGGCTTGTATACAAACAGAAACCGAAAAAGGATGCAGTATTCACCTGCATTCTTGTGTTATGTGGAATTTTCTGTTTCTTTTTTGAGTCGCTCAGTACTGGTGGAATGGTAGGAAATGTCCTGGCAATTGTGTCAGGCGTGACCTATGCAGGCGTTTTTTTGATCAAAAAATTCCCTGGCGGGGATTTTGAATCATCACTTATGGTCTCCCACCTGATCAGTATTGTGGTAGGAATCCCATTTTTGATGAGAGAGACAGTATTCACACCAACTGTCTGGGGATACGTTCTCGTATTGGGAATTGTACAGTTTGGTTTATCGTATGTATTTTTGTCAAGAGGTCTGGATCGTGTTTCACCGGTGACGGCATCCCTGACATCTACGATCGAACCGATTTTAAATCCAATTCTTGTTGCGGTTTTCTGTGGCGAGACAATTGGCGTGTTGTCTATTTTTGGAGCGGTGCTTGTGATCGGATCGGCTGCTGTGTATAATCTGAGGCAGGCAAAAGGAGAGTAAAAATATATTCTGTGCCAGACTGCACAAAAGCAGTCGCGGGTGGCAATTATTTGTGGATTTGATAGAAATAAAGGAAGAATTATGTTAATAAGATTAAAAGAAAAATACATCGGAGATGCAGCTTTTTACAAAAGGTATCTTTATCTTGCGCTGCCAATGATTTTACAAAATGCCATAACAAATCTCGTCAGTTTTCTGGATAACATTATGGTAGGGCAGTTGGGAACAGAGCAGATGTCCGGTGTTGCAATCGTCAATCAGTTGATTTTTGTATACAATCTGGCAATATTTGGTGCGGCATCTGCAGCCAGCATTTTTGGGGCACAGTATTACGGAAAGGGAAATCATAAGGGACATATGTATTCTTTCCGTTTTAAATTGTATGCAACATTGCTTGTAACGGGATTAACGATATTATTATTTGCGACAAAAGGTGCAGATTTGATTTCCCTGTATCTCACCGACACGGCAGGAAGTGGAGCAACCGAGGTTGCACTGCAGTATGGTCTGGAATACCTGGGCATTATGATGGTTGGTCTGGTTCCATTTGCGGTAAACCAGTCCTATGCTACTAATATTAAAGAAACCGGGCAGACGTTGGTGCCGATGATCGCAAGTTTTGTAGCAGTTGGAAGCAATGCGGTTTTGGACTATCTGTTTATTTTCGGAATTGGACCATTTCCAAAATTAGGAGTTATTGGTGCAGCACTGGCAACTGTGATCGCACGCTACATAGAAGCATTTATCATTATTATCTGGGCACATTACCACAAGGAGAAAAACAGGTATCTGGAAGGTGCGTACACCGGATTCGGAATGCCAAAAGGGGAATTGAAGGCAATTATTATCAAAGGCTTCCCACTTATGTTCAACGAGGTTTTATGGGCAGCAGGCATGACAACCGTTACCCAGTGTTATTCCATTCGAGGATTGGAAGTTGTGGCAGGTCTTAATATTGCAACAACGATCACGAATCTGTTTAACATTATCTATATCCAGCTTGGAGCATGTATCAGCATTGTGGTTGGTCAGTATCTTGGGGCTGGTGAACTGAAAAAAGCGAAAGACGCAGATAATAAAATGATTGTTTTCAGTGTATTCTGCTGTGCGCTTGTGGCGGGCGTGATGCTTGTGATCGGTAGATTTTTTCCACAGATTTATAATACTTCTGAACAGATCAAAGAGCTTGCAACCAGTTTTATTGCAGTTTCGGCAATTATTATGCCATTTTGTTCCTTTAGTCATGCTTCTTATTTTACGTTGCGCTCCGGAGGAAAAACGCTGGTCACTTTTTTGTTTGATTCGGTTTTTACTTGGGTGGTTGTAGTTCCGACAGCATTTGTGTTGGCACATTACACAGGACTTGGAATTGTGAGCGTTTATTTTTTTGTGCAGGCGACAGAACTTATAAAAGTAGCAATTGGTTATTTTATGGTACGAAGCAATGTGTGGCTCGTACAGATGGTATAGTGAGGTAGAAAAATGTATTTAATTTCAGAAACAACAAAAGAAGAGAGAGAGGCGATTGTCAAGGAATCTCTTGGAAATATTGAAGCAAGCTGTGATGGCTGTATGTCCGGGCTGGCAGAAATGTATCAGGACTATATTGACGGGAAAAGAGAGCTGCGGGAAATCAATATGGAATTTAATGCGCGTTACGTCAAAGGGGAAGATATGCCGGGCAGAGAACGCTGTGTGTACGGAAAATAATATGATGTTCAAATGAGGTCAAGTGTGCAGTAACGATAACATTTTATGTTAAATCAGAAGAAGAGGAATGAATCATGTATTTTGCAAAAAAGAGTGAGTATAACGATATTCGGGAAAAATCATTTCTTCAGTGGCTGGATGAGATGGAAAAGCATGATGATGTTGCAGTGCGCTGTGGTGTGAAGCTTGCGCGGGAATATATGCAGTGTCTCAAGGACGAAAACGAAAAGCTGCGGGAAGAGAATGAGCTGAAAAATAGTTATCTTAAGAAAATGAAGATGAGAGAGTAAGAAGTTTAGCAGGTGACAATATGTTTTTTATGATGGGAATTACAGATGGGAGAAAAGACTTTGACTTTCATCAGCAGATAATCTGTGATATCTGTGGAAAATACGGAAGGTTTCAGGTGTTTATGACCTATACGGTGCTGTCGTTATTTTTTATCCCATGTTTTAAGTGGAATAAGCATTATTATGTGCAGACAAGCTGCTGTAATACAGTCTATGAGTTGGATGCGGAGATTGGAAAACGAATTGCAGCAGGTGAGCATATGGAGATTCTGCCGCAACATTTGAGGCAAATGAATCAGCAGGGATATGGATATACGATGAGGCATTGCAGAAATTGTGGATTTTCCACAACGGAAGATTTTGAATATTGCCCGAAATGTGGTACAAGATTAAGTGAATAATAATTAAACACAGAAAAATATTTGGCAGTTCAAATAATTAGAAAGCAGAAGATATGTTAGGAAATAAAAAAGGAAAGATGATATGCGGATATGTACCGGATTATGTACTCTTTGATTTGGAGACGACCGGGACATCTTGTATTTATGATGAAGTCATTGAAATATCAGCGGTAAAAGTACGGAGTGGAAAAGTTGTGGAGGAGTTTAGCCAGCTTGTGAATCCGAAAAGACCGATTCCGTATGCCGCGAGTATGGTTAATCATATTTCGGATGAGATGGTGGCAAATGAGCCGGATTTTGGGCAGGTGCTGCCTGAGTTTTTAACATTTGCCGGAGATGATATTCTGGTAGGTCATAATATCCAGACATTTGATATGAAATTTTTATATCGGGATTGTGAGCGGCTTTTCCAGCAGAAATTAACGAATGATTATGTTGATACGCTGCGGGTTGCAAAGCTCTGTTTCCCGGAGTGGCGGCACAGGAGACTCAGCGATCTTGCAGAGCATTATGGAATTTCAACAAGAGGTGCACACAGGGCGCTGACAGACTGCAAGATGAATCAGCAGGTATTTGAGTATCTGGCAAAAGAATTGGAGAAAATGCCGGCAGGAAAAAAGCAGTCGAAAGAAAAAATCTGCCCGGAATGTGGGCTTCCGATGAAAAAAAGAAATGGACGTTTCGGGGAATTCTGGGGCTGCACAGGGTACCCGGATTGTAGGCATACTGAAAATACATAGTATATAAAAACAGCCGATGCTTACGCATCGGCTTCATTATTTTTATCAGGATGAATATTTGCCTTGATCCGGCGTTTTAAAACAGAGACCTCCAACGGTGAAAAAAGAAGATCGTCAATGATTTCCGAGGAAACTGCTGTCTGTATCTGGTCTAAAGAGCCCTCCCTACAGATCGCAATGACCGGGCATACGTGATTCGGGTTTGCATCTTTTACCGTATCCCATATGAATTTGCCGGAATCCGTTGTATCAGATACATCTGCAAAAATTGATATCTTTAAATGCATCCATCGTCTGTCTGCGTCGCAGAACCTCGAATCCGTCAATCCCCGGCATTACCAGGTCAAGTAAAACGAGGTCGATCAGATGGCTGCTTTTCTCAAGGATCATTAAACATTCTTCGCCTGAAGTGGCTTCTTCGAGGCGAAAATGTTCTCCCAGCATCTCTTTTATAATTGCACGTTGAAATTTTGAGTCATCAACAATTAAAAGAGTTTCTTTTGTAAGTTCATACTAATCCCCCATAAGGAATGGACTCTAATACAAATAAGTCTATCAGCAATACTATAGCACATTTGGATTTGGATATTCAATAAAGAAATCGCACTGCAAGACTTTTTGACAAACATTTTTGACCGTGGTATAATTCCTCCCCGATTAAGGAAAATATAAGAGAAAAGAGCAAAAAGTCAAGGTTTCAGGACTTAAAATAAATATAAGATCAGGAGGAAAGCAGGGATTCGTAAGGAATCGTTGCGAGAAAATTATGTGTACAGCAGCAACTTATAAAACAAAAGATTTTTATTTTGGAAGAACGTTAGATTATGAATTTTCATATGGAGAGCAGATTGCAGTGACACCGCGCAATTATCCGTTTCATTTCCGGCATATGGGGGATGTGGCAAACCATTATGCGATCATAGGAATGGCGCATGTTGCAGCAGATTATCCGCTGTATTATGATGCGGTCAACGAAAAAGGCGTTGGGATGGCAGGACTGAATTTTGTCGGAAATGCGTATTTCCCGGAAGTAACAGAAGGAAAAGAAAATGTTGCATCCTTTGAATTTATTCCGTGGGTGTTGGGACAGTGTGCAAACATGAAGGAAGTACGTGAATTGCTGGCTAAGATCAATATTACAGGAACACCTTTTGCGGAAAATATGCCGGCGGCTTCCCTGCACTGGATCATCGCGGATGCTGATGAGGCTGTCACAGTCGAATCCATGAGGGATGGGCTGAAAATTTACGAAAACCCGGCGGGCGTTATGACAAATAACCCACCGTTTGACCAGCAGATGTTTCTATTGAATAATTACAGGGGACTTTCGCCAAAACAGCCGGAAAACTTGTTTTCCGAGAAGCTGCCACTGCAGTGCTATAGCCGTGGTATGGGAGCATTGGGCTTGCCGGGAGATCTTTCCAGTGCATCCCGTTTTGCAAGGGTGGCTTTTACGAAGATGAACTCTGTTTCCGGTGATTCGGAGGAGGAGAGCGTTGGTCAGTTTTTCCATATTTTAGGATCCGTGGAGCAGCAGAGAGGATGCTGTGAAGTGGCAGAAGGAAAATATGAGATCACGATTTATACTTCCTGTTGTAACGCCACAAAAGGTATTTATTATTACACAACTTATACGAACCGCCAGATCTCAGCGGTGGATATGCACAGGGAAGACCTGGATGGAAGTGGACTGATCCATTATCCGATGCTGGAAAAAGAGCAGATCCTTTGGCAGAATTAATAAAAAAATAGTTAAGATTTGGAAAAATTTTTATAACAAAATTGACAGGACAGGCATTCTTATATTAAACTAACAAATATAAGAGGGAGTAGTTAGCATCTTCGGATGGAATAGTAGTCGTCATCACGCTGAAAGGCCGGTTATTATTGTAAGTAACGAGACTTTTATCACTCAAAAAATTTTTTTGATGCGATAAAGGTCTCTTTTCATAATCAATCCTTTATCGCAGGAAAGGAAGGCGTTATGGAATATTTACTGTTACTCGTTGGTTTTGTACTTTTAGTAAAAGGTGCAGATTTTTTCGTGGAGGGAAGTTCTTCTCTCGCAAAAATCATGAAAGTACCGAGCGTCATCATTGGTCTTACCATTGTTGCGATGGGAACCAGTGCCCCGGAAGCATCTGTCAGCATTAATGCGGCGCTCACAGGCAATAATGACATTGCGATCAGCAATGTTGTCGGTTCGAATATTTTTAATGGTCTTGTGGTGGTCGGTATCTGTGCTTTCTTAGCAAGTTTTAAGACAAATCTCGATATTTTAAAAAGAGATATGCCTCTCAACATTGTGATCACAATGATTCTCTGTTTCATGTTTATGGATGGAAAACTGAGCCGTATCGAAGGTCTGATTCTATTGGCAGGAATGGCAGCATATATTGTAAGCATGATTTATTCTGCTTTGAAAAATCGTGAAACTGGTGAGGATTGTAAGGTACTGTCGCTGCCAAAAAGTATTGTGTTTATGGCAGGCGGTCTTGTGGCAGTTATTTTTGGTGGGGATCTTGTGGTGGATAATGCCTGTGTGATCGCAGCAAATTTTGGTGTCAGCCAGAACTTTATCGGACTTACGATCATAGCGATCGGAACATCACTTCCGGAGCTTGTGACGTCCATCGTTGCAACCAGAAAGGGAGACAGTGGTCTTGCACTGGGCAATGCGATCGGATCAAATATTTTCAATATTCTTTTTATCCTTGGTATGTCAGCAGCAATTTCACCACTTAATGTGTTAGGAGAATCCCTGACGGACTGTATCATTCTATTGATCAGCGCAGTTATTTTGTTTGTGTTGGCAAAGACCAAAAAGACAATGTCAAGATGGGAAGGCGCGGTCTGTGTACTGTTGTATATTGTATACACAGCGTATCTGCTGATCAGGTAAAAATAGTACAGATCTGGGCGAGGTGATTTCCTGCGGACAAAAGTAGCAAAAGAAACCATGCATTTAAAAAGGAGGTCACTTTATGACAACATATCTTCTTATTACAGCGGTAGTTATTTTTGCCTGTGTATTCCTGAGCAAGGTGTCAAGCAGACTTGGAATTCCAATGCTGCTTGCGTTCATTTTGCTTGGAATGCTGTTTGGTTCGGATGGGATTTTAAAGATTCCGTTTGACAATTATGCGTTTGCAGAGCAGATATGTACGGTCGCATTGATCTTCATTATGTTTTATGGTGGCTTTGGAACGAACTGGCAGCAGGCAAAGTCCGTTGCGGTAAAGGCAGGGCTGTTATCGACGGCCGGAGTTGTGATAACAGCTGCACTTACCGGAGTTTTCTGTCATTACGCCTTACATATCGCATGGGTGGAAAGTATGCTGATCGGTGCACTGATCGGTTCCACAGATGCGGCGTCCGTATTCTCAGTGCTGCGATCGAAACGGCTGAGTCTGCGTTATAATACGGCTTCCCTTCTGGAAGTGGAAAGTGGTAGTAATGATCCGTGCGCATATATGCTCACGGTGACATTTATCGCGATCGCACAGGGCAGCGCCAGTGGTGGACAGATTGGACTTCTCATTGTAAAACAGATGCTTTTTGGCATTCTTTTTGGCGGGTTGATCGCAGCAGCTGCAGTGCTGCTGTTGAAAAAAATTAAGTTTTCGACCGCAGGATTTGACATGGTTTTTGTGGTCGGAATTGCAGTGATCGGGTACGCACTTCCGGCAGTTTTTGGTGGAAATGGATTTTTAAGTGTCTATATTGTGGGAATTGTGCTCGGAAATACTGAGATCCGCAACAAACGGAATCTGGTAAATTTTTTTGACGGACTGACCGGATTGATGCAGATGCTCATTTTCTTTCTGCTCGGACTTCTGGCATTTCCATCGAGACTGCCGCAGGTGGTGCTTCCGGCACTTTTGATCGCAGTATTTCTGACATTTGTGGCAAGACCGGTGGCAGTTGCACTTGTACTCATACCGTTTAAAGGAAAAATTTCACAACAGCTTCTGGTGTCGTGGGCAGGTTTGAGAGGTGCAGCGTCCATCGTGTTTGCAATTATGGCAGAGATGGCAGTGGAAACAGAAAATGATGTGTTCCATATTGTTTTCATGATCGTGCTGTTTTCTATCCTGCTTCAGGGCTCGTTACTGCCGCTTGTGGCAAAGAAGCTGGATATGATCGATGAAAAAGGCGATGTCATGAAAACGTTTAATGATTATTCCGACGAAGTTCCGGTGCAGTTTATCCAGCTCAGTATTCCAAAGAGCCATCACTGGTGTGGAAAAACACTAAAAGAGCTGACACTTCCGCCGGAGACACTGGTCGTATTATTAAAAAGAAATGGAGAGAATATCATCCCAAATGGGAATACCAGGCTTCTCGAAAACGATGTTCTGGTCTTAAGCGCAACTTCGCCGGATCATGTCGAGGGTGTATCACTTGTTGAGATTTATGTGGATGAAAACAGTAAGTATAACGGAAAATTGTTATCAGAGATTCCAAAGAAAGAGAATACGTTAGTGATCATGATCCAGAGAGGAGAGCAGGTCATTATCCCGCACGGAAATATCCGGCTGGAAAGTGGCGATATGCTGGTTGTGAGCAAAACGGAAATCTGATTTACAGACGGAGAACGGTCAGAACGTAATAATTACTGATTTTACTCTAAGGAAAATCAAAAAATGTCCGATAAATAACGTGAAAGCGAATTTCAAGGAAGAAAGGAGATGCCTCATATGCGTATAGATGCTTATAATCAGATCGCGCAGGTATACAAGACGACAAGCGCAGCAAAGTTACAGAAGACAGAGAATGCAAGGCACGGACGTGATGAAGTACAGATCTCGTCTTTTGGCAGAGATTATCAGATCGCAAAACAGGCAGTCACTGAAGCAGCAGATATCAGGGAAGATAAAGTCGCAGAACTAAAAGCAAAGGTTAACTCTGGTAATTATTTCGTGGATACTGCAGATTTTGCGAAAAAATTATTGGAAAAGTACAACACATCATTAATGTAAAAGTGAGGATGAATTTTGGCTAGTTTAATGGAAGACCTGATCGACGTTCTGAATAAGGAAGAAGAACAGTATCAGGGATTGATCGAACTCGGAAAGAAAAAGAGGGAAGTGGTGATCCGGGCGGATATTAAGACGCTGGATGAGATTACCGCGACGGAGCAGGAGGTTGCCAGCAATCTGCAGAATCTGGCGAAGAAGAGAACCAGAGTACTCAACGACATGGCAACGGTTCTTGGCAGGAATCCGGGGGAGGTTACGATCACAAAGATGATTTCTTATCTGGAGGAACAGCCGGTCGAGCAGAAACAGCTCATGGAAGTAAAGGAGCGGCTTTTACAGACAGGAAAAGAGATGGCAGCCATTAATGAACAGAATGAGATCCTTTTAAATCAGGCATTAGAGATGGTGGAGTTTGACCTTACATTGCTTAAGAGTATGCGACAGGCACCTGAGACCGCCAACTATAATAAGAACGCCTGCAATACAGGTGATCTGCTTGGCAGAAGTGGCTTTGACGCAAAACAGTAACATGTAAGGAGGGAGCACCATGGCTAACGGCTTTGGAAGCTTATATATCGGAGCATCGGGATTACAGAATTCCCAGAATGCTTTAAATACAACATCAAACAACCTTGCGAACGTAAATACCAAGGGTTATGTACGTCAGCAGGTTTTACAGGTAGACAGAAACTACACAACCTTCAATACAACTGCATCGATCAGTCAGCAGCAGTCTGGTCTTGGCATGAAGATCGGTGATGTGGTGCATGCGAGGGATATTTTTCTGGATAAATCATATCGAAACGCATCAGGACGTCAGGCATTTTATGCAGCCACGTATGAGGCAGTGGATGAAGTGTACACTTTTTATCAGGAGTTACAGGGACAGGCTTTCCAGACAACTCTGGAGGATTTCTGGACAGCTTTTCAGGAATGGGCAAAAGCTCCGGATGACAGTGTGCAGCAGAATCTGGTCATTCAGAAGGCCAATCTGTTTGTCAGCAGATCCAATGCAGTTTATACGGGACTTTCCGACTACCAGAGCACGATCAATACACAGATTTCAGATGATATTGATCGGATCAATGAGCTGGGAAATACCATTTTTAAATTGAATCTGGAAATCCAGAAAGTAGAATCGGGTAATGTTGAGACTGCAATGACATTGCGTGATGAGAGAGATAATGCGTTGGACGAACTCGCTTCTTATGTAGATATCAGTTACAAAGAGAATTCTGATGGGATTGTAAAGGTAAGTGTCGAAGGTGTTGAATTTGTAGACGAGGCAAGATGTTACGAGATGGGGAAGAACCGTGATGAGATCACGGGATTTGTCACACCTTACTGGACACATCTTTCCGATATCGAGAACGGCGATTACGACAATGTATTCAGCTTTACAACACCGATCTCCTCGGATCTTAATAATGATCTTGGAGAATTAAAAGCACTGATCCTGGCACGGGGAGACAGAAAAGCGACATATAAAGATATTGTGGGACTGACATCAGATGAATATAACAGATCAACGGCAGATTCTATCGCAACAGGAATGTCTGTCATGTTACAGGCACAGGCGCAGTTAGATCAGTTAGTACACGGGATGATCACAGCGATTAATGATACACTTTGTCCGAATACAACACTTGGAGAACTTACCGGAAATACAGCATCCCTTACCGGAACAGATGAGAATGGTAATACCGTTACGATCACATCCGGAATGAAAGTGCTGGATACGAAAAACTGCTCTACCGGAAGTGACAAACAGATTCCGCCACAGGAGCTGTTCACAAGACTTGGTACAGAGCGTTATACCAAAGTTTCTGTTCAGGAGACAGATGCCAATGGCAATACCGTTACCAACGATTATTATGTATACAATGAAGAGAGTGAGACAGATACTTCCAAACAGTATACATTAGCGAGTGTCAGTGTAAATGATAAGCTGGTAGAACAAGAGTCGCTGCTTCCACATCTTTCACAAAATGGGGAAGTGAATTATGATCTCGCCCAGAAAGTAGCAGCTCTCTGGAATGGTGAGTATCTTACCCTGGATCCGGATGACACGAATAAAGTTACATTTATTGATTACTATAATAATATGGTGGGAGCATTTGGAACGATCGGTTCCGTTTATGAATCCACATCGACAAGTCTTTCCGGAACAGTGACAGCTGTAGATAATCAGAGATCACAGGTTATGGGAGTTTCTTCTGATGAAGAATTGACTAAGATGATCAAGTTCCAGAATGCATATAATGCATCCAGCCGGTTTATCAATGTGGTGAATGAAATGATCGAATCCATGATCACACAGCTTGGCTCATAAAGACCGGATTTTTTAGTGGAACAAAAACAGTTACTTTCACAGATTACATAGCAGAAAGAGAGAGGTGAGAGGATGCCTTCACAATTTTTTGGATTAACAATTGCATCGTCAGGCTTAAGTGCGTATCAGGCAGCACTTAATACCACCGCCAATAATATATCAAACGAACAGACAAAGGGATACAGCAGACAGGCAGCAAATCTTTCCGCATCGGATGCACTTCGTGTCAATGCAAAATACGGAAGTATGGGTTCCGGCGTTACGGTGAATTCCATTAAACAGATCCGAAGTGAGTACTATGATACAAAATACTGGCAGAATCAGGCAAGCCTTGGTCTGTATGAGACGAAATTAGGTTATCTGGAGCAGATTGAGAATTATTTTATTGATGATGATACAGAAAAGGGATTTTCAACCATTTTAAATAAGATGTTCAATTCATTGGACACGCTGACACACCCGGCTGGTGATACTAATGTCCGTCAGCAGTTTATCTCTGATGCACAGAGTTTTATGACGTATTTTAACAGTGTGGCAACAGGTCTTGGACAGATTCAGGACAGTGTCAATGAGGAAATCAAATCTACCGTTGAAAACATCAATGCGATCGGCAAAAAGATCAGTCTTTTGAATAAACAGATCAACGTTATTGAAGTACAGGGCGGTTATGCAAATGAACTCCGTGACCAGCGGGCACTTTTGATCGATGAATTATCCTCTATTGTGCCAACAGAGGTTTCTGAAGTTCCGGTGACAAATTCCAAACATCCGGACATGCAGACAGGTGCAAATTATTATACGGTAAAAATCAATGGACAGAAGTTTGTTGATACTTACGAGTATAGTGAACTTACCTGTGTGGCAAGAAAAAACACGATCAATCAGTCTGACCGGGAAGGAATGTATGAGATTGTCTGGGCGGATACCGGAAACAGTTTTAAAGCAGGTTCCGACTCCAGTTCCGGTTCGCTGAAAGCACTGTTTGATATCCGGGATGGTAACAACAGTGAGAACTTCCGTGGTGCCATCACAGGGGTTACAGCAGGCACGATTACGATCAGCAATCCATCCATTACAAACGTCAATGCCATGACAATGCCGGCAGAAGGTGTTTTCACGATTGATGGTAAGAACTATAACTATACAGATTTCACTTTTACGACGGATGCAGATGGAAATGTCAAGGAATATACATTTACATTGGAAAATCAGTTGAGTGCCGACCAGCAGGCGAAGCTGGATGGAAAACAGGCGTCTATCGGCGAATCCATTGATGCGATGGGAGTTCCGTATTATCTGGCACAGATGAATGAATTCCTTCGTAACTTTGCAGGTTCTTTTAACGATATTATGAACAGCGCAGATGCCAAGGATCTGAATGGTAATTCAACCGATTACTTCTCGTTCTTCACTGGAACACATACCAAGACTGGAGAAGAATATGTACTGAGTAATGCAGCAGGTGTTTACAGTGCAAAAGCAAGTAACAGTTACTATCAGCTTACCTGCGGAAATGCGTGTGTTTCCAATATTGCCGTAAAAGATCCAACCACGATTGCAACCACGACCACAAATGCGGCAGATGCATATGATCTGGTTGAAAAGATGTTGAAATTAAAGAGTGACACCGAGTTATACCGTGGCGGTGGAGCAGATGATTTCCTGGAATGTATGTATTCCGATATTTCTGTGGATTCGCAGAAGTCAAAGATTTTCCAAAAAAATTACAGTAATATTTCAAATGCGATCGACAAGCAGAGAATGTCCGTTTCCGGTGTCGACAAGGATGAAGAAGCAATTGATCTTGTAAAATTCCAGAACGCGTATAACCTTTCCTCAAAAATGGTATCTGTTCTGGCAGAGATTTATGATAAGCTGATCAATGAGACAGGTGTATAAAAATTTCGTGATAAGAAGAGAGGAGTCATCCTATGAGAGTAACGAATAACATGATGCTTCGTAATACAACTTCGAACATCAATAACAATAAATACAGTGTGAACAGTCTGAACAATCAGATGTCTTCACAGAAAAAAATCTCAAGACCTTCCGAGGATCCGGTTGTTGCCATCCGCGCACTTCGTCTGAGAAGCAATTTAAGTGAGATCAATCAGTATTATGAGAAGAATATCCCGGATGCAGATGCGTGGCTTAATGTGACAGAAACTGCGTTGGAGAATATGAAAACCATTTTGTCAGATATCCGTACCCAGTGTACGTATGGAGCCAGTGACCAGTTGAAAGCAGAGGATAGAAAAACGATCCTGACACAGTTAGAGTCATTGCGTAAGCAGATTTATTCAGAAGGTAATTCTGATCATGCAGGAAGAACCGTTTTTACCGGGTATCGCACGAACTGTAAATTGACATTTATGGAAGACGAGAGTAATACGGAGTATAATATCCAGCAGAAGTTCAGCTATGAAGATATCGGGGAACATCGTTATTATGATGGACAGGTAGAGCTTAAGACAGCAGAAGAAATGAGTCAGAAGGTCACCACCTCTGATACGAAGCAGTATACTTATGACAGGATCCGGCTGGCGTATGGAAATATTGGATCTCTCAAAGATAAAGACGGTAATGAGATAGCTGTGGGCAACACAGGAACTCTCTCTTATCATTACACAGATAACACAGGTGCAGCAAAAACCGGTGATTTAAACGTAACGGTCTATGAGACAGAAGATGACTGGAAGAAAGCAGTGAAAGCTGGAAATATGCCGAAAGATGGAGCAGCTTTCATCAAGTCAACAGGAGAGCTTGTTTTAGGTAATGAGGCAAGTGAGACTTTGAAACAGAATAAGGCATCCATTGAGTTAAACTATGATAAAAAAGGCTTTAATTCTGGTGAAGTAAGACCTGAGTATTATTTTAACTGCACAGATATTACAGATGCTAAAAATAAAATTACATATGAAAAATATGATGCTAAAGGTAATGAGATTTATCAGGATATCGATTATATCATCGCTGTAAACCAGACATTGACAGTCAACACAAATGCATCTGACGTATTCAATGCAGATATCGGACGTGATGTGGACGAGATGATCAATGCGGTAAAAGCTGCCATTGATGCCAATGACAAAGTGGATAAGATTAAAGATATGATGAGTCAGGCAGCGTATTCGGGTGTTTCGGCACAGGAGAATCTGCAGACATGGTTAGAGGCAGCACAGAAGGAAGCAGATTATGCAAATGACAATCTGCAGAAATTATATGACAGCTATATCGGTAATTTTGATGAATATCTTTCGGATGTAAACCTTGCTATTACAACTGTAGGAAGCAAGGGCGATCGTCTGGAACTGACAGAGACGCGTATGTCAAACCAGCAGCTGACCGTAAAAACATTAAAATCAAATAATGAGGATCGTGAACTTTCCGATATCATCATTGATTATACAGCAGCATACACTGCTTATCAGGCATCTTTACAGGCGGCAGGAATGCTGAATCAGACAACATTGTTAAATTACATTTAAAACACGCTGCGGAAAGTGTGGCAGGAACGTGCTTGTGGGACAGTTTTTCCCATAGGACGTTACGGATAGAATGGTCGGAGACCAGACGTTAAGAAAACGTTAGAAAACCAGGAGGTCAGAAAGATGAAAGCAAAAACAAGAATGTTTGGCGAAATTGATATTCAGGAGGATAAGATCATCACTTTAGAGAGTGGAATGATCGGCTTTCCGGATATGCAGAAGTTTACCTTGATTTTTGATGAGGAGAAAGGCAGTAAATCACATATTATGTGGCTTCAGTCTATGGATGATCCACAGACTGCGTTTCCGGTCATCAATCCGGTGACGATCAAGGAGGACTATAATCCATCTGTCAGTGAGGAATTGTTGAAGCCATTGGGCGATATGAAACAGGAAGACACCTTTGTACTTACAACCGTCAGAGTCCCAAAGGATATTCAGGATATGTCAATCAACCTGAAAGCTCCCATTATTATCAATATGTCCAACAATAGAGGGGCGCAGATTATCGTGGAAGATGATCTTCCGGTACGTTATAAAATTTATGACCTGCTGAAAAGTAGAAAAGAAAAGGCAGGTGAATAGAAATGCTGGCATTGACAAGAAAAAAAGGCGAAGCCTTAGTGATCAATAATAATATTGAGATCACAGTATTAGAGATCCGCGGGGATCAGATCAAAATCGGTATTTCTGCTCCAAAGGATGTACCAATTTATAGAAAAGAAGTATATTTACAGATCCAGCAGGAAAATGAAGCTGCCATCAGTGCAGATGGTCTGGATGCGTTAAATAATTTGTTGGATTAGAAAAGAATGATACCCGAACGGGTGTATAATTTATTGAAAAATATTAAATTGTACCCGTTCGGGATTTTTTTGCCTGAAAACGTTGAAATTATACCCGAACGGGAGTATTATGATTGATATGAATAAAATTGGAAATTATATAAAAGAAGAAAGAAAAAAAGCTGGATTAACACAGGAAGAATTTGCCATGAGATCAGGATTAGGCTTACGTTTTGTAAGAGAATTAGAACAGGGAAAGGAAACTGTGCGTATGGACAAAGTAAATCAGGCATTGGCAATGTTTGGGAAAGAAGCTGTACCGGGAGAAAAGGAGGAATAACAAGTGGAGTCAGAATATAGAAAAGGATATGTTTATATTCAAAAAATTTTTGCCGGAACAATAGCTGAAACAGAAGAAGGATATGAGTTTTCTTATAATGAGGATTATTTGAAAAGAGAAGATGCAGTATCTGTAAGTTTGACGCTGCCATTACAAAAAGAGGCTTATAAAGCGACAGTTTTATTTCCTTTTTTTGATGGGTTAATTCCAGAAGGATGGCTCCTTGGTGTTGTAAGCCGTAACTGGAAAATCAATCAGAATGACAGATTTGGATTGCTGTTGTCGGTATGCAGGGATTGTATTGGAGATGTCAATATAAGAAATGGGGAAGAGGAATGAAATGTCTATGTTGTGGAAAAACAATAAGGGAGAATGCTTCTAATGCGGAAAAGGAGTGGAGCTGGCATAAAAAATGTGTGAAATTGTTTTTTATGACAGAAGAAATGCCCTTTTTAGATATTACGAAGGAACAATTGGAAAGGCTCGCAAATGAGACTGTCAATGAGGGACTTACAGTACCAGGAGTTCAAAAAAAACTATCCTTGCATTTGTCCAGTGACACGAATGCAAGACTTACAATTGTAGATTATCCAACAGGGTATATTTTAAAGCCACAGACAGAAGAATTTGATTATATGCCTGAATTTGAAGACCTGGCAATGCGTCTGGCAGAGTTGATGGGAATCCAGACAGTGCCGCATGCACTGATAAAAATAAATGATGAGTACGCTTATATTACAAAGAGAGTAGATCGCGATATTGAAAAAAATGAGATAAAATTATATGCAATGGAAGATTTTTGCCAGCTATCGAATCGCTTAACGCAGGATAAATACAAAGGGTCTTATGAAAACTGCGGAAGAATCATAAAGAAGTATTCTATTACACCAGGGTTAGATTTATCAGAATTATACTTACGGGTTGTGGGATCTTTTATCATTGGAAATTCGGATATGCATTTGAAAAATTTTTCGTTAAGAGAAACTGAACCGGGAAACAGAAGGTTTCAATTATCAAACGCATATGATATGCTTCCTGTAAATGTAATTATGCCGGAAGATAAAGAACAGATGGCACTTACTATTAATGGAAAGAAGAGAAATATTCATAAAAAAGAATTTAAAATATTAGCAGAAGTATGTGATATTCCTGCAAACGCAGCAGAAAAAATGATAGAAAAATTATGTGCATTAGAAAATAAAATGTTGTCACTTGTGGATGAATCCTATTTGCCTCAAACACAAAGGGATGAACTGAAAACATTGATCAGAGATCGTGTAGCGATTTTATTATGAGAAAAGGAGAAAGTGGACATTTGAGCGGTATGAACTGTTTCTGAGACGACATCAGAATATGAAAGTAGTTTTTGTGGAACTTGGTGTCGGGTATAATACGCCGGGAATTATAAAATATCCGTTCTGGCAGATGACGGCGCAAAATCCCAATGTGACCTATATCTGCCTGAATTATGGGCAGGCTTACTGCCCGCTAGAGATTGAAAATCAGTCCTTTTGTGTGGATGGGGATATTTGGGAGATATTAAAGAAAGAGAACTAATGTTGATTAAGCATTAGTTGCTCTAGTCGTGTAATATCAGTGAAAGTAACTTTGACCCCTTTTTTATTTAAAGCTAAAAAGCTTTTAACATTTTTACGAATTACACGTTGTAATTCCCTTTTTACAGGAACTGGGTTACCATTTTTTGTATGAATGTGATCAATATAGTTTTCGGTTACAGGAAACATATTCTGGATAAGAAAAGCCGCATTTTGGCTATCAAATTCACCTAAAATAATGCCCTTACAAGGTTTGCCTTTTTCTAAAATTTTATGCCGGATAGATGAGAATTTTTCATATTGTGATGAAATTGGAATCATCCAATATAGGTTTGTAAGCTCATCTTTTATGCAGTATAAAGTAGGTCTATAATGACCGGATTCTTTATTTTGTAATAAATACTTATCTTGTACATAGTCAAAATAAGTATCTTTAATATGATAGGCATATCCTTGAATTATTTCCATATTATTCTCCATATAAAGTAAGAACCCCTTCGCTAAAAAGTGAAGGGGATTATTTTCAAGCCGTTCATTTATGAGTCGCTAACGGTGGGCGAACATTATTTTCGAGCCGTTTATTTATGAGTCGCTAACGGTGGGCGAACATTATTTTCATTTATATTCTATGAAAGACAAAGTTATTTGTCAATGGAAATATTTTCAATTATCTTTATTTTTATTAATTTCATCCATGTATCCGGCAGTTATGATACCGGCAGGCAATGCTACGATTGCAATACCAAATATGGCAGATAACATAGTGATTATGATATCAATACTTTTAGAGTAGCGGACTGCTTTAAAGATGCGAAATACACGAAAAGTTCTAAAAAGACGGAAAATCTTGAGTAGTCGTAAACTTCCGCTAAGAACCGTGATGGAAGGGAGAATGGAAATTTAATCAACAATTGTCATTGGGGGATATAACAAATATGCTATTCTTTCAAAATAAAAATATATTTAAAACAACCGCATCTGCCCGTCCACCCAGCTTTTCTGCACAGCCTCATGAATCACATCCTCAGGGTGCAGATTCCCAATCAAAAAAGGCGAGTGCGGATCGTGATTTGCATAGTTCTGTCGTACTGTCTGCTCGTCATAATTGGCATAGCAGTAGCGGCACAGATGCGGGCAGGTGTTGTAAGCCCCGATATCGTTTCCGAGAAAACAGGCACATTCTTTACGAAGTGGCTGTTTTTTGGGAAAGATTAGGGAAGTATGCAGGGCGGTTTCATAAACTTGCTGTGTCATGCATCCGCTGCAATCGGCACCATAAGGAGCAAGCTCGTCTCCCTCTCCGCAAGGGCGCACTGTCATACCATGCGTGGCTGCAATTTCAATCATTTCTTTTCCGAGAAAAATACGGTCATCTTTACCGACACTTCGTACTTCCGGAAAATTCTTCCTTACTTTCTGATACAGGTCGATAAAACTGATCACACAGGTTTTCGTAGCATCACAAAGGCGGGCTGCTATATGTTCAAATGCTTTCAGGTGATAGTCCACCGTGTATGTCTCATCCAGAAAAATTGGGTCATAGCGCCAAGCCATAGCATCGGGACCAACGATTTCAGATAACGCTAAAAAGCTGTCGATCACTTTTTCCTTATCCGGAACATGAGGCTCGATATCGGTGCCGTAAGGCGTGATCGTGACAAACCAATACATGCCGAAAGGCTTTAATAAATCCATATATTGTAGCATAGGAGCTGGATTTTTCGAGCAAAAACCGATCAGGTCTACAAATGTCGGATCGAGGCGGTATTTTGTCACCTGCACCGGGTTGTAGGGATTGCGTACAAGAACGTAACCGTCCTTTATTCTGTTTGTAAACCATTCCGCATAAAATGCCGGAATGTCGGTTCTCATGCCTGTCTGTAAGATCATAATTGGCTCCCACCTTTCCAGAGTAAAATAGAACATAAAATTTTTATACGAAAACGAGTATGGTTCAGCAGTAATAAAATAATGGTAAACGAACTTTTGGAAAAAAGTCAAGAAAGAGTTCTGCCAGAAAATGAACAGATGTAACAATTGCTATTCCAACGATGAAATGGTAAAATGGATTGTAAATAATTAGGTCATCTGGAAAACGACAAAAGAAAAGGGACGGAATAATGAAAAACAAATTCATAATACTTACAATAACAGGACTGTTGCTTGCATCATTAGCTGCGTGTGGAGGTTCCAAGACACCGGATGCGTCAAAAAATACGGCAGATCAGGAAGCGCAGAATCAGAATCAGGACCGTCAGGGAACATCTGACACTATTCAGGGTGACATAGAGGAAAATCACGGAAGCGATGATACGGAAGGCAGCAGCGACAGTGCAGAAAATGCAAGCGAAAACCAAAGTGGTGATCTGACATTCGCGGATCTTGCAAAATATTCATTCGAATTTTGCAGTGGAGCCGGTGGCTGGTCTACCGATTTTGAAATTGAAAAAGATGGCTCTTTCAAGGGAAACTACCATGATTCTGACATGGGAGACACCGGGGAAAACTATGAGGATGGAACGAGGTACATTTGCGGCTTTTCGGGAGATTTTACCGGATTGACCAAAATCAATGATTACACTTATGAGATGAAAATGGAGAATCTTACCTATGAGGAGACTCCGGGAAAAGAAGAAATCGCAGATGGTGTGAAGTACATTTATACAGATGTTTATGGTCTGGAAGGAACGGATACGTTTAAAGTGTACCTTCCGGGTGCACCGGTGAGTGATCTGTCAGAGGAAGAGTATTTCTGGGTGCGTACAGCAAATGAAAATGGTGCAGAAGAATCGCAGGATACACTGACGATTCCTGTCATTGTGAATGAGAAAATGGAATATGGAATTTATTCTTACAAGAGAATGACACCATATGAGGAAGCGCAGAGTACATTAAATACTTATCAAGCATCCTATGATGCAGCAGAGGAGGAGCTTAAAAAAGCAACTCTACAGTCCCGAATGGACGACTACGCTATGCAGATGTATGATATCAGCGATTCCTGCTTAAATGAAATCTGGAATCTTGTAAAATACAATACAAGTGAGGAAAAGTTCAATGAAATTCTTAATGAGCAGAGGAAATGGATCGCAGACAAAGAAGCGGTAGGTAATGAGATCATGGAAAATAATGGTGGATCTGCTGCGCTGATGGATAGCAGTCAAGTAATGGCAGAGCTTACCATGGAGCGCTGTGAAGAACTGGCAGATTATTTGAAGTAAGATGGAAAAAGAGGACAATTTATGTAGATTTCAAGTAGATTTACTCTGGCGGTGCACCTTTTTATGTGTGCGGACACCTTTCAAAATGAATATAAAGTGACGAGCGATTTTATTGCGGCAAGCACGAACGTGAATCCGGTCATTATTCGAAAACTGTTATCACAGTTGAAGGCAGCAGGACTGCTTGAGGTGGCACGTGGCACTGGTGGAACGAAAATTGCAAAACCATTGGACGAGATTACGTTGCAAGCTTCCAGTCCGTCCATCACAGGCACCACTTTCAAGTTTGACATGAATCTTACCATTCGGTTTATTGTATTTCACCGCATTATTTAAAATATTTACAAAAATCTGCCGGATTTGCAGAGGAACGCATTTTTACAGACGCAAGCTGATCAGTTTGACCGGATTATTTTTTATGTGTTCAAGGATTTGGATCGCGAAATTTATACGTCTCTGCTTGGATAAAAGAGATTATCACAATATTGTAATTCCCTACTCCCTATGATATTCTGAGTATGTTTCAAAATAGAAATCAGAGGAGAAAATTATGAAAAATCAAACGACAAAAAGAAGTTCTTTTTCAGGAAAAATCGGTTTTGTGCTGTCAGCAGCCGGAGCATCCGTGGGATTGGGGAATATCTGGCGGTTTCCATATCTGGCAGCCAAATACGGCGGAGGTATTTTCCTGCTTATCTATATCATTCTGGCATTGACCTTTGGCTATACGATGATCATGGCGGAGACATCGTTGGGACGTATGACGAAAAAAAGTCCGGTAGGAGCATTTGCTTCCTTTGGAAAATCACATTTGTCTTGTCTGGGAGGCTGGATCAATGCAATCATTCCGGTTTTGATCGTGCCATATTATTCGGTGATCGGTGGATGGGTTTTAAAATATCTGGTTGAGTATGTCAGAGGACATGCGCAGACAGTTGCAGAAGATGGTTATTTTTCTGCATTTATCTCAGATGGATTTTCCACGGAAATATGCTTTGTGATCTTTTCTGTGATCACATTGGCGATTATTTATGCGGGTGTGCGCAATGGAATCGAGCGTGTCTCCAAATTCATGATGCCGATACTTGTTGTGTTGTCTGTCATCATTGCAATTTATTCTGTGACAAGACCAGGGGCTTTGGCTGGTGTGAAATATTTTCTTGTGCCAAATATCAGCAACTTTTCATGGATGACCGTTGTGGCAGCCATGGGGCAGATGTTTTATTCGCTGTCGATTGCGATGGGTATTCTCATTACATTTGGTTCTTATATGAAAAAAGAAACTTCCATTGAAGAGTCTACAAAGAATGTTGAAATTTTTGATACAGCAATTGCAATTATGGCTGGACTAATGATTATTCCGGCGGTGTTTGCGTTCTCTGGCGGAGATCCGGACACCTTACAGGCTGGACCGGCATTGATGTTTATTACAATCCCAAAAGTTTTTGCAAGTATGGGATTTGGAACTTTTGCGGGAGTAATGTTCTTCTTGCTTGTACTTTTTGCGGCACTTACCAGTTCAATCGCACTGACGGAAAGTGCGGTATCCACGTTTGAAGATGAACTTGGGTGGAGCCGGAAAAAATCTACGGTGCTCTGTGGCGTGATCATGATCGCACTGGGAAGTCTGTCTTCGCTCGGATACGGACCTCTGGCAAATGTGAAGATCATTGGCATGCAGTTTTTGGATTTTTTTGATTTCCTGACGAACTCTGTCATGATGCCGATTGCGGCAATTGCTACCTGTCTTTTTGTTTCAAGGGTTGTCGGGGTAAAGAGAATCGAAGAAGAAGTGACATACGGTGGCGGCACATTCAAAAGAAGAAAAGTATTTCTGTTTATGATACAGTATCTGTGTCCGATTTTTGCTGGAATCATTTTATTAAGCTCTGTCGCAAATGCATTTGGATGGATTTCCATGTAAATGCATTTGCGATAGGAAGGAACTTATTTTTTCAACATTCCATAATGCTCTTCCATGTTTCCACCGAAGATGGCATTTTTATAGCCCAGTTTCTTAAAGGCTTTGACCGCTTTTTCCGGTCTGAAATTATAACTGCCGATGATATAGAGAGAAGTTTCCTTATCCGGGAATCTTCTTAAGATTCGGTCTTCCGTGATTTTATCCAATGGGATATTGACTGCACCGGCAACATGTCCGTGGTTAAATTCATCTTTGGTACGACAGTCGATCAACATGGCGTTCTCAGAAGTGTGAGCCTTGTTGATTGCTTCGTTCACTGTCAGTTTTTTCTTGAAAATACTCATTTTATCTCTCTCTTTCCAAAAAAGTATAATGATACAATTTTACTACTAAAAATATTTTGCGTCAACGAAAAAGCAGATGTATTTTCTTTTTTTGTGTGATAAAATTATTGCATGTATGAGTGGGCATGAAATGTGTTTGATATAGAAGGGATAGCACAGATGATCAATATTGCAATCGTTGAAGATGAAGCTATGTATGCAAAGCAGCTCCAGGAGTTTTTGCATCAGTATGAAAAAGAAAATGGAGAAGTGTTCAATATTACGGTTTACTCTGATGGTGACCAGATCGTACATAAGTATAAGTCGCAGTTTGACATTATCCTGATGGATGTGGAAATGAAGTTCATGGATGGCATGTCTGCGGCAGAAGAGATCCGCAAAGTCGATACGGAAGTTGTCATTATTTTTATTACGAACATGGCGCAGTATGCAATTCGTGGGTATGCGGTGGATGCACTGGATTATGTGTTAAAACCGGTGTCATATTTTGCATTTTCGCAGAGATTAAATCGTGCGATCAGCCGTATGAAGAAACGTGAGCAGAAGGTCATCACTGTGAACATCAAGGGCGGCGCTGTCCGGATCAATATTGCAAATATTTATTATATCGAAAGTCAGGGGCACAATCTGGTTCTGCATACGATCCTTGGTGACTATGAATCGGCTGGCACGATGAAAGAGGTCGAGGAAAAGCTGCAGGGACTGAACTTCTGCCGTGGAAATAAAGGCTATCTCATTAATTTACAGCATGTTGAGGGACTTCAGGATGGATGTGCGGTTGTAAAGGGTGAACCGTTACTTCTTAGCCGCTCCCGCAGGAAAGATTTTATGGAAGCATTGACGAATTATTGGGGAGAGGTTGTGAAATGATCGATAATCTTATGCCGGATATTCCGCGAATTTACACGGCAGCTGCGGAGTGGATTGCCTGCCTGATTTTTATTTTTCCGTTGAAAAAGAGATTTGAGTGGTGGAAAAGTGCATTAATTATAGTAGGAATGTTGATCGTGCAGTCGGCTTTTCTGGTATCAACGGGTAATGTGTTAATTTATTTCTGGATACCGTGCATGATCATAGCAGTTTTTCTAATGATAGGGTTTATTCATTTATGCTGTGATGTGAATTTTCGGGATGCCGGATATTTTGGTATGATTGCGTTTGTTGTGGCAGAATTTATGGCATCTATGGAATGGCAGATTGTATGCTCGATCTGGACAAGACAATTGCCGGGTGCCGGAATGCAGGTACTTATGCTTGCAGCAGTTTATGGTGCAGTTGCGTTTTTATTATGGAAGTTATTGCAGCAGCATTTGCCAAAAGATGGAAAACTAAATATCAGTCTCAAGGAATATTTTTCGGCAGCGTTGATTGTGATAGCGGTATTTGCGGTCAGCAATCTGAGTTTTATTTCTGATACGGGAGCATTTTCAAATGGATATGCGCTTGAAATCGGTCATGTCCGCACGATCGTTGATTTCGGTGGAATCGCCATTTTATATGCTCACCTGATCCAGTGTGGCGAGCTGCGTGTCCGCAGGGAATTAGAGGCGGTGCAGAATGTTTTGCAGAATCAGTATGTGCAGTACAAGCAGTCGAGGGAGAGCATAGATCTGATCAATTATAAATATCACGACTTAAAACATCAGATCGCTGTGCTCCGGAGTGAGACTGACCCGGAAAAAAGAAATGAGTTTTTAAATCACATGGAAGATGAGATCAGGCAGTACGAAGCACAGAACAAGACCGGAAATAAAGTGTTAGATACAGTGCTTACGAGTAAAAGCTTGTACTGTGCAAAGCATGGGATCACGTTTACCTGCGTGGCAGATGGAACGCTGCTTGATTTTATGGATATCATGGATATCTGCAGTATTTTCGGAAATGCGCTCGACAACGCAATCGAGTGTGAACTCAAGATCGCAGACAAGGAAAAGCGGCTGATCCATGTGACTGTGTCCCAGCAGAAGAATTTTTTGATCTTACGTTTTGAAAATTACTACGAAGGTAGTTTGAAAGTAAAAGAAGGACGTTTCCTGACAACCAAGAAGGAAAAAGAATTTCACGGTTACGGAATCAAGAGTATCCGCTATACGGTAAATAAATACGACGGCGCAGTCAGTATTGACACAAAAGAAAATTGGTTTGATCTGAAGATTTTGATCCCGATGAAAAAAACTGCATCTGACGAAGTGCAGAACGGATAACTGTGTCAAATAGAATATGGACGGTTAAACATTCGCATTTTTTGATTTATAACGCTATGGCTTGTGCATTGTGCATGAAAACATAGCGTTATTTTTGTCTGAAACTCACAATACGAAATACCGTTTATGCAAAAAAAATGCAGATTATGCAATTTTTCCATAAGAAAAGTACTTTATGTTAGAGTATAGATACAAAGTCCGGAACGGACAAAATAAATCTTGGGAGGATTTAGAAATGATCGAGTTTATTATTTCAATTCTGGTTCCTATTTTAGGAGGCCTCGGTGTCAGTGAAGCAGACGTTACAACATATGTAACAAACTGCAGCGGATACATTTATGCAATCCTTATTTCTATTTTAGTATTGATTGTATTATTAGTAGCTGCACATTTTATTGCACCAAAAGGAAAAAGACATTTAGTTCGCTGGGGAGCTTCCTTAGCATGGGTACTTGCACTTGTGACCATGGTAAACATGGTTTGCTACGGACCGCTTTACACAAACCTTTCTGTTGTATTAAACGGTGGCGGAACAGTATCCGATGAAGCAAAAGCAGCAAGTAATGATGTAATCAAAAAAGTCGGCGAAGAAGGTATGGTTCTTGTAAAGAATAATGGATTATTACCTCTTAGCAGTGATGTTGATTCCATGAACGTATTTGGATGGGCATCTACAAACCCTATCTATGGTGGTACAGGTTCAGGTTCTGCAGATACATCTTCTGTAGTAAGTATTTTACAGTCTTTATCAGATGCAGGATATAAGACAAATGAGTCCCTGACAAAAATGTACACAGATTACCGCGCAGACAGACCGGCTGCAACAATTTTAGGCGGAGACGGATCCTTTGATATCACATTGCCGGAACCTACAGCAGATTATTATACAGACGATGTCATGAGTGAAGCAGAAAGCTTTTCTGATGTAGCAATGGTAGTGATCAGCCGTGGCGGTGGAGAAGGATATGATCTTCCTACAGACATGAACTCTGTTATCCATGGCACTTATAATGTGGCAGATGAAGTTTCTGTAAATCCTGAAAAATATGCATATACAAATATTTCCTACACTAACAACGGTGATTATGATGATTTTGATGCAGGAGAATCTTATCTTGAACTCTCTAATACAGAGGAAGCAATGCTTGATAAGGTTTGCTCAGAATTCAGTAAAGTAATCGTTGTGATCAACGCAAACAACCCAATGGAACTTGACTGGGTAGACAACTATGATTCTATCGGAGCAGTAATCCTTGCACCTGGTACAGGTCAGACAGGTATGGCTGCACTCGGTGAGATCATCAACGGATCTGTGAATCCATCCGGAAAAACAGTTGATACTTATGTAAAAGATTTAACACAGACTCCATACTATAATAACATTGGAGCATTTGCATACAACAATGTAGATGATTTAAAAGAAGCAATCGCAGCTTCTGATACAGCATACGAAGGAACAGTTTCCTTTGTTGATTATGTAGAAGGTATCTATGTAGGATACAAATATTATGAGACAGCATCTGATGATGGTGTGATCAATTATGAGGATGTTGTAAAATATCCATTTGGTTACGGATTATCTTATACAACATTTGAACAGAAAATGAATGATTTCTCTGATAATGGAGACAATGTAACATTCAATGTAACAGTTACAAATACAGGCGATGTTGCAGGTAAGGATGTTGTAGAAGTATACTTCACACCACCTTATACAAACGGAGGAATCGAGAAAGCTTCCGTAAACTTAATTGATTATGCAAAAACAGGTGAGATCGCACCGGGTGAATCTGAAACAGTTGAGTTTACGATCAACAAAGAAGATATGGCATCTTATGATGCAAATGAGATCAAAGTAGCAGGCGGCGGATATATTCTTGAAGCCGGCGAATACACAGTATCTGTCAGATCTGATTCCCATACAGTATTAGATCAGGCAAACTTTACTGTAGATTCAGATATCAACTACAGCGAGAATGCACGTACAACAGATAATGTAGCTGCAAAAAATCAGTTAAATGATTACACAGCAGGAAATGTTACCTATCTTTCCAGAGCAGATGGATTTGCAAACTATGCAGAAGCTACTGCTGCACCAGCTGAAGAAGCTTATGTAATGGATGATGCAACAAGAAAAGAAGTAGAAGCAAACTCTACAGCATACTATGACTCTACAGCATATGACAATGCAGAAGATACAATGCCGACATTAGGATCTGACAATGGTCTTACATTAGCAGATTTAACAGGCAAGGCTTATGATGATCCAATGTGGGATCAGTTATTAGATCAGATGAGCTTTGAAGATATGTCATTACTTGTAAACCTTGGTGGATGGCAGACAGCTCAGATCGATTCTGTAGGAAAAGTTGCAACAAGTGACTGTGACGGACCTGCCGGAGTTAACAACTTCATTACAGGAACTTATGGAACACCATATCCGACAGAAGTATTAATGGCACAGACATGGAATACAGATTTATTATATGACCTTGGACTTGCAATGGGACAGGAGTATGCAGATGTAAATAACTATGGTGTATATGGCCCGGCAATGAACACACACCGTTCTGCATTTGCAGGAAGAAACTTCGAGTACTATTCAGAAGATGGAGTACTTGCCGGTAAGCTTGCAGCAGCTCAGGTATCTGCAATGGCATCAAAAGGTACATACAATTACATCAAGCATTTTGCATTAAACGACCAGGAAACAAACAGATGTGCATTCTTACTTACATATTCTAATGAGCAGGCAATCCGTGAGATTTACTTAAAACCATTCGAATTATGTATCAAGAATTTTGACGGAACACAGATCGCTGTAATGTCTTCCTTCAACTGGATCGGAACTGTTCCGGCATGTGCAAATGAAGACACATTAACAACAATCCTTCGTAATGAGTGGGGATTCCAGGGAATGGTCATCACAGATTATGATGGTTCTTACGGATATATGATCACAGATCACTGTGTTCGTGCCGGAAACGACCTGATGCTCGGATTCAACTATCAGGAATCCAATAAATTGACAAATACAGAGAGTGCAACACTTAATAACGCACTTCGCACATCATGCAAGAATATTATGTATACAATCGCAAACAGCGGTTATTATACAAATACTACTGATGATGGCGGAATGTCAAATATGACAAAACTCTTCGTGACAATTGATGTTGTAACAGTATTATTAGTAGTACTTTGCATGGCACTTGTGATCGTTCGCTATCGCAAAAAACATGCGAAAGCAGCAGAAGTTACACCGGAAGAGAAAAAAGAAGAATAGATTATCAGACACCCTGTGTGCAAAGATAACAGAACTTAAAATATGACAGGAAAGTCCCTACGTGTTCGATAAGGAGCATGTGGGGGCTTTTTTATGGAATGGAAAGGGCATGATTTGCAGGGTGTGCATTCCGTTGTCTGGCAGAGAGGATGAGTTCTTATCGGATGAAACAGTAAATGTTATCGCATAGGCACAGGAACTGTGGTATACTGTGCCTATGTAAAATATAAATCGCAATTTGTGGAGGAAAGCCCGATGAAAGAAAAGAGTTGTCAAACTCGTTGAGGAACGATTCACTATTGAGCAAGCGTATCAAACCCGGATACAATTACTCTTGTTTTTCTGCCGGGATTGACTGCGGATCATCGATCGTTTGATAAGCAGATTCCGTATTTTGAGAACAGGTATAATGTTATCATCTGGGATGCGCCGGCACACATTCTTTTTTGTCCGGAAGCGTGGTATACATTGCACATAGACGCACCTGAGGGAGGGACAGAAATGGAAACTGAAAAAGTATATGCCATGCCATTTGCAAAAATATATCCTATGCTGGTGGAAAAGGCAGCCCGCAAGGGGCGGACGCAGGCAGAAGTAGATGAAATTATTGGGTGGCTGACTGGTTATAGCGTCCCGCAAATTGAGGCTGCGGTGCAGAATGGAACGCTGTATGGAGATTTCTTTCGAGATGCTCCGCAGCTCAATCCGGACCGGGTGCTCATAAAGGGCAGCATCTGCAACGTAAAGCTGGAGAGCATCGAAGAACCGCTGATGAAGGAGATCCGCTATTTGGACAAGCTGGTGGATGAGCTGGCTAAGGGCAAAGCGATGGAGAAGATCAAGCGGACAAACAAATGAGGAAAAGCAGCCTATTACACACCGACAGAGAATGTGGTATAATCCTTGAAAAAACACTGTATGGAAAGGACAAACACGATGAACGCTCTGGATATTATGAAACGCCCTGCCGCCTACGTCAGCGGCTATGAAAACACCCCCACGGAGGAACAGAACCGTGCAAAGCAACTGTGCTGGGAGTACAACCGCACCGCTCCTAACGAACAGGAAAAGCGGCGCAGTATCCTGCAGACCCTGCTGGGCACCTGCTCTCCCATGACCGGCATTGAGCCAGATTTCCACTGTGACTATGGCTTCAATATCCATACCCACGGCTTGGCGGTCATCAATTATAACTGCGTCATTCTGGATACCTCTCCGGTAAACATCGGAGCAGGTGCCTTTATTGCCCCCGGCGTATGCCTTGCCTGCTCCGGTCATGCCATCGACCCGGAGCAGCGCAGCCACGGCATTGGCACCTCGGCATCCATTACGCTGGAGGAAAATGTCTGGATCGGTGCAAATTCCACCGTCTGCGGCGGCGTTACCATCGGGGCAGGCTCGGTTATCGGGGCGGGAAGCGTCGTCACTCATGACATTCCCGCCGGCGTCATCGCTGCGGGGGTGCCCTGCAAGGTGATCCGCCCCATTACCGAAAAAGATAAGTTCAAGCCGGAGGATATTCTGTTCTGAGAAATT
>UQNW01000027.1 GCA_900542495.1 uncultured Roseburia sp.
CTTCACCACCACCGTGTGGATGGTCATTAGGGTTCATTACAGAACCACGAACTGTTGGGCGGATACCCATGTGACGTTTACGTCCTGCTTTACCGATCTTAACAAGGTTGTGGTCACCGTTTCCGATAACACCAACTGTTGCGCGGCAGTTTAATGGAACCATACGCATCTCTCCGGATGGAAGTCTTAATGTAGCGTATTTTCCTTCTTTTGCCATTAACTGAGCAGCCATACCAGCGGAACGAACTAACTGCCCACCCTTGCCTGCGTATAACTCAATGTTGTGTACCATAGTACCAACTGGAATGTTCTCTAATGGTAAGCAGTTACCAACACGAACCTCAGCTTCTGCACCACTCATAACTGTCATACCATCTGTTAATCCCTGAGGAGCTAAGATGTATGCTTTCTCTCCATCTGCGTAGCAGATTAAAGCGATGTTTGCTGTTCTGTTTGGATCGTACTCGATTCCGATAACTCTTGCTGGAATACCATCTTTTTTGTTTCTCTTGAAATCGATTACTCTGTATTTTCTTCTGTTTCCACCACCGTGGTGTCTTACAGTGATTTTACCCTGATTGTTACGACCAGCGTTCTTCTTTAAAGAAGTTACTAAAGATTTTTCAGGAGTTGTTTTTGTGATCTCAGAAAAATCAGAACCAGTCATATTTCTTCTGGAAGGTGTATATGGGTTATATGTCTTAATTCCCATTGTTTTTCTCCTTTCGATGTTTATTATCGCACTTTACTGTGCCTAGGCTGCTATCTTTATCTTATAAACCAGCGAAGATCTCGATGTCTTTGCTGTCTGCTGTTAATGTTACGATAGCTTTCTTTGTTTTAGCAGTTTTACCAACTACCATACCACGTCTCTTATTCTTTCCGTCTAAGTTCATTGTGTTTACGCTGGCAACTTTTGTTCCTTCGAACATTTTTTCAACTGCTTCTTTGATCATGGATTTGTTAGCTTCTGGATGAACTAAGAAAGTATATTTCTTCTCAGCCATAGCTGCCATGCTCTTCTCTGTAACTACTGGTTTGAGGATTACATCATAATATTTAATATTTGCCATTATGCATACACCTCCTCGATTGTCTTAACAGCGTCTTTTGTTACAACCACTGTATCATATTTTAAGATATCATATACGTTGATCTCGTTTGTCTGAGCAGTCTTAACTGTTGCAAGGTTGCTTGCAGATTTGATCACGTTTACATCGTTGTCGTTTAATACAACTAATGCTTTCTCAACTTTTAAGTTGTTCATAACTTCAACAAATTTCTTTGTTTTGATCTCATCAAGTTTTAACTCGTCAACAACAACAAATTTGCTCTCGTTTACTCTTGATGTTAATGCAGATTTAAGAGCTGCTCTCTTCTCTTTCTTGTTAAGTTTGAAAGAGTAATCTCTTGGTACTGGAGCGAATACTACGCCACCATGTGTCCACTGTGGAGCTCTTGTAGAACCCTGTCTTGCATGACCTGTTCCTTTCTGTCTCCATGGTTTTCTACCACCACCGCTTACTTCGGAACGAGTTTTTGCTTTCTGTGTTCCCTGGCGGTTGTTTGCCAGCTGCTGAAGTACTGCCATGTGTACTAAATGTTCGTTAACTTCTACTCCGAAGATAGCGTCGTTTAATTCCAGGCTTCCTACTTCTTTGCCTTCCATATTATAAACAGCTACGTTAGCCATCGTTAAGTTCCTCCTTTCCTATCTAAGCACTATTTACCTGCTTTAACAGTTTCTTTGATTGTTACTAAACATTTCTTAGCTCCTGGTACAGCACCTTTAACTAAGAGCAGGTTGTTCTCAGCGTCAACTCTTACAACTTCAAGATTCTGAGTTGTAACTTTTACGCTACCCATATGTCCAGGCATTCCTTTTCCTTTGAATACACGGCTTGGTGAAGAACATGCACCGTTGGAACCCTGATGACGATGGAATTTAGAACCGTGAGCCATAGGACCTCTGTGCTGTCCAAATCTCTTAATAGCGCCCTGGAAACCTTTACCTTTGGAAATTGCAGTTGCGTCGATCTTGTCGCCTTCTGCAAAGATATCAGCTTTGATCACATCGCCTAAGTTGTACTCAGCTGCGTTCTCAAATTTGAACTCTTTTACAAATCTCTTTCCGGATACACCAGCTTTTGCAAAATGTCCCATCTGAGCTTTGTTAACGCCATGTCTGTTTCTGATTTCTTTCTTTCCGTTTGCATCTTTGTTGACAATTCTTTCTTTCTTGTCAGCAAATGCAACCTGTACTGCACTGTATCCATCGTTCTCAACAGTTTTAATCTGTGTTACTGAACATGGACCTGCTTCTAATACAGTAACCGGTACTAAAACACCGTCTGCATTGAAGATCTGAGTCATTCCGACTTTTGTTGCTAAAATCGCTTTCTTCATTCTTTTTACCTCCTGTTTTCTCTACAGCGGAACGCTTCATGCCCATCAGATGCGGGGTAGCGGAACCGTTCATCCTAGAAAGTCCATATAAGTGGAACCAAAGGGGTAAACCTTTGTATTGCTTCTATATAAAACCCTTCAGGATATTAACTAATTAATAATTTGTTGAAAAACTTATTTGTTTTTCATTTTGATATCAATGTAAACACCAGCTGGCATCTCTAAACGAGATAAAGCATCAACTGTTTTCTGGGTTGGTGTCATGATATCAATGAGTCTCTTATGAGTTCTCTGCTCGAACTGTTCACGGGAATCTTTGTATTTGTGAGTAGCTCTTAAAATAGTAACAACTTCTCTCTTAGTTGGAAGTGGTACCGGTCCGCTCACCTGTGATCCGTTTTTCTTTACAGTCTCGATGATCTTCTTAGCTGAAGCATCAACTAATTCATGATCATAAGCTTTCAATGTGATTCTCATTACTTGACTTGCCATAAAAAAAGTCGCCTCCTTTTCGCACTTATAAATCAGTACGACAAGCGGTGACTGTACACATTCCCGTGCGTGTCATCCACTTTCGATTTCAAAACATCTTCCCGTTGATGATTTGGCACGTTGTTTCTACCTTTTGTAGACGTTATTCGTGATACAGTGACTTGTCGCCAGTTTCTTAACTTGACATTCGCTCCACGGAAAACCTGCATTTTCATGCAGCAACCTCGCGTTTCTACGCTATCAATGTCACAACATTTGCTATTTTACATGATGTTCCTTTATATTGCAAGTGTTTTTTTTAATTTTTTTAATTTTTTTTGCATAATCCGCTCTCACATTAATATTTCCCCTATCCGATACAGATACTGTGTGCTATAATCAGCTATGAACTATTTAGAAATGAAAGGTATCTTATTATCATGAATATTATAATTGTTGGCTGCGGTAAAGTAGGATGCACGCTTGTAGAAGCCTTAAGTATCGAAAATCACAATATCGTAGTGATCGACTCCCGTCCCGAAAAAGTAAGTGCCCTTACGGATACAGTGGATGTTATGGGGATTGTTGGAAATGGTGTAAGCCACACAACATTAAAGCAGGCCGGTATCGAAACCGCAGACCTGCTGATCGCTGTCACAGGATCTGATGAGGAAAATCTCCTCTGCTGCGTCATTGCCAAGAAGAGTGGCCACTGTCAGACCATCGCCCGCATCCGCAACCCTATATATAATGAAGAAAAAGATTTTCTCCAGAAGGAATTCGGACTGAGCATGATCATTAATCCGGAACTTACGGCTGCAAATGAGATTTCAAAGGTTTTCCAGTTTCCTTCTGCTATCCGCGTGGATACCTTTGCAAAGGGACGTGTGGAATTACTTCACTTTAAAATAGGAAATAACTCCCCTTTATGCGGCCTGAAACTTTCCAAATTCCACGCAACCCTGCACTGCAATGATATTCTGGTCTGCACAATCGCAAGGAACAGCGAGGAAGTCATCATTCCAAACGGTGATTTTGAATTTGCGGCAAATGACATCGTCTCCATCGTTGCAAAACGCAGGGATGCCATCGACTTTTTCCGCAAGATCGGCTTAGAGAAAAACCGTGTATCCAACACGATCATCGCAGGGGGAGGTAAGATATCCTATTACCTTGCCAAGAGTCTTCTGATGTCCGGAATCAAGACGACCATTATCGAAATCAACCAGCAGCGCTGTGAGTTTTTAAGCGAGCAGCTTCCGAAAGCTACAATTCTCTGCGGCGATGCCACTGACAAGGAGCTTTTATCTGAAGAATGCATTGAAAAGGCAGCCGGTTTTGCGGCGCTGACCGATCTGGATGAAGAAAATATTCTTTTATCCCTGTATGCGAATGGAATCTCTTCCGCAAAGACAGTGACAAAGGTAAACCGCATTAACTTTACCTCCGTCATCAATAAGCTGGATCTCGGAAGCATTATTTACCCGAGAGTGATCACTGCAGAGTACATTATCAAATATGTGCGTTCCATGAATAATTCTTTAAACAGCAATGTGGAGGCGCTATACAAATTGGAAGATGGAAAAGCAGAAGTTCTGGAATTCCTGCTCAAAGAGAATTCTGCCGTCTGCAATATTCCTCTTCAGAATTTAAAGATCCGCAAAAATACTTTGATCTGCTGTATTTACCGTAATCATCAGGTCATCGTGCCAAGTGGACAGGATTGCATGATGCCCGGCGACTCTGTTATGATCGCCACCTCCGGTTACAATATATCCGATATCAAAGAGATTCTGGAGGATTAAGCTGCTATGAAGTATTCAACAATAGGCTATATTCTTGGACAGGTTTTGAAATTCGAAGGTATTTTTATGCTGCTTCCGTTTCTGACCGGAATGATCTATCACGAAAACGAAGCGTATTCTTACCTTATTATAGGGATCATCTGTTTTGTCCTCGGATGCCTGATCACGTTAAAAAAAGTAAAGCATCCGCAGATATTTAACCGCGAGGGGTTTGTTGCCGTTGCATTAAGCTGGATCGTTTTAAGTATTTTCGGTGCCATTCCGTTTGTGATCACTGGTGAGATCCCATCTTATGTGGACGCCCTGTTTGAGACGATCTCCGGTTTTACCACGACCGGCGCAAGTATTCTCTCGAACGTGGAGGCACTCACACACACAAGTCTGATGTGGCGAAGCTTTACCCACTGGGTTGGCGGCATGGGGGTTTTAGTATTCATAATGTCCTTTCTCCCTCTGATGGGCGGTTCGACGATCAACCTGATGAAAGCTGAAAGCCCGGGACCTTCCGTCAGCAGATTAGTACCACATGTGAAGGACACTGCAAAAATTCTGTATCGTATTTATTTGGTCATTACGATCATTGAAATTGTTTTATTATGTATTTTCGGTATGCCGATGTTCGACTCCCTGACGCTGACATTTGGTACGGTTGGAACGGGTGGATTTGGTATCCACAATGACAGCATTGCAGGATATAGCCCTGTGTTGCAAAATATTATCACCGTCTTTATGATTTTAAGCGGTGTCAATTATGTCGCTTATTTTTACATTATGACAAAGCAGTTGAAAGAAATTTTTAAAGTGGAAGAAATCCGGGTATATTTTGGCATCATTCTGGGTGCTGGTACTTTTATCGCACTTAATATCCGAAGCTTGTACGGCTCACTTGGCGAGGCATTCCGCCATGCATTTTTTCAGGTGGGTTCCATTATCACAACCTGTGGATATGCGACTACAGACTTTGATCTGTGGCCGGAGACATCCAAGATGATATTGGTGCTGCTCATGTTTATCGGAGCCTGTGCAGGAAGTACCGGTGGCGGTTTCAAAATCTCGCGATTGCTGATTTTATGCAAAGCGATCCCGAAGCAGCTTTCTCTCGTGATACATCCGAGAGAGGTCAAGGTAATCCGTATGGATGGAAAACCGATCGACCACAATACACTGCGCTCTACGAATGTGTATCTGGCAATTTATTTTTTCATCCTGTTGGTTTCCACCCTTTTGATCAGTGTGGATAATTTCAACCTGACGACGAATTTTACAGCAGTTGCTTCTACTTTAAATAATATCGGTCCCGGTCTTGATGGTGTAGGCCCGACAAGGAATTTCGGTATGTATTCCGATTTTTCCAAGTTTGTGCTGATGTTCGACATGTTAGCCGGCCGTCTGGAATTGTACCCACTGCTAATTCTGTTCATGCCATCGCTGTGGCGCAGGAAATAATTATGTAAACAATTGAAGTTTATATTATACGAACTTATAGAAAGGTAATTTAAAATATGTGGATTGCAGAAAATTGGAAAGACTATGAAGTCATTGACTGCTCCAAGGGTGAAAAGCTGGAACGCTGGGGCAAATATCTTCTGGTGCGCCCGGACCCCCAGGTCATCTGGGACACCCCGAAAACAGAAAAAGGCTGGCGCAAAATGAATGGTCACTATCATCGAAGTGCAAAAGGTGGTGGAGAATGGGAATTTTTCGATCTCCCGGAACAGTGGCAGATTCATTACGGAAGCCTGACCTTTAATTTAAAACCATTTAGTTTTAAACACACCGGACTTTTCCCGGAGCAGGCTGCAAACTGGGACTGGTTCTCTGAAAAGATCAAAAAAGCCGGCAGACCGATCAAGGTATTGAACCTGTTTGCCTATACGGGTGGCGCTACGCTTGCCGCCGCAGCCGCAGGAGCTTCTGTCACACACGTAGATGCCTCCAAGGGCATGGTTACCTGGGCTAAGGAAAACGCTGTTTCCTCCGGTCTTAAGGACGCTCCGATCCGCTGGATCGTGGATGACTGTGTGAAGTTTGTAGAACGTGAGATCCGTCGTGGAAATCACTATGATGCAATTATTATGGACCCTCCATCTTACGGCAGAGGTCCGAAAGGGGAAATCTGGAAGATTGAGGATGCGATTTATCCACTGGTACAGTTGTGCGGACAGTTGTTATCGGATGATCCGCTGTTTTTCCTAATCAACTCCTATACAACCGGATTACAGCCGGCGGTGTTGAGCTATATGATGAACACGGTGTTGAAAAAATATCATGGCACGATCAACGCTGATGAAATTGGGCTTCCGGTATCCTCGAATGGACTTGTGCTTCCTTGTGGAGCGAGTGGACGGTTTGAAGTTTAATCTGTGTGCTGCCGCTTGTGGGGGATGTTGCGGATTTTTAGATTGAATTTCATCATTTAGGTTATGAATAAAATATTGCCGTATCATATGCATTATGAATGCATGAATGTGAAATGGACGAATATTGTATTTCGTTGCGTTAAACATTGCGATGAACCTCTCTGATCATTTGTGTTCAGCAGTAGCTTCCACAAATGGAGAGTTTCATCTCCATAACGCAAAACGAAAACATTATTCGTCCATTTTACATTCATTACTTTTCAGTTATAAAACGGCAATATTTTAAATATACACTTTTTGGAAATTCAATCTAAAATCCGTCAATTCAGGTCACGAGCGGCAGAATTCAAAATTAAGCTTCGGGGATGGAGCCCCATATACGAGACCCGTGCGTACGGTTCAATGGGAGAGGCGAAAATATTTATTTTCCCTCTGCCCTATTCTTTTGATGCTGATTTATCTGTTATCTGCCAACTGTTTCATTGTATATCACATATATCTCATTTCCATTTTTCGTGCACAATGTTTCTCCCCTGCGGAACATCCACTCAAAAGAGTCCTGCTCTGCTTTCAGAAGTTCGGTTTCTTCACCGCTTAAAAGATCATACGCCGTAATGTGATCTGATTTATTAAAAATCAGATAGTTTCCCAGCAACCCATAATTAAAGAAGCGGTCTGTTTTTATTTGTTCCACACTATGGTCTTCTTTGCGAATCACATTTACCTCATTCCGATAATTGTAAGGATCAGACAGATAGGTCATGTAATCGTCATTCATCTGAAGTTCTGACACGTCAGAAACTGTTTCATGGTCAGAATAATTTCCATCTTCATCGATAGTCACAATCTCATACCCATCGTCTGTTTTGGATGCAGTGGCATAGGTATCATTCCATTTACTCAGATGCTCATACGGAGAGTTTACATACACATTTTCCTGAACTGTTTTCAATTCACCCTGCGCATATTCACAAATAGAGACCGTTCCATCGTCCTCAGCATAAAAGTAAATGTTTTCTCCATCTGTTTCCGGGGTTATCATTGTGCAGGATTCTGAAATGTCCTTTGAAGTAAAAAGTATTTCAACATCTTCACTTTCGTCTGGAGAAATAGCAACTACACGAAACCATTCATCCTCTGTTCCCGCTGAATCAAGCCAATATAGTTTCTCATTGCAGATTCCCATATCGTTCACGTCTACCTGATATCCTGCATGATATTTGTACAACAGTTTTTCTGTTGCAGACTGTGTATCAAAAGACCGGATTTCTGTTTCCATGGAATCATCAAATTTTATATCCGGATTGGCACCATAATCTCCCACTGGCATATTAATGGAGTAATAAACCATGTCACCATCCACAAAATAGCTTCCTACCGAGCAATCCGGTTCTAAAGGAAGTTGTATTTTGTTTATCTCCAACCTCGCCTGGTTTTCTTCCGTATTTTCTACAGGCAATTCTGTCTTACTGGAAGAACATCCTGTCAACAGTAAACAAACGAACAAAAAATACATACTTATCTTTTTCATATCTGACAGCCCTCCTTTATTACTAAATTAATTTCTCTTTTTCATCTTGTCAATATTTTCTGGCACACTTTGTCTGGTTTTGGCATACTTTATATGCACATATAAAAATAGATGTGTTACTATAAAAAATATAAAAAAATAGAAAGAAGAGAACTATTGTGAAAAAATTTATTTATGCCATTACTCCATTTTGTATTTATTCTTTTTTTGTTTTACTTTTTTATTATGTTGCGGATTATCTAGCTCCAACGCGTAATATGGAATTAGCTCGTTACTTGTTTGCATTGTTTTATCTTTTTCATGCTCTGATAGGTGTATTTGTTTTAGGGTTTATTTTCGGAAAAATCACACAAAAAAGATTTGCCTCAAAAAAACTCATTCATTCTTTATGGCTGGCTGTATTCACCTTTGTTGTTATATTTATAATCGGAGGATTGGACGGTATATTCTCTCAAATGCAATTTCGCTCTCACCAAACGACTATAGATGATTTTATTTTTGGTATTTCCCACCCTGATACACATTACTTTGCTATCGGGACGTTCTGCTCATTTTTTCTTGGTGAACTGCATGAATATTTCATTTTGAAGAAAAAACAAAAAGAAGAGGACGGGATTAAATAAAATTTGATTCCGTCCTTCTCTTCTCATATCATTTAATCATTTTTCAAAACATTAAGATGTATACTCCTCTATTGAAATTTGTGTTTCAATTTTATCTTCAAAAGCATGTGCCACAATCTCTATAAACTCTTCATTAAATTTACCAAATGCTAAGCCAAATAGCCACGACAACATTGTTATTTCTTGTTTAGCAAACCGAAATGCTACCGCATAAATAGAATCCTCATCAAATTCTTTTAACAATTGCTGTTTAAAAATATGATATCTTCGTTTATAATGTTTTGACACATTATAATAATCTTCGAAGGCAGCATAAAGCTTGGTATCTGCCCGATTATATAGCCTTGAAATATTATAGGCATCAACATCCTGTAACAAATCAACCTGACTAAATCCGCCATCTTTTATTGACATTTCTTTGCCATCTTTACCATACAAATGGTAATTCTGTAACCCATTAGCAGGTGCGCCTATGATTGTTTGCAACTATTTCTCTTTTTTAATTTTTCTGGTACTTCCGGTTGATATTCATACCATGCAGAAGCTTCATCAACACTTTTTTCTGCCATTCGATATACAATATCAGCCATCATTTTTGTAACTTTCAATTTAATCACCTTTTTTCCTCCTTCCAATTATCATTAGTAGCGCTACTTGTATTAAAGTTCCCAAAACGGCAAATGATACCACTGGAAACTTAATTTTGAATATATAAATAATCACTCCGAATAGTAATGTATATACTATCGCCTTTAATCTGTTTTTTCTATGCATTGATTCTGATAGTATTTTATTTTTATGTTGAACCGGTGCATAAAGAATAATAATCGTTAAACACACAAAATATATTTCAACCATATATTTATTTATCACCTTGTAAAAATGAGCTATTCCAATAAGAAATACTATATAAGTAATAAATGTAGCTATATGACATCCCCTCTTTGTTTTTGCATGGTATCCACCACAAAACCGCCTTAACCAACAAAACGAAAACAAAAAAATGCAAGTTTCTATGCCTTTTCCAATCATAACTCCAAACAATAAAAGAAAAACTGTTAGCATTACATTTTCAATCAATATTTCCAAACCATATTCATAGATCTCTTGATCTGTTTCATCAATAACTTTACTTTCAATAAAAAAACGGACTATTCTAGTAGTAATCTTTCTCATCTAACCTCTTTCCTTACTACTAAAATAGTCACATTTTGTTTATTTCTCAATATACCTAGCATACTTTGCCTGTTTTTGGCACACTTTATACACACGCACAAATATTTACCATTATAATTTTTCATAAACACTTTTGCACAGATAACTATCAAGTTTCAAACGAAACATAAATAAGAATTGCTTCAATACATCAGCTAATTCCTAAAATAATGCGGTGGTTCATAATATAGTAACCAACCAAAAACGGCATAGGCTGAAACACTACATACAAGGTAAATCCGTATGACCAATATATTAATGCAATTAAAAATACAATTGTAAATATTTTTATCAATGCTTTATATTTCCTATTATTTATTTGCAGCAGTTTCACGCCATGTTCCTTTAAATAAGGATTTGCAAGCCTTAACAGTACGTAACATAAAATTCCCCACCATAATGGTGCCAACAAAAATAATTTTACCGAAAATAATTTCACAGAACCACTCAGTCCTACTATGCTCGATATCCAGGTGTCATCCAATGGACTTGTGCTTCCTTGTGGGGCAAGTGGACGATTTGAACGGCAAACCCATCCCATTCTCCCAACAACAACGTTCCCAACTTATGTTCAAATTGCGTAAAATAACACAACCCACATGGAATTTCAAACAGAATATGTTCTGATTCCATGCGGGTTATTTTTATAAATTTATTTCGCAATTCCCATGTCCAGCAGTACCGCTGATGCTGCCCACCAGAGATGAAGAATGTACTGGTTCGCGCCACCCTGTTTACCGAACATGAATACCCAGGCATCCATGCTCATAAAGGCTGGTTTGCCCAGAATGAATACGGTTGGTATCGTTATGTATGCAAGTGGAAGAAATACTACTAAGAATGCTGCCATGCAAATGATTCTTGCAGTTTTATTTCTAAGAAACATTCCTCCTTCATGCTTTCCACGGATCAGCTGCATGATGACCAGCACTGCTGTAAAAAGAATCAAATCCATGGCAATCCATTGTCTGAAAGCAAACACTCTTGCTATTTGCGACAACGACAACAATGAAAATGGGAATACCGCTTCCTCCTGCATAGGCATTGTAGCATTCTGTGGAATCATCAGATACAGGATTGCTGCTGCCAGCAGGAAAATAATTCTTTTGGTTAATGGTTTGCTTGTGTTTGTTGCCATAGAAAATCCCCCTTTAAAGTTTATTTTGCCAGGGTGTGCGTAAATGCACAACCAACTGTGCCATCTTTATAAATCAAATTAAAACTATATTGTACAAGTCCTCTATACTGATCTGAATAGCTGCCGCACATTACAGGTACCCACGATGATGGTGTATTCACACCTGTTGTTCCCCATGGGACACTCTGGGAATCAACTACCTGATTGTATTTTCCGCTATTTTTTCCAATACCAACGCACACAATTCTGGCATTCGGTGTTCCGATACCATATAAATATCCGCTAGAGGAAGATGATTCCGGATTTCTGTTTTTCGTAATTGCAACATTGTTAATCAAAACATACTCATCATTTGAAGACATTGTGTATCGGATAATACTTGTTGCTGTCAGATATTTTCTCGGATCTAAGTAAGTATCTGTCGCTGTCCCTCTTGCTCTCGCACCGCTTACATATTCTTCATTATATACTTTTCCTTCTTCAGTTACTGGAATATAGTAAGTTGCACTCTCTATTGTATCTTCATATTATACACCACTTCGTGCTGTTTTGCCAGCAATTTCAGACTCGATCACAACCGGAACTGTAATCAATTCGTCTCCGATATAAATATCTGCAAATTCAACCTGTTCGCTTGGAACTTGATTACTTGAATCCTGTGCAAACGCAGTATTTGGAATTACAGTTGCGAACATTAATAACGCTAAACCCATTTTAATTTTGTTTTCATACATATTCTCCTTCTCAATTAAGTATGTTTACTAATAGCACTATCTCATCAACCAGTTATAAAACATTGATAAACCTGAATTATATATATTTTTGAAAACAGTAAATTCCTGTGAAATGTCTGGTTCAACTGGATTTTCATATGTAGTAAAAAACGTAGGACCTGTTGCTGTTCCTCTTATTGAAACCATATACATTTATCAATACCAATTCCCGCCTGCGTTGTCTCTACAAGCTGTTCACTGACCGGTATTTCTATCCTCCACGACACCTACATTGTAAGTTTTATTAAGCCATACCTGTACCTCCAACACCATTTCATCCATTAAAACGCGAACAAAAAAATGCCTGTTTCTACGCCTCTCCCAATCGCAACTCCAAATAGCAAAAGAAAGACTGTTAACATTACATTTTCACTCAATATTTCCAAACCATGTTCATAAATCTCTCGATCTGTTTCATCGATAACTTTACTTTCAATAAAAAAATGGACTATTCTAGTAGTAATCTTTCTCATCGAACCTCTTTCCTTACTACTAAAATAGCCACATTTTATTTATTTCACAATATATCTGGCGTACTTTGCCCATTTTAGGCATACTTTATACGCACGCACATATATTTACCATTATAATTTCCATAAACAATTTTATACAGATAACTGTCAAGTTTCAAACGAAACATAAATAAGAATTGCTTCCATACACCAGCTAATTCCTAAAATAATACGGTGGTTCATAATATAGTAACCAACCAAAAACGGCATAGGCGGAAACACTACATACAAGGTAAATCCGCATGACCAATATATTAATGCAATTAAAAATGCAATTGTAAATATTTTTATCAATGCTTTATATATCCTATTATTTATTTGCAGTTTTACGCCATGTTCCTTTAAATAAGGATTTGCAAGCCTTAACAATATGTAACATAAAATTCCCCACCATAATGGTGCCAGCAAAAATAATTTTACCGAAAATAATTTCACAGAACCACTCAGTCCTACTATGCTCGATATCCAGGTATCATCCATGCATGTTTCCCTATTAGGTGCCAATAAGCAGTAAATGCTTACTATAAAAAATAAAATTATTTCCAGATGTACTTTTTTGCCCTTTTTCGAATTCATTATGCCCTCATCTCCTCTTTACTACTAAAATAGCCGCATTTTATTTATTTCTCAATATATCTGGCGTACTTTGCCCATTTTAGGCATACTTTATACACATACACAAATATGCACTACAAACATATGATTTTCTTCAAATATTTCTATCTCACCTTCCTTATTATTTACAAACTCTTTAACACCTCTTAAACCTATTCCGTGCAACTGCTTATTTTTCTTAGATGTTTCTAGCAAAGCGTTATTTTGCAGAACCGATTCTGAGATATAGTTGCTCACTACCAAATGAATCATATTCTGTTCTACTCCAATATTCAAACAGATATATCTATTTTCTTCTTTTTCCTGTTCCTCCGCCTCAATCGCATTGTCCAGTAAATTCGATAACACAACTCCATATTCTATAGAATCCATATCTTTGTCTGCATTTACCTGCACCTCTATTTTAATATTTTTAATGGAACATTGTTCCATCTTCTCACAAATTACAGCATTCAGTATTGTATTTTCTGTATAAACACAATGATTTGTATTTAACCTTTTCCCCAGTATTTTATCAATGTCAGCTTCTATAACCTCATATTTTCCCTCCTGAAGCAACTGACGATATGTAACCAAATATCTTTTCAGATCATGACGCAATAATTGAACTTCCCGATAGTTTTTTTCCTCTTCCCTGATTCTTTTTTCCTGCTGCGTTATCTGCATATACAGCAATGCATTTTCCATTTCATAGTGATTTTGCTGATTTATATGAAATATCATTTTTAAAACTATAATATTGGCAATAAACATCAACATGTCTAAAATCAAAAATGTTTTCTGCCATATAAGCGAAAAGTCCACATTTCGTGACATGGCAATTGATAATAGAACCACAATAAGGAAAATAATATAAAAAATTATAATAATAATGTATTCTTCTTTTTTCAGTTTTATTTTATCATGAAAAAAACGCGTTAAAATATAGGCTGTTACCAAATATAATGTATTCGTAAGTACAATTCCTAATACCCTTGCCAGACTCTCCGATCCCTGAATACTAATCTCATTGATAGATTCCCCTGACAAGAAAAAGGTTATTCTCCCTCTCAGCATACTTACCAGAATCATAAAAACATTGCAGGCAATGATAACTAACATCTTTTGTTCTGTCCTTCCCTCAAGCATGATACACGACATCAATAGCATCACACCCATGCCAAGCAGCGACTGCCATATATTCGGCAACAACACAAAATGCGCGATGCAGAAATTTAACAAAATCCATCCCACTATATATACTTTTTTTACAGACTGTTTTCTTGGAAATAATTCTGAAAGAATCCATATCTGTGCAATTGTTCCCGCTGCGCTTGCATATATCTCTGCAGCCATACTTACAACTTCCATTTATTTTTCTCCCGGACATATTCCATATATGCGTGCCGCACTTTATCGTGTCTATTGCTTCCGATGTTTATTTCCATGCCATTACATAAAATTATTTTCTTGGTCTTTAAGATTTTAATGTATTTACAATTAATAATGAATCCAATATTAACACGTACAAAACCATATTTTTCTAGCATTGTTTCATAATCAGAAATCCTGCCTCTTAATTCGAAATTTTCGTTTTCACAACAAATCTTCAAGTAATGCTGTCTGCTCTCTAAAAATATAATATCATCAACTGCTATACAGCATTTCCCCTCTCTTGTTGTAATCTCTAATATTCTGCTTTCCTTTTCTTTTTTGTCCAGAAATGCCGAAATGGCTTCCTGTAATTCCTGATTCATTCTTTCTTTTCTTATAAATCGAAGTGGTTTATAACGGAAAGACTCAAAAACCATTTCTTCATGATTACTGACAAAAATAATTTCGGAATGTGGATTCTTTGCTAATATTTTATCTGCAATCTCCATTCCATTTATTTCAGGCATATCAATATCCAAAAAATACAACTGAGTTTCTGCCCCGATATTATCTAACAGCTTTCTGCTGTCACTATATTTTTCTATAAGACATACTATCTTTCTCTGAACAAAGTCCTGTTCTATTTTTTCACTTAATAAATCTATAAACGTCTCATCATCATCACAAATTACAATTTTATATCTTTTATCTTCGTCAAACATTCCCTGATTTCCTAATCCCATCATAATTATAAATCATACTAACATCCTCTAATAACCTTGTCCATGATATTTCACGTAAAAAGGCATATGTTATTTTCAGAATTTATCTCAAAACAACACATGCCTTTTATATCAAAAATTTCTGCCTTTCCCTATCACAACATCTTCTTTTTCCGTAAAAACAGCATAGTAATGATACAGATCAATAATGTGATAATACAAATGATCAGAAATCCGTGCGGCGTATTTGCAAACGGCATCCAGTTTTCATTGACATTCATACCGTAGATACCGGAAATGACCGTTGGGATTGCCATTACAATTGTAATAGATGTCAAATATTTCATAACGTTATTCAGGCGGTTATCCAATAAAGAGGACATCAGCTCTCTTGTTCCGTTGATAATATCTCGATAGATACTTGTCATTTCGATTGCCTGACGGTTTTCCACAATCACATCATCCAGAAGCTCTTTATCTTCCGGGTACTGCTCCAGCCGTTTATAGCGCGTCAGCCGGTCAAGCACAACCCCATTTGCCCGGAGGGATGTCGCAAAGTAGACCAGTGTGGATTCCAGTTCATGCAGATTGATCAGATCGGAGTCGTCTGTATCGCTTCCAACACGTTCTTCTATCTCAGTACGTCTTTTATCGATGATCCGGAGATTTGCCTGATAAATTGCTGCCGTCCGGTAAAGGATCTGATACACAAAACGAAGCTTCTTCTTTGTGCTGAATTCTTTCACCCGGCTCCGCACAAAGTTCTGCAATACCGGTGTATCCTCCGTGCAAATTGTGACAATGATATCCTGTGTCAGGATGATACCAAGCGGAATTGTCGTGTATGTTCTCTGATCATGACGTATCTCGATGGCCGGGATATCCACCAATATCAGCGTATATCCATCCTGCAGTTCAATACGGGAACTTTCTTCAACGTCGAGTGCAGCCTTCACGTCATCAATGTCTACCATTAATTTCTCAGCAATTTCCTCACACTCATCATGTGTTGGATTGATCATCTGCACCCATACACCATCACTTAATTTTTCTTCTTCATGTATGACCTGATCGTCCGTCCTATAATAAGTCATCATAATTGTCACCTGTTCCTATGTCCAGCCACGTTACTTTTTCCCAAATGTGTCTTTTCACAGCTCTCTCGTATACGTTTTACATATACTTTATCATAACACACATTTTTTTATCACGCCACGTCATTTTTTCTCATATGTAAATATACTCCGGCGAAACATCTCCTGCTGTAAATGCCAGTTTGCTCTTGAATATATTCATTATTTTTTTGCCCGGTCAGGAAGCTGTACCAGAATGATTGCAGCAAACATCAGCACGCAGCCCATAAGTTCTTTGGTCGAAAGCGTCTGATGTAAAATCAGCCAGCCCGCGATCACAGAGATTACAGATTCCATGCTGAGGATCAACGATGCAACGGTCGGATTCATTCCCTTCTGTCCGACAATCTGCAGCGTATATGCCACACCGCAGGACATGACACCTGCGTACAAAATCGGCATCCATGCTGCAAGAATATCAGACATTTGCGGATGTTCCGTCAAAAACATTCCTACACCAGACAGGATTCCACAGGTAAAAAATTGTATGCACGACATTTTCACTCCGTCCACTTTCGGGGAAAAATAATCGATCACTAAAATATGCATTGAAAATACCAGCGCACAAAGCATTAATAAAAGATCTCCCTTTTGAATAGAAAATCCGCTTTCCGTCATACATAAGAGGTACAATCCGACTACCGCGATTCCGACACCGCACCAGATTTTTGCACCCACTTTTTTTCGCAGGAAAATGCCAAGTACCGGGACAATCACGATATACATGGCTGTGATAAATCCGGCTTTTCCAACGCTTGTATACATGATTCCAAACTGCTGCAGGTTGCTTGCCACGCACAGTAAAACGCCACAGGCAATGCCACCAATCACAAGTGTTTTCTGACTTTGCGGACTGCTTTTTACTTCTTTGCCAGTCTCGTCTTCCATGCACTCGACACCGTTTTTACGGTTAAATTTGTTTAAAATAGCAATACACGGCAGCAATACCACTCCACCGATCAGACAGCGCACCGCATTAAAAGTAAACGGACCAACATAATCCATGCCGACACTCTGGGCAACAAATGCAACGCCCCAGATGGTCGCAGTTAAAAGTAATAATAATGATTGACGTAAGACAAATTTATTCATAATCCTCCTTGTTTGCGGAGCAAATGCGACTGTCCTTACAGGAGCAGAGGATTTTATCTCCCAATGTAACAGAATAGGGTGGCTTATAAAGCCACCCTGCTTAATCTTCAAAACTAAATTACCATTTTCGGGCAATTTGTGCAAGCATTTCCACAGATTTGTTATGAAAAAACTGAGGCCCAGTTTATAAATATCTTAGAACTGCTTAAGAGATTCTTCACTTTCCAGTCAAATTTCTGTCACAAATTTCCATTAATATAAAATTATCAAAAGGAGCTGCCGGTTTCAAAGCAGTTTGGGGTTGGAACAGTTCCGTCTAAAAACAATTCCTGTGGCATATCTTTTAAATTTACCGTTTGCTGAATCAATCAGCATTATGTCCACAGGATTAAATATATGGGCAGCATTTCGTAAACTTCGAAATGCTGCCCTTAAAAAGGTCTTCGTATTCTTTTACACTTAATTTATCCAAAGCTATATCATGTTTTTCCTGCTCTTGGATATATTCTCCATTGTCGCTTCATTTAATCCTACTGTACTCATATAGTATCTTTCTGCCCAGAAATGTCTATTTCCATATTTATACTTTAAGTTTGCGTGCTTGTCATATATCATTAGTGCACTTTTTCCTTTTAAATATCCCATAAACTGTGATATACTATATTTCGGTGGGATACTTACCAACATATGGATATGATCTGGCACTAAGTGTCCTTCTATTATTTCCACACCTTTCCTTTCATTAAATAGTAGCCTGAACAACTCTATTTTAGCGGAAAGGTGATTTTTTTGTATAATAAAATTGTTGCACCACTCGCATAGTGGTGTTTTATTGTTTCTCACATCTCCATTTCAGCCAAGGTTGGGTAAGAGGCAATGGCTCCGGCTTTCTGTACACTCTTTGCACAATAGCGGTTGGAAAAATCAAGGTATACTGCCATCTTATCCGAAGTCAGTTCCGGCAAATCTGCTTTCGTCACACCATCTTTATAAAGCTGATACAGGAAGGAGCCGATAAATGCATCCCCGGCTCCGGTGGTATCCACCGCCTTTACTTTCTCTCCCTTACTTTGTGCGTTTGCTTTTTTCGTATAACACTTTGCTCCATCTGCTCCCTTGGTATAAATAAGAAGACCAACATTTCCTACAAAAAGTTTTTCTTTTGCTGCTTCAATCGAATCCTCGCCGGTCAGGAAATAAAGTTCCTCATCCGAAAGCTTTAATACATGTGCCAATGGGAGGAATTCCAGCACTGCTTTCTTTAAATCTTCCGGATTTTCCCAGAGTGCAAACCTGAGATTCGGGTCAAAGCTTATAATTGCACCAGCCTCTGTTGCGGCTTCAATTGCCTTTTTATGTGCTTCCTTCATCGGGAAATCTCCCAGCGAAACGGAGCAGAAATGCAACGCATAAGCATCCTTAAACCAATCCGCTTCTACTTTTTCTTTTGAAAAAAGCATATCGGCTCCCGGTTTCCGATAAAAAGAAAATTCACGGTTACCATCTTCCTTTAAAGCCACAAAGGCAAGTGAAGTATTTGCCTCTTTTGTACGAAGTACATGACTGGTTCCGATTCCGTTTTCTTCCAATGCTTCTTCAATTTTATCGCCAAAAGGATCATCTCCAAGCTGCGTTATCATCTCAGATTTACCACCAAGTCTGGTAAATGCACCGCATACATTTGCCGGTGCACCACCTACTTTCGGGCAGAATCCCAGGACATCTTTCATAGGTCTGCAGCTTTCCTGCGGAATAAAATCAATCAGCGCTTCTCCGATTGCATACAGTTTTTTCTCCATCTGATCTGCCTTCCTCTTTTCACCATTTTCTAACTATGTTCAATGGTAAATGTTTTCTTCACAAGGTCTGCCTTTAATAGTGCATAATCAGCTCCGCTGCTTCTTCGAATCTCAAGCAGTCCCTCTTCCGGAAGTTCTACTGCAATATCACCTTCCACATCAAATGCCGGATGGCTGTTGCGGAATTCCATTAATTCCAAAAGCTTCTTTACCACCGGACGCTCTACTTCTTTTGCAATCTCTTCCTTCAAATAATAGTGGCGGTTAATATTTCTACCTTCCTTTGTTGCTTCCAAAAGCTCCAGGTCATTGCTGCCTGCCAGCATGCCTACATAGTAGACCTGCGGAATTCCAGGCGCAAAGAACTGGATTGCACGGGCAAGAAGATACGCATCATCCTGATTTCCAAGCGCAGAATAGTAAGTCGTATTCACCTGATAAATATCAAGGTTATTGTAGGCTGCCGTATTGTAAATTTTCTTGACATTCGCTCCTTCGGAGAACATCATTTCCTTAGTGCGGTCAATCTCTTCATCCGGCATCAAATCCTTCACATCCACAATTCCGATTCCATCATGGGTGTCTAACGTGGTAAACTGATGCTTCGGACTCATTTCCAGCCATTTCTTAAGATAAGTTCCCTTTCCAAAGTAAAGGGCGTTCAATACCAGCACCGGAAGTGCAAAATCGTAAATCCAGAAATTCTGATTGGCAATTTTCATCTGAATACTGTAATGCTCATGAATTTCCGGCAGAATTATCACATCATGTTTCTTTACGATTTCTTCAATTCGATGCAGGAGATTCCAGATTTCCGGTTCCACAAAGAAACAGCTTGTATTCGCTTTCTTTACGGCATAAGCAAATGCATCCAGCCGGATAATGGAAGCATTTTTACTGCACATCAGTTCCAGTGTATCTTCAATAAATTTCTGAACAGCTTTAGATTCCACATTTAAATCAATCTGCTCTTCTCCAAACGTGCACCAGACCTTCTCGCTGCTTCCGTCAGCAAAGTCTGCATCAATATACGGTGCTCTTGGTTTCCTTTTATAAATCAAATCTACCTGTTCTTCTGTCGGTTCTCCGTTTTCCCAGAAATCCTTGTATCGGATGAAGAAATCCTTATATTCCGATGCATCCTTTTTCTCTAAAAAATCTTTAAAATACGGAGACTGTCTGGAAATGTGGTTGACCATAAAATCAAACATCAAATAGTATTCTTCTCCGATTTTGCGTACATCTTCATAGGTTCCAAACTGCTCGTCTACCATGTCATAACGCATCGGTGCAAATCCCCGGTCTGCCGAGGACGGAAAGAACGGAAGAATGTGTACGCCGCCTACTGCCTTATGAAAATAAGTTTCTAACATTTCTTTTAATTCAGAAAGATTTTTTCCAAGACTGTCTGCATAAGTGATCAGCATAATTTTATTTGTCAGTTTCAAGTTTCTTCCCTCCTTTTATTGTAAATGTAAATTCATATTTTCCCGGCTGTTCCATCCGATACTGCGGATGTGGTTTGGAAAGCCAGCTATCATCGCCGCCAACCCCCATCTGATGGAGAGATGGACGGAGAATCGTATATTCACTATCCGGCAACTCGTAAAGATGTCTGGCATTTTCCAATTCATGCGGTGTATATGGCAACGCTGAAAAATCCATTTCTTCTGCACTAATCCGAAGTCCATAACCATTCTCATCTTCGATTACTGCTTCTCTGACACCACTGCGTCCGCCACTTTCCTGCGGAGCCAGATATTCTGACAGATTTTCCTTTACGGAAAAATGAAATTTTCCAAGTCTGCTGCCCTGACGGCGATCCCAGTAATTTTCTTCCGGACCGTATCCATAGTAAGTTACTTTATCATATTGCTCCGGGATTCGAAGAAGCATACCAAATTCCGGCATTTCATGAGTCTTGATCTTCTCATCGGCTTCATATTCCATATGGATGGTGAGTGCTCCGTCTTTTCTGATACCATAAGTCACCTTGCACTCATTTCCCGGGATGTTCTCTGCCACATCAAAAAGACGATACGTATAAGAAATTTGTGCACCATCCTTTGTTTCTTTTAACTCTGCCGGCATTGCTTTTGCATACATGCTGGCCGTCTTCCACCATCCGCAACGCAGCGGCATTCCACTTCCCTTGTCATTATCTGTCGGTGCCCGCCAGAAATTTGGTCTTGGGACGGATACAATTAATTCTTTCTCTTCTACCTGATAAGAGGTCAGTCCGCCACCTTCTTTTGCGAAAAGCATTTTTATATTGCCAGCCCTCACACCAATATTCATAAGTCCATCAACCAGTTCAAAATCTTCTGCTTCTTTGACAACTTCTTCCGGTGCTTCCTTTTTTCCTACATACTGACCAAAGGCAAGCTCATATCCGGCTTTCGCCCATGCAGTATCCTCTTTGGTAAGCAAGGAGGCGGTCACCGTAAATTCTCCAGCTATCTTAAGTTCCTTTGAAAGGCTACTGATATCTATACTCTCTTCTTCCTGTGATGCTGCCTGAAGCTCATAAGCGTTCTCTGCACATACACCATCTTTTGTTGCTATAACAACTTTTAATATATAGTTTTTCAAAGAAATAAATAAATTTTCGTTTTTTACAATAACCTTTGTTTCCTCAGGCAAAAGCTTTACACTCTGATACTGGAATTTTACTTCCTGCATCTTTGGAGTCACCTTGCGGTCAGCATAGAGAAGTCCGTTTCCGCAGAAGGTTCCATCATTCGGACGGTCTCCAAAATCTCCGCCATAGGCTAAATATTTCTCACCCTTTTTATTGGTAAGATAAAAGCTCTGGTCTATAAAATCCCAGATAAATCCGCCCTGATATCGTGGTTCTTCTTCTGTAAGGCGGATATATTCGTCCATTCCACCGGTAGAATTTCCCATGGAATGCATATATTCACAACTGATTACTGGTTTCGCCTTTTCATGGGTAGCTGCTTCACTCTCTCTTAAATATTTCCGCAATTTTTCCGCTGGCGCATACATAAAGCTCTTCACATCAGAAGTATCCGGATAAGCATCATCAAAGGTAATACCCTCATAATGTACCAGACGCCCGGAATCATTTTTCCGGAAGAACTCTGACATTTCATATAAATTGCTTCCACCGCAGGACTCATTTCCGCAGGACCAAAGCAGGATACAGGCATGGTTCTTGTCTCTCTGATACATGGAATTGGCACGGTCTAAGACGTTTTCTCTCCACTCTGCTTTGCTGCCCGGTATCGTCTCACTCATCGGTGCCTTTCCTACTGTTGCAAGGAAACAATCCGCATGGGACTCAAGGTTTGCCTCGTCTATCACATACAACCCCAATTCATCGCAAAGTTCATAGAAATAACTCTGATTTGGATAATGTGAAGTCCGCACTGCATTGATATTATTCTGTTTCATGATAAGAAGGTCATGAAGAATCTCTTCTTTTGTAATATTTCTTCCATGGTCACAGCTTAATTCATGGCGGTTTACACCACGAAATACAATACGTTTTCCATTCAGGCACATGATGCCCTTTTCCATAGCAAAATGCCGGAAACCGATGCGCTGTTTTATTACTTCTATTACAGTATCATCGTAGCCTGTTACTTCTATATATAAAGTATAAAGATTCGGTTCCTCCGCACTCCAAAGCTTCGGTGCTGTTATTTTTAACTCTGTTCCAGCTTCTGTATAAGCTGTCTCTGTCTTTGCGGCACATTTCTCTTTATCATCATATAAGGAAATATGCAGCCTGCAGCCGGTATCCTCACTGGCTTGTGCTGGCTCTTTCTCCCGCCATTTTTCCTGTGCCGGCTGGTCTTCCTGTTCCGGCACACCCTTCCACTGCAATTTCAAAACTGCCTCTGTCAGATTATCCTCAAACTGCTGTCTTACCTTCAAATCATAGATATGATATGCCGGCATACGGCGCAGTGTCACATCACGGAAGATTCCGGACATCCGGAAGAAATCCTGACTCTCTAAAATACTTCCGGTACAGAAGTGAAAGACCTCTGCCGCCAGCTTATTTTCTCCCTCGCAGACCAATTCTGTGATATCAAATTCTGCCGGTGTAAAGGAGTCTTCGCTATAGCCTGCAAATCTGCCATTTACCCAGAGTGCCATAGCACTTTCCACCCCATCAAACCGGAGGGATAACCGATCCTTTAACATTTCTCCGGTCACTGCAAAAGAATGCACATACATTGCTACCGGATTATATTTCTTTGGAATTTCTTTGCCACGAACAGCTTCTTTTCCATCCCATGGATACTGAGAATTCACATACTGCAATTCATCATAACCAAAAAGCTGGATGGAAGAAGGCACCATAATCTCATCCCAATTGCTACTGTCATAATCCTTACGATAAAAGTCCTCTATGACTTCCTCTAAGTTATTGGCATATGCAAATTTCCAGCTGCCATTAAGACTAGTGAGGAAACTGCTTTCCCCACCATCTGCCTCTTTTCCGGTTGCATAATATCTATGGTCTGAATGTGCCGGCATCCGCCGGATTGCAAAACAGTCTGGCTCATAAATTACATTTTCGTTAAATTCCATAGTTCTTCTCCTTTATGATTTTACAGAACCGGTAATTCCTTCTACAAAGTTCTTCTGTAATACAAAGAATATAATCAACATCGGAATTGTAGAGATCGTGACTGCAAGCATCATGCTTCCATAATCAATGGTATATCGTGCGGTCAGACCAGATACTAGAATCGGCATAGTCTTGGAATTTTCATTCTGTAATACAATCAATGGCCACATGTAGCTATTCCATGCATTCATAAAGCTTACGATTGCAGCTGCAGCGTAGGTAGATTTCATAATCGGTAAAAACATTTTAAAGTAAATGCCCCATTCACCTACTCCATCAATCCGGGCTGCTTCAATGATTTCATCCGGAAATGATTTTGCTGCCTGGCGGAACATAAATATCATAAATGCGGTAGAAACGGTCGGTAAAATACATCCAACGGTTGTATTTAAAAGTCCCATCTTTCCAAACATACGGAACAGTGGAATTACAGTTGCTGCAGTCGGTACCATCATGGAAAGTAATAAGATGGACATAATTTTATCTTTGTATTTATCATGAAATTTTTCGAATCCATAACCTGCCAGTGAGCAGACAAATACATTTAAAACCATGGAAACCACTGCGTTCCGGATAGAATTCCACATTGCCTGTGAAAGTACTGTTGTATCCAGAAGTGATTTTAAGTTTTCCAGCAGGTAATTGCCCGGAAGAATTTTACCTGCAATGACATCCACACTTTTATTGGTTCCACTGACAATCATCCAGTACATTGGGAAGATGGAAATGATTGCGACCAGAATCAGGAATACATATTTCCAGAAATATACGAATTTTCTTTTACTCATTTCTCATCACCTACTTTCATCTGAATAAAGGCAAGGATTGCCACCAGGATAAATACTACATAAGAAATTGCGGATGCATATCCGAAGTTTGGATTTCCTGCAAAGGACAAATTGTATATGTAATGGGATATTGTCATGGACGTATTTGCCGGTCCACCATTGGTAATATTCATTGATTCGTCAAAGAGCTGTAAGGTTCCATTAGTTGACATAATTGCTGTTAGCAAAATTGTCGGACGAAGCATCGGAATTGTAATTCTGGTAAATTTCTGAAATGCATTAGCTCCATCTACAACTGCTGCTTCATAAATAGAACTGTCAATATTCTGCAATGCTGCCAGGAAAAATATCATATTATAACCGGTCCATCTCCACAATAATGCCAGTACGATTACAATTCGTGCGGTCCAGGTATTTCCCAGCCAGTTGATTGGAGATGTAATCAGATGCAGATTCGTAAGAATCGTATTGATGAATCCGTCCACAGAGAAAAGGGAACGGAAAATAATGGAATACGATACCAGGGAAGTCGTACATGGCAAGAAAATTGCAAGACGGAAAAACCATTTTCCTTTTAATCTCTTATCATTCAGAAGTGATGCTAAGAACATTGCCATCACCAGCATGATTGCTACTTCTAAGATCAGATAAATAAAAGTATTGCTTAATGTCATTTTAAAAATTTTATCCTGGAACATTCTTTTATAATTAGAAAGTCCGGTAAAAGTCATGTTCGTTCCGCTTCCGCGCTTTAAGGATAAAATAAAGGACTGTATCATCGGCACGAAATTGAATATGACAATCATTATCGATGCCGGTATTACGAATGTCCATCCCATAATCTTTCTTTTCTTCGTTTTCACTGTTGTACCTCCAATTCGTATCGACTTTACAGCTTTCCTTTCTTCTTGAAAATTCTGCCTGCACAGCAGCTGCTATGCAGGCAGTTTGTAAAGTGCTTATGCTAAATTATTCGCTCATTGCAAATGATACGGTATCATCTGCTTCTTTTAACGCTTCCTGAATATCCTGTCCCTGCTGAATCTGGGTAAGTGCTGTTCCAAGTGCGGATTTTGCTTCCTCCCAATACTGGCCTAATGTAATAGCCGGTACTTCAGCACCGTAGTTAGCAAATTTCTCATAAATCTTATCTCCACCGAAGAATTCATTTTCCTGTGAGTATGCATCACTCTCTGCTGCCGGAAGGTAGGTTGCAACTGCACCGGTAGTAGGGAGAATAGTATCATAAAGCTCTGTGCTGCTTGCAAATGTGTTCATTAAGAAATCGATAGCAAGGGCTTTGTTTGGCGAGTCATTCATAACCATCCATCCTGCACCACCATTGTTACTGTAGTTGGTTGCATTTGGAGCATTGTCCAGTCTTGGCATTGTAGTAACGCCCCAGTCGCCGGACTGATCTTCCTGTGCCTGAATGGTACTTGTAATCCAGCATCCATTGATTACGCTTGCTACTGTTCCGTTGTTAATGGTTCCAATATACTGATCCCAGTCATTTACTTCTACTAAAATTCCCTTGTCAACCATGGTTTCATAATCTTCTACAGCTTCTGCAACCACATCATTTCCTGCAAAATTCGGATTGCCATCTTCATCAAACATGCTGTCGCCTGCACTTCTTAATATTGCAATCAGTAAGTCAGGTCCACCAGCCTGTGCGCTTAATAATGGTTTTCCGGTCTTTGCTAATACATCTTCACCAAGTTCAATGAATTTGGACCATGTAATATCAGTAAAGTCATCAATAGAATAACCAGCTTCACCGATTACATCGGTACGAATAAATAATGCAGTTACACCACTGTCGAATGGTACATTGTAATTCTTTCCATCTACTGTTCCAATTGCTGTTTTATAACTTGCAAATTTGGAGAAATCAATTCCGGAATCAGATAAATCTGCAAATAAATCCGGATAGTTCTTTACATTATTTAATAAAGCAGTATCATTCATAAGAATGATGTCTGGCAGTGTATCGGTCTGTCCAGAGGTTGCTGCTGTTGTAAGCTTGGTCTGAATATCCTCCCAGGATGTTTCTACTACATTTACGTTTACATCCGGATGGTCTTTCTGATAAATCTTTTCTGCCTCTTCCATTGCCGGAATATTAAAGGTTGCATCCCAGCACCAAACGGTCAGTTCGTTTGAAGATGCTTCGGTATTTGAAGCGGAATTGCTTCCATTATCAGAGCTGCTGGTGGAACCACATCCAACCATTCCAATTGTCATTGCTGCAGTAAGAATTGCAGCCAAAATCTTTTTCTTCATTTGTCTTCCTCCTGTCATTGTAAAAAGTATCTCTTCCCCGTTCCTTATATTTTCTTATCGTGAACGCGTTTCACTTGATTACATTGCTAATATAATACCGCTTCTGCAAAATGTCAAGCGGTTAACATACGAAATATTAGGTTTTCACAAGATGACGTCCTATTTTTTGTGCATAATGCACTAATATCAACCAATTCATCCATTTTTTATCACAAAAAATAGTTCTTAATTCATGTCAACCGAGGAACACGAACTAAGAACTATCATTTATTCTTTTATTTGCCTATTATTTCTGTCAATCTATTACTTTTCTTTTGTTGTACCGCGCTTCATCAGGCTGACCGGAAGTACCACCTTTGCCGGCATTACGCCGCCACTGCGTTTTTTTAAGATAGCATCCACTGCTAACTGTGCCATTTCCTTAATCGGCTGCCGGATGGTAGTCAGCATCGGATTTACCAATGTAGCAATATTGACATCATCAAATCCTACAATCTGCACATCCGCCGGAACCCGCTTTCCAAGGGCACTGCATGCCTGAATGGACTGGGCTGCAATAACATCACTGCTGGCAAAAATTCCATCAATTTCCGGATATTTCTGCAGCGTCTGCTTAATATTTTCCAGATATTCCATCACACTGTAGGATGCCTCGCTTGTCTCTATTTCATGATGCCGGATTCTATATTTCTCACAGACTTCCCGAAAACCTACACAACGTCTGTCTGCCGGCATCACCTGACGCTCTACTCCACTGAAATGTACAATTTCTTTACATCCGCATTTAGCAAGATATTCTGTGGCAAGCACTCCGCCCATATAGTTGTCACACTGAATATTGCAGTCCCCCAATGCATCATTACACTCTATGGTAACAATTGGAATATTCAGGTTCAGGAATTCATTGGCGCTTACTGTTCCACTGCACAATATGATTCCTGCCACCTGATTACTCTTAAACATCTCTACATATTTCCGTTCGTTGCTGCGCTCCTCCTTGGAATTGCAGACAATCATTTTATAATTCTCTGCTGCCGCCGCTGATTCAATATTGCTTAAAAGCTTTGCAAAATACGGATGAACAATATGCGGTACGATTACGCCAATCGTGCTGGTATGCTGTTTTGAAAGAGAACGGGCTACCTCATTGGGCTGATAGCCTATCTCCTTCATGACATCATATACCTTCTGCCTGGTCTTCTCACTGATATATCCACGGTTATTAATTACTCTCGAAACAGTCGTAACAGTTACCCCTGCCCGTTCTGCCACATCCTTTAACGTACTCAAAATTGTCCCCCTTCTCCTTGGTTATTACTATAACGATAGCACTTTTATATCGTTATGTCAACATGACATATCAACCAGTCATACGTTGATGAGGATATTTTTCTCTTGTTGCCAGTCCCACACGGATATGACACTCCGACCTATTGACGTCCAGTACTTTCCTTTTTATACTTTCAATCTCTCCGGTAATTCTTCCTATTGCCTGTACCAAACCATTTCCTGCAGATTACACCAGAAATAATCATCTGTACAGCCTGCTACATAGCATGTAAACATATCTCCAGCCTTGCTGTCATCATAATAAAAGCTGAGTCTTGGGCATAGCCCCTGTTGGGAGCGGTCTGTCAGTTCCCATACATATGGTTCCTGATTACAAAATCCTGTATTTCCAGATTCTAACGTATAAATATAAGCACCGTCTTCCTGAATACGGAACGCCATACCCCAGCTCGGACAATACCATGTGCCAATGAAATTCTTTTCCATTGTCTCAGCATAATCATCAAACACATCAAAGCCTTCCACAGAAGATGCATCTGCTGTGATCTGGAAAGACGCATACTCACTGTCTGTGATCGGTCCAGATTTCACTATATTGCTCTGATCCGGTTTAAGTTCCGTATCTTCTATTATTTCTGATGCCGCCTCTGTGTTTTCAGTTTCCTGATTTTTTATGTCAGTTTCTGTGGAAATCTCTGTGTCATTATGATATGTTTCATTCTGGCTTTCCTGCTGCTTCTCCGTCTTCATTGCTTCCCATTGTGTATGTATATCACTCCCTGCACCCACAAAAATCACAAGACTCAATACTACAACAAAGCACCACATCAGCACGAGGATAAAAATAGTTAAAAATCTTATTCCCTTCTTTTTTCCTAGTCCCTTCCCCTTATTTTGGGAACGTCTCAGAAGATAAACAATCCTTACACTAACCAAAATCCACAAGCCCACTAAAAGCAGCGTTGCCCCAATAAGCATAAAATTATAATAACTATCTGAACTTCCCACAACAAATGTCCAGATTCCATAACCTACGGCAGTTGCAGCCATCAATATTCCAAACCAAAGATTCAGATATGGCTCTGTTTTTGTGTCCTGTTCTGCCATGATCTCCCACGTTTTTACAGTGTCCATCAGTCTGGTCTGATCCCCGCTTCTGAAAATCTCCTGTAATTCATCATCCGACAGCTTAACGGTCTTAGAAGGCACCGCAGCGCAATGCTCCAGTTCGATCTGCCAGCTATCCTCCCTGGCACGAAATGATGCTGCTGCAAGCAGAAAATAATAGGTCTTCAATACATTTTTTCCCAGACTTTCTACTGCAATCTGGGAAAGTGCCTGTTTTGCAGCCAACGGTTTTTCCATCAGGATGTCCTGCTTGGCCATTGTCAGCAGGGTTATACTCTTTAAGAAAAATTTTTTATTATGATTTTCGCGATAGATGACCAGATTATAATCGTGCTTTTCCTGCAGTGTAAAATCCTTCATCCGCTTTGCAACGATTCCATTATGGGCAGCGCAAAACCCCATCATAGAAAACATACACATAACATAAAGAAGAATGTAGCTTGAAAGCTTTATTTCTATCTGTGGATACAATATTTTATCCACCATGCCAAGAGCGAATAATAACAGTAAAATCAGATATCTGAGCGCACACTCTCTCTTTGCCCTGCGTATGCATTTTCTTGCCATTTCAATTCCGCGGTTGTCGTACAATTCGACTGATTCATTTGTGTCATATATATTCACGATTCCTGCCCCTTTTGCATTATGTCAACCTTGTGTTTCATTTTCTATCAAGAGCTAAACCGCCGAATATCCGCTGATTCCCATGAAATAACAGAGCAGATATAAAATCAGCAAATGTGCCGGATAGAAGATGTAGAAGAAATACTTCATCTTTAAACCGCGTGTTCCGTTATAAAAAGCGATTGGGATAAATCCAAACAGCGCCGGTGCCTCCCAGATAAATGATGCACATCCTGCGATGATCTGCCACATTTTTTTCTTGCGGAAAATGTATAAGACCATGATACAGAATACACCTTTTTCGGCATAATCTGTTTTCAGGAAATATGCAAGCGCCATTCCTGCTGCCACGATCAGGATATACAAGATTACCTTCAACGCCTGATTCCACTCTTCTTTTTCTTCCACTGCACGGTAAGCGATCATCGTCAGCAAACCAATGAATAGTGTAAAAAAGACATTCTGATAATTGAATTCGAGTATTTTGCTGCTGAATGCCAGATCGAACGGTATCTCTGAGATCAATGCAAACAGCCCAAGCCGCATCGCATATTTTTTCACATCATGCGTATGTAGAAATCCCTCCACCAACAAAAAGCAGAAGATTGGAAACGCCACACGTCCGATCATTCGCATGATCGTGTATGTCCAATACAGTGCTCCATTTGCTGAAAGCCACAGCATAATTGCATCTGCATTTGTCTGGTCAAGTTCACCCAAACCATTTACCATTAAAAGTCTTGCCAATACTGCTGCACCAATATGATCGATCACCATTGTCACGATCGCGATCATTTTTAAGGTGCTTCCGCTGATTCCTTTTTTGTTTTCCATTGTTTCCCTCTTTCTTAACTTACAAAAACTGCATAAAGTAAAAATTGTCGTGCGTTACCGGGCACGACAATTTTTACCAGCATCAGTTTTAGCCTACAAATTCGGCAACACATCTTCTGTATGCCGCTACCGGATCAGCTGCCTGTGTGATTGGTCTGCCGACTACGATAAAATCAGAGCCAAGCTCTTTTGCTTTTGCAGGTGTTGTCACACGCTTCTGATCTCCTACATCTCCATCTGCAAAACGCACGCCCGGTGTGATGGTAAGGAATTTTTCTCCACATACTTCGTGTACTTTTCCTGCCTCTAATGGAGAGCATACCACACCGTCTAACCCTGCTTCCATTGTATTTTTTGCGTAATGCATAACCGTTTTGTCAATCGGTTTGTCAATCCATAATTCTTCCTGCATCACTTCCTCACTTGTGGAAGTAAGCTGTGTCACTGCGATAAGCAGAGGTCTTGTTCCGTCTGCTCTTGTCAGCCCTTCGATTGCAGCGGACATCATGGCTTTGGTTCCTGCTGCATGCACGTTACACATATCAACATCCAGATTTGATAATACTGCCATTGATTTTCTTACTGTATTTGGAATATCGTGTAATTTCAGATCAAGGAAAATCTTATGTCCCATTTTCTTAATTGTTCTTACGATTTCCGGTCCCTCTGCATAAAAAAGTTCCATTCCAATTTTTACAAATGGCTTTTCTTCCTGAAATTTGCTTAAAAAATTAACTACTTCTTCTTTGCTGTTAAAATCACAGGCAATAATGACATCTCTTCCCATAAGTTCTCCTTTTCACTCTGGTTTATCCAGATTTTCTTCTATTTTCTTATGTTTCATAACATAATCCTATCTTTCAAAAAATACCATATCCTACCCCAAAAGTAAATATCTGCGTCTCTAAATCATACGTTTTTCTGCGCGAAAAAAAATTTTTTTGTACTAGACACGGCATATGTTTTGTGGTATTATCATTAAGTACGATTTTTGTACATACCAATCGGAATGTGGCTCAGCTTGGTAGAGCGCTTCGTTCGGGACGAAGAGGTCGCGTGTTCGAATCACGTCATTCCGA
>UQNW01000028.1 GCA_900542495.1 uncultured Roseburia sp.
TGACAGAAGGATTAAGACAAATAGCATAAAGAAATATATAGGGCAGGGACTGCCCGAATTAACGCCTGTGGAGATAGTAGGTTACGAGGTCGATGAAGCAGGAAGCCCATTGGCTTAAGACAATGGGTAGTTCACAGTGATAACTTAATCATCAAAAAAATATATCCTATAATTCCTCCCAAAACAGAATACAACTTAAGCGAGTTAGGCAAAACACTGATTCCTTTATTGGACTCTATGTGCGAATGGGGACAACAATTTATGGAGGATCATTAGCTAAATGCTCTCGCACATTCCAGCCTTTTCGCTCACTTATTCCCAACATTGAAGATATCAGTCGTAAAAAAATAGCCATCTGGATTGTCAGTCCAGATGGCTTATGTATGCAAACCTGAAAGCCAGGCATGTGTTCCTCTCGCTTGCACTCATTATATCGTGATTTCATCACTCAATCACTTCGCCGTTCGTCAAATACAAATAAATTTGTATTTTCCTCTCTTGCGCTCATTATATCTTATTTTTGAGACGAAGCGATGACCTGCCTGAGCTGCTCTAAATCCTGTTCATCCGGATGTGAAACTGCCCTGTCAAAATTTTCTATCATAGCATCAATATTCGGAACTGGCAGTGGACTATTCTTCATTTTCATATAACGCTCTCTCACGGAATTTGGCATTTTCCCCTGACACATATAACTGCCACACAAAATGTTACTGTGATTAAGATTGTTTTCTACCTTTTTCAGAATCTTATCAAAGTATTCCGAATCCCCTCCAAACCCGGCTGTACCAAACAAAAATACTTTTTTGTCTTTGATTTTTTTCAAAAAAGTTCCTATCTCAGCGTTACAATAACCCTTGTCCGTCCAAAATCCAACATAATAACAATCTGCATCCAAAGGTGCTGTCTCTGGAGAACCAAAATATTTTATTGTTTCTTCCGGAAGGACATTACGAATCTCATCAGCTAATTTCTTTGTATTCCCTGTTTTACTGCTGAATACAACTGCATTTTTCATATTTCTAATTTCATGCAAACATTCTTTTTCCATCTTTTGCCTCCATAAAATCCAGTTTACAAATCCATTTTGATTTGCATAGGCACAGTATAGCATAATTACCGTGCCTATGGCGATAACTTTATGGTTTCTTTGATCTGTTCCGTTTTTGTTATCTTATAATTTTTTCATCATCCAGTCTGCAGACGCATAATGTCCGTCCGCATATTTCATGTTATCTGGAAATGTGCCATATTTCTGAAATCCCAGTTTTTCATACAATGTAATTGCATTTTGATTATCTGAGATCACTTCAAGGTTACTTCCTGTTTTTCCCAAAAATGACATCATAATTCACATTTTGATAAAAGATGTCTTCTAAATTGCCGCCTAATGCCTCCCGGTTGCCAAGCATCCACATCACCTTTGCGATCACAGATTCCAACGTCATATCATAGGATTCCAGAAAGCGGCAATATTTTTTCATATCGTGTCCGACCTCATAAACGGTCATATCACTGCCCTCATGCGCCACCTGCGTTGACATCACGACCAGACGATCTGGAAATTCCTGACAAAGCTTGTAAAAATCATCCGAGATTGATTTCGGGATACCGCCCACACCAAAACTCTCCACAATGATACAGTCATAGTTTTCAAATACGCTGCGCAGGATTCTTGGCTTAATCCCGGGAATCATTTTGATCAGATAAACATTTTCATCCAGATTCTCATAAAAGAAAACCTCATCTTCGTAAGGCACCGGCGGAATATAACGCATGATATTTCCATCCTGGATGACTGCCAGATACGGAAAATCAATGCTGGAAAATGCGTTGTAACTTTTTGACCGGACTTTTTTTGCTCTCGTTCCCGCAATCACCTTCCCGTCAAAAACAATCTGGACGCCCTGCGATTTTTCATCTGCCGCATACAAAAAACTGTCGATCAGATTTGATTTTGCATCCGTAATCTCAAGGTCGATTGGTTTCTGCGCCCCGGTAATGACGATCGGCTTACACGAATTTTGTATCATATAGGAAAGTGCTGCCGCAGTATATGCCATTGTATCTGTGCCGTGTGCGATCACAAATCCGTCATACCTGTCGTAATTTTCACGGATCGTGTGCACCATCATTTTCCAGTGTTTCGGCTCCATGTTGGAACTGTCAAGGTTTAAAAGCTGGATTGCATGAAACTCGCAGATCTCACTTACCTGTGGAATGTACTGCATCAGTTCTTCCGGCGTAATCTGTGGTTTTAAACCGCTGTCTGATTTTTTGGACGCAATCGTGCCACCGGTCGCAATCAGCAAAATGTTCTTTCTGTCTGCCATGTTGAATGTCTCCTTCATTTATTTAAGCAGTCTGGAAATATCGGAAAGCAGAAGATCAACATTTTCCTCTTTCGTTGCCCAGCAGGTACAAAAACGAACCGCACTGTGTGTTTCGTCCATGCGTTCCTGATAAGCGAAGCTGTATTTCTTTTTCAGTTCCTCTAAGACCGTATCCGGCAGAATTGGGAACTGTTGGTTGGTAGGCGAATCAATATAGAACTTTACGTCCATTTTTGTTAATTCGTCTTTTAATTTATCTGCTAATCTTGCTGCATGTGCGGATATTTCAAAATAACGGTTTTCTTCAAACAGAGTCAGAAACTGGATTCCAAGCAGTCTTCCTTTTGCAAGCATACCACCGCGCTGCTTGATATTGTAACGGAAATCCTTCTTTAATTCCTCATTATGGATGACAACTGCCTCTCCAAAAAGTGCTCCCACTTTCGTTCCACCAATATAAAATACATCTGTGTTGGCAGTAATATCGGAAAGCGTCAGATCGTTTTCCTTGCACATCAATCCATAACCTAATCTTGCTCCATCCATAAACAGATAAAGTCCACGCTCTCTGCACACCTGATAAATGGCTTCCAGTTCTGCTTTTTTATATATGGTTCCGATCTCTGTCGGATTGGAAATGTATACCATTTTCGGCTGTACCATATGTTCGAAACTTTCATCCGCAAAATGTGCATCTGTGTATGCTGCGATCTGTTCTGCGGTCAGCTTTCCATCCGGTGTCTCGATACACAGGCATTTGTGACCACAGGCTTCTAACGCTCCTGTCTCATGAATGTTAATATGCCCTGTTTTTGCTGTGATTACTCCCTGATAATGCTTTAATGCTGCTGAAATCACAGTAACATTCGTCTGTGTGCCTCCCACAAGAAAATGCACATCCACACTTTCATCTCCACAGGCTTTCCGGATGAGTGCTCTCGCCTGCTCACAATATTCATCCTCGCCATAGCCTGCCGTCTGTTCCATGTTCGTCTCTGCGAGCTTTTCTAAAATCGCCGGGTGGCATCCTTCTGTGTAATCACTGTTAAATCGAATCATTGTTGTCTCCTCGCTGTTCTTCTATTATCCATTGGATGCAGCGACAAGCTCCTCCAATTTGCGGTAAGCAGCCCCTGAATCAATGGTCTCTGCCACTAATTTTACACCCTCGGCGATAGATTGCGCAACCCCTCCTACATAAAGAGTTGCTCCGGCATTCAAAAGAACGATATCACGTTTTGCACCTTTTTCTTCACCCGTCAGGACTGCCTTTGTGATTTTTGCATTTTCCATGCCATCGCCGCCCTGCAATTCTGAAAGGCTACAGCTTTTTAGTCCGAATTCCTCCGGTGTGACCGTAAAGGTTGCGACCTCTCCATTTTTTATTTCAGAGATCGTGGTTGCTCCTGTTAAAGTGATCTCATCCATATGATCTTCTCCGGATACAACAAATGCCCGCTCTACCCCTAGTCTTGCCATTGCCTTCGCAATCTGTTCTGTAAGTGCCGGACTGTAAACTCCGACTACCATGTTTTTCGCACGGGACGGATTTGCAAGTGGTCCTAAGATGTTAAACACAGTACGAATTCCCATTTCTTTTCGTGCCTGACCAACATATTTCATGGATTTATTGAAAAGCTGTGCAAACATAAATCCAATTCCAACCTGATCCACACACTTTTTCACAAGCGCAGGTTCTGCCATGATATTTACTCCAAGTGCCTCTAATACATCTCCTGCTCCGGATTTTGAAGAAATGGAGCGGTTGCCGTGCTTTGCCACCTCCGGGGAAATCGTCTCTGCTTTGTCCTCGGTCAATTCTGTCTGTTGCTTTTGCAATTGCTTCTTTCATATTCATATCATTTTCCTCACATTCTTTGTTTTACAGATTATTTAAATCCTGTTTAAATTTATTACAATAGTTGGCTGCTGCTATGGTGCTGAAGTTGTTTTTCTCCAATAAAGTAATAAAATGAGAACCCACGATTGCACCATCAATGATGTCTTTCATTGGAGCGACATCCTGTGCTTCCCGGATACCAAATCCCATCATTACCGGAATTTTTGACACCTGTTTTACCTGTGTCAGATAAGAAATGACTTCTTTATGGAAGGATGCTGCCTGTCCGGTCACTCCCATGGAAGATACACAATATACAAATCCCCTTGCATGCTCTAAAATTTTCGGGATACGTTTTCCGGAAACCGGGGATACAAGCTGGATTAAAATCGTTGCATCGGACTGATTCAGATATTCATTGATCTCGTCCTGTTCTTCATACGGAAGATCCGGAATGATCAGACCATCCACACCGTCTTCATTACATTTTTTTACGAAATCTTTCACGCCATAATGGAGCACCATATTGTAATACATCATGAAAATGATTGGATTCTGGATTCCTTCTGCCCGCATCTGTTCCACTGTATGAAACACTTTTTTTAATGTCACGCCCTTGCAGATTGCCTGATAGGATGCGTTCTGAATGACCGGACCATCTGCGACCGGATCTGAAAATGGAACGCCAAGTTCTATCAGGTCAACTCCGGCTTCCTCCTGTGCCCGGATCAGTTTTTTCGTTCCTTCTAAGTCCGGCAGACCAGCCGTTGTGTATGTAATAAACGCTTTTTTATTTTTTTCTTTTAACATTGTCAGTTTTTCTTCGATTCGATTCATTACTTTCTTCCTTTCTCTTTCTTCGATTATTTCTGTTTTACATTCGGTATCCTTTCTAATTCAGGTAGCCTTTGCCATCCAGATAATCTGCAATTGTATTTACGTCCTTATCTCCACGACCGGAGAGGCATACGATCAGGCTTTTCTCCATTGCTTTTTCTTTTCCGAGTGCTTCCTGCAGCCATTTTGCGTATTTTTTTGCATAGGCAATGGCATGGGCACTCTCAATTGCCGGAATGATTCCCTCAAGTTCACACAGTTCCATTAACGCATCCATTGCCTCTGTATCTGTCACGGAAACATACTCTGCACGTTTTGTGTCACGAAGGTAAGCATGCTCCGGTCCCACTCCCGGATAATCCAGTCCTGCGGAAATGGAATGTGCAAGTTTTACATTTCCATTTTCATCCTGTAATAAGTAAGATCGCATTCCATGCAGCACGCCCGGCTCGCCAAGCGCCATTGCCGAAGCATGTTCACCGGTCTCGATTCCCTTTCCGGCAGCCTCGACACCGATCAGTTTCACGCCTTTTTCCTCGATAAAATCTGCAAACATTCCGATTGAATTCGAGCCGCCGCCAACACATGCCATAACTGCATCCGGAAGTCTGTTCTCCACTTCATAAAACTGTTTTTTTGCCTCACGGCTGATGACACTCTGAAACTCTTTTACCATTTTCGGATAAGGATATGGACCTACCGCAGAGCCGATAATGTAAAAGGTGTCCTCTGCTGTTTTTGCCCAGGTACGGATTGCCTCGTTCGTCGCATCTTTTAAGGTGTTGCTTCCGGAACGGACGCTCACCACATTTGCTCCAAGCATTTTCATTCGCAGCACGTTCAATGCCTGGCGCTTGATATCCTCCTCACCCATGTAAACCGTACACTTCATATCGAATAACGCTGCTCCGGTTGCCGTTGCCACACCATGCTGTCCTGCTCCGGTCTCTGCGATCACTTTCTTTTTCCCCATGCGCTTTGCAAGAAGGATCTGACCGATCACATTATTGATCTTGTGTGCACCTGTGTGGTTTAAGTCCTCTCTCTTTAAATAAATCTTCGTTCCATATGCCTGACTGAGCCGCTCTGCGTAATAAAGCGGTGTCTCCCTTCCGACATACTGTTTCAAATAATAATGATACTGCTTTAAAAATTCCGGATCACGGATTGCCTCCTCAAATGCAGCATCTAATTCCTCTAATGTGTTCATCAAAGATTCTGCTACATACTGTCCGCCAAATTCTCCATAATATGCTTTCGTGTTCATTTCGATCATCCTTCCTTTCTCATAGTCTGCAAACAATAACTTTTGCTATCTACATGTCAACTTTTAAATTATACATGCTAGTTTTTATTAAATTTACAATTAACTTTTTGTTTTCTTTATAAATATCCTGATCTTTTCTTCATCCTTGCCATGCTCATTTTCCACGCCGCTGCTCACGTCCACGATGTCCGGCTCAAAGATTCGAATTCCCTCTCTTACATTGTCCGCACAAAGACCTCCTGCCAATACAAATAAAATGCCGTGCGCTTTTAATCTTTCTCGAAACTTTTGCAACATCTCTATCTGGCTTTTTGTACTTTCTGCCTGTGTCATAGTTTGCTTTATCTGTCGTCCGGCGTCTTCACTGTCCCAGCCAAAAGTCTGACCGCTCCAATATTTTTCTGCGTCCAGAAGGATCGCATCAAATACCTTCGCTTCCTCCCAGTTAAAAGATTCCAGCTCTTCTGGTTTCCGGATATTGACAGCCCGCCAGAGTTTCAATTCATCCGGCTTATGCTCCAATATCTTTCTGTCATAGTCACCATGGATCTGTAACACATCAAATCCGGCTCTTAAAACCTTCTGCATCATTGTCTCCTCCTGCGACACTGCTACGGCTACTTTTGTTATGTTTTGATTTAATTTTTCCAGTATTTCTTTTGTTTTATTGATTAGAACGTAACGTTTACTTTTTTCATATAGTACAATTCCTGCATAATCTACCTCATTGCAGTTGAGGTATTCTGCTTCCACCGGGATTTGGATCCCACATATTTTTACTTTTGTCATGCCAGCTCCTTCCGGTGTGCGGCAACCTCGGCAGGATGTTCGGCTTCCATGAGTGCCCTTCCTATCAAAAACGCATCTACCCTGCACTGCTTCAAGAACTTCACATCCTCATCTGTGATAATGCCGCTTTCCGCCACAAAAACCTTATCCTTTGGAACCATTGCCAACAGCCGCCTTGTCGTATCTAATTCAATGGTAAAATCCTTAAGATTCCGATTATTCACACCAATGATCTCTGCATCCACCTTCAGCGCCCGTTCCATTTCTTCCTCATTGTGCACTTCCACCAGACTGTCTAGAGAAAGTTCTTTTGCAAGCTGATAAAAAGCTTTCATCTGTGCATCGTCTAATATAGCTGCAATGAGCAGCACTGCATCAGCCCCGATTGCCCTCGCCTCATAAAACTGGTATTCATTGATCATAAAATCTTTTCTCAAAATCGGAAGTGTTGAAATACTGCGGATGTATTTCAGATAATCGATATTTCCATGGAAGTGATCTTCTTCCGTCAAACAGGAAATTGCATCCACAGAACTATTGTATTCTTTGATTCTTTCTCCTAAATTAATTTTACTTTTAATTTTTCCGAGACTTGGGGATGCATTTTTAAATTCCCCGATAATGGAAATCTGTTCTTTTTTCAAGACATCATAAAAACGATGTGAAGTGCCCTCACGTTGTTCTGCCTGCGCCCGGATTTTAGTTCCACTCACTTTGTTCTTGTGCTCAACAAGACGTTTCTTTTTATCTTCAACAATCTGATCCAGTATCATATTTTCGCCTTTCTCTTTCTTATTTTGATTGGCAATTACGAAACTCATAGATATCATAGATTAAATTGTAAAAAATTGACAAAAGCTTGAGAAGACACTGGGGAGCCGCCGGTTCTTAGAAAACAGCGGTTGTATTTCGTTCTGATTTATCAGATAGAAATGCAAGCGTTGGTTTCTTAGTACCGCTGCGAGCGACACGTAACGAAAGTGTGTCTTCGAAAATTTTGTTAATTTCTCACAATCTTCACAACCTGAATTAGAGTTTCGTAATTTTCTATTTTATTGTGACAGAAAATTCTCAATCATGTGTTTTCCATGTTCTGTATAGATAGATTCCGGATGAAACTGCAAACCATACACCGGAGAATCAATGCCTTTAAAAAAGTCCCTGACCAAAGCTTTTACTCTGGTCAGGGACGATTTTTCCTCGTGGTGCCACCCTTCTTCATGAAACATGTCAAATTTCCTATGTAAGAACAAAGAGTTGCTATGCAATAAAAAAACGGACTTTCCAATCTCTTGGAAAATCCGCCACCAATCATGTCTCATCTCATTCCGATACTTTAAACTGCCTGCCGCCTAATCTGACTGCCTGCAATTCCTATATCATACCTCTGTAACGTGAGGACACGGCATCTGCTACTACAACCGTTCTGCTGTTTCGCTTTGCTCTCACAAACCCATTCCTTATATAGTATCTTATCAGCTTTCCACCAGCCGCTGACTCTCTGTAAAGCATCCTATCAAGTACTCTCTTTGCTCATCGATTTTTCTTCTTCACTTGTCCGCTAGTTTATCGTATTAATGTTCTAATGTCAAGAAGTTTTTATAAAATTTTCATATCCGGATATTTCTCGCTGATTGGTTTTTTATACCCTTCTTCGCGCAAAATTTGAAGATCCTCTTTTGTCACGATTTTATCGTCGCTGCAATGCAGTATCTTTTTCGCATATTCTAATCTGTGGCAGACTTCTTTGATTGGTTTTCCAATTGCATGCGCTCCCATGACAATGACCACCTCATCAAAATAAGGAAAAAGAACCGGCTCCCACTCTGCCGGAGCCTTGATCGGCATATGCGCTGATCCGTCTGCTTCAACTAATATCTCGTCTGCCATGTATAACAGATCTTCCATGAGCAGTTCCGGCAACATTCCAAATTTTTCTGTGCCGGGAAGTGGCATTCCGGCTATGCAGTATCCATGCTGCTCTAAGATTTTCTGCACCTGCTTTTTAAATGCTCTTTCCGCTATTTTGCAATGATTTACCGTTTTTTCCGAGTTCTCTATTTCCTTTAAATTTTCTGTATACTTTTCATTTCCTGAATTTTCTGTATATACAGCAAATATATCATTTTTCTCAGGTATCATCATTTTTGTGGTTGTGAGAATCAGTACCTTTTTCCCCTCCGCACGCAGCTTTTCTGCCCGTTCCATAATGCTTGTCGTCTTTCCACCTGCGCCAACATAGGCGGTCACTTTTCCCCGGTTCTCCGCCGCGATCTCTTTCATGGCATTTACCGCCTCTGCAACTTCTTCTTCCGTGTTAAAATAGGAAAAACTAAACCGCACCATGCCCTGTTCCACGGTTCCAAAATAAGTATGCATAAGCGGTGCACAATGAGCGCCTGCCCTTGTGGCGATCCCATAGTCCTGTGCAAGACAGTCACTGACATAAGACGAGTCAAAATCTGTAAGATTGCAGGCTACGATTGCCGCTGTCTTATCTTCTTCGCCATAAAGACGAATTCCGGGAATGTTCTCTATCCCTCTTTGAAACTGTTTTGCAAGCGCCATTTCTTTTGCATGGATTTTCTCAATACCTGTCTCTTTGATCCATTGTAAGGCGGCATGGAGTCCTGCAATTCCGTGCCCGTTTAATGTTCCGGCTTCTAAAGCAGTCGGCAGTTCTTCCGGATGTTTTTTATCAAAAGAATGAACTCCGCTTCCCCCGGATAAAAGTGGATGCACACACACACCGTCTGCCAATGCGATTCCACCTGTTCCCTGCGGTCCGTAAAGCCCCTTATGTCCGGTAAACACAAGTGCCGTAATATGATTCTGTTCCATATCAATATCGATATTCCCCGCCGTCTGCGATGCATCTAAAATAAAATATAGATTATATTTTTTACATAAAGCACCTATTTCAGCTATATCATTACCGTTTCCTGTTACATTAGAAGCATGCGTGCACACAATGGCTTTTGTGTTGTTTCTGATCGCAGCCTCCATTTTTTCATAGGATACCGTTCCTTTTTCTTCGCAGGAAAGAATCGTCAATTCCACTCCCTGCTGCTCGATCTCATAAAGTGGACGCAAAACACTATTATGCTCCATTGCAGTTGTGATCACATGATCGCCTCTCTGCAATAATCCCTTTATAACGATGTTCAGACTTTCTGTTGCGTTCATCGTGAAGATAACACGCTCCGCAGCAAGATTTTTCTCCCCGTCTTTCATGTGAAACAACTCCGCGATCTGTTTTCTCGTCTGAAAAATGAGTCTGGATGTAAAAAGAGAAGCATCATTTGCCCCTCTTCCTGCATTTCCAATATAAGAAAATGATTCTTTTACTGCCTGCGCAACCACTTCTGGTTTCTGCAGAGTCGTTGCAGCATTATCAAAATAAATCATAACAAATTTCCTGCCTTTCCGGAAGAATTCCTGCAGAAAGCAGTGCCTCTAACACGCCGCCTGCAATGCACCTTGCCTTATCAGAAATTGTAAAACAGTTCTCATACTCGGATTCTCTCGGATCGATATCTGCGATTTTAAATCCCTTCGTCACCGGATAGCCGTCCCGGATCAGTCCACGCAGTATTCCCGAAATTGAAGCATAAACCGGGATTTTCTGTTCTGTAACATTCTGTTTGGTATCTTCTGCACTTTCGTCTATCGTGCCGTCCGGCTGTTTTTCTTTATAAATATAGGCAATGATCTCGCCCTTTTTTACATAATCTGCAATTTTTTTTGTTCCATACAGATAGCCTTCTGCCTCAGAATGAATGACACGCTCCTTTGTCACTCCTGCGATAGCACCCGGAACTCCGGTATTCGGAATTGCAGTTCCTTCCTGAATGATTCTGCCAAGCTTATGTCCGCGCATTGTCTCCACAACCACATTCACATCATATCCAGCCGTAAATCCCGGACCTAATGCAACGGTAAATGGTGCCATAGCAAGGTTCGTTCCAAGATTTTTCTTGGCAAGGATTGCATCGACCACCGCCGCCGGTTTTGCTTCCCGGATGACTGCACCGTTCGCATCCACCATAAGCGGGATCATTCCCTGTGCGATCACTTCGTATGCTTCCTCTAATGTATCCACCTTTTTACAGGTGACACCTTCAATTGTGTAAGTTTCTTCATAAACAGCCTCTGAAAATGCAACATAGCGCCTGATTGCCGAAGGATATTCAATTTCAAGCACAAGCACGGCATACCCGCTCTGATGTAATTTGTAAATCGTGCCCGTGGCAATGTCACCGCCGCCACGGACAAGGATCAAATTTTTCTTCATACTGATTAAGCTCTTTCTATGGTTTTATGATATGGTCTGCTTCCATCATCGTCTGTGCGATCACATACATGTTTGTGACAGAACCAACTGCTAATTTTTCGGTCAGTCCATAATGGTTCAGACAGGTTCCACAGGTCACGACCTCAACGCCCTGGGCTTCAAGGCTCTTTAAATCCTCAACAGAATCTGATCCCTCACTGCTTAAATATGCCCCCGAATTGAAAAGTAACACTGTCTGCGGCAGTTCGTCTAACTGTGTCAGCGCATAGATAAATCCTTTCATCAGCGTTTTTCCGAGTTTTTCATCCCCTTCGCCCATATGGTCTGCGCCAAGTACAACAACCGTCTTTTTCTTTCTGGTATCCGGGATACATATTTCTTCTGCTTCCTCTGCCTGTGCGTCTTTGTTATCGCTTGTATTATTTTTCACAAAGTCCTCTGTCACTTCGATCCAGACTGTGTATTCCTGCTCGGATTTTTTCTCGCTCGTTGCTGTCAATCCTTTGTGATTTGCCATTTTTGTCAGGTTCTGCACTGCAATCTCATTGTCAACTGCCACTTCCACGGTTCCTGCTTCCGTCATGCCCTGCATTGCATTTTTTGCCTCAATTACCGGTAATGGGCACTGTTTTCCTTTTGCATCAATCTGAATTTTCATTCCTTTTATCCTCCATGCTATATATTTTTTGTAAAAAATTTTGTTTTCGCTTGTCACATTTCACCTGTGACATAGATTTTCTTTTCTTTTTTCCGGACTACTTTTCCGATGATTCCACAGTCAAGTCCAAGTGCTTTGATCTCCGTAAGTGCCTGTTCTGCCTCATGTTCCGGAACTGCCACCAAAAGTCCGCCTGATGTCTGCGGATCAAATAGAATTTCTTCCATGGCAAAACTACAATGATCAAATGCTGCCTGTGCACCGATATGATTGCGGTTTCTCTGCCCTGCCGCTGTAATGTAAAATTCTTCCACATAATCCTCACAGGCTTTGATATACGGAATCTGTGTTGCCTTAATCTCTGCAGAAAAAGCTTCGCCCAACATCTCCCCTAAATGAACTAACAGTCCAAATCCTGTGATATCTGTGCATGCATGCACCTCATAATGCTTCAAAATCTCCGCTGCGTATTTATTTAACGTTGTCATGGACTCCACTGCCTGGTCAAACGCTTCCTTTGACGCCGCCTTCATGCGCGACGCTGTCATAACGATTCCAACGCCTAACGGTTTTGTCAAAATCAGACAGTCACCTTCCCTGCAATGATTATTTTCCAGAATTTTTTTCGGGTGAATGGTTCCCATTACGGACAATCCATACTTCACATCTGTGTCATTAATGGAATGACCTCCGGCTAACACACCGCCTGCCTCTGTGACTTTTTCGTTTCCACCGAGCAGGATCTGCCCTAAAACGTTGGCGTCCATACTTTCCGGAAAACATACAATGTTTAATGCCGTTTTAACTTCTCCGCCCATTGCGTAGATATCACTCAATGCATTTGCCGCCGCGATTTTTCCAAACAGATAAGGATCTTCCACCATTGGTGGAAAAAAATCGAGCGTCTGCACCACCGCAAGATCATCCGTGAGCTGGTACACCGCTGCATCATCCGAATGATCGAAGCCCACTAACAGGTTTGGATCTGCTTTTTTCGGTATCATTTTTAATACTTTGTCTAAAATGCCGGGACCAAGCTTCGCTGTGCAGCCACCGCCCTTGCAAAATTCATTTGTCATGTTCATTTCTCCTGCTGGATGTATATCTTTTCTCATCCTCACTTATTGTACACGAAAACCTTTGAGAATTCATCCTTTTTTCCCTAGTTAATTTGAGAAATTAACTGTATAATAGTTATTGTTCAAACAGTACCTGAGCATTTTACTGCTCAGGTACGTAAGAACATGATTCATGTGTGAGCAGACTCCTTTTGCGAAGCAAAACTTTAAATGGGTCTGCGAATCGTTACTGGAACGAGGAACGAGTGCACAGTAACGCATAATGTACGTAAGGCAAAAGTGAGCACACATATCACATGCCAACCAATCACAACAGGAGTACCATTTATGGAGCAGACCAGCACAACCCCAAACCGCAAAAAGAAAAAACGATTTCGTAAATTCGGCATACTGCTTGTATGTCTTCTTCTGCTTGCTCTTGGCAGTTTTACCTATGTTTCCAATCATCCGCGCACAAAAATGCTTTTATCGGTTGTCTATTTTATGCAGCATACCTTAAACGATCCCGCCTATATTGCTTATCACATTGATATTATGGAATTATGCCAGGATTACTTCAATGGAAATATTTCTTTTGAGGGAAAGGCTTATATGAATGACATTAAAAATTTTAATTACTCTTCTTCTATGAATATTTCCGGAGAACGGTCTTTTGAACAAAAAAAGCTTTCGATCATTTCCGATATGGATGTTCTGACACTGAATGTAGGAGAAATGGATTTTTATATGAACGCAAATACGGTTTATTTTATGGTGCCAATGTTAGATAACTTATCTTACGCCATGACCACAAATAATACCTATTTCAAAAAAGCGCCGGAGCTTACCCACGATATTGATCAGGAATGGTTTCATGATAATTTTTCGAATATTATTGAGTTGACAAGACAGATCCAGATTGACAAAACCGGAAAGGTACACACCGATTCTGCCGGGAAAAAAAGTCACGAATATCTCGTTACAATTCCGAAAGGCTGTGGTGGTTTTATCTGGGAACTTTTAGGAATGGAAACTCCTGATTATGACATCCGCGTTTCACTCTATCTGACCGATCTCTGCCAGATGAGCCGTATGGAAGTTGACCTTTCCGATATCACGGAGGGGGCTTCTATGGTCATTGACGGAACCGACGTCAGCACCTGTATTCTAAGCTATGAGTTGCCGGATGATGAGCACATGACGCTTACCTATGTCCGCAATCCGTCCGTTACGCATGTGAATTTTCTTTATATGGACTGTCTCTATGAGACAAATCAGGGGGACGATTTTACCGCAAGCGGTTATATCACTGCTGAACCTGATGACACAGGCTGCAAGATCAATATAAAAAATCTTTCCGTCAATCAGGGCGAAGAACTGCTTGGCAATTTTTCCTTTGTCGGAACAATCACTAAGAAAATGTCTTTGCCGGATATTTTCCGCAATGCAGACCTTGATTCACCTGATATGGAGCACATTGACTGGAAAACAGTGCGCAATGACACAGACGGTTTTGTACAGGATGTCATTGACGAGGCAAAGAAAAGACTAGCAGACTGATCTTTTCTTTGCCCCTCGACTGCTTTCCTGTTATTCTACCTGTTCCATGAAGTACATCCGGGAGGCAAAATCCGGGAAATGTCTGACCTGTTCATTATACCCGGTGCCGCCAAATGCCTGTTTCAACTTCACTCCGGCATACATTAACGTGTCACCATATGCGCAGAAATCTTCCTGCTCACCATCCATTTTTTTCACCATAGCGATCAGATTGTGCGCAAGGGAATCCTGCCTGATATGAACCGGCGCTACTGTATTGATCAGATCCCCGAATTCCTTAACATTGTATTTTAAACTACGGTTGTAAAAATGGTATTCTGCTTCCGGATTTAATCCTTTGGCATGATAAGATTCAAACTGCGTATTCGGCGACACCAGCTTTTGCATCAGGAATCCGACTGCTTTTTTCTGGTCTTTTGATACACAGGTCCATTCCTGTATATTGCCAGCAGACGCTCCTAACACACTGCCACTGGTACTTCCCTCGTCAGAGAAATTTCTTCCCCGGTAAAAAGAACCGGTCTGCAGCACTTCTCTCCACTCTTTATAAAGTGCGATCTGCGCTTTTACTGCCTCTAACTCCTCTTTTTTCATATCACAGAAGTTACACTCATATCCGCAGACACCAAACGCTGCCACCTGAAATCTTGTCTCAAGCGGTGTTACGCGGAGTGTCTGGTGGTTCGGGCACGATGAGACGTGTGCGCTTACCACGGACATTGGATATCCGTAACTATATCCGGTCTGGATTTCTGCCCGGCACAGTGCATCGGTATCATCACTTGCCCAGATCTGTGGAAAATACGATAAGATTCCAAGATCAAAACGGTTGCCGCCGGCAGCACATCCCTCGAATAAAATATCTGGGAACCTTTCTGTAAGCTCCTTCATACAGCGGTAAAGACCGAGCACATAGCGGTGTGCCACTTCTCCCTGTCGTTCCGGTGGGAGTGCTTTCGAATAATAATCTGTCACGATCCGGTTCATGTCCCATTTTACATAGGCAATATTCGCAGAAGAAAAAAGATTGCTCATCTGCTCAATGATATAATCCTGCACCTCTGTCCGTGTCAGATCAAGTAATCTCTGGTTTCTTCCCTCCGAATGATTTTTTCCCGGAATATCCATCGCCCAGTCCGGATGTGCCTGATAAAGTTCACTGTCTACATTGACCATTTCCGGCTCTACCCAGATTCCAAACGAAAGTCCAAGCTCATTGATTTTTTTACAGAGACCGGACACTCCATTCGGAAGTTTTTTCGCGTTTACTTTCCAGTCTCCGAGAGAGGACTGGTCATTATCCCTGTGTCCGAACCAGCCGTCATCCATGACAAAAAGCTCGATTCCTGCCTCTTTTCCTGCTTTTGCCAGTTGCAGCAGTTTTTTCTCATTGATGTCAAAATATGCTGCTTCCCAGCTGTTTAACAGAACCGGGCGCACTTTTTTCTTCCATGTTCCACGCACAATATGTTCCCGCACAAACTGATGCATGCACTGGCTCATGCCGTTGTAACCGTCTTTGGAATAGGTCATCACTGCTTCCGGCGTCTCAAAACATTCCTCTTGCTTTAACTGCCAGCAAAAATTCTGTGGATTGATTCCAGAAACAAATCTTGTTTTTCCATAGCCGTTTACTTCCACAGCCTCATAATGATTTCCGCTGTATACAAGATTAAAACCATAGCAGTCTCCGGCATCCTCAGTTGTCCCACGGTCGCTTAACATCACAAATGGATTTGCCCTGCTTGAGGATGTTCCGGTATAAGATGCGTTCACATACTTTCCGGCTGCCACAGGCACCTCATATTTTCGCATTTCCCTCGCCCATGCTCCGTGAAACGAAGTGAACACATAATCGGATGTCGGGAAATCGATCTGACAGCTTAATAAACGTTTTATCTGCACGGCACTCTCGCCTTCATTGATAAGCTTTGCGCTTCTCGTGATCACATCACAGTCTTCATAGACAAAATAATGAAGCTCCAGTTTCAGTGCGGAATTGTTGTCCTTCAGCACGATACAGAGGTGTTCCACCGCATTGTTTTCATCATAGGAAGTTGGAAGTGCGTCCTCTGTCTCTCTTGCTTCCCTGCCATCGAACTGTTCAAAGGATTCATACACAAAATCCGAGGAAAAGCTTCCGTCTTCATACACCAGTTCCACAAAAGGTTCTCTGATATCGCCTTTTCCATAAGAAGACATTTCCAGACACAGATCCTCTAATGCATAGGTATCGTGCTCTTTATCATAAACACAACTGTTGCCCGGCTGGAAGGTATGTTTTTCGATCAATGGAGTGATCGCATTTTCGTCAAGCGGTTCCCTGACATGGATTTTTCTTCCATAGTAGAGGTGTTCGAGTTGTCCGGTTGGCAGTTTTCGAAATGCATAGGTTGTGTTTGCGGTATGCAAAACGAAAATTTCATTCGATATCTGAATCATGTTTTTCTCCTTTTCGATAGTTGTGCGAAACTCTAATTTACGTTATGAATGTTGTGAAAATGCAACAAAATTTTCGAAGACACGCTTTCGCTATGTGTCACTCGCAACGGTACTAACAAGCTATCTTTCGCAGTTCGTTCCTGATAAATCAGAACGAACTACAAAAGCTACCTTCTAAGTACCGGCGGTTCCCCAATGTCTTCTCAATCTTTTGTTGTATTTCCACAACTTAATTTACTTTTTATAAGTTTCGCAATTTGTCTTACTTCAATTTGTTTGATGCTTTTTTTCTAATTCAGTCGAAATCTCATTCAGTTTCGAATCCGTCAGGATGTAATGTTTTTTGAATACTATGAATCCAATGAACAGCACTACGATTGGAATGAGTGTCATGGATAAGCGGAGTCCCATGCGGGAGGAGGCTGCGATTGGTTCGGTCACTACGGCTTCTTTATTGGAACTGATATGGAAAACAAACAGTACCATGGAAGATAAGAAACCTGCGATTCCGGATGCAAGTTTTACTACAAATGTCTGCATGGAGAAGATGACAGATTCATCTCGTCTGTTGTTTTTGTATTCACCATAATCAACGGTGTTTGCCAAAAATATGGTAATAATAACGTTTAACACACCAACTGCTGCCATGATCAGGGCTGCCGGAATGAACAGCCATACAACAGAGCTTGTTCCGGTTGCAGAGATAATGATGATCAGAATGTATCCGGTCACAGCCATTGCAAAACAGGTGTAGAAAATTTTGATCGTATCCATGAATTTACGCAATACCGGGAACAGAATCATCATGGCTAAAATCTGGCAGCCACCACCTACCATATTAAACCATGTAAAATCTGCCTGATAGGTGCTTGGGCTGAAATCGTATTTTAAGAAAAAGTAAACTAACTGCTGTGTGATGTATAAAGCGGTATTGATCATAACAATTGCAACTACAACCGTCATTGCCTGATCATTCTGGATCAATGCCTTAAACATCTCTCCGATCGTTGCACTTTTCATGTCGACCGTTGATTTTTCCTTGATGCATAAGCAGGTGATCAGTATAAAGATGACGAATAAAACCGCAATGATCAATGCAAATTTGCTGTATCCGATCCGGTTGATCTCATTGTCTGTTGTTCCGCCGAATGCTTTTCCAAGAGCCGCAACACTCACGACTGTGACAATGGATACCAGTGCAGAACCAACACCTGCGCAGGAACGTGCGAATGCAGATAAGCCCTCTCTCTCTTTTCCTGCCTCTGTGAATGCCGGAACCATGCTCCAGAACGGAATATCCATCATGGTATAAGTCATTCCCCACAAAGTATATGTAACGGATGCGTATGCTACCAAGCCTGCACCATTTAATTCCGGTGGAATGGTGAACATCAGATAAAGTACCACTGCGTTTGTGATCGTACCGACTAATAACCACGGACGGAATTTTCCCCATCTGGTCTTCGTCTTAGCGACCAGCACTCCCATGATTGGATCGTTAAATGCATCAAATACACGCGCAGCCATTAAAAGTACTGCGATTGCTGCCGCACTGATCCCCATAACATCCAGAAAATAAATTGAAATGTAACTTGCGGAAAGCATATAGACCATATCCTTTCCTACAGCCCCGATTCCGTAGGCAAATCGTTCTTTGCCGGTTAATTTATTCTTTGCTTCCATTGTAAAAATCTCCTTTTTATATTCTCCACTGCTTTTTATTTATTCTTTAATCCCATTGCAAGTTCTACAACTTTATAGGCTCCGTCATAAAGTCCTGCCACCTTATTTGTCTCAATGTTGTGGCACATGTCGATCAAAAACTGGTCATCCTTTAAGAATAATTCCAGTATCTGGATCGTATGTGGAATATCGCGGCACTCCAAGGTTCCGTCTCCGACCTCTGCGGAATGGATTGCACCCCACATCTCATGCTTTCCTACACGGCGGATGAAAAGCTTTGGAACCGGATAAAATGCAAGTTCACTCGGCTTTGTCACAAGAACATCACAGCTTCTCATAAGAAGGTTGGTACAGTAGACTGCCTCAAAAATATTTTTGTGCCAGAAACCATGGATTCCCTCGATCTCCTCTTTTTCATCCAACGCTTTTTTTGCAAACTTTTCGGTGTCTGTCCAGTTATCAAAATGCTCTGTCGCATATTTTTTCATTTCAGGAATCTCTGCGATCAGTGCATCCCATACATTTTTATAATCTCCGACATTGACATACAATGCAGCCTGTTTTTTCTCAATGTATGGAAGCAGGTATTTGATAATCGCTGCAAATATCTCCTTCTGTGCTCCTGCACCTCCAATAGTCAACAGGAAACGCATTGGTTTTCCGTTTTCTTTTCTCCGGATACGTGCTGCACAGTCTGCCTCGATTCCCTGCACAAGTTCATGGTCAATGTAATGACCTGTGTATACAAGGCTGTCCGCCGGCATTGGCCGGTTTACTTTTTCCTTGTTCATCCCGTTTAAAATCCGATATCCCATATAGGAATTATGGCACTGGATCGTATGCACGCTTCCCTCGGATAAATGCAATGCCATTGGCCAGTTATCCGGGATCGCATTGACCACATATTTCATTCCGGCGTGAATGGCAGCCTGCGCCGGCCAGACATGAGTTCCGATCACCGGGATGTCTTTTGGCACATTGCGGTAAACCGGAGCCATTAACTCTGCGTTTTTCTGATCTGCCGCATTATATGATAACGCGCGGAACCCTTCATAGTTCATTGGCTCCCAGACTAACTTGTTAAAAATCGGATTTTGGGAAAGTCTTGAGCCGAGCGAGTAAAGATCGTTCTGCGCCCCGATCACTTTCGTACAGGTCGTCTCTCCATAAGAATTTAAGTCCATCCAGTATGGTGTGTATCCGAGTGCTTTCGCTGCCGATGCCATTGCCATGGAAATACGGTAATGACCAAATCCCATACGGATATTTCCGACAATGATTCCTTTTTCCGTATCAAATTCGCCGCCTTCGGCATGCGCATCTGCATCATAATGGGCGTTTTCTGCGAGATTGCCTACCAAAATGTTATAAACGCCTAAGGAATCGCCGATATACCGGTTCTTTTCAATGGTCACTGGATAATCTTTTGTTGAATCATCCCCGAACTTTTTCATGTATTTCTTTTTGGATTTTAATGCTTTTTTGTAAACTTTTTCCGGCATCTCATTGTCAAAAATCACTTTTGATCTGTCTGTCATCTTTTTTCCCTTTCCAACAAACTTTCTATTTCATTTTCTTTAAATTGTTCCATTCAGTACACATTTAGTTATTTTTGAGTTTCGCAATTTCATCCCTTTGTACCGTGAATCCGATTTTAATTTCGTTTTCGCCATCGTGTATGATAAGCGCCGCCTTCTGTGGTTCCCCTGCGGCAGTTTTTTTAGTCTTTACATAGGTGCCTCCCATTCCGCCCTGCAACGAAACAATCTTTGGTCCGATCACCTCGATTGGTCCTTCCGTCTCAAACGTGAGCGGATCATTATAAAATGGAAGAATGTTTCCGTGTTCGTCCTGCGCCTGGATTCGGACTGCCGCCACATCATAGCTTTCTTTTTCCACCAGATTTTCATGATCTGCAACAACGGAAAGTTTGCGCTCCGTCATCGGCTCTTTGATGATCGTCTTTACCACGCGTTCCTGCCCGGTCGCCGGATCGACCATGACTGCCTCAAAATGATACGTTGTGGATGTACCACCCCAGTCACCTATATACTTATTGTATAACCGCACAGCTTCTTCCATATTCATGTGATACCGCAGGATCATCCATGCGCCTGTCAGGTAAATGGATTTTGGAAGTCTTGCAAATCCAAACCTTGCAAATGCATTCAAGGCTTTTTTCACACCAGCTTCCTGCCCCGGTTTCATGTGCTCCTCTCTCAAAGCATCCCCGATAAAATCATCGATCAGGATTGGGTCATGCTTTAAATATTTATAAGGAGAATCCGCTGCACTGTATTCCTTGATAAACCGGTCATTTTTAAACATCCGTACCTTATCTGCATTTGTAAAAATATAGGTTTCTCCACGGTTACATCCCGGATGCTCTCCAATATCCATCGAAGAACTCAGTTCCAGCACCGGCTCTTTCTCCTGCTGGCTTGCATAGATCACTGCCGCCAGTTTCGGATTGCGGAACATATCAAGCACACCATGATAACAGATACGGTCGCCACTGCCGAAATCTTTGTGTGTATTGTAATCGAACATACACCAGCCAAAGCATCCGGCAATATCCTCATTTTCCGCTACAGCATTTAAAACATTTGCATGCCGGAGTGCATGCTCTACCCGGTGTTCTTCCCAGTCAAATGCTTTCGTCGGATACATATGTCCGTTAAATTCACTGATCAGATATGGTTTTTCCATATCCGAAGTCACATTCTTTTTCGGCTCACATCCCTTTGCTTTTCCGTCATGTACAAAATCATTGTAGGTGTATACATCCTCTAACAGGCTGCTTTTCCTGTTCGCGCGGACACCGCCTGTCGGTCTTGAATCATCCAGCTCATGTGCTGCCGCATTTGTCCGCCTGTAAAATTCATCATCATCCTGCGATTCATTGATCCGGACACCCCACAGGATGATCGACGTATGATTGCGGTACTGTTTTACCATGTCCTTTACATTTTCCACTGCCTGATCTTTCCAGGCTGCATCACCGATATGCTGCCAGCCCGGTATCTCTGTAAAAACAAGGAGCCCGATCTCATCGCACCGCTCGATAAAGTAATGCGACTGCGGATAATGGGAAGTCCGCACGGCATTGACACCGAGCTCCCGCTTTAAAATATCCGCATCCAGCCGCTGCATGGAACGTGGCATGGCATATCCGACATATGGATAACTCTGATGCCGGTTCAGACCGCGGAGTTTTATTTTTTCACCATTCAGATAAAATCCGTCTTTTAAAAATTCTGCCTTGCGAAAGCCAACCCGGTTAATTCTCTCATCCATCAGCTTTCCGTCACAGATCAGCTCTGTCTTCACCTCATAAAGTTCCGGTTTTTCCAGATCCCACAGGATCACATTCTCGACCGGGTAGGAAAGCTGCATCGTGCTGCCGGAGATTTCACTCTCCCCCAACGGCTGAAACTCTCCCGTCTTTTTATTCTTCAGGCTCTGCTTTAAGAACAATCCCTCCTGCGTCCTTGAAACAGCCACCTCGGAGATCAGCTCTGCACTTCCTTTTTTCACATCCGAAATTTTTGTCTTGATAAAAATATCTTCGATATAATCTGTGTTTTTGATATCGAGATAGACATCCCGGTAAATTCCGCCATAAGTCATGTAGTCGATCACGTAACCAAATGGCGGGATATTTAAATCTTCCCTGCTGTTCACCTTTACCACAAGGATATTTTTTTCGCCATACAAAAGTTCACTGCTGATATCCATGGTAAAGGCGGTGTACCCACAATGGTGTTCTCCCACTTTTTTCCCATTCAAAAACACTTCGCTGTCATGGGCTGCGCCATCGATCGTCAGTAAAATCTTTTTCCCTTCCCACGCTTTCTCTGCCTCAATGATTCTCCGATAACCGCTTATCATCTGATAACAGTGTTCGTCAAAATAATGGAGCGGTGTTTCCCTGCACGTATGCGGAAGCCTTACCTCCTGCATGGCGCTGTCATCATAATCTGCCGCTGTCAGGTTCATCTCAAACTGTTCCGTAAATTTCCAGTCATCATTCAAATAAATACGTTCCGACATTTTCTCATCCTCTTCCTTTTTATGAATAAGTAGCTGCACAGTTCAAATCTGTGTTATGAAAATTGCTGCGTTTTTCTCTCTTACTTCGTCTGTATGATTCCGTCCACAAGGATGTTCACCACTTCCTCTAGTGCATCGTTATATGAGATCTGGTTTGTGATCAGAACATCTCTCTGGAAAAACTGTTCGATCGTCGCCTCTAACATGGTCTTTATGATCGGTATTTTAATCGGTCGAACCGTTCCCTCTCGGATTCCCTGCTGAATGAGTGCGATCGTTGTCTCCCAGCCGGTCTCTAACCTCTGTTCCACTTTTTTATAAATCTTCGGGTACTTGTCCTTTAACAGATATAGCTGCCTGAAATCAATGTCCCGGTAACTCTCAGGGAGAACTCCTAAGATTGCCCTGATCTTTCCGATCGTATCTAATGATGTATCGGCAAGTACTTTCTGCTCGCTCTCCTTGATCGAATCAAAACAGTAATCTACCATTTCTGACACAAGCGAATTTTTATCCTGAAATACGGTATAAATCGTTTTCTTACTGATTCCAAGTAAGGCTGCGATATCATCCATTGTGAACTTTAACCCTTTTTTATTAAATGCCTGAATGGTTCCCTCTAAAATTGATTCCCGTAATTCCATAACTGCTCCTTTTTCCGCCAAACGTTCCTTCTTTTCGGTACTTCCTTAATTCTCATGGTTTCTGTTGTCTTCATCGTTTCCATTTTTTCATTGGAAACTCTTTTTATCATTTCCGTTTCCATTATTGTAGCACTTCCCTGTAAAGCCTACAAGAAACTACTTTCACAAAAACAGTTTCCATTTTTTGTGGAAATGTACTAATGAAGCTGCTTGCATCCCGTAAAAAAATCTAATAATATAAAGGTGAGATTGTAAGAAAGGATTTTGTTTATGAAAACATTATATTTTGAATGTAAAATGGGAGCTGCCGGAGATATGCTCATGGCTGCCCTTTATGAGATATGTGACCAGAAAGATATTTTTTTGCAGACCATGAATGAGGCATTTTCCGGGTATGGGATTCAGATTTTTCCAGAAGAAGCCAAAAAATGTGGGCTTTCCGGCACGCATATGTGCGTCACCATAAACGGTAAAGAGGAAGTCGTTTCTTCTGATGCTGCCGCCCACCACCATACTCACACTGAACAGAATCATGAGCACGCACATCACAGTTACCCGTCAATCCTCGCACAGATTGAACACTTAGAACTTCCAGCACAGGTCAAAGCCGATGCCGCCGCTATCTATCAGCTCATCGGTAATGCGGAGGCTTCTGTTCACAATACCACTTTGGAACAGATTCATTTTCATGAAGTCGGCACTTTGGATGCATTGGCAGATGTCTGTGGCTGTGCACTTCTTATGTACCTGATCGCACCGGAAAAAATACTGTCTTCCCCTCTCCATGTCGGAAGCGGTTTTGTCAGATGTGCTCACGGCGTACTTCCGGTTCCGGCTCCGGCGACTACTGAACTTTTAAAGGGACTCCCTTTTTATTCCGGTTCGATCAAAGGCGAATTGCTCACTCCGACCGGTGCTGCCATTCTACGTCATTACGTCGAGGCTTTTCAGGAAATGCCTGTCATGACTTTGGAACAGACCGGATATGGCATGGGACAAAAAGATTTTGAAACCATCAACTGTGTGCGCGCATTTCTTGGAGATGTTGCCACAGGTGACTATGACGATAAGATTTTAAGTATCTCCTGTAATTTAGACGATATGACCGGGGAAGCGATCAGTTTTGCCAGCGAATCTCTTTTAAACGCCGGTGCACTGGATGTATACACAATTCCAATCCAGATGAAAAAGGGCAGACCGGGAATTATCCTGACCTGTCTCTGTCCTCTGGCGGAAAAAGAAACCTTTACACGCCTTTTCTTCCAGCACACTACCACTCGTGGTGTCCGCTATGCAGTTTATGAGCGTGCAAAACTCACTTCCACATTCGAAGTCCATGATACTTCTTTTGGAAAAATCCGCATAAAAAAAAGTTCCGGTTATCATGCAATTCATGAAAAACCGGAATTTGAAGACTTAAAGGCAATCGCCCTAAGTCACGGATGTTCTTTAGATGACGTCTTAAAACTGTTAAATAAATAAAAATCTATGCATTTGCAGCCTGATTCATATGAGCATAAACCTGTGTCGTGGAAATATCGGAATGTCCTAATATCTCCTGCACGATCTTTAAATCTGCTCCGCTGCACACCAGATGTGCAGCAAATGAATGGCGCAATATATGCGGTGTGATCTCTGATTCTATCCCTGCTCTCTTGCCATAAGATTTGATCAGCTTCCAGAATCCCTGACGGCTCATCGCCTCTCCTGCACAATTGGTAAATAACCAGACAGAATTCTCATCCTTCACTAACTGCGGACGTCCCTCTCTGATATATCGCACAAGCGTGTCCTTAGCCACTGGTGTAATTGGAATCACACGCTCCTTATGTGCATCCACACAAGTAATATATCCGGTAGACAGATCCACATCCGTCAGCTTCAAAGAGATCAGTTCTGAAACACGAATCCCTGTCGCATACAAAAGTTCTAACATCGCTTTATCGCGCAGACCTTTTGGTGAATTTTCCTTCGGCTGGGATAACAGACGATCTGTTTCTTCCGTTGTCAAAATACTCGGTGCTTTCTTCTCTACCTTCGGAGCTTTCAGATTCAAAGCAGGATCTTCACTGATCTTCTGCTCTAACTCCTCATAATGAAAGAACGCTTTCATGGACGCAATGCTTCTAGAGACCGTTGCCGGCTTAAGCCCGGACTGCTCCTGCTCTATTATATAAGAATTCAGAACCTCAAGGGTAACAGCATCCACCCGGTTCACTCCATGCTCTGTTAAATACAGACTCATCTTCTTCAAGTCACGTTCATATGATAATTCTGTATTCTCTGAAGTTTGTTTTTCCTGATGAAGATATTGGATAAAATTATGTATATCCTGTTTCATGCTCATTACCTGCCCCGATTCTTTTCTCTCAATGTAAACTCTTTCAAGCCGAAAAAATACCTCTTTTTCGAGGTATATTCCCTATTATAATGACTCACAAATTAAAATGCAATCAGTATTTTTGCCCATTTTTCCGGTCTTTTTGCGAAAATACAATATCTCGTTTTTTCTGATCCTTTTTTACCATATCTTGTAATTATTCATTACAATTTTTTTACAGACATATTACACGATTGTGGTGTTTTTCGCTGTTATAACACTTTTTTCAGGAAAAATGGAGAAATATATCCTTCCAGCAGGCATCCGATCAGCACCAGTACAAAGCAGAGCAAAATCACTTTTCTGTCCCGCCCCTTTTCAAAAAACACCAAAGCTGTCAGATAGAAAATCCACTGTGGCAGCATTGCGAAAAGCACAGCCACAATCCCAGCAATGCCCCGCTCCAGCACTGACATTGTGAGAAATATCCCGGTTAAAAACAGAAATAACGAAATGCATATCTTCGTGAGCATTCTCCGGTCGAACACCACTCCAAGCAGCAGTATCAGGATCATCCCTTTCATACGCCCGAAAAAGAGATACCAGAAATACTGGTCATACGACAGATTCCAAAATGTAACTGCTGCCTGATCCCAAAATGAGATCATTCCATATGTATGCAGTAAACTACTGCCAACGCCATTCACAAGTATGATCCCGGCTACAAAACAGATTGCATAGAGAATAAAACTTTTCCGAATCATTTTTTCTCACATTCCATTCCTCTGTCTGAAACAAAATGTATGCTTCATTTTTCAGACTTCATAGGACAATTTTATCTTCCTAATAATCTATGCTTTCCAGAATAATCTATGCTTTCTCTGTCGGGATTTAAAATCAGTTTTTACGTTCTGCGTTCCTTATTCAGCAGATTCTTATAAGCAAGGATTGCTGAAACCGTCTTGGAATCCTGAATTTTTCCTGCATAAATCATTTCACACAATTCATCGACATCATGTGCCTCGACATCAATCGCTTCTCCCTCATCTAAATGCTGTTCACTTTTTACCAAATCTTTTGCGAGATAGACGTCAATAAACTCATCACAAAATGCGACCGTAGTTCTTAACGAGATCAGAAAAGAAAGATTTTCACTCCGATATCCGGTCTCCTCTTCTAACTCCCGCGCCGCACATACTTTTGTGTCCTCTGTCACACTGTCTCTTGCCCCCGCAGGAATTTCTAACGTCATACGTTCTAAAGCATTCCTGTATTGCCGTACCATTAACAGTTTTCCGTCCTCACGCACTGCAACTACCGCAGCCGCTCCCTTTCTGTGTGAGACAAAATCCCACTCCTCTGTCTTGCCGTTTGGGAGTTCCATTGTATCCTTATAAATATCTAAAATCGTGCCCTTCAGCATTAATTCCCGTTTAATTCTTTTTGCATGCTCACTCATTCTTTTTCCCTCACATTCATCATTTTATTTCGTATCTGCGCATCAGTCGCATCCTAACGAAGTTTCTTATACAACAGGGAATTCCAACGAAATATCCTGTTACATAAAAAAGAAGATCCGAAACAGGATCAACCTCTTCGAATCTTCTTTTATGCTCTCTTTGTCAAGCTATTTCGCAAAGTCCGTAACACGTGACTCGCGAATTACATTTACTTTAATCTGTCCTGGGTATTCCAATTCAGACTCGATCTGTTTTGCAATATCTCTTGCTAACAATACCATATCTGCATCACTGATCTGTTCTGGAACAACCATAATTCGAATCTCTCTACCTGCCTGAATAGCAAATGATTTTTCTACTCCCTTAAATCCGTTTGAAATGTCTTCTAACTGTTTTAATCTGTTGGTATAAGTATCAAGTGTCTCTCTTCTTGCACCAGGTCTTGCCGCACTGATCGTATCAGCAGCCTGTACAATACATGCAATCAAAGACTCAGGCTCTACATCACCATGATGAGCCTCAACTGCATTGATAATAATTGGAGATTCTTTGTATTTTCTACACAAATCAACACCAATCTGAATATGAGATCCTTCCATATCATGATCCACAGATTTACCAATATCATGTAAAAGACCTGCACGCTTTGCAGTTCTTACATCTACACCAATTTCCGCCGCTAATAATCCGGAAAGCTGTGCTACTTCGATAGAATGTTTTAACGCATTCTGTCCGTAACTTGTCCTGAACTTCATTCTACCAAGTAAACGAACGAGTTCCGGATGAATTCCGTGAACACCAACTTCTAATGTTGCTGCTTCACCTTCCTCACGGATCATTGTCTCGACTTCTTTTTGTGCCTTTTCTACCATTTCTTCGATTCTAGCCGGATGAATACGTCCGTCTACAATCAATTTTTCCAAAGCAATGCGGGCAACTTCTCTTCTGATAGGATCAAATCCGGATAAAATTACTGCCTCCGGTGTATCATCTATGATCAGATCCACACCAGTCATCGTCTCTAATGTACGAATATTACGTCCTTCTCGTCCGATGATTCTACCTTTCATTTCATCATTCGGAAGCTGAACAACAGAAATTGTTGTCTCTGCCACATGGTCAGCTGCACATTTCTGAATAGCTGTTACCACATAATCCTTAGCTTTCTTATCAGCCTCTTCCTTTGCCTTGTTTTCCATTTCTTTGATTAATTTTGCGGTATCAAGTTTAACATCTTCTTCAACGGTTTTTAAGAGATATTCCTTTGCTTGTTCGGAGGTTAATCCAGAGATTCTTTCCAGTTCCTGTAAACGCTCTTCGTTGAGCTTTGCAATCTGAGCTTTCTGCTTGTTGATTTCTTCTTCTTTTGCAGCAAAACCGGCTTCGCGTCTCTCAATGGATTCTAACTTCTTGTCTAAGTTTTCTTCCTTCTGTACGACTCTGCGTTCACTACGCTGAATCTCTGCTCTGCGCTCTTTCACTTCTTTGTCCAGGTCATTCTTGACTTTAATGGACTCTTCTTTCGCTTCGAGCATTGCTTCACGCTTTTTGGTTTCTGCTGCCTTTACTGCTTCATCAATGATCTCACGCGCTCTATCTTCCGCGTTACCAATCTTCGCATTCGCTACGTTCTTGTGGTAAGCAGTTGTGATAAAGTAAGTCAGAACCGCAGTAACAATAAGTGTTATAACAACAGCGATCACTATCTGCAGCACAGGAGCACCTCCTTTATGAAATTTTCATTGTACATATAACATATAATTAGATTAATTTTTCTGTCATAATTAACAACAGATTAATTTTATTCTATTTTTCTAGTTATGTCAAGTGAATTACTGTTCAATATGCATAATATTGAATGTCTCAAAAATAAGAATACAACATATTGTACAAATTTGTCGTATTTTCTCTGGAACAAACCGTCTCTTTTTTGCCAGATCCGCTACCATTCCCGGCGCATCACATGAAGGATGTCACTGCTTTGAAATCCTCTTCGAAGCAGGAACTGGTAATTCTTCCGCTGCTCCGCGGTATCCGCATTTTCGAAGCTATAGCGTCTCTTCTGCAGTAATTCCAGTATCTTATTCTGATCATCTGAAACATACTCTTCCTCTAACGCTTCCTCGATCACATCTCTTGCGATTCCTTTTGCCTGCAGTTCGAGTTTCAGCTTCTGTCTGCTTTTCTTCTCCTGACGATACCGGATATAAGCAGATGCATAGCGGAAATCATCAATGTAGTGGTATCTTTTCACATAGGAAATAGCAGATTCAATACAGACCTCCGGATATCCGTTCTCCTTCAGTTTATCATAAAGCTGTCGTTCCGTCCGATCCTGCCTTTCTAACAGATGCATGGCTCTTTTGATTGCACGCTGTCCTAGGATTTCATCTATGATCTTATGATAGACCTCGTCCGTGATCACGCAGCCTTCCTGTATTCCAAGCTTCCGGATCTCTCCTTTATAAAGAATGACCTCTGATCCATCCTCAAACCGGATTCTGGCTTTTCCTTTTTCCAAAGGGATCACAGATGTCACCTGCACATCCATGCTTATTCTTCACCCTCTAATACTTCCGGTTTTTCCACAGCATCAGCTTCCTCTGCTGTTCCGTCTAACTGGAACTTTGCTCTGACTTTTGCCTCTACTTCTTCACATACCAGTGGATTTTCTCTCAGATATGCCTTCGCATTCTCACGTCCCTGACCAATCTTGTCTCCATTGTAAGCATACCACGCACCAGACTTCACGATAATACCGCAGTCTGACGCAAGATCTAAGATATCTCCCTCTTTGGAAATACCTTTTCCAAACATAATATCAAATTCTGCCTCTTTGAATGGAGGTGCTACTTTATTCTTTACGATCTTCACACGGGTACGGTTTCCGACAACCTCTCCTGCCTGTTTCAGCGACTCGATCCTACGGACATCCATACGGACAGATGAGTAGAACTTAAGCGCTCGACCACCTGTAGTTGTCTCCGGATTTCCGAACATGATTCCTACTTTTTCACGCAGCTGGTTGATAAAAATAACAATACAGTTGGATTTGCTGATAACTGCTGTCAATTTACGAAGTGCCTGACTCATAAGTCTTGCCTGAAGTCCCACGTGGGAATCTCCCATATCACCGTCGATCTCTGCCTTCGGAACAAGCGCTGCAACAGAGTCCACGATCACAATATCCACTGCTCCGGAACGAACCATTGTCTCTGTGATCTCAAGTGCCTGCTCTCCGCAGTCCGGCTGTGAAATATATAATTCGTCGATGTTAACACCGATATTCTTGGCATATGCCGGATCAAGCGCATGCTCTGCATCAATGAAACCAGCGATTCCTCCACGCTTCTGCACCTCTGCAACCGCATGCAGCGCAACAGTCGTCTTACCACTGGATTCCGGTCCATAGATCTCAATGATTCTTCCCTTCGGAAGTCCTCCAAGACCAAGTGCTATATCAAGGCTCAAAGAACCTGTCGGGATAGTCTCAACGTTCATATGTGCTGAATTGTCACCCAGCTTCATAATAGATCCTTTACCATACTGCTTCTCGATCTGTGAAATCGCAGCATCCAATGCTTTCAATTTATCTTCTTTTGCCATTTTCTTTCCTCCAATACGAACTTATGTTCGTTTTCTTGTTCTTATAGTATTATACTTTCCTTCAATTGTCAACTATGAACATGAAACATTTTTTGCACATATTCCTTCTTCTGTCCTGTCTGCGCAATGCATGAATCATTCTGTTGTTTTATCTTTTCTGGATTCCATGCCGATCCGGCTGAAATGTTTTTACCGGTAATGATACCTTACCCTCATAGTACGATCTGTTACATTTTTGATAAAAAAGATTCTGTTATCTGCAAGATTGACTGTAACCGATATAGATAAGTTTGTCAAGAATTTTTGTCTGAAATGTTTTTGTTATAAATGCATTGTGGTTACTGTTCAGACAGCAAGTCGCGACCACCCCTACAAGGGGTGGCTCGAGATGCGGGCTATAAGCCCTTGTT
>UQNW01000029.1 GCA_900542495.1 uncultured Roseburia sp.
CGTAACAGACAAAATCTGTTACGCAATAAAAGTCTAACTTTTTGGGGTCACCTCAGACTTTTGCAGGGTCAGGACGGCTATTTTTTAATGGTATAACTCAAAATAGTAACTAAAAACTCGCTGAAACACGATGCTTCAGCGAGTTTTTTTCTTAGAAATATTGTCAGCGCTGCGAAAAATACTTTGGCTAATATGCACAAAAACCACGTCGAAAATATTCGAAAAAAGAGAAAACTTGCTTGAAAAATAGGGCAAAAACGAGTATTATATAGTATATATACGATTTTTGTAGGAAGAAGGGAGTTGGAAGAATGGCATTACCAAGTATTTCTACACCAAAAGTGAAGACCGTGAATAAAGACTTAGAGGCATGGATCAGACTCCCTGCACTGGAAGAAGGAGAACACTATACGATCGAGTATCTGCACGATGTATTACGGGTGAACCAGATTACTTATGGAATCGATGAAGCGCAGCTTCAGAAGATTCTCGATGAAGAAATCTATGAACAGGACGTACTGGTGGCAAGAGGCATACCGGCAGTAGAGGGACAGGATGGATTCTATGAGTATAAGGTGAATATGAACCTTGAGAAAAAGCCGAAGATACTGCCGGACGGATCCGTAGATTACTGGTCCATGTACAGTGTGCAGTCAGTTCAGAAGGATCAGGTCATTGCGATATATCATCCGGCTGTAAAGGGAACAGATGGAACCGGAGTTTCCGGAAAACCGATTGCCGCAAGGGTAGCCAGAGAGCAGGGCGCACTTCGGGGAACCGGTTTTGGACGAAGTGAGGATTGCCTTACCTATTTTTCCCTGATGGATGGGAAGATTGATATTGAGAATGATAAGATCAGAATCCAGCCAATCTATGAGGTGAGCGGAGATGCGAATCTTACTACCGGAAACATAGATTTTACAGGGGATATTGTGATCCACGGCAGTGTGGAATCCGGAGTTACGATCAAGGCAACCGGAAGTATCACGATTGATGGAAACGTGGAAGCCTGTAATCTGGAAGCCGGTAAGGATATCATTTTAAGAAGTGGAATGGTTGGAGGGAACAAGGCACATGTCAGAACCAAAGGAAATCTGTATGCAAAGTTTATTGAGTATACAGTCATCCAGGTAGAGGGAGATATGGAGGCTGACGTATTGCTCGACTGCACAGTTGCGTGCAGAGGATTTATTCTGATTCAGGGCAGAACAGCGAAGATCATCGGTGGAGATATCAGCGCAGTCAAGGGAATCAGGGCTACCACGATCGGAAATGAAGCGGAGATGCGGACAGCTGTGACCGTTGGAGTAAGTGCGGACTGTATTTCAAGACTGAATCTGCTGAAGAAGAAGATGGATATTACCAAAATGGAACTTGATAAGATCGAACAGGGACTTGCCAAGTTCGAAGAGATGGAGAAGGAGCGCGGAGTAAGCTATAAGGAAGATCCAAGAAGAGTGGCACTTTTGCGTACCAGAATCCAGGGCACAGCGACACTCGCAGGAGATGAGGGCGAAGTGAAGAGGCTTGAGCGCATGATCTCCGATGGAGCGAATGCAACGGTCTGTGTGACAAGAGATGTATTTCCGGGAGTATCCATAGCGATCAGGGATCAGGTTATAAATGTGAAGAACAATGCAAAATGCGTAGAGTTCTATCATCTGAATGGAAAAATATGTACAAGAACAGCTGAGGATTAACGAACCATAACAGGAAGAAAATCCTAAAAAGTAAGATAGCATTTCAGGAGAAACGGGTTAAAACCGTAAATTTCCTGAAATGCTATTTTTATATTTTATATTATTGACGAAAAACTACTTTATTTTCATGGAAATTTTATAATTTGACATTGAAAGTAAAATCTTCCTATATTATAATCAATCAATGAGAAAGAAATGATCAGCCAGTCTGCAGTTAAGCATGCACTGGCGGATCAGGAGAGAAATGATCAGTCAGTACAGGAAAGGTACGGGAATTAATATGATAAATTTTGAAGAAGAATTGAAAAACTTTAAACCAAGTCTTGAGGTGGAAGAGGCAGAGCAGGCAATCTATAATCATGAGCTGACAGACATGACGGATGTTATGCAGGAAATGCTGCAGGAATTAAAGCAGCAGAACAGATAACAGGCAGATCACATGCACAGTGGCATGACAGATAGAGAGGTTTTTCATGAGATGTTATAATTGCGGTGCAGAACTTGGCAAGGGAGATAACTGCCAGAACTGCGGAACGAATGTAAAAGTATACAAAAAGATTTTGATGGCATCCAATGCCTATTATAATGATGCATTGGAGAAAGCCAGTGTCAGGGATTTGTCAGGGGCAATTGAGAGCCTGAAGATCAGTCTGCGTTTTTATAAATTAAACATTGATGCAAGAAACTTATTAGGACTTGTCTATTATGAGATGGGAGAGGTCGTGACTGCCCTCACGGAGTGGGTGATCAGCAAGAACTATCAGCCAAAGGAAAATCTCGCAAGCCGGTATTTAGATGAAGTGCAGAAGAACCAGGCAAGACTGGATTCTGTCAACCAGACAATCAAGAAATACAATCAGGCATTGCTTTACTGCAAGCAGAACAGCCGTGATCTTGCAATCATCCAGCTGAAAAAAGTATTGTCGCTGAATCCAAAGTTAGTGAGCGGACATCAGCTTCTGGCGCTTTTATATATTCAGGAGGGACGTTACGATCTTGCAAAGAAGTCGTTGCGGAATGCCGGTAAAATCGATGCCAATAATACTTTGACACTGCGGTATCTGAAAGAAGCCAACACAGCTTTAAGAGAGCAGAATCCGAGCAGGAAGCAGAAGAATGATGAACTCATTTCTTATCAGAGTGGCAATGAGACGATCATCCAGCCCAAATATCTGAAAGATAATTCGGCAGTTGGTACGATCATTAACATGGTGATCGGAATCGCAATTGGAATTGCAATCACCAGTTTCCTTGTGGTTCCCGGTGTGCGGAGAACCGTCATTAACAATACGAAAGCGGAAGTGCTGGATGCAAATAATACGATTTCTTCCAAAAATCAGACGATCACAAGCCTGCAGAGTCAGGTGGATGAACTTGCCAGCCAGATCACGGATGCGAAGAACAGCGAGGAGGAATCTGCCAACAAGCTGGAAAGCTATGACAAGCTTCTGACTGCATATGAGGCATACACCACAGGGGACATTGAGAAAGCAGGGGAGGCGCTTGGCAGTGTCAATGTGGAGGATCTGAGTGTGGACGCAAAGAGTATTTATGATACCATCAATGCGCAGGTGAATTCCGAATATATGGCTGCATTATATAAAGAAGGTTATGATGCATATTCCGGCAAAAAGTATGATGATGCCGTCAGTGCTCTTTCCAAAGTCGTTGAGATGGATGAGAATTATGAGAATGGAAATGCATTGTACTATCTTGCACAGGCATACCGCAAGAATGAGGATACGGAAAATGCCAAAATCTATTATCAGAAAGTGGTAGAATTGTATCCGAATACAGAGCGTGCTGCAAACGCACAGAACTATCTGGATCAGAGTGAGACAGACACCGCCCATTAATAAAAAGACAAACTGATATTAAAAAGTACGAAGGAGATCAAACCGGAAATTCCGGGGGAGACTCCTTCTTTTTTTATTCATGACAATAAAATGTCTGCGGAGCGAGCATTCTATTGTTGAAAATCATAAGCAGAATGGAAAGAGAGGAACAAGAGCATGAAGAGCCAGTATATTATGGAAAAAGGATGTTTAGTTGTCTATGTGCCGCGTGAGTTAGACCATCATCAGGCAGACAGCATCCGCACGGAGACAGATCTTCTGATCGACACCTACCATGTCAGACATCTCGTGTTTGATTTTACGGAGACAGAGTTTATGGACAGTTCAGGGATCGGGGTGATCATCGGGCGGTGTAAAAACCTCGGCTATTCCGGCGGGGATGTCAGTGCGTGTCATCTGAACGAGCGTGTGGACAAGATATTTACCGTATCCGGACTGAAAAAAATCATTCGGGTAAAAGAATAAAAAATAATGTGGAGGAAGTGAAAATGAGCAGTCAGAATGAGATGAAACTGATATTTGATGCCAGGTCGGTGAATGAAAGTTTTGCAAGAGTGGCGGTTGCGGCGTTTATTGCAGAATTAAATCCTACACTTGATGAGATTGCAGACATTAAGACAGCAGTGTCAGAGGCAGTGACGAATGCAATCATTCATGGTTACCATGAGCCGGAACAGAAAGTGGAACTTCTGTGCCAGATCCGGGGGGACGAGGTGTCCATCACTGTTTCGGATACCGGCGCAGGAATTGCGGATGTGTCAAAAGCGATGGAGCCTTTTTATACGACAAAACCGGAACTTGAGCGCTCCGGAATGGGTTTCTCTTTTATGGAAGCATTTATGGACAGGCTTGAGGTCGTGTCCGAGCCGGGAAAAGGGACGAGCGTACATATGGTAAGAAAACTGGGAAATCAGGAAGGTTAGCCTATGGTGCGGCAGGCGGAACTGATCAGACAGGCACAGGATGGGGATAAAAAAGCCAGGGACAAAGTCGTTTCAGATAACCTTGGATTGGTGCACGCAATTGTCCGCAGATTTGAAAAAAGAGGGCATGACAGGGAGGAACTGTTTCAGATCGGATGTATTGGTCTGATCAAAGCAATCGATCATTTTGATCTGTCGTTAAATCTTGCATTTTCCACTTATGCAGTGCCTATGATCACAGGGGAGATACGGCGTTTCCTGCGTGACGATGGCATGGTGAAAGTGAGCCGGAGTTTAAAAGAAAATGGATACAAAATCAGTAGGGCAAAAGAAGTTCTCACAACAGAGCTGGGGAGAGAGCCGAGTCTTTTGGAGCTGTCTGCCATGACGGAACTTGGCACAGAGGAGATCGTGATGGCATTGGACGCTAACCGTGGGGTGGAGTCCATTTACCAGCCGGTCTGCGGCTCAGACGGAGACGAGCTTTTACTCATTGACCAGATTGGAGATCAGAGCGATGTCTATGAGGAGCCGGAGAAGGAGGCTGTTTTAAACAAAATGGTGATCAGACAGCTGATGGATACACTTGATGAGACAGAACAGCAGATCATCCGGCTGCGGTATTTTGAAAATAAGACGCAGTGCGAGGTGGCAGGAATACTTGCAGTGACACAGGTGCAGATCAGCCGGAATGAGCGGAAAATCCTTGCAAAACTTCGGGCAAAACTGGAGTCATAACGCCATTTGCAGATAGAAAATCTTGAAGAGCGAAACCATCAATGATATAGTGAAAGGAACGGTACATATGACAGAGTTGACCGAACTTACAAAGCAGGAGGAAAAATAACGTGAAGGCTTACGATAATTATATTTTTGATTTATATGGAACGCTGGTTGATATCCATACCGAGGAGAATGATCCTCTGGTATGGAAAAAGCTGGCGCTTTTTTATGGCTATTATGACGCCGATTATTCATCGGAAGAATTAAAAGAAAGATATGCTGCAATCATTGCAGGTGAGGAGTCTAAGATGAAATCTGAGAAAAAAGATGATGCTCATGAGGCACATCCGGAAGTTCAGATCGAGGAGGTCTTTCAGAAGCTTTTTGAGGAAAAAGGTGTGGAGGCAGATCTTACACTTGCCGTTCATGCAGGTCAGTTCTTCCGCATCCTGTCTACGGATTATATAAAACTCTATGACGGAGTGAAAGATTTGTTAGAAGCATTAAAAAAGAAGGGCAAAAAGATTTATCTGCTTTCAAACGCACAGCGCATATTTACAGAGTATGAGATGCACACACTTGGAATCGCAAAGTACTTTGACGATATTTTTATCTCTTCAACCTGCGGGGTGAAAAAACCGGACAGCAGATTTTTCCAACTGTTGATTGATAAATATAATCTTGATATAACAAAAAGCATTATGATCGGCAATGACGCAGTGAGCGATATTGCCGGAGCGAAAAGTGTTGGACTTGACACTTTTTATATTCATTCGAATATTTCTCCAAAGCTGCCGGAAGAGACCGTTGCATTACCGGATGGCACCGAAAAAAAACGGAAGATCATGCCGGATGCAGACTTTGTGTTAGAAGGAATGGACATGGAGAGAGTCAGGGAGATGCTGCTATATTTTTATGACTTAGAGTATTGAATTAAGATGCCCTTGGAAATCAGGTCTGCATTTGTTTCTTCGGAGATATGGGAATCTGTAATTACCATTTTGACTTTGTCTTTTAGATTAAGTGGAACAACTCCAATCTTTTTGAACTTTTCACTTTCGGTAAGAACAATGACCTGTGAAGATTGTAGCGCCATATCACGAACAGCCTGTGCACGCATTTGATCTCTGTTTGTAAAGCCAATCTGACTGGAATATCCGTCTGTTCCAATAAAAAAATTCTCCACAAAGAAATTTTCTGCCCCTTGTCTTACCATGGGACCGACCATAACCTGTGAATCCTGCTGATAGATTCCGCCTAAAAGAAAAATCTGAAAATTACTTTTGCCGCGAATATATGAGGCGATAAATGCACTGTTTGTAATGATGGTCAGATCTTTTTTGGTTCTTGACAATTCATCCGCTAACAGGGCACAACAACTGCCACTTTCGATCATAATGGTGTCCCCATCTTTTACAAGCTCTGCCGCGGCCTTGGCGATCTGTCTTTTTTCCTCGTAATGATAGGCGATTCTGCCGTTGATATCATCGGTACTTCGAAGGAGTGCAAAACCATGCTCTCGTTTAATAATTCCCTGAGATTCTAAAGCGTCAAGATCTTTTCGGATGGTAACCTGTGATACACCTAAAGTTTCTGAAAGAAAGGTTACTTCAACCTTATTCTGTTCACTTAACAATTCTAAAATTTTATTTTTTCGTTCCTTCATGGTTGTGATACCTTGCCTTTATGTCTATTTTATTTCATATCATAGCATTTCTGATTTCTTTTATCAATCATAGAATTTCAAATGAAAGTACTTGTTTTAACAAAATGCCTGAATACCATTTTTGTTCATAAGTTCTAAATATTCTGCCAGATCCTCTGGGTGCAGAGAGTCACGTCCTTCATAATTGTACTCTTTATCAAGAAGATGGTATTTATTTTCACCAAACTGATGAAAAGGAAGAAGCTGACAGTGATCAATTCCAATTTCCTTCAATAGATCGGAGAATGCTTTTGCATCGTCCAAAGAATCGTTGAAATCCGGGATAATCGGAATTCTTGGAAGAATTTCTTTTCCGGCTTTCACAGCAGCTTTCATATTGAAAAGAATCTGTTCATTTGATACGCCTGTTCCATCTTTGTGTTTCACTGCATTCCAGTGCTTCAAATCAAAAAGAATCATATCGACATTTTCGATGACAGATAGAAACGTATCCAGGGGCGCATATCCAGTCGTTTCACAGCAGGTGTGAAGATGATTTGCTTTCGCAGCAATCAGAAGGACTCTGGCAAGTTCCGGCTGAGAGAGAATCTCTCCACCAGAAAGAGTAATGCCACCGCCACTTTCTTTATAGAATACTTCATCCTGCATGACGACAGCCATAATTTCTTTGACTGTTTTTTTGATCCCCTTCACTTCGTCCCCCATTTTCTGAGGCGTAAGAGCCTGACTTTCAGGGTTTGAGCACCACTTGCAGCGCAGAGGACAGCCTTTGAAGAATACAACGGTTCGAATACCGGGACCATCGTTGACACTGAATTTTTGGATATTAAAGATCGTACCACTGGTTGATAAAATATTATGATCCATGAGAATCCTCCTTGTTATTTATGAACATTTGTAACTATTTAGCAGCTTCACAGTTACGGATATTTTTCAATTGTTTTCCTATGACATCATAGCATAGATTGTTTGATTTGAAAAGAAAATAATTACGAATGAAAATAAAAATGATTTTATGTGAAATAAATTCTTGACAAATACAGAAAATATAACTATAGTTAAGTTACGAACGAAACATATAACATTTCAAACGAAAATAAATCGATGCAATAAGGGAGGCTGGCTCATGGAGAACATAAAACATTTCGGAACACTTACCAACAGAATGAAGAAGTTTCGGGAGGAAGTATTAGAAGAAAAGCCCTATATTGATGCAGAGCGCGCTGTACTTGCTACGGAGGCTTATAAGGAAAACCAGAATCAACCAAGAGTTATAGTTCGCGCAAGAATGCTGGAGAAGATACTTCAGAATATGACGATTTACATGGAAGAAAAATCGCTGATTGCAGGAAATCAGGCTACGAAGAATTGTAATGCGCCGGTTTTTCCGGAATACACGCTGGAATTTGTTATGAATGAATTGGATTTATTCGAGAAAAGAGACGGCGATGTATTCTATATTACAGAAGAAACAAAGCAGGCACTCCGAGAGATCGCTCCATTTTGGGAAAACAATAACTTAAGGGCAAGGGGAGAAGCACTTCTTCCGGAAGAAGTGAATGTATTTATGGAAACCGGCGTCTTTGGTATGGAAGGAAAGCTCAATGCAGGAGATGCCCATCTGGCAGTTAACTACGAGAGAGTTCTTAAGGAAGGCTTAAAGGGGTATCGTGAGAGAGTCACAAAGTTGAGATCTGAGCTTGATTTTACAGATCCGGAAAGCATTGACAAAAATATGTTTTATAAGGCGGTTTTGATCGTTATTGATGCGGTATGCGGATTTGCTAATCGTTATAGCAAATTGACCTCTGAGCTTGCAAAAAAAGAAAGCAATCCAGTAAGAAAAACAGAGCTTTTAGAAATTAGCAGAATCTGTGCAAAGGTTCCTTATGAACCAGCAGAGAATTTCAAAGAGGCAGTTCAGTCTGTATGGTTTATCCAATTGATCTTGCAGATTGAGTCAAATGGACATTCCTTAAGCTACGGAAGATTTGATCAATATATGTATCCTTATTACATCTCAGATCTTACAAGTGGAAAGATCAAAGAAGAGGAAGCATTGGAGCTTCTTACCTGCCTCTGGATTAAGACGTTGACGGTTAATAAGGTAAGATCGCAGGCTCACACGCTTAGCTCAGCCGGCTCTCCAATGTATCAGAATGTTACGATCGGAGGACAGACAACGGATAAGAAGGATGCAGTCAATGAGTTAAGTTTTCTGGTACTGAAATCCGTGGCACAGACAAGACTCACCCAGCCAAACCTTACCGTGCGTTATCATCAGAATATCAATAAAGCGTTTTTTGATGAGTGTGTCGAGGTCATGAAGCTTGGATTTGGAATGCCTGCGCTGAACAATGATGAGATTATTATTCCATCTTTCATTAACTGGGGAGTAAAGGAAGAGGATGCATACAATTACAGTGCAATTGGCTGTGTAGAGACAGCGGTACCTGGAAAATGGGGATATCGATGCACGGGGATGAGTTATATCAACTTCCCGAGAGTCCTGCTTTGTACTATGAATGATGGCGTGGATCTGACGAGTGGCAAACGCTTCACTAAGGGATATGGAAAGTTTGAGACGATGGAAACATACGAAGAGCTTCTTGCGGCATGGGACAAGACCGTGAGAGAGATGACAAGATACAGCGTAATCGTTGAGAATTCCATAGATAAAGCAAGCGAACGCGATGTGCCAGATGTACTGTGTTCAGCACTTACTGATGATTGTATCGGAAGAGGAAAGACAATCAAAGAAGGTGGAGCGGTATATGATTTTATTTCCGGTCTTCAGGTCGGAATTGCCAACATGGCGGATTCACTTGCTTCAATCAAAAAGCTGGTCTATGAGGAGAAGAAGATTACAAGAAAACAATTATGGGATGCGATTCTGGATGATTTTACCTCGGAGGAAAATCAAAGGATTCAGGAAATGCTGATCAAGGAAGCACCAAAGTATGGTAACGATGATGATTACGTGGATCAGCTTGTCGTAGAGGCATATGATTCTTATCTCGATGAGATTAAAAAGTATCCGAATACCAGATATCACAGAGGACCAATCGGTGGAATACGTTACGGTGGCACATCTTCTATTAGTGCCAATGTTGGTCAGGGAATGGGAACTAAGGCGACTCCGGATGGAAGACATGCGTTTGAACCACTGGCGGAAGGGTGTTCTCCGGCACATAATTGTGATAAGAATGGTCCAACTGCAGTATTTAAATCGGTATCAAAGCTTCCAACAGATAAGATTACAGGTGGCGTCCTTTTAAACCAGAAGATGACACCACAGATGCTGTCTACGGAGGAAAACAAGCAGAAACTTGAGATGCTGATTCGTGCATTTTTCAATCGTCTGCATGGATACCATGTACAGTACAATATTGTATCAAGAGAGACGCTTCTGGATGCACAGGAACATCCAGAAAATCATAAGGATCTGATCGTGCGCGTTGCCGGATATAGTGCATTTTTCAATGTGCTGTCCAGAAAAACACAGGATGATATTATCGCAAGAACCGAACAGACTTTGTAAACAATAGAGTGAATGTGAAAGTGAGGAACAATTTTGAAGTTAATTATTGATGATGCAAATGTAAAAATGATTAAAAAGATCTATGAGTTTTATCCGGTGGATGGTGTGACAACCAATCCTTCAATTCTGGCAAAAAGTGGAAGGCAGCCGTTTGATGTGTTAAAAGAAATTCGGAACCTGATTGGCCCGGACGCAGAGCTTCATGTTCAGGTAGTCGCTGATACAGCAGAAGGTATGATTCAGGATGCTGAGAAGATTACGGAGGTGTTGGGAAAGAATACATATGTAAAAATCCCATCTGTGCCGGAAGGCTTCAAGGCAATGAAAGCATTAAAAGCTCAGGGATACAATATCACTGCAACTGCAATTTATACGCCAATGCAGGCATATCTGGCAGGCAAATGCGGAGCAGATTATGCGGCACCTTATATTAATCGAATTGATAATATGGGATATGATGGCGTGGCTATAGCAAAAAAGATTCATACAATTTTTAAGAATAACAATTTACCTACTGAGGTTTTGGCAGCAAGCTTTAAAAATTCACAGCAGGTACTTGATCTTTGTGAATACGGAGTGGGTGCGGCAACGGTTGCGTGCGATGTGATTGAATTGTTTGTGAAGAATGTTGCAATTGATGCAGCAATTTCCGCATTTGTCAATGACTTTGAAGGGCTTGTAGGAGCAGAAAAAACAATGAAGGACTGTTAATATGAAGGTATTATGCTTAGATATCGGTGGAACATTTATTAAATATGCGCTCATGGAAGAGGATATGCAGTTTCTGTCAAAGGGGAAGGTGCCGACACCGCAAGAAGGAAGAGCAGAACTGATTGAAACGATTGGAAAAATATATGATACAGTGCAGCCGATTGATGGTATTGCAATTTCAATGCCGGGAATTATTGATAGCGATAATGGGTATTGTGTGATGGGTGGTGCACTTCGATATAATGATGATTTTTATTTGCGACATAGTCTCTATGAGCGGTGTCCGGTAAAAATACATATGGAAAATGATGCAAAATGCGCTGCAATGGCTGAGGCAGCAGAGGGCAGCTTAAAAGAGGTGGCAGATGGGTTTGTATTGATTTTTGGAACGATGATTGGTGGTGCCTTTATCAAGGATCATAAGCTGCATAGGGGGAAGCATTTTTCGGCAGGAGAAGTGTCTTACGCAATCACCATAAGAAATGGAGAGCCTTTCAGGCAGGATGTATGGGGAAATCGCTGTGGAACACCTTTTTTGTGCGAATTATACGCCAAAAAGAAAGGTCTGGAGAAGGAAAGCGTGAATGGTGTTGCAGTATTTGATGCTGTTTCCAAAGGGGATGTGAATGCCATAGAAAGTCTGAGGGAGTATACAAAAGAGATTGCGGTTCAGATTTTTAATATTCAGACCATGTTTGACCCGGAAAAAATCGCAATTGGTGGTGGGATCAGTGCCCAGCCAATCTTTTTGGAATACATAAGAGAGCATCTGAAACAAATGTATGCAAATTGCATTTATAATGTTCCACAGGCTGAAGTGGTGTGCGCTAAATTTCAGAATGATGCAAATTTATATGGGGCATTCCAATGTTATTTGGCAGAATGAAAGAGGAGGTTATATAATTTGCAGAATTTTTTGCTACAAAACAGACGGTTTCATAATAAAATAAAGTTAGAAAGAATGTAATATGTTTTGAGTAATAGGCAGAAGAATAGCCATACTAATAAAGGGAGTGCAGTTTAGGCTGTACTCTTTTTCTTATTTATATAAATATAATTTTCCATTCTTATCACAGATCAATGCATCTACTGGTAATAAATTCATTGTTATTTAAGAAAACAAAAGAGCATGAATGCGAGATAGAGGAATATAATAAAATATAATTTTGTGGTGAATAATATTCAATATATTAGTTTACAGAAGCAGCATATGTTGTAGAAAAATAAATAAGCGTTTATATCGTCAACCATGTTGTGGCTGGCGATATTTTTTATGCTTCACAAAATCTTCACAGAAAATTAGCACTCACCTCTTGACAGTGCTAACAACTCGTGATATAACATACTCGTAACAAAGGAAAACCACTGCGAAAGAAATTTCGTAACTGACAGAAGACGTTCCAGCCAGCAAGGTGGGAAGGTCTTTTCTTTCAATCAGAAGGTTTTTCTTTTTCACATAGATAACAGAGATAGATACGAGGGAGGTAAGCGTATGAACATTCAGAAATTTACTCAGAAATCAGTAGAAGCCATTAACGATTGTGAAAAGCTCGCCTATGAATATGGAAATCAGGAGATCGAGCAGGAACACCTTTTAGTCGCCCTGTTACGTCAGGAAGATGGACTGATTCCAAAATTAATAGAGAAAATGGAGATCCAGAAAGAACATTTTGTGGATAACGCAGAGCGCCATTTAGCTGCCCGTGTAAAAGTATCCGGCGGACAGGTTTATGTAGGACAGGATCTGAATAAGGTACTTGTCCATGCGGAGGATGAGGCAAAAGCAATGGGAGACGAATATGTTTCCGTGGAACATTTGTTTTTATGCCTGATCAAATATCCGAATAAGGCAATGAAGGAAATCTTCAAGGAGTATGGAATTACCCGTGAACGGTTTTTGCAGGCGTTGTCAACGGTAAGAGGAAACCAGAGAGTGGTATCCGATAACCCGGAGGCAACTTATGACACACTGGAAAAATATGGATACGATATGGTAGAACGTGCGAGAAACCAGAAACTTGATCCGGTGATCGGACGTGACGCAGAGATCCGTAATGTGGTTCGTATCCTTTCCAGAAAGACAAAGAACAACCCGGTTCTGATCGGTGAGCCTGGTGTCGGTAAGACGGCTGTTGTCGAAGGACTCGCACAGAGAATCGTCCGCGGTGATGTCCCGGAGGGATTAAAGGACAAGAAATTATTTGCACTGGATATGGGCGCACTGGTTGCAGGCGCCAAATATCGTGGTGAGTTTGAGGAACGTCTGAAAGCGGTTCTCGATGATATCAAAAATTCCGATGGACAGATCATTCTGTTTATCGATGAACTTCATACCATCGTGGGAGCAGGAAAAACAGACGGTGCGATGGATGCAGGCCAGTTGTTAAAACCAATGCTTGCCCGTGGTGAGTTACACTGTATCGGTGCGACCACCTTAGATGAGTACCGTGAATATATTGAAAAAGATGCTGCTTTGGAGCGTCGTTTCCAGCCGGTACAGGTGGATGAGCCGACCGTTGAGGATACCATTTCCATCCTGCGTGGACTGAAAGAGCGTTATGAAGTATTCCACGGTGTAAAAATTACAGACTCGGCACTGGTATCTGCGGCAGTGCTCTCAAACCGTTATATTTCCGACCGTTTCCTGCCGGATAAGGCAATCGACCTCGTGGATGAGGCATGTGCCTTGATCAAGACGGAACTGGATTCCATGCCGACAGAGCTGGATGAGTTAAACCGTCGTGTCATGCAGATGGAGATTGAGGAGACAGCTCTGAAAAAAGAGACGGATCGTCTGAGCCAGGAGCGTCTTGCGGATCTTCAGAAGGAACTGGCAGAACTTCGTGATGAATTTAACACAAAGAAAGTACAATGGGAAAACGAAAAGAAATCGGTTGAAAAAGTCCAGAAACTTCGTGAAGAGATCGAGCAGGTCAAGAATGAGATCAAGACTGCACAGCAGAATTATGATCTGGAAAAAGCGGCAGAACTGCAGTATGGAAAACTTCCACAGCTGCAGAAACAGCTGGAAGTTGAGGAAGAGGAAGTTAAGAATAAAGATCTTTCGCTGGTACATGAGAACGTCAGCGAGGAAGAGATCGCACGTATTATTTCCCGTTGGACGGGTATTCCGGTCGCAAAGCTGACCGAGAGTGAACGTAACAAGACACTGCATCTGGACGAGGAGCTGCATAAACGTGTCATTGGTCAGGACGAGGGTGTCACAAAAGTGACAGAAGCCATCATCCGTTCCAAAGCCGGAATCAAAGATCCGAGCAAACCGATCGGTTCGTTCCTGTTCTTAGGACCTACCGGTGTCGGTAAGACAGAACTTGCAAAGGCTCTGGCAGCCAGTCTTTTTGATGACGAATCCAATATGGTGCGTCTTGATATGAGTGAGTATATGGAGAAATACTCCGTGTCCCGTCTGATCGGAGCGCCTCCAGGATATGTCGGATATGATGAAGGCGGTCAGCTGACGGAGGCAGTCCGTAGAAAACCATATTCGGTTGTTCTGTTCGATGAGGTCGAGAAAGCACATCCGGATGTATTCAATGTATTATTACAGGTGCTGGATGACGGACGTATCACGGACTCACAGGGAAGAACCGTTGACTTTAAGAATACGATCATCATCATGACATCGAACCTCGGATCAGCACATCTGCTGGAGGGCATTGATGAGAATGGTGATATCAATCCGGCTTGTGAGGAAGCGGTTATGAATGAACTTCGTGGACATTTCAGACCGGAGTTTTTGAACCGTCTCGATGAGATCATTATGTTCAAGCCTCTGACAAAAGACAACATCGGTAATATCATTAATCTGCTGATGAATGATCTGAACAAACGTCTTGCTGACCGTGAGATTACGGTAGAACTTTCAGACAGTGCAAGACAGTTCATCGTTGATCACGGATATGATCCGATCTATGGTGCAAGACCTCTGAAACGTTTCTTACAGAAACACGTAGAGACATTGTCTGCAAAGCTGATCCTTGCGGATGAGGTGAGAGAGGGAGATACCATTCTGATCGATACCGAAGGGGATAAGCTGACTGCGAGAGTGAAATAAAAATTCAGAGAAGATTTATATCTTCTCTGAAAGAAAACTTTTTAACTTTCTGGCAGTTTCTTCATAATCAGAAACGCCAAGATCATAAAGCTGTTGTTCAAGAGCAGCGTCTTTTGAAAAGGTTCCAAGTGGCAGATGCCTGCTTGGAGCAAATATAAAGGCGCTGCCTTTTTTTTCTAATTTATTTGCAAGGTCGATGGAAGCCTGATAATTGACATGGCGGTTGTCAATACTTTCAATCGTTTTCGGATACTTGTGGAGCATGCGTTTGTAGACCGGACGGTAGGCTTCCGGTTGTTTCACAAAATCCCTTGGGTTTGAGAGAATAACCACGATCTTTTCACAACCGTGATCTAAGGCGTGCTGCACCGGAATGGAATCGGCAACGCCGCCGTCATAATAAAAATGGTTATTCACAGAAACCGGGCGGCAGAAACCCGGCAGCGCACAGGTTGCCATGATCGTGCGGTAATTGTCACGCACGATATCATATTTGGAAAAGTATGTGGCTTTTCCGGTCACAGCGTCTGTCGCAGGCATGTAAAATTCTGCCGGATTTTTCATAATGGCATCATAGTCGATCGGATCGGCACCGTCGGAATTGGTCAGTGTTCCGTAAATATATTGCAGCCCGAAAAGATTTCCAGTGCGGAGCAGGCTGCGCACGCTCAAATAACGTGGATCATCCAGATGCTCGGTATAGAAACGCAGATTTCTTCCACGCTGTCCGGCGAGATAGGAGAGCGTGTTTGCTGCACCGGCTGACACGCCGATACAGTAATCAAATGTAATATTGTCATCTAAAAATTTATCTAAAATTCCGGCACTGTAAGCACATTTCATGCCGCCACCTTCTACTACAAGTCCTGTTTTCATAGAAATCCCTCTTGAATCATATAAAAAGTGTTTGGTTATACAACATATAGAATCGTATCTCTGCTTTGTTAAAATATTATCACATAATTAGTCAGAGTAAAGATACAGATTATTGCAAAATGTATAAGAAATGCGATAAAAAATTACTGCCGTTACTGGAACGAGGTACTAATAATTTGCAAATTATTAACAATGTATAAAGCGTTGAAAATAACTCGACAGAAAATCATGGAAATGCTATAATCTTTATCAAAGCATTTTAATTCTAAATGAGTGAAGATAAGCGTTTACATACGCAATTGCTCAGGTTCTTTTATGGCAGCAGCCATTATTCTAAAATCAGATTCAACTTTATTTTTAGGGGTTGATCTAAGAATTTTCAATGCTTGGTTTTCACAATTATAAAAGCAGAGAGAATTCGATTCAGGAAGCAGGGTTCTCTCGATGGAGACAGTCAGAAAAATCTGCGAGTGCGTAGAGCAGGCAGGCTCAGAAGACAACGTAAAAGAAATCTACCGTATTTTTAGTGAGAAGCAGTGAATCGTCCTCTTGCGTGATCTTCCATAAAATTATATAATGAAACACAGGTGCGTGCTGTTGTTGCTCCAACGGACGACAGACAGCAGCAAATGAGGATAAAAACGGTTAACAAGTAAGAAATTGAGAGGCAAGGAGATATTTTTAATATGGAAAACAAGAAACCAAAAATCATTTTAACAGGGGACAGACCAACCGGAAAACTTCATGTGGGACACTATGTTGGTTCCTTAAAAAGAAGGGTTGAATTACAGAATTCCGGTGAATTTGATAAGATTTTTATTATGATTGCCGATGCGCAGGCACTGACGGACAACGCAGATAATCCAGGCAAGATCCGCGATAACATTATGGAAGTTGCGTTAGATTACCTGTCTGTCGGAATTGATCCGGCAAAATCCAATATCTTTATCCAGTCGCATGTGGCAGAACTGACAGAACTTACTTTCTACTATATGAATCTGGTAACGGTATCACGTTTGCAACGTAACCCAACCGTAAAAGCAGAGATCCAGATGCGTAACTTTGAGACAAGTATTCCAATGGGATTTTTCAATTATCCGATCAGTCAGGCGGCTGATATCACTGCTTTTAAGGCAACGACTGTTCCGGTGGGGGAAGACCAGCTTCCAATGTTAGAGCAGACCAAAGAGATCGTGCATAAGTTTAATGCGGTTTATGGGGAAACACTCGTAGATCCAGAGATTTTGCTCCCATCCAACAAGGCATGTTTAAGACTTCCGGGTATCGACGGAAAGGCAAAGATGAGCAAATCTTTAGGAAACTGCATTTACCTGTCAGAATCTGAGGCAGATGTGAAGAAAAAAGTTATGTCCATGTTCACAGATCCGGATCACATCCGTATCGAAGATCCGGGAAAACTGGAAGGAAATACAGTATTCACTTATCTGGATGCATTCAGCAATGAGGGACATTTTGCAGAGTACTTACCGGAATATGCTAATTTAGATGAGTTAAAAGATCACTATAAACGCGGTGGATTAGGCGACGTCAAAGTGAAGAAGTTCTTAAATAACGTTCTTCAGGAAGAATTAAGCCCAATCCGTGCAAGAAGAGCTGAGTATGAGAAGAATATCGAAGGTGTCTATGAGATCTTGAAGAAGGGCAGTGAAGTGGCAGCAGAGACCGCTGCGCAGACATTGAGTGAAGTCAAAGCAGCCATGAAGATCAACTACTTCGATGACCCGGCTTTTCTGGCAGAACAGATTAAGAAATACAACGAATAGGAAGAAAAGAAAATGGCATTCACACATCTCCATGTGCATACAGAGTTTTCACTTTTGGATGGCTCGAATAAGATAAAAGAATATGTAGCAAGAGTCAAAGAACTCGGCATGAACAGTGCGGCAATCACAGACCATGGGGTGATGTTTGGTGTCATTGATTTTTATAAAGCTGCGAAAGCAGCAGGAATCAATCCCATTCTTGGCTGTGAGGTGTATGTAGCGCCGAATTCTCGTTTTGACAGGGAAGCGGCTCATGGGGAGGACCGTTATTATCATCTGGTGCTGTTAGCTGAGAATAATGAGGGCTATCAGAATCTGATGAAAATTGTATCCAAAGGATTTGTCGATGGATATTATTATAAACCGCGTGTGGATATGGAAGTATTGCAGCAGTATCACAGCGGAATCATAGCGTTAAGTGCCTGTCTGGCAGGAGAAGTGCAGCGCTATCTGGTCAAGGGACTTTACGACGAGGCAAAAAAAGTTGCCGAAAAGTATGAAAACTGTTTCGGAAAGGGCAACTTTTTCCTTGAATTGCAGGATCACGGAATCCCGGAGCAGCAGATGGTCAATCCGCAGCTTGTGCGCATGAGTCAGGAAACCGGGATTGAGCTTGTTGCGACGAATGACGTGCATTACACTTACGCGGAAGACGCAGAAGCGCATGACATTCTGCTCTGTATCCAGACTGGAAAAAAATTATCTGACGAAAACCGTATGCGTTATGAGGGCGGTCAGTATTATGTGAAGTCCGAGGAGGAGATGCGTAAGCTTTTTTCCTTTGCAAGTCAGGCAATCGATAATACACAGAAAATTGCAGACCGCTGTCATGTGGAGATTGAATTCGGTGTGACGAAGCTGCCACATTTTGAGGTGCCACAAGGTTATGATTCATGGACTTATCTGAATAAATTGTGCCATGAAGGACTCGTAAAACGGTATCCGGACAGACACGAGGAGCTGCTTCCGAAGTTAGACTATGAGCTGAACGTTATCCGGAAAATGGGATATGTGGATTATTTCCTGATCGTGTGGGATTTTATCAATTATGCGAGAACACATGGCATTCCGGTCGGACCGGGACGAGGAAGTGCGGCAGGAAGCCTTGTCTCCTACACGACAGGTATCACGAATATTGATCCGATCAAGTATAATCTGCTGTTTGAGCGTTTCTTAAATCCGGAACGAGTGACCATGCCCGATATTGATATCGATTTCTGTTATGAGAGGCGGAGCGAAGTTATTGATTATGTCGTGGAAAAATATGGCAAAGACTGTGTTTCACAGATTGTAACGTTTGGTACATTGGCGGCAAAGGGTGTGATCCGTGATGTGGGAAGGGTGATGGATCTTCCGTACAGTTTTTGTGATACGATCGCAAAAATGATCCCGAATGAACTCAATATCACGATTGAGAAAGCGTTACAGATGAATCCGGAACTCCGAGGCATGTACGAATCAGACGAGAATGTGCGCACGCTGATTGATATGTCAAAGCGTTTGGAGGGACTGCCGCGGCACACTTCCATGCATGCAGCAGGAGTCGTGATCTCACAGAAGGCAATGGATGAGTATGTTCCGTTGTCGAGAGCGTCTGACGGAACAATCACAACACAGTTTATCATGACGACGATCGAGGAACTTGGACTTTTGAAAATGGATTTCCTTGGCCTTCGGACACTGACTGTGATCAAGGACGCAGCAGATCTCGTATATAAGAACCACGGGATCAAAATCGATGTCAACCACATTGATTATAACGATCATACTGATCCGGATGCGGTGCTCATCGATTACAATGATAAAAAAGTATTAGGCTACATCGGAACCGGGAAAACGGAAGGCGTATTCCAGTTAGAAAGTGCCGGAATGAAAAACTTCATGAAGGAGCTGAAACCACAGAGTTTAGAGGATGTCATTGCCGGAATTTCCCTGTACCGTCCGGGACCAATGGATTTTATTCCAAAGTACATCAAAGGAAAGAACGAGCGTGACAGCATCACCTATGAATGTAAGGAGCTCGAACCAATCTTAGAGCCAACTTACGGCTGTATCGTTTATCAGGAACAGGTGATGCAGATCGTGCAGGAGCTTGCCGGATATACGATGGGACAGGCAGATAATATCCGTCGTGCCATGAGTAAAAAGAAGCAGTACGTGATCGATGCAGAGCGTCAGAACTTTGTCTATGGAAACGAGGAACAGGGAATTAAGGGCTGTATTGCGAATGGCATCAGTGAGCAGGCAGCGAATAAGATTTACGATTCCATGGTTGATTTTGCGAAGTATGCGTTTAACAAATCACATGCAGCAGCCTATGCAGTCGTTTCCTATCAGACGGCGTATTTTAAATATTACTATCCGGTAGAATTTATGGCAGCGCTCATGACATCTGTGATCGATAATACAAGAAAAGTTTCCGAATACATTTTTACCTGCCGACAGATGGGAATCAAGGTGCTCCCGCCGGATGTCAATGAGGGAGAGGGCGTCTTTACCGCGGTCGGAGAGAATATCCGCTACGGACTGTACGCGATCAAGAGTATCGGAAGACCGGTGGTTGATCTGATCTTGCAGGAGCGTGCGGAGAATGGAACTTATAAGACACTGCAAAGTTTCTTGGAGCGTGTTTCGTGCAGAGAGGTGAATAAACGTGCCGTGGAAAATCTGATCAAAGCCGGTGCCTTAGATGGCTTAGACGGCAACAGACAGCAGATGATCACTGTTTTTTCCACGATTATGGATAACCTTGCTTCGGAGAAGAAAAAGAGCATGTCCGGGCAGATGACGTTGTTTGACCTTGTATCAGAGGAAGATAAGAAAGACTATGAGATCAGGCTTCCACAGCTGGAGGAGTACAGCAAGGAGATCAAGCTTGGTTTTGAAAAAGAAGTGCTTGGCATCTATCTGACCGGTCATCCGTTAGAGGAATATGAAGAACGCTGGCGAAAAAATATATCCGCAGTCACGACCGATTTTATTTTGGACGAAGAGACAAATGCGGTGAAGATCAAGGATAACCAGAAGGTGACCGTTGGTGGAATGATCACGGAAAAAACGATCAAATACACCAAGAACAATAAAGTCATGGCATTTCTTACGTTAGAGGATCTGCTTGGAACAGTGGAGGTCATTGTATTTCCGAACAGTTACGAGAAGTACAGCCAGCTTTTAAACGAGGATGAAAAAGTATTTATCACAGGCCGTGCCAATGTCGAGGAAGATAAGAACGGCAAGATCATCTGTGAGCAGATCACCTCTTTTGACAGTGTGAAACGCGAGCTGTGGCTTCAGTTTGCTACGAAGGAAGAATTTGAAGCAAAGGAGCAGGAGCTTTATGCAAAGCTTCATGATTCTGACGGAAGGGACGCAGTTATCATTTACATTTCATCCATAAAAGCGATGAAGCGACTGCCAAATAACTACAACATTTGCGTGAATCAGGAGATTGTGAACAATTTGACGAACTTTTTGGGTGAAAATAATGTAAAAGTTGTAGAAAAGAGCATTGAAAAGAGAGCGTAAAGAGATTAAAATAGTATACATTGGAAAATAAATATCTGTAAATGGGTAAACAGATATTCAATGGGTATATTTATTTTTTAGGAGGGAACTATAAAATGGCAAAAGAGATCAAAACAATCGGTGTACTTACCAGTGGTGGAGATGCACCTGGAATGAACGCAGCAATCCGTGCGGTTGTAAGAGAAGCAATTGTAAAAGGATTAAAGGTAAAAGGAATCAAGAGAGGATACGCAGGACTTCTTCAGGAAGAAATCGTTGACATGGAAGCAAAAGACGTATCTGATATTATAGAGCGTGGTGGTACAATCTTACAGACAGCCCGTTGTCTGGAGTTCACAACACCGGAAGGACAGCAGAAGGGTGCTGAGATCTGCAAGAAACATGGCATCGACGGAATCATCGTGATCGGTGGTGACGGATCTTTCAAAGGAGCCCAGAAGTTAGCTGCTTTAGGAATTAACACGATTGGACTTCCTGGAACGATCGACCTGGATATCGCATGTACTGAGTACACAATCGGATTTGATACTGCTGTTAACACAGCAATGGAAGCAATCGATAAAGTACGTGATACATCTACATCCCATGAGAGATGTTCCATTATCGAGGTTATGGGACGTGGTGCCGGATACATTGCTTTATGGTGTGGTATCGCCAACGGAGCAGAGGATATTCTGTTACCGGAAAAATATGACTTCGACGAGCAGAAGTTAGTGAACAACATTATTGAAAAACGTAAACATGGCAAGAAACATCATATCATTGTAAACGCTGAAGGTATCGGACATTCTGCAAGCATGGCAAAACGTATCGAGGCAGCTACCGGAATTGAGACACGTGCAACAATCTTAGGACATATGCAGCGTGGTGGTTCTCCAACAGCAAAAGACCGTGTATACGCTTCTACCATGGGAGCACTTGCAGTAGATCTTCTGTGCGAAGGAAAGAGTAACCGTGTCGTTGGATACCGTCATGGTGCTTTTGTTGATTTTGATATTGATGAAGCTCTTGCAATGAAGAAAGAGATTCCAGAGTACGAATATAAGATTGCTAAGGACTTATCTATTTAGTATAACTTAGAATTTCACGAGATCAGATTCTAAAGATCGCCATACATGTATGAATGTTGAGCGGTTCTGATCGAAATGACAGGAAACAAAAACTCCACGGATTTTGATTCGTGGAGTTTTTATCACTAGGGGGCAGATTTTGTGAAACACTTGATACATGACAGGTTATGACTGTTTGCCTCTTGCAACATCATATATTTTTGGAGAAAAGAATGATCACAAGTACAGCCAATCAGCAGATGAAGAATCTGGCACTTTTAATGAAAAAGGCGAAAGCGAGAAATGAACAGGGACTTTTTGTTGTCGAAGGACGGAAAATGTTTCAGGAAGTTCCAAAAGAATGGTTAAAACAGGTGTATGTGTCTGAGAACTTTTTCACTGAGCATGAGGAAATGCTTTCGGGATATACTTACGAGATCGTGTCAGACTCTGTATTCAAAGCGATATCGGATACGCAGACACCGCAGGGAATCCTCTGTCTGGTGAAGAAACCGGAGTATGCGCTGGAGGAACTGTTAAGAGGCAGTGAGACGCATCTTTTGATCTTAGAGAGCATACAGGACCCCGGCAATCTTGGAACCATGCTCCGCACTGGAGAAGGCGCAGGAATCACTGGCGTTGTCATGAACCGCACGACTGTGGATCTGTTTAATCCAAAAACGATCCGTTCTACCATGGGAAGCATTTACCGTATGCCTTTTTTTGTGACAGATGATCTTGCAGACACCATAAAGGAACTCAAGAACGCCGGAATAAAAACTTACGCAGCCCATTTGAAGGGAAAGATGCAGTATGACGAGCCTGATTATACAGGGGCAACTGCATTTATGATCGGAAATGAAGGAAACGGATTGTCGGATGAAATCGCGAATCTTGCAGACACTTATATTAAGATTCCGATGTGCGGACAGGTGGAATCTTTAAATGCTGCCATTTCCGCATCACTTCTGATGTATGAGACAAACCGGCAGCGCAGACACGCATAGAAGCATCGTGATTTGGAAACACAGATGTGCTGAAAAACAAAGCAGTGACTTGAAAGTGCAGAAATACTGTAATAAAAACAACAATCAAAACTGCTCATGAGACAGAAAAGAAATAGGATTAGGAAAAAACAATGAGGATCTGGTTTAAAATAATGAAGGACAATCATCTGCTTCGTGATACAACGATTACAGATGAATCAGAGGATACACGTACCCATAAAATTTTTCGGGCGATCGATGAAGTGTGCTATATGTTTGACTTAGGAAAACCAATCTGGTTAGATGCCAATGTGGCAGAATTTAAACGGCATGCAAAGACCAGATTTACGCAGGACAGTTTTATCGAAGCAATAGACTTTGACTTCTTAGAGATGCATGTCATTGAGGAAGATTAAAGGATAAAAGAAGGAGAACCGGCATGATAGAAGGCGATATCAGACGAAAGAAAATAATTGAATTGATGTCAGAACAGAAAGAACCGATCAGTGGTTCTGATCTTGCAAAAAAGTTCGGCGTGAGCCGTCAGGTGATCGTTCAGGATATAGCGTTGCTGCGCGCTACCAATAAGAACATATTGAGCACCAATAAAGGTTATTTCCTCTATCACCCGGAAAAGGGACTGCAAAAACCAAAGAGAAGTTTCTGTGTGCAGCATACAACGGAACAGATGCAGGACGAATTATACACCATTGTAGATTACGGTGGAAAAGTATTAGATGCTGTTGTGGAGCACGATATTTACGGACAGATCACCGTGGATCTGATGCTCTGCAACCGCATGGATGTGGATGAATTCATGGAGCGTATCCGAAAGAGCAGGAGCCAGCCGTTAAATGTACTGACCGGAGGAAGACACTGGCACACGGTGGAGGCAGACACGGAGCCGATGTTAGATATCATCGGAGAGAAACTGCGTGGAAAAGGATATATTTGCATGGAACAGTAACATAAAACCTTCATTAAAAAACTGTAAAGTTTTGAAATATCTCCCCATATCATAGAAAAGTATGGTATACTTAAGGAGCATGAGGGTTGATGGATAAAAGTTTTTTTCATGCATGGGGAATATATAGTTGGAGGAATATTATGGATAGACCATTTACCTTAAGTGAAGGGGTAGATAGTTGGAATACAATTATTTTTTTATACCGGTCCGCGTTGAAGGAAGTCAGCACCAAAGTTGAGATTTTAAACGATGAATTTCAGCAGGTGCATCAGTATAATCCAATCGAATATATTAAGTCCAGAATCAAGTCGCCGGAAAGTATTGTGAAGAAGCTGAAGCGTTACGGATATGAGAGTTCCATTGATAATATGGTGGATCATATTAACGATATTGCAGGAATCCGTATCGTCTGCTCATTTACTTCCGATATTTATAAGCTTGCAGAGATGATCGGCAAGCAGAATGATCTGACGGTTGTTTCCGTGAAGGATTATATCAAGCATCCGAAGGAGAGCGGTTATAAGAGTTATCATATGTTAGTAACTGTACCGATTTTTTTATCGGACAGGGTGGTAGATACAAAGGTTGAGATTCAGATAAGAACTATGGCGATGGATTTCTGGGCAAGTTTAGAGCATAAGATTTATTACAAGTTCGAAGGAAATGCACCGGAATACATCAGCAGGGACTTAAGAGAATGTTCTGAGATCGTTTCTATGTTAGATGCCAAGATGCTGCAGCTGAACGAGGCAATCATTGAGGCAAGGGCGGCGCAGGAGGAAGAGACAAATGCAGTTTAATTACAGCTTTGAGGTAGCTTCACTGCTATTTATGTTGTTAATACTCATACATTTTATGGCAGTGCGGCAGTTTCCTACCGCAAAGACGCGCGTGTTTCGGGCACTCTTGATCGTAAGTATCGCAGAGTGTGTCTTTAATGTTTTATCATCAATAGGACTGGCAAACGCAGAATTCGTTCCACAGATTGTGAACGAAGTGCTTGCGTTTGTCTTTTTTGCGTTTGAAGGATTAAGCCTTTTGATGATCTATAAATATACAGTCGTGATCAGTGAACTGGACCCGAAGCAGAAAAAGTGGGCTGCTCTGGCAGGACTGATACCGGCAGTATTTTTCTGTGTTTTCCTGTTGCTGACACCGTTTATCGGATTCTATTATTATTTTCAGGACGGTGTGTATCATCAGGGCAGAGGCGCAAATTTTGGTTATTTCTATGTCATGCTGTTTTTTGCACTGAATTTTGCAATGCTGATCGCAAGACGGAAAGTGATCAATATGTGGGAGAGAAATATTATCTATTTTTACACTGCCGCAGCGTTTATTGCAATCATTGTACAGTATTTTAACCGGACAATCCTGCTATCAAGTTTTGGAAATTCAGTGATCATCATTATGGTGTATCTGGCTATGCAGAATCCGAATGACCTTCTTGATACGGTCACGGGAATCGGCAACGAGGCAGCACTGGAGTTACAGTTAAAGGATGCTTTAGGACGAAGCCAGGAGGGAACAGTCATTGTCATTAAAATCCGGCAGTACCAGCAGATGAATATGCTGTTTGGCACCGAAAACGGCAACATGCTCATGGCGGAAGTCGGACAATATTTATTCAATCTTGGCGGAAAGTTTCATGTGTTCCGCAGTGAGTCGGATACGTTTGCGGTTTTATCTGACAAGGAACATTACCGTGGCATTGTAAAGAGTATCGAAGATCGTTTTGCGGAAGAATGGAGAATCGAGGAAAATCATATTCTGATCGACTATGCCATTGTGATCATGCATTATCCGAAGGATTTTAAATCGATTCCGGAATTTTTCGGAATCAAGAGTTACCTGTTATCGGCGGCGTCAGGAAGTGCGGTCAAAGATCCAATCGAGACAGATGAGAAGATGATCGAGGGATATTACAGGCAGAATAAGATTGAGATGATATTAGAGCGCGCAATCCGGGAACGTTCCATTCAGGTGTATTATCAGCCGATTTATTCATTGCAGGAAAAAAGAATTGTTTCCCTGGAAGCATTATCACGCTTGTTTGACGAGGAACTTGGCTATATTCCGCCGAGTGAATTTATTCCAATCGCAGAGAAAAACGGTGACATTGTGCGCATTGGTGAGATCGTGTTAGAGGAGTGCTGCAAGTTCTTATCCAAACATGTCCTGTCGAATATGTCGCTTGGAATCCGGTCGATTCAGGTAAATATTTCTGTGGCACAGTGTATGCAGCAGAATCTGAAAGAGGCAATCCTGCCAATTTTGCAGAAATATCATATTCCGTCTTCCATGATCGTACTGGAGTTGACGGAGAGCACGGCAATCAATGCTCCGGTATTAATGGAACATCATATGAAAGAACTTGGAAATGCAGGAATTTCTTTTGCAATGGATGATTATGGAACCGGTAATGCAAACTGTTCCTACCTCGTCCGTTTCCCATTCCGCGAAGTGAAAATCGACCGGGAGATGACATGGGCATATTTTAATAATGAAACAGCCAGGGTTGTTATTGGAAATGAGATCAAGACCATGCAGAAACTGGGAATCCCAATGGTTGTGGAAGGCGTGGAAAAGTTAGAGCAGAGCGAAGAAATGGAACGCCTTGGCGTAGAGTATATACAGGGCTATTATTATGGAAGACCGCTGCCGGAAATGGAATGTCTGCGGTATATCCGCAATTTCAATTCGACACCGGAAGATTATGGAAGGTAGACAGTCAGATTTATGAATATTATCAGTGTAACAGACATCACGAAGACATATACAGAGAGGAAGCTTTTTGAGAAAGCTTCTTTCTATTTGCAGGAAAGAGAAAAAGTAGGTGTGATCGGAATCAATGGAACCGGAAAGTCAACGCTGTTAAAAATTGCAGCGGGGCTTGAGGAACCAGACGAAGGACAGGTGATCCGTGCAAATCATATTGTAGTGCGCTACCTGCCGCAGAATCCAATTTTTGATCCGGAATTATCAGTAATTGATACGGTGTTAGCCCAGAGTAGTCAGAATTTTGTTGGAGGAACATCAGGGCAGGATCAAAATGCAGGAAATCATGCAGAACATATGGATCACTGGAATTTAGAGAGTGATGCGAAGGCGATGATGACAAAGCTTGGCATTACGAATTTTGAGCAGAAGGCAGGAGAACTCTCCGGGGGACAGCGCAAGCGTCTTGCACTTGTGGCAGCACTTTTAGTGCCGTGCGATGTGCTGATCTTAGACGAGCCGACCAACCATCTGGATTCCGCTATGGCAGACTGGTTGGAAGATTATCTGAAAAAATGGCGTGGCGCACTCATCATGGTAACGCATGACCGTTATTTTTTAGACAGCGTCTGCAACCGTATTGTGGAAGTAGACAAGGGAGCTGTCTATAGTTACGACGCAAACTATTCCGGTTATCTCGAACTTAAGGCAGAGCGTGAGGAGATGCAGCAGGCGAGTGAGAGAAAACGCCAGAACATTCTGCGGAAAGAGTTAGAATGGATACGCCGTGGTGCAAAAGCGCGTACTACAAAGCAGAAAGGCAGAATACAGCGTTACGAAAAACTCAAAGATCAGGCAGCACCGCAGACGGACGGAAGTGTTGAGATCAGTTCGATCAGTTCCCGCATGGGAAAAACAACGGTGGAATTGTCGCATATCTCAAAAAGTTATGATACAAAAGTGCTGATCCGTGATTTTACTTATATTTTCCTGAAAAATGACCGGATCGGATTTGTCGGGGCAAATGGAAGCGGTAAGACAACATTAATGAAGATCATCGACCAGAGAATCGAGCCAGATGAGGGAACGGTGACGATTGGACAGACAATCAAAATCGGATATTACACGCAGGAGATCGAAAACACGAAGGATGCGGGCATTGCCTATATGGATCCGGACGAAAAAGTCATAGATTATATAAAAAATACAGCAGAATTTGTCAGGACAAAGGACGGTCTTGTGTCCGCTTCGAATATGTTAGAGCGGTTTTTATTCCCGGCTTCGCAGCAGTACAGCCCGATCGGTAAGCTTTCCGGTGGCGAGAAGCGCAGACTGAATCTGCTCCGGGTGCTTATGGAAGCGCCGAATGTGCTGATCTTAGATGAGCCGACCAATGACCTTGACATCCGGACACTTACGATATTGGAAGATTATCTGGATAACTATGACGGTATCGTGATCACGGTATCCCATGACCGGTATTTCTTAGATCGTGTGGTAAACCGTATTTTTGCATTTGAGGAGAATGGAAAGATCTGTCAGTATGAAGGTGGATATACGGATTATGTAAACCGATTGGCAGAGAAAGGAAAAGTTCCGGCAGGACATATTTTTGATGCAAAAAATGATAACCTGGCTTCTTCTGACACCACAGTATCTTCCGATACCATAGCATCTTTCAATGCCACAGCATTTTCCAATGCTGGAGAAAAAGCAAAGCAGCCAAGTTCTATGGATACGTGGAAAAAAGAACGAAAGCTGAAATTCAGTTACAAAGAGCAGAAGGAATACGAGACGATCGAGGATGACATTGCTGCATTGGAAGAAAAAATAGAAGAACTGGATGCGCAGACTTTAAAATTCAGCAGTGATTTTGTAAAACTAAACGAGATCACCAAAGAGAAGGAAAAGACCGAGCAGCTTCTGGAAGAAAAAATGGAGCGCTGGGAATATTTAGAAGAACTGGCACAAAAAATAGGACTCGGATGAGCAATGTCATTAAGTTAAGAATTTTGACATAATTATAAAACACATCATATTTGCA
>UQNW01000030.1 GCA_900542495.1 uncultured Roseburia sp.
CATATGCGTTACCTCCTTGCAATCAAGATGTTCTTAATTACAAGGGCCGCTTTCGAATCATATGTCAAGCATTTATTACAAAATAAAAAGACCCTAGCATCATTTCTGATGCTAAGATCTTGATTGGTCATCTTAACTTAATGACATTGCTCGGATGAGCCCTATTTTTTATGCACAAGCTTTGACAGTTTGTTAAAGAGACTTTGTGGCAGCGCAAAACCGAAAATAATGCCAAGCACGATAGAGCCTGCAACCTTAATCGTACTGATTCCGTACTGTGAGAACCGGCTCATATCTCCCATGATAAAATAGTAAGAGGTATAATAAATACCGGCACCCGGAACAAGTGGGAAGATTCCGGTGAGCAGGAATACAGTGACCGGGGTTCTGCGCACTGCCGAAAGAATCCGTGCAACCAGTGTCAGTGCAAAGGTGGCGATCAGGTTTGCAATCGCATTGTCTGTGTGATACTGTAAGCAGATCAGGTAGACGATCCAGCCGAGGGCACCTGTCAGACCGCAGAAAAACAACTGTTTTTTTTCTGCCGAAAATAATACAGCAAAAGAGAGTGTCGCAGCTAAGCTGACAAGAAACTGAATGATCATCGAAGTAATGCACCTCCTGTGATAAGCTGGTAGAGCGTGATAACAGCACCCACGCCAACGGCAATACTAAAAGCAGTTAAGATCGCATCGATCATATGGATCGCACCGGATAAATAGTCTCCGTTGAAAAAGTCGCGGATGGACGTTGTCAGTGCGATTCCCGGTACGAGCGGCATAATATCTCCAATGACAACCTTATCCTGCAGGATCGGTATCCCGGCGGAGAGCGCAATCAGGCTTAAGAAGGTTACAAGCCCACTTCCTAAAATATTTGTGATAAATTTGGATTCTAAGTGTCTGTCAGAGACAATCAGGAAAATCTGCAATACCAGTCCGATAAAAAATGCAACAAATGCATCTAAAGCAGTTCCACCGAACAGGTAACAGAATCCTGCACTTCCCACACCACAGAAAAAAATCTCCACCCAGTTTTTATTTGTCGGGATCGATTTACATTCTTCCAGACGTACCCATGCATCGCGCAGGGAACATTCATGGGAACAGATCTCTCTGGAAAGCTGGTTTAATGCAGCAATCCTGCCAAGATGTGTGGAGCCGAGCGGTACGTGGCGGATCATGCTGCAGGCATCTTCTTTATTTTCGTTTGCACTGGCGAAGATTCCGTTAGAGAGCACATACACGTCACAGTCGGTAATCTCATATGCTTTTAAAATATGAAGCACTGTGTCTTCTACACGGTAGACTTCGGCACCGTTTCGAAGCAGTGCGTCTCCGGTTTCGACAGCCAGAGTCAGAATTTCTTTTGTTACTGCCATAATTGTCCTCTTTTATATAAAGTTAAAAGTCATAGTCCTATGAAAAGTTATCATGTTTTGGGAAAAATTGCAATGGAATTATAGTGTAGTATGCATATTTAGGGCAATTCACATACATAATAAGTAATAGCGACAGGTAATTACGAAACGTATGCGTAAAGTAGATTTGATTTTTCACAATCTTCACAACCTACATTAATGTCAGGTTTCGTATACAAGAGCACTTTAGGAGGACAAAAATCATGAATTGCAAAAAATATAGAATCTGTCTGGTTCTGTTTGTGTTGGCGGTACTTGCGGGAAGCGCATTTTATTACGTGGCGAGTGAGAAAAATGCCAACGAACCGAAGGACGGTATGCTGGTACAGGAAATTCCTACTGGGGAAAGTGTGGAGAATGCATGAGTGCAAAGGATACGCTTTATTTAAAAATTGAACAGAATATTGTGGTGACAGACCGCCGCGTAACGATCGGTGACGTGGCAAAAATAGAGTGTACCGATCAGGCGGCACTGCGCCAGATTAAGCAAAAGAAACTGTATTCCTTCCACGCAGAAGATGAAAAGAAGAAAAAAAATACGCTGGTTGTATTCTCGGTGTTGAAAGTGATCGAGCTGATTCACGAAGATTATCCGAATCTGGATATCAGCAATGAGGGAGAATCCGATTTTATCGTGGAGTATGTAAAAACACCGGAAAAACCGGTGTGGATGAACCGCCTGAAAACGGTGATTTTATGTATCCTGATTTTTTTCGGAGCTTCTTTTACGATTATGGCATTTAACAATGATGTCGGTGTGACAGATGTTTTTGCAAAGTTTTACAAACAGATCACAGGAATGGAATCAAGCGGTATCACGGAGTTAGAAATCTGCTACAGTATTGGACTTGCAGTTGGAATCATTGTCTTTTTCAATCATGTGGGACATAAGAAGATTACACATGATCCGACACCAATTCAGATCGAGATGAGAAAATACGAGACAGATCTTGACACCGCCTTTATCAATAATGCGGAAAGAAGAGGACACTGTGTTGATGTGGATTAAACATTTATTTCTGGGATTTATCGGGCTTGCCTCCGGAGTGGGAGTGGCAGCGGGAACGTTTGCATTTATCATTGTTATCGGCGTTGTGCCGCGGATGATCGCGAAGTGCAACCGGGCAGAAAATACATTGCTTTTTGAAAATATGATTGTGCTTGGCGGCATTTTTGGAACTGTTTTGTCTGTGTTTACCGATCTGATGTTTCCGGTGGGGCATTGGCTTTTATATGTGTATGGTTTTTGTGCCGGGATTTTTGTGGGCTGTATTGCGGTTGCACTGGCGGAAATATTGAATACATTTCCAATTATTTTCCGCAGGTTTCAGGTAAAAGAAGGGTTGGAGTGGATTATGCTGTTTATGGCACTTGGAAAATGCGCAGGTTCGTTCTGGTATTTCTGCCACCACATGACACCGCCGTGACAGACAGCATTTCAGGAGACTTTCATAATTGGATTGGCAATTAGCGTGAATAATATTGGAAAGCATAATAACAGGATGAAAGAGAATTTGACGGATATGTTATTTTGACATAAGATAAGAACTATAAAATAGCGAATGAGAAAGCGAGTGTAACATATGGTCACTTCTATTGCACGCCAGAGCGTGATTTTAAAATGTAACATGCAAAAAGCAGTGATGCTTGGCAACTATGAATTTTATTATGGAGCAGGAGTAGCTGGAAAAATCGGCGGGTTTGATATACCGGATGATATTAAGCCGTTGGAACTTAGGGAGCTTCTGGATCATAAGCTGGATCAGATCAGTCCAAAAGATGAGAAAGAGACATATCTGATCCAGATTTTAAAAGAATTTCGACCGGATGAATTATATGACGAACAGATGAAAGAACTGCTTTTGTGGGGAAAAGGGGAGCAGTACCTGTGGAGTGTCAATGTTCCACAGTAACGATCAGAAAATCTGATACTGATTTCTGCCATTTCCTTTCGAACAATACATGGCTTTATCAGCCGCAATATACAATTCTTCCATTTGAATCTCTGCGCGGTCGGCAAAGGAAATACCGATACTTGCAGAGATTTCGCTCCATTCTGGTTTCCTTGCAGAAAGTCCGCGGATAGCAGTACACAACTTGTCAGCCACAGCTTTTGCATCTTCTTTATCTGAGACATTTCCAAGATATACAATAAATTCATCGCCACCAATGCGCCCAACGATATCAGAGGTGCGGACGGAGGATCTGATCGTGTCAGCCACAGCGATTAAAAGTGCATCACCCTCCACATGACCGTAAGTATCGTTTACCAGTTTGAATTTATCAAGATCAATGCTGATCAGTGGACGTACACAGGAAGGATTTTTTCCGTCAGTTTCCATTTGTTTTGCAATCTGTTCCTCTGTGGCTCTGCGGTTATAAAGACCGGTAAGCGGATCAGTTGCTGACATAATACGGATCTGCCTTGTTTTGCGGTTATGGATGAGCAGAATACCAAGCAGTAATGCTAAAAGCGTTGCACTGACAGCTAAAATGATCGGAATAGATATTCTCGGATAAGCAAATATCAAAGTCACAAGGGAAGGGTTACCCTCATAAATACTGTTCTGTAAAACAATCGAATCCATTTTTGAAGAGGAAATACATGCCAGTCCTTTGTTCATAATACTGAGCAGTCTTGGATCACAGCGGTCGGACAGCGCAAAGGAAATATCTTCTGTCATGGCAGAGATCGGTGTGGAAGTCAACGGGCGGTATTGTACCTGTGAAAGCAGATAATTTGCAACATAGTTGTTGACATAAGTGCAATCTGCTTTGCCGGTGACAACTGCATCAAAACAGGAATCAATGGAATCGTAATAAAGGATATCTGTAAAATGATTTCCAGGATCATTGATAATGGAATTGGTAAAGTAAAAGTTACGCGGCAGGGCAACGATATTGCGTGTCTGTCCTTTGGCGGTCTGGCTGCGGATGACAACAATGGACGTATTAATATAAGGTGTGGTGAGGAAAGAATGATTCTGCTGCGCCCACTGATAATTGTGCGCCATAGCAGACAGGACATCTACCTCATGGTTTTGGATTTTAGATAAAGCGTCTGTAAAATTGTCAGATTCCACATAGGTAAAATGCAGACCGGTAAATTCTGAGATCTGTTCGAGCACTTCTGTGGAAATACCGGAGCAGCTATGTGTTTTTTTATTATAATACTCAATCGGCGCGTTTGCAGGGTCGTAAGTGACTGTGATCGTAGGATTGGAATGGATGTATTCTAATTCTTCTTTGGTAAATTCACAGCGGTAATTCCGCGTATCTTTCTGGTAGGAGACATAGAGATCATGTTCAAAGTCAGCGTTCACATCCGTGATCACAGACTGTGCAGCATTTAAATCTTCCATGATCGGATTTCCCTTAAAAGTAACAAAATATAATGGAAAAGAAGGAAGACTGGCAAGAATTTTCTTTTCAGAGGCGTGCGAGACACTTACAGTATAAATAGAATCGACCGTTCCGTCCTCTAAAGCTTTCTCCAGTTTTGCCGTGTTTCCATAAAAGACTTTTTCATAGGTGAAATTGTGAGCCTTTGCAAAATCATCCAAAGCCTCGATCTGGTTGCAGCTTGCCAGAATACCGATCTTCATATTATTAAAATCAGAGTAGCCATTGTAATAAAGCGAATCATTATCTAACATCGTGTAAAGTCCATAGTGGGTAGTGATCGCCGGCTGCGCGGAAAAATCCATGGTACTTGTGCGCGAGGTGGAATAATCGACACCGCAGACAAGATCGATATTTTTATCGTTTAAAGATTTCAGGCAGGCGGAATAATTCATCTGGATAAATTCATATTCCCAGCCGGTGTACTGGCTGATCTCGCGGAGATAGTCCACATAATAGCCACTGTAGTTTCCGTTCTCATCACACTCCTGATAATTATCCAGTGTGTAAAAACCTACTTTGATCACCTTTTTTCCATCACGGGCAAAACAGTCTGCCGGGGACAATGTGGTGAGAAATATTAAAAAAGAAAGAAATATGCAAATAAACTTTTTCACGATAGTCTCCAATAATGAAAAATCAATATTTTTCGATATTAATAAATATTGATTTCAAGCAATAAATATAACATTATTATACTATAGGAATCTGTGATTTCAATTAGTAATACCAGACTGGATTATTAGAATTACTTATAAAATAAATGGCATAATAAAACATGGCTTATTCTTAGAAAATAAGAAAAAAATCATAAAGGTCATGAAATCCAAGAACGTATATGATGTATATTTTCATCAGAAAAATGCCAAGCTAACAAAGAGATAATGAAAATCATGCATAACATAAAGATATGACAGAAATGATTCAGGGAGGCGGAAAAAATGTCAAACAATGAAGCAGAGAAAATAAAAAGCTTAAATGAGACAGTACACAGCAAAGATAAAAAGGAACGCGATCAGGCGTACAACGATTATGTGAAACAGGTTACACCGACACATAATCTGATCTTTAACATGGTCAAAGCATTTTTTACAGGCGGTATCATCTGCTGTATCGGACAGTTTATTTTAAACACGTGCGAAAATTATGGCTTAGACAAAGACACGTCCGGAGGCTGGTGCAGCATGCTGCTGATCTTGCTCAGTGTTATCCTCACCGGATTTAATATTTATCCGTCGATTGCCAACTGGGGCGGTGCCGGGGCACTTGTACCGATTACCGGATTCGCAAATGGTGTGGCAGCTCCGGCAATCGAGTTCCAGAAGGAAGGACAGGTTTTTGGTATCGGATGTAAAATCTTTACGATCGCAGGTCCTGTGATCTTATATGGTATTTTTTCAAGCTGGGTGTTAGGGGTGATCTACTGGATCTTTTGGTAGTTTTTCATTCAAGGAAGCATTTGGAAAAAGAACAACAGGAAGCAAATGTTGCAGAAAATGTGATTATAGATAACAAGAAACAAGAGCCTATACTGGATAACAAAGAAATAGAAAGGGTATCGAAGACGGATAAACCATGATATAATTACAGGATTATCTTAGCTGATTCTTTACCAACTGAAATTGTATAATACCCAAGAGGAAATACGCATGGAAAAATGGTCTGAAATTATCAAAAATATGTTAAAAGTCGTTGGGATTCTGGGGTTATTCATTCTGATCGCACTGCTGATCGAGGAATATTTTGTGGCGGATGCACTGGTTCCGGCAATCATGGTGCTTGCGGTTTTTGTGATATCCTACATCACGGACGGTTTTTTATACGGAATTATTGCATCAATACTCAGTGTTCTGGCGTTGAATTTCGCGTTTGCGTTTCCGTATTTTGCATTTAACTTTCATATTACGGAAAATATCATCACTGCCATTGTCATGCTTGTGATCACGATTATGACAAGTACATTAACTGCGCAGTTGAAGATGCAGGAAAAGGTGTGCATTGAGAGTGAAAAAGAAAAAATGCGCGGCAATCTTTTGCGGGCAGTTTCCCATGATCTCCGCACGCCATTGACCTCTATCAGCGGTTCGAGCGCAGCAATCGTCGACAATTATCATCAGCTCAGTGAGGAGCAGATCTTACAGCTCTGCCGTGGAATCCGGGAAGATTCCCAGTGGCTCATTGGCATGGTGGAGAATATTTTATCTATTACGAGGATCGACAATGAGGGTGTGAAACTGAAAAAGACGCCGGTGGTGTTAGAGGAACTGATCGATTCTGTCCTGACGCGTTTTAAAAAGCGTTATCCGGATCAGAAAGTGGATGTGAGCATCCCGGAAGATTTTGTGAGTATCCCTATGGACGCAGTTCTGATCGGACAGGTACTTTTCAACATTATGGAAAATGCCATGCAGCATGCACTCGGAATGACAGAATTATCCCTGCGTGTTTTTACCATAGGAAATAAAGCAGTATTTGAGATCATGGATGACGGCTGTGGAATGGAAAAGGAACAGCTCAAAAATATTTTTAAAGATTACTTTGTGATACGGGAGACACCGGTAGATAATCAGAAACGCAGCATGGGAATCGGGTTAGCGGTCTGTGCTTCTATCATTAAAGCGCATGACGGCGTGATCACAGCAGAGAACCGGAAAGGCGGAGGCTGCTGTTTTCGGTTTACGCTGGATATGGAAGAAACAGAGTAAAAAAGGGAGTCGGTACATACATTTTATGAACAGCTATAAAATTTTAGTCATTGAGGACGAGAAAAATATTTGCAATTTTATGAAAATGATATTGGAAACGGGAGGTTATCAGGCTTTGTTTGCCGGAAATGGAAAAAACGGACTATTAATGTTCTATTCGCATCATCCGGATCTTGTAATCTTAGACCTCGGGCTGCCGGATATGGACGGCATGGAAGTGATTGCGGAAATCCGGAAACAGGCTGAGACGCCAATTATCGTGCTATCTGCAAGGACAGCAGAGCAGGATAAGATCGAGGCGCTGGATCTTGGGGCAAATGATTATATCACAAAGCCGTTTGGAACAGGAGAACTTTTAGCGCGGGTGCGGGCGTCGCTTCGAATCAACCGTTTTCAGGGAGTGGAGCCAAAGTCTTTAAAACATTTCAGGCTATATGATCTTGAAATCAATTATGATGCAAGAAAAGTGACGATCGCAGGGGAGGAAGTGCGGCTGACACAGACGGAATACAACATTGTGTCACTGCTCGCAACTTATGCAGGAAAGGTGCTGACCTATGCAGATATTATCAAAAAAATATGGGGTTACTCCGACAATGGAAGTGTGAAAAAGCTACAGGTCAATATGGCAAACATCCGGAAAAAGTTTGGCGAAACGCCAGGCGAGTACCGTTATATTTTAAATGAACTTGGGGTAGGATACCGCATGAATGATGAAGAATAAAAAACGCTTCGCAATTTTTACAGGCTGATGAATGTTTGTGGTACATCAGCTGTATGATTGCGAAGCGTTTTTTTAGAATTTATCAGTCATATAACGGTGTTCCGTTTTTGATTTTACGCACGATTTTGACACCTAAGATCCAGAACATGGAGATGACAATGTAAAGTGTAGAAGCAAGACCGATCACTGATCCAAAAATTGCAAAAATAACTAAGCCGATATTCATAATATGTTAATTCCCTTCTTTTTCATTTTTTTCATTTGGTTTTTCGTCGTGATTTTCAAACCACCACATAAAAATCCCAGCGCCGATAACGGCAGCAGTAAGAACTGCAAATAAAATATGTTCAACCATAAAACCATACCTTTCTGATACCTGCGCATTTTGGGCGCAGATATCCTGAAACAAGATTTTTGCGTACCAAAATAAGACCGCCGATACGATATGCGGTAATCAGTAGGAAAATGTGGTTTAATTGTTTTTCTTGCCGTCCTTGTTATGAATATAACGAATGATGACATCCCTGCATGGCGTGTGATAAGCAAGACTTAAGATACTGCATGCAAAAATGACAGGTAACATCTGGGAAAGAAGTTCAACAATAAGAAACAGACAGTTTAAGGCACGACTTGTGCGTGTTGTGATACGTCTGCCTTCCTGACGCAGATAAGCGTTCGCAGAGACCATGCGTTCTGAGGTCTCAGAGGAAAGCTGTTGCGAAATCTCCGAGAAATCGGAATTCTCATATACGCTGTCTGTGTGATGAATGATTCCATACATTAAAGAAGAATCTGCCTGGGTATTGCCATAGCACATTCCAAGGAGAAGCATGGCGAACATAAGTATAAAGCTGGTAAATTTCTGACGGATTGTCCGCATGATGTTGTTTCTCCTTTCTCCTGATCGAAGTATAAAATCCATGACTATTTTACATCAAAAAAGAAAAGCAGACAATAGAGAAACATTATTTTTGTGATGACAGTGTGGGGAATCAAGTCGCGTCATGTGAAACGTGCATCCTACGTGATCCTTACACTGCTGGCGTTTTTTGAGTTTCCGATGCTCTATTATATTTATCAGACCGGAACGATCGTGTATATGATACTGGCGATGGTAGCAATCGCAACGTTTCTGCCGACATCATCAGTGGTACTTTTTGGCGGACTGGCTTTTGTGGCGGATATCGTGGCAGTACTGCTTGCATATTTTCATCCGATGAATGTGGAAAAAGTGACGAGCGAGAGCGCCTTAAGTTCTACGATCTGCTCGTTAGTGATCGTACTGTGCAGTGTGTTTACCATCACGATACTTTTGAATATGCAGCAGAACCTGCCGGAAGGTGGAATCGAAGTCCGTTTTGGTGGAGAGGAATTCATGCTGATCCTTCCGGATGTGTCGGAAGATGAGATTCGCCAGAGGTTAGCAAAAAGGCGTGCGGATTACAAGTTATTTGGAAAGCAGAAAAAACAGACCGCTTTCACCTTTAGCTGTGGTGTCGAGAAATATACAGACAGCATGGATGTCTCGGATGTTTACAGACAGGCAGATGAAAAGCTGTATCAGGCTAAAGAAAGAGGAAGAGACTGCGTTATTTTTGAAGCGATAAGAAGTTGATTCAGAACATTTTTACATGTATATGATAAAGTTTATCAATTAGTGATGTTAGACTTGAGTAACCATGATATCCCGCTCTATAATTTGTATGAAGCGAAGGAAAAAGCAGAAAGCTTCGTAAAAAAAAACAATGACGAAAGCATAAAAAAAGAGCTTTCATTGTATACAGAAGGAGGAAATTATCATGGTAGATTGGAAGAAAATTGCATTATTTGCAGGTGGTACATTATTCGGGACGGCTGGTGTTAAAGTTTTAGCCAGCGACGATGCAAAAAAAGTTTATACACAGTGCACAGCAGCAGTATTAAGAGCAAAGGACTGTGTAATGAAAACGGTAACAACTGTTCAGGAGAACGCTGGTGACATTTACGAGGATGCAAAAGCAATCAATGAAGAACGTGCAGCAGCAAAAGAGGCAGCAGTTGTTGAAGATGCAGAGGCAGCTGTAGAAGAAGCTGCCGAGCCAGCAGCAGAATAAGAGTCGGATAGTAATAAGGGGCTGTCGCACGAGATGTGTGGCAGCCTTTTCCAACGATTAAGTGGAAGGATGTAAGAAAGATGAAATTTATCATAAAACACGAGACAAAGGGGAGAATGCGTATTCATGCAGTACAGAACCGCATGAGTTATGCGCAGGCAGATACGCTTCTTTATTTTTTACATAGTCAGAAAGAAGTTACTTTTGCAAAGGTATATGACCGGACCTGTGATGCGGTGATCTCCTATGTGGGAGACCGGGAAACGATCATTGAACTGCTCCGTGGATTCCATTATGAGGAGGTAGAGGTTCCGACTGGGCTGATCGAGAATTCAGGGCGTGAGTTAAACAACACTTATCAGGAAAAACTGATCAGCAAGATTGTGTTTCATTATGCGAGACGCTGGATTCTTCCTTATCCAATCCGCATCTGTCTGACTTCAATCCGCGCCGTAAAGTATATCTGGAAAGGCCTGAAAACACTTGCAGCAGGTAAGATCGAGGTCCCGGTTCTGGATGCGACAGCGATCGGAGTTTCCGTGCTGCGGAGTGACTTTAACACGGCAGGTTCCATTATGTTCATGTTAGGAATCGGTGAATTGTTAGAAGAGTGGACACATAAAAAGTCTGTGGATGATCTGGCGCGGACGATGTCTTTGAATGTTGGAAAAGTATGGTTAGTCAGTGGTAACCAGGAAGTATTAGTTCCGACATCTGAAGTCAAAGCCGGAGACAGGATAGTCGTTCATATGGGCAATATCATTCCATTTGACGGCGTGGTTGCAGAGGGAGAAGCTATGGTAAATCAGGCTTCTTTAACCGGAGAATCGGTTCCGGTCAGAAAAATGGCAGAGAGTACTGCATATGCAGGAACGGTTGTGGAAGAGGGCGAACTTACGATCCTTGTAAAAGAAGTTGGTGGATCCAGCCGTTTTGAGAAGATCGTTACAATGATTGAGGAGTCTGAAAAGTTAAAATCGGGCGCAGAGAGCAAAGCAGAGCATTTAGCAGATAAACTGGTGCCATACAGCCTTGGCGGCACAATCTTAACCTATCTTCTCACAAGAAATGTGACGAAAGCGTTATCCATTCTTATGGTAGATTACAGCTGTGCTTTAAAACTTGCCATGCCAATCTCTGTTTTATCTGCAATCCGGGAAGCAAGTCTTTATAATGTCACTGTAAAAGGTGGTAAATATTTAGAGGCAATCGCGGAGGCAGATACGATCGTATTCGACAAGACAGGTACATTGACCAAGGCAAAACCAACCGTCGTCGATGTTGTTTCCTTTAATGGAGAAAGTCCGGAAGAACTGCTTCGCATTGCAGCATGCTTAGAGGAACATTTTCCTCATTCCATGGCAAAAGCAGTGACAGATGCAGCAGTCCAGCAAAACTTAGAGCATGACGAAATGCACAGCAAAGTGGAATATATTGTTGCACATGGAATCGCTTCTACTATTAATGGAAAACGTGCAGTGATTGGAAGCGCACATTTTGTGTTTGAGGATGAAAACTGTGTGATTCCGGAGGGAGAGCAGGAGAAATTTGACCGTCTTCCGAAGGAATACTCTCATTTATATCTGGCAATTGAAGGAAAACTTGCAGCAGTCATCTGTATTGAAGATCCACTGCGTGAAGAGGCGTCGGCAGTTATTCAGTCTTTGAAACGTGCCGGTTTATCCAAGGTTGTCATGATGACCGGAGACAGCGAACGTACTGCATCAGCCATTGCAAAACGTGTCGGTGTGGACGAATATTACTCCGAAGTGCTGCCGGAAGATAAAGCAAGCTTTGTGGAGAAAGAAAAAGCTGCCGGAAGAAAAGTGATTATGATCGGTGACGGTATCAATGACTCTCCGGCTTTGTCCGCAGCAGATGTCGGCATTGCAATCAGCGACGGAGCAGAGATCGCAAGGGAGATTGCAGATATCACCGTAAGTTCGGATGATCTGTATCAGATCGTAACATTGAAGTTATTAAGCGACAGCCTGATGGAACGCATCAAAAAGAACTACCGCAGAATCGTAACTTTTAATTCCATGCTGATTGTGCTTGGAGTTGCAGGTGTGATCCAGCCGACTACATCAGCACTGCTCCATAACAGTTCTACTTTACTGATTGGACTGGAGAGTATGCAGAATTTGTTGGATTAAAAAGATTGTAAGAAAAATCTTGACGTGAACTATACTTTTGGGGTTATCATATAGGAATAAAATGGATAGTTATAAAACTCAAGATGTGAGTTTTGTAATTATCTGGAAAACAAGGAGAGAGCAATTATGGAGAAATCAAAAGTATATTTTACAACATTTAAGGCAACTGGAAATGAGAATCTGCTTCAGAAACTTCATCGTCTGATGAAGACGGCTGGATTTGAAACCATTGATTTTAAAGATAAGTACGCAGCAATTAAAATTCACTTCGGAGAATATGGAAATCTTGCATTTTTACGTCCGAATTATGCGAGGGTTGTAGCAGATTATGTGAAGGAACTTGGCGGAAAGCCATTTTTGACAGACTGTAATACACTTTATGTAGGAAGCAGAAAGAATGCATTAGATCATCTGGAAACTGCATATGTGAATGGATTCTCACCATACCAGACAGGCTGTCATGTGCTGATCGCAGATGGTTTAAAGGGAACAGACGAGACACTTGTGCCGGTGAATGGTGAGTATGTCAAAGAGGCGAAGATCGGTTCTGCTATCATGGATGCAGATGTATTCATTTCCCTGACACATTTTAAAGGTCATGAGATGGCTGGTTTCGGAGGAACGATTAAGAACATCGGTATGGGATGTGGTTCCAGAGCAGGAAAAATGGAGCAGCATTGTGAAGGAAAACCGAGTGTTGCAACGGAAAGCTGTGTTGGCTGTGGAGCATGCAGCAGAATCTGTGCACACGGAGCACCAATTATCACAGATCACAAAGCAAAAATTGACCACGACAAATGTGTTGGTTGTGGAAGATGTCTTGCAGTCTGTCCGAAAGATGCAATTTCAGCAGATTTTGCTGATTCCGTTGCAATGCTCAACTACAAGATGGCAGAGTACAGCCTTGCAGTCTGTCAGAACAGACCATGTTTCCATGTGTCATTGATCTGTGATGTTTCACCAAACTGTGACTGCCATGCAGAGAATGATATTCCAATCATTCCAAATATTGGTATGTTAGCTTCTTTTGACCCGGTTGCTTTGGACCAGGCGTGTGCTGACCTCTGCAATCAGGCAGCGCCAATTGAGAACAGCGTACTTGGAAAAAATATTGCGCATGCACAGGAACATCACGAAGATTGTGACCACGATCACTTCCATATGACACATCCGGATACGGAATGGAAGAGCTGTATCGCGCATGCAGTGAAAATTGGACTTGGTACAAATGAATATGAATTGGAAACTATCTAACCGGAGTTTAACTTATGAACTGCCGCTTACAGGTGGTGGCTTTTGAAATCGCAATATCTGCTTTCTAAGGACCGGCCGCTCCCAAAATCCTGAAAACAAATCAGTTCTATTTTTTATTTATCCTAGATTGTGCAGCATGCAATCTCCCAGTTGTGAAAATCTGTCAATTCATGTTACGAGCGGCAGAACCCAAAGATGAAACTCCGGGAGGTGTGCCCTTATCATCGATGAATCACAAGACATTGAAAATGACTGCATTTAGTCGTTTCCTCCTTTATAGGCACTCATCCCATAACCGTGAGTTCCATAACGTAAATTGCAGATTTTGTGGTGCGGTTCATAGCGTAAATTGGGCATGTATAAGCGTCCTCTCACTAGTCATTCACAGCGTAAATGAAAGAAAAACGGTACAGACAAATATGATTTCCTTTGTGAGCCATGGAGATAAGACTCTTTAGAGGCTTATCGGAATGCCCGGCGAACAGGAAATAGATTTCATCTTGTCAGACCTCTTTTTTTGCGTTAAATTAGAAAAAGTAAAGTATGTCGGTAGGATTTCTGATGCGGAGCATGGGATTTTCATTTTTGTATCCGATGTTTATGAGTATGTTTATTTATGCGGGTTCGATGGAATTTGTCACGGCGAATCTGCTGCTGTCAGCATTTAATCCGCTGTCAGCGTTCCTGTTGGCATTGATGGTGAATGCCAGACATCTTTTTTATGGGATCTCCATGTTGGATAAATATCAAAATGTCGGATGGAAAAAGTTTTATCTGATTTATGGAATGTGTGATGAAACATTTTCCGTAAATTGTACGACAGAAGTACCGGAGGGTGTGGATAAAGGATGGTTTATGTTTTCTGTGCCGAAACAAAGTGCAGGGCAGGAGGAAACAGAAAATGGAATCACTGCAGTCGGGTGATGAAAAAGCAGATGAGAAAAAAGAGCATATTGCTCAGTATCGGCGGCGGAACTGTATTTTATATGCTGCTGGTGCAGTTTGTATTTTGCAAGTAACACAATAAAAGTGAGATAAAATCTGGTTGCTAAACCAGATGAAAGTGATATACTGAATGCATAGGGAAAAGAAACCGTGTGGAATTACAGTTTTGTTTTCACACGGTTTTTTATCAGACGCAGGTTAGACACAACTAACACAAGCGGCAATGTATTGATATGGAAGCAGGAAAGTACATGAAAGAAAAAGTGAATGTGACAGGTGTGCCGGAAACGATGGTACAGACTCTATATGCAAGAGCAAAAGAAACAAAAAAGCAAAATGCCAAAATCAAGGATGAGATTGCAGTAGAACTTGTGAAAAAGCTGGACTATGACTTTTCCAAAGCAGATAAGGATAAAGCCATGAGCTGTGGCGTGATCGCGAGAACGATCGTATTAGACCAGATGGTTCGACAATATCTGGAGAAGCATGAAAATACAGTTGTTGTAAATATTGCATGTGGACTAGATACCAGATGTTACCGGATGAAGGAAAAATATCTGAGATGGTACAACGTGGATCTGCCGGAGACTATGAAGATAAGGCGGCAGTTTCTTCCAGAAACAGGTCCGATATATCAGATTGCAAAGTCCGCAATGGATAATTCCTACGTGGACGATATCGATTATCATGGAGAAAATGTTCTGGTGATAATGGAAGGACTTACGATGTATTTGTGTGAGAAGGACATCAGAAAGATATTTTCTATTATTGAAAAATCATTTCAGAAAGTAACCGTAATGGTCGAAACCATGTCACCATTTGTTGTGAAACATGTGAAGGAAAAATCCATAGAGGGAAGCAATGCAAAATTCACATGGGGTGTTAAGAATGGAACAGAATTAAAAAAGATTGTACCGAATTTTTCTATCCTGCATGAAGTCAGTCTGGTTGAGGGAATGAAAGAACTTATGCCGATTTATCATGTGATAGGAAAGATTCCGATCGTTCGGAATATCTCAAACAAAATAATAGTTTTAGAGAAACGTGGCTGATAATAAGGAGATGATGCAGATGAAAAAAAGACATTTTGATGTGGAAACAGATGGATTTTATGGTGCATATTGGAAATGCAAAACAGGCTCAGACTGTGCAATGATCGCCATAATCGGAGATGACTCGGAGGATTATCTGGCGCGTACATCCGTGAAATGGCTGCATAAACTCGGTGTGAACGTAATGACGATGTCACCCGGAAAAAAGGATTATGGACATCATAATTATCCGCTGGAACGCATAGAGAAAGCAATTAATTGGTTAAAAGCACATGGCAATCAGAAGATAGGCATTGTCGGGGCATCTACTACAGGAACACTTGCATTGACTTCCGCTTCTTATTTTGAAGATATTACATTGACGATCGGTCTGACACCGAGTGATTTTATCTGGCAGGGATTTATGCAGGGCAAAAAAGATGGCTGTAAGGAATGGCCGATCGAGGGAGAATCTCTATTTTCATATAAAGGTGAACCGCTTCCGTACATGCCGTTCTGCTACAAACATCCGGACTACTGGCATGTGATTGAACAAGAAACCAAACGAACCGGTGATATGATCAATTCAAGAAAACTGTTTGATGATTCGGAAACGGCTCACCCAATCACAGAAGACGAGATGATCAAGATTGAAAAAATCCATGGAACATTATTGCTGATCGGTGCAGAAGATGATGTGTTGTGGGATACTGCAAAATATATCCGTCGAATGAAGCAGCGCATGAAAGAACATCCACACACATGCAGACCAGAGTATGTCATTTATGAACATGGAACTCATTTCGTTTTTCCAGAGAGCATGTTAAAGACAATGCTCCCGGTTGGTTCTGGACTTTTTGTGAAACTGGCATTTCAGGAAGCAAGAAAATATCCGCAAGAATGCCGCAGTGCACGCCTTGATATTGACCACCGGGTGAGAAATGTGGTTGCAGAATGGAAGAGTGCAGGAAGAGACGATGAAAGTAAATAGTTTTCTATTTTGTAAGTGAAGAAATATATACTGCAGGTGTAACACCATAGTTTTTCTTATAAGATTGTATAAAATGACTTTCATTACTAAAACTGAGTGTGTAGCTTACTTCTTTTATAGATATCCCGGATGAAAGCATTTTTCGGGATTCCTCCAGCTTTTGATGCAGGATATATTTATGGAGGGGGATTCCGGTTTCTTTTTTGAAAGCATATGAAAGGTAATCCCTGGACACATGTAAGGTCTGTGCAATGTTTTCAATTTTGAGACGGTCATGAAGATGTATGTGAATTAAATGAATGCAGTTATTTATCAGGTGACTATACTCTTGTGGAATGGTGTTCACCTTTACTTTTGTGACGAGTTCAATTGCTTTCTGGCACAGATAGTCTATACAGGTATCCATTGAGGATAGCTGGTCAATTTCCTGAATATATTTGTCACTTAACTGATACGCCTCACTTTCATCAAGTCCTCCTAATATAGCATAGTGGATGGAAACTGCTATAGTAGAGACAGCCCAATAATGGATTTCTCTTGACTGGTTATCAGACATATGACCGATGATGAGCCCGGAGTCAGTGTAGGTTTCAAGGGCAGTTTTGACACCATGGATATCTCCATTCTTAATAGCATTAAAAAGCTGTAGTTCATACAGGAAAGACGTATGTGTCTTTCCTGTTTCTCTGGCATCGTATATAAAATTCTTTGATGAATCTAAAAATTCATATTTAATAGTTGAATCATTTCCAGACATCTTTTTCCCCTTTCATAAATCTATTATATAATAAATTTAATATATAACAATATAAATTTAATATAGATTAATGACAAGAGATGTTAAGTTTGGTATAGAGAAGCAGATTGAAACGGAGGTATTATATGGGGAAAAGTCTGGAAGAGATGTGCCGACTTGTGACGGGGCGTGGAACATGGCATATAGGTGATATACATGTTTCGGATGGACCTCACGGAATACGTGCACAGGAAGATGGGGCAAAGAATAATGACAGTTATGAAGCAACCTGTTTTCCAACAGCAAGCAGTGCAGCGTGTTCCTGGAATAAAGAATTGATAGGAAAAATGGGGGAAGGACTGGCTCAGGAAGCAAAGGCATTGGGGGTGTCTGTGGTGCTTGGACCAGGAGTTAATATGAAGCGTTCTCCCTTGTGTGGCAGGAATTTTGAATATTATTCAGAGGATCCTTTTCTTACAGGAGAACTGGCATCTTCCTATATTATTGCAATGCAGGAATGTGGCGTGGGAACATCCCTGAAGCATTTTGCAGGCAATAGTCAGGAAACACATAGAATGACAAGTAATTCCATGATTGATGAGAGAGCATTGCATGAGATTTATCTGAGAGCTTTCGAGAAAGCAGTGAAAAAGGCAAAGCCGGCAACCATAATGGCAAGTTATAACTACCTGAATGGATTACCGGCTTGTGAGAATAAACATCTTTTAACCGACATTCTCAGAAACGACTGGAAATATGAGGGCCTTGTAATGAGTGACTGGGGAGCCTGTGTTGATCTGCCGGAATGCATATCTGCGGGAATGGATGTAGAAATGCCTGACAGCTGTGGCAATCATTATGATGAAATATGGAATATAGCGGCAACGAATCCCTGTTTTATGAAAAAACTGGAATGCTCTGTTGATAGAATAGAAAGGTTGAATGACAGATATAAGAGCAATGTGATACAGAGCAGAGGGAAAAAGAATATTCCGGATCCTATCAGAGAGAAGAATCATAAGCTGGCAGAACAGATAGCGGAAGAGAGTATTGTACTTCTTAAAAATGATGTTTTCTTTCCATTAGGGGAAATAAAAGAAATACTGATGATTGGAGAATTGGCAGACAAACCGAGAATCCAGGGCGGTGGAAGCAGTCATATTCATACAACCAGAATTACTTCTTTTATAGAACAGTTTGAAGAATATGGCATAAAAGTCAGATATGCAAGAGGTTATAAAAATACTTCTTTTAAAAGAGATGCGAAACTGGAAAAAGAGGCAATAAGGAAAGCTATAGAAGCGAAAGAATATGATATACCGGTATTGTTTTTCGGAGGCTTGACGGATATTGCTGAAGGTGAAGGATATGACAGGGAAAGCTTTGACCTTCCGAAAAATCAGATCCTTTTGCTTAAAAAGCTTCTGGAAGTGAACGATAAGATAGGATTTCTCTCTTTTGGAGGTTCGCCTTATGACATGGAACTTCCATCAAAATGTAAAGCACTATTACATCTATATCTTGGTGGAGAAGCAGTAGCTGGCGCCTGTGTAAAGATTATCTTAGGACTTAGCAATCCATCCGGTAAGCTCGCAGAGAGTATTCCGTATAGTGAAAAAGATGTTCCAAGCTATGGATATTTTGCAAAACAGGAAGGACAAAACAGACATCTGGATGAGGTGGAATATCGTGAAAGTATTTTTGTGGGATACCGGTATTATGATACTTTTCATGTACCTGTCAGATATTGTTTTGGATATGGATTAAGTTATACGGAGTTTGAGTATGCGGATTTACATATAAAGACAGGCGATGATGAGAAAATCCATATTTCTTTTGAAGTGAAAAATATTGGATCCATTGCAGGCAGCGAAATTTCGGAGATATATGTGAAAAATCCCGATGCTGATTTTCTCCGGACCAATAAAGAACTGCGAGGTTTTGCTAAAACATTCTTAAATCCGGGTGAAAGGAAACAGATGGATGTTGTATTGGATGACAGAGCTTTTCAGGTATACCAGAATGGTGAATTTCAGGTCATTGGTGGTGAGTATGAAATTCAGGTAGGGGCATCTCTTAACGATATCCGATTGACTGGAAAAATGGATATTACAGGGACAGAAATGAATGTTCTCTTAAAAAAGAGCACAGGTGTACCTCTTTCGGAAACAGATTTTTATTCCATTTATCAGGAAACACGCACACACTTTTCTGATTTAAAGCCAGGGGAATTTACTACAAAAAATTCACTCAGACAGATGCAGGAATATTCCCGGCTTGTAAGGAGATGGATTAAACTTGGAAAGATTCTTGTAAGACTGATGTATTTTCCAAAATCTCTAAGAGATCCTGAAGCAAGGATGATGTTGGAAGGCATTCTTGAGGGAAATATTGACAGTGTATGCAACCAGAGTGGCGGCATTATAAAGAAAAAGACAATGAGCAGAATTGTTGCTTCTGCGAACAGGGGGAAAACAGTATGAACGAAAAATTAGATGCAAGAACAAAATGGAGTTACTGCATTGGTGCGACAGGCCGGGATGCAGCATATGCATTGGTGAGCATGTATTTGATTCTTTATGTGCAGTATACAATGAATCTGACCAGTGCACAATTTGCTGTAATAAGTGCAGCAATGGTTGTGTGCATGATATGGGATGCAGTGAATGATCTTCTCATGGGAATCATTATTGAAAATACACATTTTAAAATGGGAAAATTCAAACCGTGGATTTTAATTGGATGCATCAGCAATGCGATTGTAATCGTTTGTTTATTTACAATCCGTCCGAGCGGATGGGGATTTGTCTGTTTCTACAGTCTTTTTTATCTTTTGTGGGGGATGACTTACACTATGAATGATATTGCATATTGGGGAGTACTGCCTTCGCTGAGTTCAGATCCACACACCAGAGATTCCCTTGTAACCATCATGAGCATTTTTGTGTGCATCGGTCAGTTCTCTGTAGCCGGTGTAGTACCTGTAGTAATTGCTGGAAATGCTGTAAATGCGTACAGAATAGTTGCAATGATAGTAGCATTGGCACTTGTCGGATTTCAGATGCTGACAGCATTTGGAATAAGAGAAAAGCCGCGAAAAGAGCAGAACGAGAAATTATCATTAAAGGACATGTATAGGATTTTTGCAAGAAATGACCAGCTGGTCGCCGCAGGAATTGCTTCTATATTTTTTAACATTACATGCAATATTCTCATTATATTTGGTGTAAACTTCTTTTACATAGAATATGGTTATTCAGAAAGTGGAAATCTGGTATTTTATTTTACGGTAATGTATGGACTTGGAATGTTGATTTCACAGGCAAGTTATGCGTCACTTGCTAGGCATTTTTCAAGAGAAAAGATACTTAGAGTCTGTTTTATTGCTTTACTGGCTGGCTATGCGTCTTTCATGGGATTTGGTTATATATTGCCGAAAAATGTGATTCTTCTTAATGCGATTGGATTTATCATATTCTTTTTCCAGGGACTTATGAATCTGGCGATCATTGTCATGATCAATAACACGATTGAATATGATGAAGCCAGATTTCATGAAAGACATGATTCTGTTATATCAGCGGTACGTTCTTTCAGTGTAAAGCTGGCGGGTGGAATCAATCAGGGATTATCAACTTTAGTTCTTATAATAAGTGGCATATATGCCAGAAGTCAGGCTATCAGTGCATTGGAAATAGAAGTGAACAAAGGCTCTCTTACAAGTGAGAGCGCTTTAGTGGAAGCAAACAAAGTTATTGCTGAAATTACAGCATCACAGGCATTGCTTTTCAGAGTAGGAATAGTACTCATCCCAGTTTTAGCTTTGATTGCATCCTACATTATTATCAGGAAAAAATATCATATTGATGAGGGAGAATATACAAGACTTATCACGCAGAAGCAGAAAACAAAATCTGGTTGACAAACCAGATTAAAGTGACATAATGAATGCATAAGAAAAGAAACCGTGTGGATTTACAGTTTTGTTTTCACACGGTTTTTTAGAAGATACGGGTTAGAAGAGACTAACACAAGTTTTGACCGCTTATTTGAAATTGAAAAAGAAGACAGATTTCTAGGATAAGATTGATTTATGCTACAGACGTGATTGGAGGAAGAAAGAATGAAAAACGAAGAATACAAAAAATTGTCAATCAGCGAATTTACAAAAGCAGCTGGAAGATATGAAAGTAACCATGCTGGTATCTACGAAATGTGTAAGAAGGATTATCCGGAGATTCTGGAAGAATTAGAAAAAGAGCCATTTAATGATTTGACGCAATTATTTGTTCTATGAGTTTCCATCATTATCCGAATCCACAGGCATTTTTTGGCAGTGTGAAGAGATGTCTTCGTCCAAATGGAAGATTGATACTGAGGGATGTGACCAGTGATAATAAAATATTGATATGGCTGATGAATACATTGGAAATGCCTCTGGCAAATATATGTGGGCATGGAGATGTCCGGGTTCCAACAAGAGATGTGGTCATGGAATGCTGCAGAAAAGCAGGACTAAAAGTGGAAAAATTTGAAATCCATAAAGGTATGAGGATGCATTGCGTTGTGAGAAAAGCCTAAAGGAGACCAGCTATGAAATTTTATGAAAGTGGAGATAATCGTAAACCAGTGATATTTTTATTTCCCGGCACCTGCTGTCTGTATAGCAGTTTTGATCATGTACTGGATGGATTACATTCTTATTTTTACACGGTAACAGTTTCTTATGATGGATTTGATCCAAACGAGAAAACTGAATTTTATTCGATGGAAGATGAATGTGAAAAAATTGAGCAGGAAATCAGGAAAAAGTATGGCGGGAGAATTAAAGCAGCGTATGGGTGTTCCCTTGGGGGAAGCTTTGTATCCCTTCTGATCCAGCGGGAAAGAATCCATATAGATCACGGTATCATTGGGAGCAGTGACATGGATGATGCAGGACATCTTGTGGCTAAAATTCAGTCATCCATGGTAGTGCCTTTTATGTATAAAATGGTACATACAGGTACTCTTCCAAAATTTATGCAGAAAAAGCTGGATAAGACAGACGGTGGCAAAAAAGAATTATATAATGGATTTTTAAATATGTTTGGAATCGGTAAGGGAGGAAGTCCATGGATTACGAAACAGAGTATTTATAATCAGTTCTATTCTGATCTGGTTACGAAAGTCCAACATGGAATTGATGTGCCTGGAACAACGATTCATGTGTTTTACGCAACCAAGATGGGTGAAAAATACAAAAAGAGATATTGTACGTATTTCAAAAATCCGGATATCCGGAAGCACAATATGCAGCATGAAGAACTGTTTTGCTGTCATAGTGCAGAGTGGGTGGAAGAAGTAAGAAAAGCAGTGAAAATGTGTAAATGCTATAAAGAAAAATTCAATTAAGAGAATTTCAAACTGGTGGCTGGGAGCGATTGTGGAATATTGAATTTCCGGTATAACTGATGCAGGAATTTTGAATAGGTTATATGTGCAGCAGGTTCAGGATTTCTGACTGAGGTTTCAATCAGGTTATAACATCAGGTGGCGAATGCCGGTAAGCCACCTATTTTATTATATACAAGTTAGGATAAACTAACGAAAGAAACAACAATAAAACGAAAGTGAGGAGTGTGTTTACATGAAAGAAAAGAAGAGGTCTGCGGCCAGTTGGATACTGGAGTGGGCCGGACAAAAAAGAAGTGCTTATGTATGGAGCGTCGTGCTTGCGGCAGGAAGTGTTATTTTTAAAGTGATTCCGTATTTTATGATCGCGGATGTGGTCAAGATGTTTCTGGATAGTAACAGGGAGTTCAAGGCGTATCTGGTTAAGGCAGTATGGATCGCATTGTCTTTTATCCTGGCAGAACTATTACATTCACTTTCGACAGCACTTTCACATAAAGCCACATTTACAGTGCTTGCAAATATAAGAAAGGCTTGTTGTGAAAAACTGGCACGGGTACCACTGGGATACGTAAAGGATACATCCTCCGGTACATTTAAAAATATTCTGGTAGAAAGAATCGACAGTATTGAAACGACATTGGCACATATTGTTCCGGAATTTACTTCCAATCTGCTGGCACCGGTCATTATCCTGATCTATTTCTTCCTGACAGACTGGAGACTGGCACTCTGGTCCTTAGTGCCGGTTGTAGTTGGATTTCTTTCTTATTTTGGCATGATGCTCGATTATAAGCCGAGTTTTGAAAGAACGGTTCAGACAACAAAAGATCTGAACGATGCGGCAGTGGAATATATTGATGGAATCGAAGTGATCAAAGCATTTGGAAAAACGGAGAGCTCTTATGCCAAATTTACAAAGGCAGCCATGGCATATGCAGATTCTTTTATTTCATGGATGAAACGCTGCTCCATTTTTCATGCCCTGATGATGGTTGTGACACCTTATACCTTGATTACAGTCCTGCCCTTTGGAGCACATTATGTGGAAAACGGAACATTGACGATCCAAAATTTTGTTATGTGTATCATTTTATCCCTTGGAATTGTAGGCCCGCTTATTACAGTCGGTTCTTATACGGATGATCTGGGCAAAATCGGTGTGATCGTCGGAGAGGTAGTTGGAATCCTCGAACAGCCGGAACTTAAAAGACCTGCAGAGAGTACCGCGGTTCCAAAGGATAATTCCATTACACTTACCGATGTGAAATTTGGATATCACGACAAAGAAATCCTGCACGGAGTAACTATGGAGCTGAAAGCAGGAACGGTCAATGCAATCGTAGGACCATCAGGAAGCGGAAAATCAACCATTGCGAAGCTGATCGCTTCTCTATGGGATGTAAACAGTGGAAGTATAAAGATTGGCGGCACAGACATAAAGCAGCTGTCGCTTACAGATTTTAACCGAAAAATCGCATACGTTGCACAGGACAATTATCTTTTTAATGAATCAGTCCGTGAAAATATCAGACAGGGAAATCCAAATGCCACGGATGAGCAGGTTATTGAGGTGACAAAAAAGAGTGGCTGCTATGAATTTATCATGCAGCTGGAGAATGGATTTGATACCATTGTAGGTGGGGCAGGCGGACATTTATCAGGTGGAGAGAGGCAGCGTATCTCGATAGCAAGAGCCATGCTTAAGGATGCACCGATCGTGATCCTTGATGAGGCGACTGCGTACACAGATCCGGAGAATGAGGCAATTCTGCAGAACTCCATTGCAAAGCTTATTGCAGGGAAAACACTTATCGTGATCGCACACAGACTGTCTACCGTCAAAGACAGCGATCAGATTTTCGTCATAAATGAAGGAAATGTAGCAGCACACGGAACACATGAGGAACTTCTTGCATCGTGTCCGCTATATAAGGAAATGTGGAATGCACATATTTCTGCAAAAGATACAGCAAAGGAGGGCGAGTGATATGTTTGAGATTCTTGCAAAGTTTTTTAAGTTTTCCGGAAAAGAAAATGGAAATAAATTCAAGCTGTCTATTGTGATCGGTCTTGTAGAGGCACTTGCCTCAGCGATGAAGATACCGGCGATTATGTATATATTGATCGGACTGATAAGTGGGGAAAGCATGGGAAAATACATCGGCGGATCGATCGCGATCATGGGAATCGCCATTGTGACCGATATTATCTGCAAAAGATTTTCGACTGTGCTGCAGACAGAAGGCGGATATAATGCCAGTGCATTTATGCGGATAAAGATTGCGGAGCAGCTTCGTTATCTTCCGATGGGATATTTTAATTCCAACAGCATCGGTGAGATCTCTTCCGTTACAACGAATACCATGGAAATGCTTGGTGACATTGCAGCGAGAGTTGTGATGCTGACAACCCAGGGGATTTTGGAAACAACGATGATCGTTCTTATGATCCTCATTTTTGACTGGAGAATCGGTCTCATCGCAGCGGCTGGAGTAGTCCTTTTCTTTATGATCAATACGGTCATGCAAAAGGCAGGAAAGAATGATTCGGAGGAAAAAGTCCGGTGTGATACCGAACTGATCAGCCAGATCATGGAATACATTCAGGGAATATCGGAAGTGAAGTCCTATAACCTGCTTGGGAAACAGGCAAAAAGGCTGAATGATGCAAACGAAGCGTGTGCCAGGATCAACACAAAGATGGAGCTTTTGTTTGTGCCATATCATTTCCTTCAGGGAGCAGTGACAAAGATCACTGGAGCAGTCATTGTGATCTGCAGTGCAGCGTTTTATATCCATGGAACGATGAGTGCTGTTTATGCGATCGGTATGACCATTGCAGCATTTATGCTTTATTCAAGCCTGGAGTGTGCAGGAAACTATTCCTCACTTTTACATGTGGTAAGTGTGTGCGTGGATAAGGCAAATGCAATTCTAAAGCTTGATACAATGGACATTAACGGAAAAGAGATCAAACCGCAAAAATATGACATTCAACTGGATCACATTTCATTTTCCTATGATAAAAGAAAAATCATTGATGATGTATCGCTTTCCATTCCGGAAAAGACAACAACAGCAATCGTTGGTCCATCCGGTGGTGGAAAATCCACCATCTGCAATCTGATCGCCAGATTCTGGGATGTAGATGCAGGTGAAGTCACACTTGGCGGAGTAAATGTGAAGGATTACAGCATGAACAGTCTGATGAACAACTTTTCCTTTGTGTTTCAGACAGTCTATCTGTTCGCTGATACAATTGAAAACAATATTAAATTCGGCCGTCAGGATGCAACTCATGAGGAAGTTGTAGCGGCTGCAAAGAAAGCATGCTGCCATGACTTTATCATCCAGCTTCTGGATGGTTATAACACCGTGATCGGAGAAGGCGGAGCCACACTTTCCGGTGGTGAGAAACAGCGTATTTCGATAGCCAGAGCAATCATGAAGGATGCGCCTATCGTCATTTTAGACGAGGCAACAGCCAACGTTGATCCTGAGAATGAGAAGGAGCTGATGGATGCGGTAGATGCACTTACGAAGGAAAAAACAATCATCATGATCGCCCACAGACTGAAGACAGTAAGGCATGCAGATCAGATCATAGTCGTCGATAAAGGTCAGATTGTCCAGAAAGGAACGCATGAGCAGCTGATGGAGCAGGAAGGTATCTATAAGAGGTTTGTGGATGCAAGGCAACAGGCGGTGAGCTGGAAACTGGCACACTGAAGATCATTCTGGCCTCCAGCTTTTTATAACGCAGAAATATTTTATAAAATGAGCAGAATTGTACTTTTTCTGGTTAAAATAGTGCAAGTTTTTCAGGGGAAAATAATATAAAATAGATTGGATAAGTATGAACAGAAAAAGGAGATAACTTAAGATGAAACAGCTCACAAGACTTTTTATCCCAATCTGTCTGGAAACACTATTTTATATGCTGTCCGGTATGGTTGACACTCTGATGTTATCCGCAGTTGGAGACTATGCAGTCGGGGCGGTGGGAACGGCAAACAGTTATATTGGAATTTTTATCATAATGTTTTCTATCATATCTTCCGGCATGGTTTCGGTCATGACGCAGAATATTGGCGCAGGCAGACCGGGAGTTGCCTATCAGGCAAGGCAGCTTGGATTATTATTTAATGCTGTTGCAGGCGTGCTTATGGCTGTATTTTTATTTTCGGGAGCAGGAGCAATCCTTCGTATGGTAGGAATTGCGGATGCATTGTATGAACCGGCGTTGATTTATCTTAAAATTGTCGGGGGTGGGTGTATATTAAATGCGGTCATTCCTATCTTTTCAAGCTATCTGCGCGCATTCGGATATACAAAGCAGCCATTATATGCCACAATCGTTGGAAATATCGCAAATTTTGTGATGAATGCAGTATTTCTTTTTGTATTGCACAAGGGTGTTGCAGGTGTCGCCGCAGCAACTGTGATCTCCAAGATCCTGAACCTGTGTATTGTACTGTATTTTTCACATAAGCTGATCTCTGCAAAAAACAGCACAGAGAGGATCGCAAATAAGACAGTCTTAGGGCAGATCGTGAAAGTCGGGCTTCCATCTGCATGTGAGACGGCACTCTATAATGTTGCAATGATGCTTGTCATCCGTTTCCTGAATCAGATGGATGCAGAAGGACTGAATGTGACAGCCAGATCTTATACGGCAACAATCAGTAATTTTTCCTATTGTGTCGGTGCAGCACTGGCACAGGCAAATGCGATCATGACAGGCTGGCACATCGGTGCTGGGGAACTCGAAGAGTGTGACAGAGGGACAAAGCGGGCGGCATTTGTCGGAGTATGTGTGGCAGTCTGCATGGAGACAGCAATTGTGCTTGGTTCCGGTTTTATTATGCCGCTCTTTACAGACAATCCGGAAATGACTGCGCTGGTCCGCAAGCTGCTGGCGATCGATATTGTACTTGAGATTGGACGCGTGACGAATCTTGTGTTTGGACAAGCCTTAAAAACAAGCGGAGATGCAGTGTTCCCGGCAGTGATCGCAGCCGTTTTCATGTTTGTTTTTGCGGTGGGAGGCACATGGCTGTTTGGAATTTCCATGGGACTTATGGCTGTGGGAGCGTATATTGGGCTTGCAAGCGATGAGTGTGTGCGGGCTGTCGGCATGGTATGGCGCTGGAAAACCGGGAAGTGGAGAACAAAGAAGCTTGTGTGAGCAGGAAGCGGAGTTGATTTATGTTTAATTGAAAGTGATGAGGTCGTGGAATGCGACCTCATTATTATATGTGAACATGAAATAGCAGTAGGCAGAATGAAAGAGTTGGGGTACAATAAAAGCATAGATTTTGAAGCCTAAAAGAAATCATTTTGAGAGACTAATCTGGAGCTTCAAAATGGAAAAGCGGACTATGGAAAAAAAACTATGAAAAGGCTATCATCAGAATTAAAAGAAAAATATGGCAAAGGCTTTGACTTTAGCAGTCTTTATAAATATGTGAAATTTCATCAGGAATTTCCTCAAATTTCGGACTCACTGCGTCCAAAGTCTGGGCGTCCTTTGTCATGGACGCATTATAGAATTTTGCTTCAGGAAACATCACCAGAGGCACGAGCATGGTATGCAAAAGAGGCACAGGAGCAAGCTTGGTCAGTTCGGACTTTACAAAGGAATATTTCGTCGCAGTATTATTACCGAATGCTTATGTCTCAAAGTGTAGAACCTGTTTTACAGAAAGTGAATTGGAGCAGAGAATTATCACGCATATTCAAAAATTTCTTATGGAGCTGGGGAAAGGGTATGCGTTTGTAGCAAGACAACAGCATATTAGAAACTGAAAAAGAAGATTATTACATTGATCTTGTTTTTTACAATTACATTTTGAAGTGCTTTGTATTGATTGATTGCATGGGCACGAACAATTATTTGCATCTAAATATAAAACCTGCCTTCCATCAGAAGAACAGCTTCGGGAAGAGATTGAAATTCAGAAGCGATTTTATTATTTACAGAAAGAAGAAGACAAAGAAAATAAAGATTTTTAAAATATGAGTAGAGAAAGGCGTGAGTCATAAAAATATGGCTTGCGTCTTTTCATGTCTGGAAAGAAAGTGATATAGAATGGCACAAATCTCACAGTATGAGCTTGTGCTTCATAAGGACGATAACTGGAAGATTGT
>UQNW01000031.1 GCA_900542495.1 uncultured Roseburia sp.
TGTTGTTCTTGCTGTAGTTAACCATCTCTTCAGCCATATCTGTATCACGGATACGTGATTCAGCTGCTGTTGTATTTTCCACAACGTTGTCTAAGTTGTCGATCGTATGCTCAAGTCTGTTCTGGACAGCACCGAGAGCAGAACGCTGGGATGAAACTTTTGCAATGGCGTCAGAAATGGCATCTATTGCATAAGTAGCTGCTGTTCCATTGTCATCTTTAACGTTTAATCCCTTGATTCCAAGGAAATCAGAATTCATAGTGTCAATATCAACCTGAATCTTATTTGTAAGATCTGCGTCAGAGCCCACATGTAAATTGAAGCTTAATGTGTTGGCAACTTGAGCCTGACCAACATGAATTTTAATTGCATTCGTTGCATTGTCAAGCGTCATTGCTGTATACGTATCATCAATACCTACCTTTGCCTCATTCTTTGTGTCACCAATCTGATTTGCTTTTAATAATTCCTCAGCAGCAAGTGTATATGCCTTCTCTTTGCTGATAACGCTTACGTCATTGTCGTCAATTCCATCTTTGTCATTATCATTAATAAGGCTCAGCTTATTTGTTCCAACTTCAACTGTTCCTGATGTAACTTTTGTAACAATATCAGTGATATTAGCGTAATTAGCATCATGTTCAACACCCGCACCTGTATCAGCCGGTGCCTGTCCGTCTTTATACCAACCTGCTTTATAACCATCCACTTTCGGATTTGTTCCAGATGGAGCTTTAGCAGCTAAATATTTATAGGTAGTTCCGTTTATTGTAATGTCCTGATGCTGAGTATCAATATCTGCTTTTGTAAGCATATCTTTTAATTCATTACTAGATGCTCCAATTTTGTAAGTTTTTCCAGCAATGCTAACACTATCTCCTGCCTTTAAAGCATCCATTGTAAAGGTAGCTGTTCCATCTCCATTATTAATAAGGGATCCCTTTAAGCCTGCATCATGTGCTTCCAGATTAATTGTCTTTGTTCCCTTGTCTCCCTTTAACAGATAAATTTCGTTAAATTTGGTTGTCTCAGCAACACGGTCGATCTCTGTTGTTAACTGGTCAATCTCATCCTGGATCGCCTGACGGTCAGACTCTTTAGAGTTTGTTCCGTTAGCTGCCTGAACTGCCAGCTCATTCATTCTCTGTAACATGGAGTGAACTTCTGTCAAAGCACCCTCGGCTGTCTGTACAGAAGATACACCGTCCTGAGCGTTTGTGGAAGCCTGATCAAGACCACGGATCTGTTTTCTCATTTTTTCAGAAATTGTTAATCCTGCTGCATCATCTGCTGCACGGTTGATTCTGTAACCAGAAGATAATTTCTCTGTGGATTTGCTCTGTGCTCCTGTTGTGATGTTTAACATTCTGTTGGCGTTCATTGCCTGCATGTTGTGTTGTACTACCATAATATAATCCTCCTTGTCTCATCTTTTTGATGAGCTATTATGTTTTTCTGCGGGGAATCCGTTCCCCGGGCTTATTTATAACAAACAGAGCGTCCCGGGTTGTGCCCTGTCTATTACCAGATGATCGTGTGATGCAAAAACTACTCTTTCATCTTTTCTGCATCCCTTTTTGCCTCCGCTTTCATGCGTTCATTCCATAAAATCTTTTTAATCTCCGCCTGTGCTTCTTTCGAAATTCCCGGCTCAGCATAATAGGTATCTTTCCTGCGCTCCGGATTTGTTTCTGTTTTATTCCGGGCAATATTGACATCTCTCGGTGCATCCACCAGAAGTCTGATATGATTTCCGGCGCCTCCGGCATATACCACGCGGATATTATCGCCAATGTTTAAATATTCCCCTTGCTTTAATGAAAGTTTGAGCATTTGTTACCTCCCTGCACACTTACGTTTTTTGTAATTCCATCCATGATTTTTTTGCAACATAACTTACAGAAATGTTGCGTTTTCGACATGAAACATGCGGATTTTTATTGTTAAATCATGTATCTGCAAATAAAAACACTTTTCCGTTATCATCTGTATTTTCTGCGGTGCGGTCATACCAAAAAAATGATGGAAGGAAAACCGGTAATAAAAATCATGAGAAAATCCGTTCTTGAGAAAATCTGATAAAAAATTTTATTTCAGGGGTAAAGTTTCCGAATGAATATCCGATATAGAATTTGTAAACAAAAAAATGCAACATTTCTGTAAGAAATGTTGCATTTTTTTATTTACTCACAATTTATACATTGTATATACAGCCATTTTGGGATATAACTGTGGATGTCTAAGTGCAGAAACTGCACAATTTATCATGAATTTGAGGAGGTAATTCCCATGGGAACCACGCAGCCAATCAGAAAAGAGGACGAGTTATATTCATTCCGTATGTATTATGCAGATGAAAAACCGAATGTCCGCAATTATACACTCATTGTCCTCGGTTTAAATACCGCACTCCGTATTGGTGATCTATTATCTTTAAAATGGTCATCTGTATACAACTTCCAATTTCAAAGCTTTTACGACCACATTTTGATCCACGAACAAAAAACCGGAAAACGAAATAATGTTCTTTTAAATGCCACTGCAAAGGATGCACTGCAGGCATATTTCAATGAGCGGTCCCCGGAGGAAGGCGAATATATTTTCACGAAAACAACCTGTCACGAAAAGCCGCTCAACCGCTCTCAGGCATACCGGATCGTCAAAACTGCCGCAGTTCACACCACACAGGAAGACTGCATCAGTTGTCATTCCCTCAGGAAAACATTTGGTTATCATGCATGGAAACAGGGAACTCCGCCAGCACTTTTAATGGATATTTATAATCACTCCTCCTACCGCATCACCCAGCATTATCTCGGAATCAGCCAGGATGAACGTGATGAGATTTATCTGAAACTTGATCTATGACCGCTCCTGCTGCAGTTTCTGCTCCCGGAACAGTGTATCCACGATCACATAGTACTCTGCAAGGCGTTCCGTCTTTTTGATCTTCTTGAGATACCTTTCCGGATTTGTGAAGCTTTTGCCCATATAGCACCAGAGTTCTTTCATTTTAAATAACGTGTTACGGTCACCGGACATCACGCCTTTGTAGCCATCACAGATATCATCATGGAATGCACGGAGCGTCTGCTTGTCCACTACATTGTACGGTTGGTTTCCAAGCGGTACGTCCGCATCTTGGACAGCGAACCGAGCCTCCACCCTCCGAAGTTCTCCAACCAGCCACGGATTTTGTAAAATACCTCTGCCTAACATCACCTTTTCTGTCACCGGAAATGCCTGCCGAAACTTCTCATACGCCTCAACCGAATGAATATCTCCGTTAAAACAAAGGGAGTGCCTGCTATGTTCCACCGCATATTGATATTGCTCCATGCGGGGTGGATATTTGTAAAAATCTTTCTGGATCCTTGGATGCACGATCAGCTCTGACAATGGATATTTTTCATAAATGGCAAGAATGGTCTCCCACTCCTCCGGAGAATCTTTTCCGACTCTGGTTTTGATGGAGATTTTGCAGTCGCTTGCATTAAAAATTTTATCAAGAAAGCTGTCCAGCTGATCCGGTACTGCAAGAAATCCGGATCCCCTGTTTTTTGCCACGACCGTGCCGGACGGACAGCCGAGGTTTAAATTCACTTCATCATAACCATATTGCTTCAACTGTTTTACGATTGAAATAAAATCGTCCGCCTGATTTGTCAGGATCTGCGGAACAACCTCCATTCCCTGATTATGTTCCGGATCAATATCCTTTTTCACTTTGAAATCCAATTTTTTATTTGTGATAAATGGAGTGAAATACCGGTCAATATCATGAAAATATTTCTGATATGCATTACGGTAAATATAGCCGGTCAATCCCTCCATCGGTGCCATATAATATTTCATTTTTTCCATTCCTAGCAATCATTTTTGTCTGCCAGATGTTCTCACTTGTCCAAATCCTGCAGACTTTCTATTCTATCTCACATGAGTCGGATTTATCTTATCATACTGCTTCTTCTCTTTCAAATCAGTTTTTTGAACATAAATTTCCCTACTGCCGGTTCTGTATGATCTGATAAATCTCCTCCGTCTGCGCATCATCATACCCGCTCATGTAATAGTCCGTTCCATCTGCCGTAAAATGTAAAAACTCCGTATTCTCCGGATTTAAAAACACCTCACATTTTCCTACATTGCGGATGAAAAAGGTTCCCTTTTCCAGTGTATCCATCGCTGTTCCACAGGATTTGCTCCACGACGGAAGTTCTGTTATTTTATCAAGATTTTCGATATCTGTCACGTCAATCTCATAATCTACATTCAGATGTTTTGCATAAAGTGTCTGATTTTCCACTTGAAGTCTGATCGGCGTAAAATCAAGCATAATAAGCCAGATGCACATTGCCGGGATTGTTACGATCAGCACTATCACGGAAAAAATAGTCATTCCTTTTCCTAATGGGGTTGCCAGATTCATCGTTGTTCCAATTCCAACCTTTTTCGTTACCATGCTGTGGCGGTTTTCCGGATTATAATAAAAAATTCCTCCGATCCAATGTCTGTCATCTGCCTCGCTGGCGGTTAGATCCTGTTTGCTCTCATAGGCGCGTTCCACATTTTTCATCTGGTGCATCAGAAGAACCGCAAGCCCGCATATCAGCAGTGTATAGACAACAGAAGCAATCAGCACGGACATTCCCATATCCGCTATCCAAAGAGCAGACACCGGTATGGTAAACAAAAACAACGTATTCATCCAGTTAGCCGCAAGCCAGAATTTTTTCCATATATTTTTCTTTGCCCGCGTAAAATTCAGATTAATGTCACTGTCACTGCTTATGACTGTCACCGGCTGTTTATCCATCCAGACCGCACACACCCACAGCAATAGTCCGCACAACCACATGATCACACATAACCAACTGACACTTCCTAATTCCACATTTTTTGCAAAATCCGGGAAAATGATTTTTACTAATAACGGCATCAGCGAAATGACTAATCCCACCAGATTCGGCAGAAAAAATGTTAAAAACTTCACGCGCCTTACTTTTCCGACCGCTTTCAGTTCCACATAGTGCTCCATAACTGCGCTGTCATACAGTTTCTGTTCTCTTTTCCACTTTTTCAATGCACCGTTCGCATGTATCAACGGAAGGCACAGTAACCCGATCACCAAAAGTATCCACATCATCCAGATTGTCAGCTGGATCGACATGTATTTTGTGAAAAAGCTTGTAAACGGAACGAGCATTAAAATGATAACATATCTCTTCATCTCCGTTTGAAACTTTTCAACAATTTCCTGTACTTTAGGCTCTTTTATCCACTCCGGTTTCATATTTACTGCAAACAGACATCCGTTGGCATATTGATACTGCCCACGGAAGCAAAAATAGAGGACTAATAAAACCGGATACATTGTGAAAAACATAATTATGTTTACGATCATATTTTTTCTCCCTTCAAGGTTGGATTGTAATAGGTGTTTGCGAAACTCAATTCACATTTTCTAGAAGTTTCGCCATTATCTATTGGATTACTATATGTTTTATTCATACAATTCCCCGCAGACTTCAAAAAATTCTTCCTTCGTCATGCCGCTGACCTTCGCTTCCGATATGATCTGCTGCAACAGTTCTTTAGACTTTTCCGAAAGTTCTTTTGTCTCTGTAAATTCCTTCCTCACCCGCGCGCCGCTTCTCCGGTCGGCGTATATATACCCTTCCTGCTTTAGCAGACCGTAGGCTTTGTTCACCGTCATGGCATTGATACCGATCTCCTCTGCAAGCCCCCGGACTGTCGGAAGCTGTTCGCCCGGTGCGAGTCTTCCGTCCGAAATTCCCTGTACGATCTGGTTGCGGATCTGCTGGTAAATCGGAATCTCGGACATTTCATTTATGGATATGACCATGTGGAGTCCTCCTGTCTTTTTCTCATTTTGTCAATCTTTTCGTCTTTCTTATCCATTTCTCACTGGATCTTGTCAAAAAAATATGTATTGTTTGTATTAACTATTATAATACAAACAATACATACGTCAAGTAAAACATGTTCAGATCACTTTAAAACGTCCCGCATCATCTGCGTACATTGCGTTTGTCTCTTCTGCTGCATTTTTATCCAGCTTCGATATGATCTCTTCACTATTTTCAGTGGACTGCTTTATCTGCTGCCTTAGATTGTCTCTTTTAAGAATTTTGGAATCGGCATCACCTGCCGGAATTTATGCCTGTTCTTTCAAAAATGTCAAAAATGTCTGGACGCCTCCACCAAGCACAATAACCGCCTCCGGGCGTTTTCCTTCGATAGCAGACACGTCAAAGAAATCACCTGCTTTCGATTTCTCTGTATACATAAAACTGTCGCTTCCATACAACTCATGCTCAATCTCAACAAATTCATCACCCCAGAATGAGCAATCCTCTGCAACGATTTCTTCTGCCCGGAATCTCTCCAGAAAAATATCCACGTTGTCACTCTTGCAGGAAATTCCAACCTCCAGATATTTGGCATCGCAGGTTGCCGATACTTTCTGCCCGAATTCCTCTCCTGTCTGCTCTGCAATGCCAATCAGTTCCCTCAATCCAGATTCTATGCCGTGCTGTTTTAAAATCCGGCGCAGATGCTCCACCTCGTCTCCCTGCATAAAAAGCTGGTCTCCACGATCATTTTCCACCATAAGATCGATTTTACAATAATTCGGACGACTGAATACGATGTCTGTTTTTAACCCATATTCCCGTAATAATTTCACATGGATTGCATAACAGATATCATGGATTTTCAACAATCCCTCCTGATCTGGAATCGTGGATGCGAAAATTTCCGGTCTGCCGTCCGTGATCTGATAATTATATGCCCCTCTTCCAAGTCCAAAGAACAGATTCTTCTGCTCTTCCTCTGTGAAATAAGTATGGAACTTCCCACCTGCTATCTTGTCGTAGGTTGTTCCGCTTACGATCACAAGCTTTGTTCCCTGCTGCAATAATGGTTTCATTGCAGCAGCTGCATCCTCGACTGGCGCAGTTCTTGATGTCACTGCCGTTCCGTCCCAGTCGAAGAAAATCGCTTTATACTTTTTATTCATAGTTGTCTCCTCTTGTTTATTTTTCACAATTCAACTTACACTTTCATGAGTTTCGCAATCGTCTATTAAAACTTAAGCCTATTTCCTATGACTTATTGAATCAACCAAGTAGGTATGTATAAGTCTCCCCGCTCTTCAACGTAACTTTCTTATCGCACACTGTAAATGAAATCTCCCCGCCTTCCAGCAACGTGAACTTTGCCTCGATCTTTGTGATACGGGCTTCTAAAAGTGCACCATTAAATTTCAGCCGGAATGCATATTCCTCCCACTCTTTCGGAATGATCGGTTTGAATTTCAGCACACCATTCTGACAGCGTACACCTGCGAATCCGTTAACGATTGCCTGCCATGTTCCTGCCATATTGGCGGCATGAATTCCTGCATAGAAGTTGTTGTGGTAATCATCGAGATCCATTCTGGCAGACTGTGAAAAATATTTATATGCTTCGTCCAGATAGCCGATATCACATGCCACTATTCCGAAAATACAGGTGGACAAAGAAGAATGATGCAAAGTAACTTCCTGATAAAAATCATAGTTTCTCCGAATTTCTTCTTCGGTAAACAGATCATTATGCAGGTACATTCCGAGGATCGCATCTGCCTGTTTTGACATGCGGTGGCGCATGATAAACAGTGGATGATAATTTTCATACAGCCATGCGCGTTTTTCCGGTGGGATTTTGTTTTCGTCCCATGGTTTCCGCATCATAAATCCATCGTCCATCGGATAAACCTGCCGCTTCTCATCGTATGGGAAGTACATTTTTTCGATGATTTCACGCCAAAGTTCCAGCTCCTTCACAGAGAAGTCCAGCTTCTCTTCCAGTCTCTTAAGATCTTCCGGTGCATGCTCCTTTAAGTATTCCACTGCTCTGACCGCATCACGCAGATTCTCTCTTGCCATCAGGTTTGTATAGAAGTTATTGTCAACTAACACGTTATATTCATCCGGTCCGGTCACATCACAGATACAGTATTTTCCGCCTTTGCACTCCGCAAAAGAACCAACATCTGCCCATACTCTTGCAGTTTCGATCAGAACCTCCGCTCCTTTCTCTTTCAGGTACTCCACGTCACCTGTCACCTGAAGGTACAAAGAAAGCGCATATGAAATATCCGCATTAATATGGTACTGCGCTGTGCCGAGCGGATAATAAGTGGAAGCTTCCTCACCATTGATCGTTCTCCACGGATAGAGTGCACCTTTCATGTGACCTAAAATCCTTGCACGGTCTCTCGCCTGTGGCAGCGTCGCATAGCGGTAATCCAGCAGCTTTCTTGCAGTCTCCGGTTCTGTAAAGATCAGAACAGGGAGTACATACATCTCTGTATCCCAGAAATAATGACCTTCGTATCCCTCTCCGGAAAGTCCTTTTGCCCCCATTCCAGTCTTTCCGTCTCTTCCGGCTGACTGGATAATATGGAACAGATTAAAGTGTAAACCCTGCTGTAATTCTTCATTCCCCTTGATCTCTACATCTGCTGTCTTCCAGAAATCCTGCATATAACTCTTCTGCTGTTCTTTGAGCTTCTCATAGCCTTCGCTCTTTGCAGCCGCAAGCTTGTCCTGCACAAAAGCTTCCAGCTTCTCTTTCTCCATGTCAAGACTGGTCGAATAACAGATAAATTTATCGAGTGTCACGCACTCTCCCGCTTTTGCTGACAAGGAAACTCTGGATACTGTATCCATTTCTCCTGCTTCCGCCATCCAGTTCACGTCCGTCACTGTCTGTCCATCACACCATAATTCATGAACACTTCCGCATGCCACAGTCAGGTGACTTCCCTTTGTCGTTCCCTCATAATAGGAAATGTTGTTCTCCGCTTTCACCTTATCAGGATCAAGTCTCCGTCCAAATGGTCCATAGTCCACAATCGGATTGGTTTTTCTTGTATGATTTTCCACATCTGCCTGCATTTTGGACACAAACTCCACCGTTCCAACATAATTGACTGGTCTGACCTGATAACGGATCGCCATGATATTTTTTCTGGCAAAGGAAACAAGACGGGAAATATGAATTTCTGTCATTTTTCCACTTGAAGCTGTCCATGTCAGTTTTCTCTCCAAAATACCATCCTTCATGTGAAGCGTTCTTGCATACTCTTTCACTTCACCCTGCTCCATCGTGAACTCCTCACCGTCCAAAATGACATGGATTTCCTTCAGATTCGGCAGATTTAAAAGTGACTGGCTCAAAAGCGGTGAACCAAAATTCGCCTCTCCGTAGCGGATCTCATTGCTCTCATAAAAGCCGTTGACAAAGTTTCCTTCCAGACCGGTATCCACATCGAATGGATATGCCTCCTCGAAAGTTCCTCTTGTGCCAATGTAGCCGTTAGACAACGCAAATGTCGTCTCATTTCTGTAATTATTTTCTTTTTTGAATTCCGTCTCCGTGATATTCCATTGTTCGATCGGATATATTGGTTTCTTAAACTCCATTATTCACTAACTCCTTTTGATTTCCTAATACACAATCTCCCAGAACAACTCTTCTCTTTTGATAAACGCATATAAAAATTCTACCGCATCCTCTTTGATCGCATTTTTATGGCAAGCCAGTGCACGTGCCTTTCTGTTTACAGAAAAATCAAGTGCCTGCATATCTTCCGGAACTGCAAAGCTGATGCGTTCTTCCCATTTTAACAATCCTTTATCAAAATCTTTTGGACACGCAAATGGTTCACAGACATCCATACTCTTCGCATAATCCCAGATGTTATCTCTCTTAGCAGAGCGGTTCGGCCAATTTTCATCCCCGGCATTTGAGTGGACCACTCCTGAAAATAATGTCGGATGATATTCTTTCTCCTCCGTCAGAATCTCTTTAATAAAAAGTACCAGACCACTGTGATCCCCATGTCTGTCATATTCTGCAGTTGTAAAAATAATTTCCGGACGTTTTTCCATAATGATCTCTTTTAAATCCTGTTTAAATTGATTTCTTGTATACAAAGCAGGTTTTCCATACTTTTCCGCATGATAATCTTTCTTGTCAGGAAGCGCATACGTGTGATCCAAACAGTGCGACACATGTACACGGTCTCCCTCGCTGTCATCATATAACTGATGAAGAAAACTCTCTGTCTCATCCATCCCTGTATCTGCATAACCGAGAAATGTCACCTGTCTCCCGCCCAGTCCAAGCACCTGAAGTCCTGCCAGTGTCTCTGGCAGACGGACACTTCCGGTTGCCTCATCATGACCTTCATAATCACCATTTCCCGCCATCACTACATGAACACCAATTCCTTTTGCAAGTGCTTTCTCCATAATACCTGCTGCAAGAAGGATCTCATCATCTTCATGCGGCACGATCACCATAATATTTTTGATTCCTGCATCCAGTTCCATTCGTCTCATATTCTTCTCCATTCTGCAATATCGTCTTACCCCTTCACTGCACCGGCAGAAACTCCTGCGATAATGTATTTCTGCATGAAAATATAGAAGATCATAAGCGGTGCAACACCAAGCATCAGCATTGGGAACAACGCTGTCCAGTCGGTTGCGAACTGTCCAATATTTCTGGATACTTCCTGAAGGATGACATCCTGCTCACGGCTCTGTAAGAACAGAAGCGGTGTCATAAATTCATTCCACACATTCAAAGTAACAAGGATAACAACCGTTGCAATAACCGGTTTCAATAATGGAAGTACGATCACAAAAAACTTACGGATCACAGAGCAGCCGTCGATTTCTGCCGCTTCCTCTAACTCCTTTGGAATGGTCGATTCCACAAACTCTTTAAACAGGAAAATCCCCTGCGGAACATTGATCGCCACATCCACAAGAATGACTGCCCATGCCGTGTTCATCAGTCCGATACTTTTCACAATTTTAAACAGGCTGACAATATTCATCTGGAACGGAACAACCAGACCTGCAAGGAACAGCAGGAAAATGCGGTTTCCCCATCTGGACTTCGTTCTTGCCAGCGCATAACCTGCCATGGATGTAACCAAAACAATAATTGCAACTGCAAGTACTGTAATTTTTACAGTATTAAACAATGCTCTCGGATACTGCATATTTACAAATGCATCTACATAATTCTGGAATACCCAGACTTTTGGAAGCCCCAACGGAGACTGTGTTGCCTCCTGCGGATTTTTAAATGTTGTCACGATCAGGTAATAAATTGGAATAAACCATACCGCTGCCAGAAGTATCATAAAAATCTCTGTAATAACAAGCCCGCGTTTTTCTTTTTTACTGACTCCCATTTCACTACTTTTCTGTTTTATCATGAGATAGCCTCCCCCCATTTTCCCATTATTTTGGTTGTCACACCGCTAATGATCAATACGATGATAAAGAAGCATACACCGAAAGCGGAACCTACCGAATAGAAGCCATCCGAGATACCTTTCTTCATCATAACTGTCATAACCGTTTCCGTTGCATTTCCAGGTCCTCCGGAAGTCATGGAGTAGATTGCGTCAAACGCTTTCATGCCTCCGATCAGTCCGGTTACTACAATAATTTTTACGGAAGGACACATGAGTGGGAGCGTAATCCTAAAAAAGCTCTGTCTGCCGTTTGCTCCATCGATCTGTGCCGCCTCATATAACTCTGGTGAGATACTCTGCAGGTTGGCAAGAAAAATAACCATCGCCCAGCCGGTCCACTGCCAGATCTGCGTAAATATAACAGAGAATAGTGCCCGGTTTGTCGTGAAAAAGTTAATCGTATCTAACCCAAAGCGGTGAAGCAGATTGTTAATCAGTCCATAGTCAGAGGAAGATAAAATAAAGTTCCATAAATACCCAATGATCAAAGAACTGAATACTGCCGGGAAAAAGTAAACCGCACGGAGCAGATTTCTTGTTTTTAACTTTTTATTCAAAACAGCAGCGATCGGAAGACCAAGAATCACCTGAAATCCTGTCAGTAATATGGCATAAATCAATGAGTTCTTGATTGCGATCCGCATTAAAGGCGTCTGGAATACTTTTATATAATTCTGGAATGCAACAAAGTGCAGATTTGTCGGATTCATATCTGTATAATCAGTAAAACTATAAAAAATAGTGTACATAAACGGCAAAATACTAAAGATCAGATAAATTGCCAGTGCCGGAATTATAAACACAGCAAAGTAACGTCCAAGTGAACCACATTCTCTTTTTTTCTGTTTTTTATTCATAAAATCTCGCTTCCTTTCTGAAAAAAGGCAGAAAAAGAGCCTCAAACCCAGCCTCACTGCCGAGTTTGAGGCATCTACACTGCACTCTTATCTATTTTGATAATAACTCAGAAACCACTTCATCAACCGTCTGTAATGTTGTGGATAAATCCTGCGCACCTAAAAGATAACTCTGCATCTCTGTTCCATAAGTCTCATGTGCACCTGCTGCAGAACCCCATTCATTCCATGGGCAGTAAACATTTCCTGCTGCTAACGCACCTGCGACACTTGTATATGCTTCCGGAAGGTCAAATTCTACTCCATTTAAGTAAGAAGAGCCCCCCTGGTTGTTCTGCCATAAAGCATTCTGTCCATCTGCCGTTGAAATTGCTGCAAGCACTTTTTTCACTGCATCAAGGTTCTTGGAAGAAGCATTTGCTGCGAATCCACAGCCTGGACCACCAATGAGCCAGCCTGCGCTCTCTTTTGTTCCATAGAAAGGCATCATATCAAGCTGCAACTCCGGATTTTTTTCCATGATCGCATCATAATCCCAAGGACCGGAACAGAACATTGCAGAACCGCCTGTTGCAAACTGCTCTAATGCCTGATCATGATCAATACCTGTCATGTCTGCTGTGTATACACCATTATCGATCAGTTGTGACCATGTCTCGAGATATGGATTCCAGATTCCGTCCATTGTCACTTCGCCGTTACGATATTTTTCTCCAAAACCTTTTCCCTCATCTGTGGACAGATACTCTGCTGTCACAAATGCCATAGAACTCTTTAACAGCGGTTCCCATGATTTTAAGCCTGCTGCAAGTGGTGTGACTCCTGCATTCTGGAATGTTGTACAAACGTCTAAAAACTCATCAAATGTCTTTGGAAGTTCCACATTATTTTCTTCAAAAATTTCTTTGTTATAATAGATTCCTTCAAACCAGCTGATTCCCGGAAGTGCATAGGTACTTCCGTTATATCCGTAAACACTTGTACCTGCTGTGGAATAATCAGCTGCCAGATCATCCAACGCTTCCAGATAGCCTAATTTTGCATGTTTTAATGCAGAACCCGGTGACTCGCAGATGATGTCCGGTCCTTCGCCTGCGGAAAGCTGGGTATCAATAATTGTATCGTAGTTAGAATTATCAATAAACTGATACTCAATCTCTACCTCCGGCACTGCCTCTGCAAGATAATCTAACATTGCCTGTACCGTGTCTTCACTATTCCAGTAAGACATACGGATTGTCACTTTGTCCGAAGAAGAGTCTGTTTTCTCTCCCTTTGTCTCTGTCTTAGATGCTGAATCTGTGCTTCCTGTATCCGAGGAGCTTCCACATCCTGCTACTACCCCAAGTGTCATTGCTGCGCACAATAATACGCTCAAAACTTTTCTCTTCATACCTTTTTCTCCTTTTCCCGAAAGAAAATACCGCTGTCTGCTGCTGTTTTTCTCTTTCATTTGATATATTTATCATACCGTCGAACATAGCAGAAAAAAATAATACTTTCTTTGGAAAAGTAATACTTTTTCATGTATTTTATTTTGGATTTTCCTTCTGCAGCGTATCCGGCATCTTTACCGTAAAGCAGGTATATTTTGCATCAGTGACTTTCACTTCAAGACTTCCGAGTGCTCCGTAATAAAGCTCCAGACGTTCCTTGATATTGTGGATTCCATAGCCTTTTCCCTGTTCATTCAACAATTTCTCTACCATTTCAAGTTCGATCAAAGGTCCGTTATTGTAAATAGAAAATACCAGCTGCTCCGGTTTTCTGCAAAACTCCACAATAATTTTTCCGGTGTCCGGTTCTTCCATATAATCAATGCCGTGCTTCATCGCATTTTCCACCAGCGGCTGAAGCAGGAAGTTCGGCATACAGCATTCGAGACCGCTCTCATCTATCCGGTATTCCACCTCAAATGGTTCCTCATGCATTTTTTTCTGGATCTCAATATACGCCCGGATATTCTCCAACTCACTGCTCACCGTTGTGATCTGTTGTCCGTTGTTTAATGCTGTGCGGTAGAATTTTGCCAGAAGTCCTGTGATATCGCTGATATCGTCATCCCCTTTTCTGAGTGCCTTCCACTTGATACCTGAGAGGCAGTTGTAGAGGAAATGAGGGTTCATCTGCGCCTGCAGCGCTCTCAATTCAGATTCTTTTTTCTCAATCTCCATCTTGTATACTTCATTAATCATGGAATCTAACTGCACAGTCATTCTTCCAAGACTGTTCGTCACCATGCCGACCTCATCCGTGTCGGTTGTGTGACAGGGATTTTGCAGATCGCCGTTTGCAATACGCTCCGCCTGATCCCTCAACTGCAAAATTCTCTGACCGATCACACGCGACAGCACTCCAATCACCACCAGTGTCAGTCCGACACAAATAAGTACTACTATGATTGTAGAAAATATAATGGAATAAATCTGTTCCGAGATTGTATTCCGGTCAATATAATAGTAAATTTTCCAGTCGACTTTTTCCATCGATGCTTCTTTTAAAATATATTCTTTATTTAAGACGGATGCATCCTCCGGGTTATCTCCGATATATGCTTCAATTTTCTGTTCCAGCTGTTCATCAGCAATTTTTTTTGTATAAATTACCTGACCATTTCCATCTTTTATCACAATTCCGTTATCCAGATAATCCATCGTATCAAACGGTTCCAAAATCCGGTTTAAGTAAAATTCCGCACGCAGGACACCGATTCTTCTGCTGGTCGTTGCCGTATCTAAAATTGTCCGCGTTGCATACAGCTTTCCGTCCTCCTCAACCGTCCACTCTGTATTAAAATCTTTTTCATGCTTTTTGTACCACACCGTATCCTCATATGGCTCCGCCGACTCTAAGAAGGAGCCGATGTCCGTTGCCGTATATGGTGTGACGATCTTGATCATTTTTAAGTTTTCATCACTCGTTATAAAATACCAGAATATCGGTTCCACCGTCTTATTCAGGCTCTGTGCGATTGCACTACCATTATAGGCATTCCCCTCCAACGTCTGTCGAAATTCCAGATTATACGCCAGATATTTTGTAAAATCTGTCTCTCTCTGAAAAATAGCGTCTGCCTCCTGACACATACGATGTAAATTATTGTCCATCGTCACTTCTGTCTGGTCCAGCAGATTTTGATTTGCCGCAGAAAACGAATGAATACCGAGAATACATAACGGAATCGACACCAGAATAATATAACTTATAATAAGCTTTTTCTGCATAGACGCATTATGTATAAACCAGTTACAGATTTTCTTCACTTGACCTTCTCCCCGCTTCTTATGTATTTCTGTCAACATGACCGCACCACTGTATTTCACTTCCAATTTTTCTGTTTATTTCTGCTCACGGTACTGCTTCGGTGTCACACCATAGTAATTTTTAAACAGTTTGTTGAAATAGGGCTGGTTTGTGTAGCCACATGCCTTTCCGATATCCACGATCTTCCAGTTGCTCTCCTCTAACAGTTCTTTCGCTTTCTTCATGCGATAGTCTGTCAAATATTTCACAAGATTGTATCCTGTCTCCTTCTTGAAAATAAAGCTCACATAGGACGCTGTGAGGCAGACTTTTTCTGCGATCTCTTCCAGACCGATATCATGCATATACTCATTCTTGATGACTTTTTTGATTTCGGATACCGTGAGGCTCGTATCCGGCAGACTCTGTTTCTGAGAAACAGTGATCTCCCGTATCACTTTTGACACAACTTCGCCCACTTTCCAAAGATCATGACTGTTCATAATTTCATCTGCTGTCTGCATGATCAGGCTCTCGTTATAGATGCCGTACTTCTGATAAATAGCCTTGACAATATCTAAAATCAGATACTTTGCATAAAATGCACTCGACGCTTTTTCATTTTCCAGACGTTTTAGATATACCAATAACTGTTCTTCCACTGCAGGCATATTTTCATCCTCTATGCTTCGGAAAATACTATCTTTCATCTGCATGGTTTCCTCGAGTGTTCCTGTATCCCGCGCTGCTTTCTGTGCAATGTAGATTACTCCCGAAAAATAGCTGAACGTGTCATTTCGGACATCTTCCATTTCTTTTACCCTGCCTGAAAATTCTTTTATTCCAAAGAATGTTGTTCCGACAATGATCGATGGCATCTCTGCTTTTTTCTCGGTTAAATCTGCATATAATAAACGGATGGAATTCTCCACTTTCCGTTCCTCAATCGGCTCTCTGCTGTAGACCATCACGTAAATCTGGTTTGGATAAAAGTCAATCTGTTCATAAGGTAATTTCATATTTCGCTTCAGGATTTTTTCAAACGCTTCCTCACACAGTTCAAAGTAGTTGTTCCGCGTCTCAATGCTCACGAAACAGATGTATTTATTTTCCAGATTGATCTGGTATTCTTTCAGCCTTTCCACGATTTCCGTCACAGAATCCTTCGTATTAAAAAGTCTGTATAACAATAATTTTTTGTCCGCAACTAAAAGGTTTTCCTTCTGTTCTTTCCACTGCTTTTTCTGTCTGCAAAGCGTAATGACATGCCCCATCACCTGTTTGAATTCCTCCACTTCGATCGGTTTTAACAGGTAATTGACTGCGCTCACCTCGCACGCCTTTTTCGCATAGTCAAACTCGCTGTAGGCACTGAATATAATGATGATCACATCCGGTCTGTTTTCTTTTGCATATTTTGCAAGCTCTAGTCCGTCCATATAAGGCATTTTCACATCCGTAAATAAAATGTCCACATCCTGATGTTTCTGAAGATACTCCATTGCCAGTTTTCCGTTGGCTGCTTCCGCTACTTCAAGCTCAAACTGAAATTTTTCAATCAAAAACCGGATTCCCTCACGCTCTGTTCTTTCATCATCTACTAATAGAATTTTCATTTTCCCCACAATCCTTTTTTCTTCTGTATCATTTTTTTACGCATACTATTTCTAATCTCCGCTTGCCGACATTCTTTCATCTCTTGCCGTTTTGTATACACTGCCTCAATTATATTGTATTCATCCGGTATCCTGTTTGAAATAACATATTTTTTTGATTCCTTGCAATTATTTGGTATCTTTCATTTTTACTGCAGATTATTCACCTTCCCAACTGAAATATATCCATCAACAAGTGCCCGGAAATCTGTTCCCTCCGGCGCATTCTCATTATAATTTCCATGCACAGTCAGTCGTATTCTCCCATTTTCAAGCCCCTCTTCCAGATACTCGTCAATGAAAAATCCACAGTCTGCAATTTTTCTGTCATATAAAATTCCCCGCAACTTCTCAAGTTTGCACTGCGGAAAATTTACGTTCCAGATCTGATTGTACTCCAGAGGCTGTTCCATCAATTCTTTCAGCATCTGCTCAAGGTAAGCGTCTGTCACCTCATGACACTCCGATGCACCTTCAGAAAACGCAATCGCATACACACCTGCGCACGCAGCTTCTAGCGCAGATCCTACGGTCGCTGAATACTGAATATCTGTTCCGCTGTTATATCCATAATTAATACCGGAAAAAACATAGTCCGGCTTTTCCTTCACAATATTTAAAATTCCAAAACGTACACAGTCCGCTGGTGTTCCTGTACTTGCATATGCGTGCACACCCTCCACCGGAAAATCAACTGGAAAAAACTCTATCGTTTCACGTAATGTGATTCTGTGTGACATTGCACTGCGCTGTCCGTCCGGTGCCACCACCCAGACTTCACCATATTTTTTTGCTGCACGTGCCAAACGGATGATACCATCTGACTGTATTCCATCGTCATTTGTAATTAATATTTTTTGCATTATATTTTCCACTTTCCACAAATTTTCTGAGACTCTCTTCTCCATGCTTTTCTATTTAATTTATCATATCCTTTTTTCCACGAAAATGCAAAACTCCTCAAAATGAGGACTTTTTAGCCTTAAAAGTCCTCATTTTGAGGAGTTTACTTTTTCGTTCATATACATGAGTATAAACTGTATTACCTTATTCTCTGTTTTCATATTAAAATCATCGCCAGTTATACTGCTTTACTTTTCTCCGAAATAAGCACTTTTTTCAAGAGTGATACTGGGTGGATTCGAACCACCAACTTCGGTTTTGCAAACCTATGCCCTACCAGCGGCTACAGCATCCTATTTTTTCAATTCTAACACTGTCTGGCTTTGCCGGACAGCAAACCTTATTTTCTCTAAAAAATCCCTCATGGAGTGTGTTTATCAAGTTTCCATGAGGGATCTGTCTCAACTAATCTTGGACTTCCCGTTGTACAAAGCGAATTTGAAATCCTGCTACAGCCAAAATCTAAAAAACTTAGTTACTGAACAAAGCAGTGGATAAATATCTGTCGCCAGAATCCGGAAGAAGTACTACGATATTCTTGCCTTTGTTTTCCGGTCTCTTTGCTAAAATAGTTGCTGCTTTTAATGCTGCACCGGATGAAATACCAACTAATACACCCTCGCTTACTGCAAATGCTCTTCCCTCGTCAAACGCATCCTCATTTTCAATCGGGATGATCTCATCGTAAATAGAAGTATTCAAAGTATCCGGAACGAATCCTGCACCGATTCCCTGAATCTTATGTGCTCCTGCTTTACCTGTGGAAAGGACTGCACTTGTAGCAGGCTCTACGGCAACAACCTTTACATTCGGGTTCTGCTCTTTTAAGTATTCACCAACACCTGTTACAGTTCCGCCTGTACCAACACCGGCAACGAAAATGTCTACTTTTCCGTCTGTCTGCTCCCAGATTTCCGGACCGGTTGTTGCTTTGTGAGCTGCCGGATTTGCCGGGTTTACGAACTGTCCTAAGATCACTGCTCCCGGAATTTCTTTTGCAAGTTCATCTGCCTTTGCAATGGCACCTTTCATTCCCTTAGCGCCTTCTGTCAAAACAAGTTCTGCGCCATATGCCTTCAAAAGATTTCTACGCTCCACGCTCATGGTATCCGGAAGTGTTAAAATGGCTCTGTATCCTTTTACTGCTGCGACTGCTGCAAGACCGATACCTGTATTACCACTGGTTGGCTCGATGATAGTTGCGCCCTCTTTTAAAATTCCCTTTTTCTCCGCATCTTCGATCATTGCCAATGCGATTCTGTCCTTCACAGAACCAGCCGGGTTAAATGCCTCAAGCTTTACTAAAATAGCTGTGTCTGTTACGCCTGCCTTTGCAGCATATCTGCTTGCGTTTACGATTGGTGTTTTTCCTACTAACTCTAATGTGCTTGATTTGATATCACTCATGTTTATATCCTCCTTGTTTTGCGAAGCAAAATGCGACTGTTCCTACAGGAGCAGAGGATTTAGCCTCCTTGTTTTTGCGATACATTTTTGCTTTCCTATGCCTGCATGCTTTATTTCTGCTGAAATTTTCTTTTTGCATTTTCTGTTAAAAAAAATGGCAGGCATCATATGCACGACACCTGCCTAAGTTACACGTTCTTACTTATCGGGTACACAATGCATATGAAAAATAAACCGTACTCATACATACAGCCTTACAACAGCAACAACACATCATATGATTTTTCTGTGTTCTTAATTCTGCGTTTCTCATACCATTGTCTCCTTTCTTATTTCCTACTAATCATATATGAATATATGTTTATAATTGAATTATAGCGATTGCCACCTTTACTGTCAACTGTTTTTTTATCATTTTTGCAATTCTTTTCGCCAGGATACATTTTTCTGTTCGCTTACATTGCATTGCGATCACGACGTATGACTGCTGCTCTTTTTGATTCAGCTTGCAGCTTTTATGGTATCTGCCGGAAGTACTTCTGCGATGCGCTCCAGCGCCTCTTTTAACGTACTTTGCGGACAAGCCACGTTGATCCGCTGGAATCCTCTGCCGCATTTTCCAAAGATTCTTCCACTATCCAGCCAGAGCTTTGCCTTGTAAACGATCAGATCATCCAGCTCTTTTGCGCATAATCCAAGACCGTTAAAGTCCAGCCAGACCAGATAAGTTCCCTCATGCTCCACCATAGACACTCCCGGAAGATTTTTTTCTACAAACTCTTTCGTCAATGCGATATTGTCGGCAACATACTTTTTCATTGCCTCATACCACTCTTCACCCTCGCGGTATGCTGCTTCACATGCCACAAGTCCTGCCGCATTCAACTGGCTGTATCCGGCTGCATCCAACTGCTTCTGAAATGCATTTTTTAATTTTTTATTCGGGATAAAAATATTCGATGTCTGTAATCCTGCCAGATTGAAAGTCTTGCTCGGCGAAGTACAGGTAACCGAAATTTCCTCATATTCTTTTTTCAGGTTTGCAAAAACCTGATGTTTTCCCTTGAACACAAAATCTGCATGAATCTCATCACTCACGACGATCACATGATGTCTGTAACAGATATCTCCGAGCGTCTCAAGTTCCTCTTTTTTCCATACTCTTCCGACCGGGTTATGTGGATTGCACAGGAAAAACAGTTTTACCTGCTCCTCCACGATTTTTTTCTCAAAATCGGCAAAATCAATGTGATAACGGTTATCCTCTCCAAGCGAAAGATCGCTGCTTACAATTTTTCTGCCATTATCTGTGATCACTTCGGAAAATGGATAGTAAACCGGTGACTGGATCAACACTGCGTCCCCCGGATCTGCAAATGCTTTCACGGACAACGCCAGTGCCATTACGATTCCCGGTGTTTTCACAAGCCAGTCTTCCTGCACTTCCCAGTCATGATGTCTCTTAAGCCAGCCCTTCACTGCCTCGAAATAAGATTTCTGTCCGTCACTGTATCCGAAAATGCCATGCTGCACCTGTCTGATCAATGCATCCTGCACATAAGATGATGTCTGAAAATCCATATCTGCTACCCAGAGTGGCAGCACATCTGCCGGCATTCCTCTTTTCACTGCAAAATCGTATTTTAAGCAATTCGTATTTCTTCTGTCTGTAATTTTGTCAAAGTCAAGATTTCTTTCTGCCATGTTGCACCTCTGGTTTCTTCTATTTGTAATATATTTCCATGTTCTGTTATTGGTTATAGCAATTTCCTACTGTTTCTGTAGGTCTTATTGGATATATACATCATAGCAGGTTTTGGGAATTTGACATAATTCATTTTAACTAGAATCGGCTATAGGTATGACCTATAGCCGATAGTGTATCTGAAAAATCTCCTGCATTACATCTGGTTAATAATCAGCTCAAGATCTTCACAATATTTTTTTGCGTCCTCGAATTTTCCAGCCTGAAGTGCAAATGCAATCCGGTTCTCCACTTCTTTTTTCTTCTGCTCTAATTCCAGATAATTTTTATCAAAGTGATCTACATAGATCATTTTTCGGAATTTGCGGATACTCATTTTGCGAAGTTTTTTATCTTCCACCAAAAGAACATAATCCATGCAGTTCGCCACTGTATAAAAATCATGGGATACCATTAAGACAGCTCCCTCATATTTTTCAATCGCCTGCTCTAATGCAAGCTGGGAATAGGTATCCAGATGACTTGTCGGCTCATCTAAAAGAAGAAGGTCTGCATTTGTTCTTGAAATTTTGGCAAGCTGCAGCAGATTTTTTTCTCCTCCGGACAGATTTTCTACTTTATTGTAAGCAAGTTCTTCCTCAAATCCATAGGTTTTCAGATAAGCGACAATTTCTGCTTCTGTCTCAAATCCAAGATCCTCGAAGTTTTTCAAAACGGTTTCTTTTTCGTCAAATACTTCACTATGCATCTGGGAAAGATAAGCTATTTTTGTGTCCGGATCTAATCGGATTGCCGGATTGCTGTTTTTATAAATATCTCGTAATATCGTCGTTTTTCCAGTTCCGTTTGGTCCGACGATTGCCACTTTCTCTCCTGCTTCCAAGGAAAATGTCACGTCTTCCATGATCTGTCTGTCGAATGAGACACTGTAATTTTCCACGGAAAGAATCTTTCTATTTATTCCACATTCCTCTTCCGCAGCTTCGATTGTACTTATATTTTCTGCTTTATGATTCTGTTCTTCCCCTTCTTCGCTTGATGTCTCTGCTGCCTTGGTTTCCTCAGCAAGATTCTCCCGCTCCAACAATTGTGCACTGGTGTGCAGCTCGATCTGTGGCTGTTTGATATCAACAAACGGCGACTTGGTTTTTCTTGCCTCCAAACGCTCTAACAAAGAAACTCTCGCTTTCAAACTCCGTCCCTTTGTTGCGCTATCCACTTTTGTTGCTTCATTTCTGAGGCGCTCCACAATCTTGCGGTTACGCTCAATTTCTTCCATATCTGCTGCCACAAGTTCCTGCTGCTCGATTTTCATCTCAAGCAGTGCAAAATTGTAATCGATATAAGTGCCGTCGAACTCCTGAAGTTCCGCATTCTCTAAATGCAGGATTTTATTAAAACAGTGGTTCAGCAAATAGCGGTTATGTGTGATCACAAGCAGCGTGCCCTTGTGCGAGTTGATCAGATTTTTCAACGCATTCAGATGCTCAAAATCAAGGAACACATCCGGCTCATCCATGATAATGAATTTCGGGCTGATCATCATTTCACGGATGACCTGGATCAGCTTGAACTCTCCGCCGCTTAAGCTGGTCAGAAGATGATCTTCATAATCTTTGAGGTTTGCGATTTTTAACTGTTTGCGGATGTTGCTCTCGTAAAAATCGCCGTCAATCGCCTGAAACTGATCCATGACATTCTGATAGCGTTCCATGAGTTCATCTAACTCATCTGCTGTTGCCATTGCATCACAAATCTCATTAATCTCATTCTGCAAACGCATAAATTCTTCACTGAGATAGTCAAAAACCGTAACTTCTTTTTCCTCATCCAGCGAGTAAAACTGACTGACATAACCGATTCTGCCCGGAACATCCACGATCAGTCTGCCATCGTATAAGTAATTGTCCGGGTGCAGGATCATGTCCACCAACGTACTTTTTCCGGTTCCGTTTGTTCCGATAAATGCGCAGTGCACATCATCTTCCAACGTAAATGATATTTTGTTATATAAGTCCTTCTGCGGGAAGGAATACGATAATTTTTCTGCTTTTATCATAAATTTCTCTTTCCTTTTTTTATTGTTCCCCGCTCATTGTAGCATAACTTTCGTAATGTCACAATGCGCAGATATCCTGACAACACCTGCGCACTTTTCCTGATTCTTCCATATATTCTTATTATTTTCCAAAATGGAAAAATCCTTTTTTCTCATAAGGTTCACTCTTGTAGGAAACGAGTTCGTAACCAATCTCTTTGATCTCTTTTTTTGCCCACGGAATATCGATCTCATTATCACTGATAATCACTGTTTCTCCGTCTTTCGCAGAGGATGTTACCTTTTTTACCTGAAAATTTTTGCGGATCAGATCATTCATATGGGACTCACACATACCGCACATCATGCCGTCGATTTTTAATGTTGTTTTTATCATAGCATTCACCTTTTCCTGATTTGCAATTACGAAATCCATTGTGGAAACATACTTTAATAAAAATGGATTTCTGAAAACATCTTCAATATATACCCATGTGGGGTATTCGTCAATTTTGTTTTGCTATAATGATATTTCTTCTCAATACACTTTTTTACAAAAAAACCTCCCACAGGATTTTTCCCATGAGAGGTTTTGTAAATTCGTCCGAAATTGTATCGGCAATCGATTAACGTTTGCTGAACTGTGGAGCGCGACGAGCTGCTTTGAGACCGTATTCACCTGACCTTGATCCAAAAAGACCAGTATTCATGCGGTTTTTCGGGCTTTCCTCTCTCAGTAAACCCATAGGTAAACCCACGAAATCGCGAAATTTTTGGTGCAGTTTAACGCAGCCCGAATGCAGCATTCACAACGCTGCTTAATTCCTCAGGTTTATTGTACTTGACTTTCGCATAGATGTCCATAGTCGTTTTGCTGTTCTCATGGCCTGCCAGATACTGCACCGTCTTAGGATCAACACCTTTGTAAATCAGATTGGTGATGTAGGTGTGCCGCAGCATGTGCGGAGTCACCTTGAAGTCCATCGTATACACCAGTTTGGGATTATTCGGCTGATGCTCACCAAGCCTTGGCTTTATTCTATGCTTGATGGACTGTCCATTTACATAAGTGTAATAACAGCGTTCTGCAGTAGAACGGACTGTTATGTACTTCCAGACTCTCACAAACTGTGTTTCCGTCAAAACAGTTCCCTTCGAATTCGAGATCACATATTCCGATTCTGATTTTTCCCTTTCTTCCTTGAGACAGGCTACCAGGCATTTTGGAATCGGAACATCTCGTTTTGCTGCCGGTGTCTTCAATAGCGTGTTGACTACCGGCTCACCGCCTTCCACATGCCATGCACGCCTTACCGAAATGTACGGCGTTTTTTCATCCAGGAATACGCAGTCCCATTTTAATCCAAGGATCTCTTCTCTACGCAATCCCGCGTACAAACCGATCATCACGAAGACATACGGTGGAAGCTCACGAATGCTATCCAGCAAAATAGCAGTCTGTTCATCCGTCAAAGCCTCGCGCCGTTTCGCTGGCTTTCCGCCTCTTGCGCAAATCGTTTTGGATGGATTCTCTTTAATCACCTTGCTCTCTTCTGCTGAATTAAAAATGTTCTTAATCAGCATATTGAGCTGACCATACATTCCGGAAGAACCTTTTGATAACGGAACCATCAGCAGCCGCAGGTCATCTGTGGTCACCTCGTCCATATACATCTGTCCAATCGGACCCACGATGTACCGATTCACCATCCGTGCGTATCCTTCCAACGTATTAGTTCTTACCGTTCCAGACCGCATCAGCAACCATTTTTCACAGTACTCTTCCACGGTCGGATTCTCTCTATGGAAAACCACTTCCGCGATTTTCTTCTGGGCATCTTCCACCCGGTCATACAATTCTTCGCGTGTCAGCCCGTAAATCGCCACTCTCTTTCCGTCTGCATCTGTAATCCGGGTGCGGTAATACTGTACCCCTTTCATCATCACTGTTCCGTATTCCGGAAGTTCAGCAGGACGCTTTTTCCCTTTAGCCATGTGTTCTCCTCCTATCTATCTTCATACATTGCGTGTTGTCACTTTTATTATCATGGCGTACAGCACTTCCTTCAAGGATGTCGAATGTATGTAAAAAGGCAGGGATTTTTGACCATCCCTGCCCTAATTTCTTTCTGATTTACTCTTAATCCCACGATGCAAAAGCATCTTCCAGCACTCCTGCGAGCTGCTCTGGGCGATTATATTTCACCTTGGCGTAAATATCCATGGTGATCTTGCTGCTTTCATGACCGGCAAGATACTGAACCGTCTTCGGATCAACCGAAGCATGAATCAGATTCGTAATGTAGGTGTGCCGCAGCTGATGCGGAGTCACCTCAAAGTCCAGACTGTAAACCACATTTCCATTGTGTGCTGCCTTTTGCCCCAGAACCGGCTTCACCGTATGCTTCACCCTCTTGCCATCTTCATAGCGGTAATAGCAGCGTTCCTTGGTGGTACGGGTTACGATATACTGCCATAATCTCTTGAACTGCGTATAGGACAACGGGTCTCCATCCCGGTTTGCAACCACAAAATCCGATGTCGATGTCTTCTTCGCCTCTTTCAGACATTCCAGAAGATTGTCCGGCAGAGGGACATTCCGATGCGCTGCCTTTGTTTTCAGCTCTGTCAGAATCACCGGACGATTATGCTCCGTATGCCAGGCTCTCCGAACGGTAAGGTACGGAGCCTCGCAATCAAGATACACCGAATCCCATTGAAGTCCGAGGATTTCTTCTCTCCGCAATCCTGCGTACAGCCCCAGCATCACGAACACATACGGCGGTAAGCCGTAAATGGCATCCAGCAGCTTATCCACCTGCTCATCCGTAAGCGGGAGGCGATCCTTCTGGGGAATCCCGCCCACATTCTTCTTCAGATAGATGGTCGGATTCTCATCAATGATCTTACTCTCCATTGCTGCCGTGAAAATACACTTATATAGAACGTTCACTGATTTGTACACGGATGCCGACTTTTTCGATGCCTCCAACAGTGCCAGGCGAATGTCATCTGCTGTTACATCTCCCATATGCATATCGCCCAATGGCTTGATGATGTAGTTCTTCACTTTCGATGTATAGTCAATCAGCGTTGTCATCCTGATCTGTGCCGACTGCATCAGCAGCCATTTCTCGCAATACTCCTCCACTGTAGGTGTACTGCGGCGATACGTCTTGTTCTCAATCTGCTGGATCGCTTCCTGTTCCTTCTGGTACAGTTCCTCTCTCGTTCTTGCATATAAGGAAACCCGCCGTCCCTGCTGATCTGTTACACGGGTTCGATAATATTGCGTTCCCTTCATACTCACCGTACCATAATCGGGAAGCATCATTCTTCTTGCCGCCATATCATTACCTCCAATCCTGTTGATGCTTTCATTATTGCGGATTCATCGTCCATACTCAACGATGTCGATTTTCACCGCCGAAAGCTTCGAGGTTTGCGATATGTCGCAGCACGTTCCATCGGTTTTGCACGGTGCGTACATTTTGCAATGTACTCCTGAATCCCCACTTCCGTGAAATAAACGCAGCCGTTTTCCACATACTGAACATAGGAGATCAAACCGTCTGTTCTTGCAGCATCCAGTGTTTTTACGCTGATTCCCAGTATACTGGCTGCTTCTTTCCTTGTAATCAGTTTATCCATCGCCTTCTTCGCCATCCTTTCGGCATTTGCCCTGTCTTTTTTTCTCTGCTTGTTCCGGAATGTAATATCCAAGTTGAATCCTTACAGCTTCATCAATCCCACGCATCTGCCCCTTACTTACCCGCCCAAGATAGCGAATCACGCATATCTTGTCGCAGGTGTCGAGCTGTTCTGCCAATACCATGGACGGTTTTGCCAGTCCCTTTGCTTTACGGAGAAAGAAATGCGTTGGCTGTTTTCGCTTCTTCTCAATTTTCGATGTCAGCGGAGCAATCGTGATCGTCGGCGCATAATAATTGCCGACATCATTCTGAAGAACCACAACAGGACGAACACCGCCCTGCTTTGATCCTACCGGAACACCGAGATTGGCGAGATATAAATCACCTCGCCGATAAACCCAGTTTTCTTTCATATGCTGTTGTCTCCAATCTCCATACACTGATATGGATAAAGCCTGCCAGGTATCAT
>UQNW01000032.1 GCA_900542495.1 uncultured Roseburia sp.
TGTTCAGTTATCAATGTTCTCTGTTGTTTTCAGCAACTCTGATATATTATCATAACCAGCTGTGCTTGTCAACAACTTTTTTATTTTGTTTTTCGCTTCGTTTGGAAGCGCTCGTTGTCGTTCGTTTGCGACAGCTTGTTAATAATATCAAACTGTCATGTATTTGTCAACAACTTTTTTCATCTTTATTTTCACGAATGTAAGTATAACTTATCTAGATTCTTTATCCATTCATTTTAAATATTGATGCCCACCGCAAATGTTTTCTCGCGGTGGAACTCTATACTAACATCATTTTCCAGCACTGTCAACATCGTTTTTTCATTTTCTACACTTATCTTTTTCCTAAATTTTACTTATAAATAGATATAGGGGTATGCCTCTGGCTTACCCCTATATCTATGCTGTCTTATTTTCATATATCATTATCTATAACTGTGTACTGCATGTTCTTTTTTCAATTACAAGTATATCATGATCAGCGCAACAATCAGGTTATTCTCGTAAAGATATGTAAGGAATGGGCTTTCGTATATATAGGAGATCAATGCTCCTCCGACCTCGCTGGTACTGCAGAGCGCAATAATATAAAATGCGATCCAAATCACCATCAAACCATACAAAGCACCTGCAATAGTTCCCAGGTATTTATTAATGCCCCGGATGATCGGTATTCTCGATACAATACCAAGCACTTTTGAAATAAAATGTAAGAGGATCATTCCCGCTGCAAACGCAATAAAGAACGAGATTCCATTCAGGATAAAATCAGCCAGGCCACCTGCCACCTGCGTATAGATTCCAGAACCTTCCAATGCCTCCCCGGCAATGTCTGCCGTTTTTTGTGATATGTTATTTATAACAGAATCCGGAAGTTTCACTCCCAGACCTGTAATATCTGTCTGATTTCCCGCTGACTGCTGCGCATCAGACGTCACTTCCCCTGCTGCTATAGCAGCCTCCTGTCCTACCTGTTCTTCTGTTTTTTCCCGGATCTGTTGCTCGCAGTATGCAGTAATTCCTTCATACAATGATGTATTTTCCCTTAAAAATGTATTGATGTATGGTGTTGCCCATGTGATCAGTGCAAACATAATCACCCACGATACCATGGAATACATCATACGCAAAAACCCCTTGTGGTAACCATTGACAACGCAAAGTGCCAATAATAATACTACAATGATGAGTAACCAGTTCATATGTGCTCCTTATTTCAGTCTTACTTTCTCTGTCGAATTTTCCAGTATGATCGTATAGTTTAAGCCAGTTCCTCCCGAAATGACCTTATAAAGTTCTTCGTCAAAATCATAATGGAATTTGTAGATTCCACGCACTGTATAGATATCGCAGGAATGGTCGTTCAAAATGCACACTTCATTATTTGCCGAAAATCCGATTTGTGTATATTCCTGTGCAAAATCTTTTTCCATTACCGTAAATCCATGCATATCATACACTACAACATGATGTGTCAGGTTTTCATCATTGTTGCTGTATACGATTCCAACATATTTATTATTGTTAAAAATACTTTTTGCTTCTCCGGTCAGTGGAATCTCCTGTGTCAGTTTTGGTTTCTGGGTGCCTTCAAAAATTGCGATCTCCGAATCTCCATATGCCACCATGCGGTCATTTGACACAAAATCAAGCTGCGGAATGACCATATCCGAAAATGAATTGGCAGAGACAATACGGTCGATTTCATTTTCTCCTACCGATCCAAAATTGTAAAATGCAATCGTTGATTTTACATTTCCGTCGTTAATATCCAGCATGGAAACTGCCAGTTTAATAGCGTCATTTGACAGTGCAATCGCAATCGGATAACCTCCGTCCTCTCCATAAATAGCACCATTTACCAGTTCTTTTCCATTTTTATCGTATAAAACAAGATAGGAATTCGACTGATCTCCCATCAACACTGCAATCGTTCCCTGTGCTGCAATGCTTACCTGCTCGATCGTCATGGTCGTTTCTATGTTTGATACAAGTCCCTGTGGTGTCATTATGTAAATCTCTGTGCCCTTTTTATCGTAAATGACCAGATAATCTTCGCATATGTCGATCGTCGGTTTTGCCATTTCATACGTCTGGTTCCAGATTCGCTCATTGTAGGTATCTGTATACAGTGCACCGTCATTACTGTATTTTAAAATATTTCCACGAAATTCTTCGAAGATAGTTGCCGCTGTGTCTGAGCGTTCTACCGTTGAATTCACATCAAAATCCTCGTAATGCCGTAACGCCAGAAAAAGGCATAAACCTGCAACGATCGCAAAAACGATGAGTGCGATCAGTATGGTTCCTTTTAAAATTTTTAAACGGTGTTCCCTTATTTTATGTTTATATTCGTCCATATCCATTGCTGGTACGGTTTTAAATTTCTTTTTGTCCTGTTCTGTCATGCTTTCTCCCAAATGACTGGTGTTTTAATTTTTTTCATTATAGCACGCCGCGCCATTTGTTTCACTTCTTTTTTAATTTGGAAGTGTAAGGTACTGACCTTCGTAGATTGCGTCCGGATTTTCAATTTCGTTTGTTTCGCATAATTTATCCATCATTGCAGTTGTATTGTAAACCTTTCTGCAGATTCCTACCAGACTGTCACCTTTTTGTACGATATAGTAACCCTGCGAAAGATATTGTGCTGCCTCCGACGAAGCTGCTGATGTCTGTGCGGTGGCGTTGTTCGTCTGCGTATCGCTCTGTTGTGCTGTGTTGTTTTCTGTCGCTGGCTGTGCGCCGCTCTGTGTTGTGACACTTTCCGCTGTTGCTAGCGTAGTATCTGCTGTCGTGTTGTCCTGCTCGGCGGTCTGCGTGCTATCTGCTGCATCACTTTCTGCTGGCAGCTGGGCAACATCTGTTTGCATGCCGTTCTGTCCGGCGGTCTGCGTGTCATCCTGCGGTGCGATATTGCCTTCCACCGACTCCACTTTAACAGTTACGTTTTCTTCGGAAGCAGGCGCCTCTGTCCCTGTTTCTGTTTCTGCTTCTGCTGCTGTCGCGTGATTCATCTGCATGAGTGCTGTCTCCATGGCATTCATCTTCTGGTGATTCTGAAATGCTGCAAAACCAAGCCCACACACCACAAAAAATAATAAAATTGACAGACCGTAAGACGGTATCAGCTTCGTTTTCTGTTCCTTTTTCCGGAGATAATTCCGATAGGAATTGGTCCGTTCCTTTTCGTATTCTTCTTCCTTTATTTCTGTATCTTTTTCCCGCTTCTCCTCTATTACAGCGGATAAATCTGACTGTTTTTGTTCATAATAAATATAATAGCCTGCCCGCCTTTTCAGATAACCGTTTTTCAGGCTATAGAAGGCATCTTCTTTTTCCAGTGAATCCATAAGATATAAAATCTGATGTTCGCCGCCAAAATAGGTGCGGTGCAGCTTTTCAATGGCCACTGTCAGATTCGGAAGCTGTCCGCGGATATCCATTGCCCAGCCGACGATCACCATGTTGTCATATGCATGTTTTAATTTTTTATAAAGATATGCCCAGCTGTCATCGCTCCAGACCGGACACTCTCCTTCAAATGCGATCTCTTCCAGACAGATTGCAGCTTCGACAAACACGCATTGTCTGCCGAGATTGTTTTCAAATCTGCCAAGAAGCACATAAACTGTTTTTTCCTGCAGTGCATCATAAGGATGCATATACTCATGTACTTTGTTTTCTATGTAAATGCGGTCTCCGATATCCGGCGACCCTATCTGTCTGATATTCTTAGGCAGCTCTCTCTTTTCCTGTTCACTGTCGAAACTTTCTTCCCGAATGATCTCTATCATATACAAACCCCTTTCCAATGCCTGTCCCTTTTTTCAGGAAACTTTTACTTTATATGGAATCCTAGCACAAGACTTGCGCGGTTTTTGACGGATTGTATCCCTCACAGAAAAATTATTTCGACAAAAAGCCCGATATACCGGATTCTCCACGGCATATCGGGCTTCTTTTTCAATGGGCATGGAAGATTTTGTCTGCCAGCCTTTTTCTGTATTAGATTTCTTTGTATCGGATTTTTCGTATCTGATTATTTTACAAATGCTTTTACTTTCTTGTAAATGCTCTCTGCATCCAGACCATATTTTTTGATCAGCTCTAATGCCGGGCCGGACTCACCGAACACGTCATTGATACCGATTTTCAGAACTTTGGTAGGGGCTTCTTCGCAGAGCACATCACATACAGCACTTCCTAATCCACCGATTACGGAATGTTCTTCTACGGTCACAACTTTTCCAGTCTTTAAAGCAGATTTTACAACAAGTTCACGGTCTAAAGGTTTGATCGTATGGATGTTGATAATCTCAGCATTAATGCCGTCTGCTGCAAGCATTTTTTCTGCTTCGATCGTCTCGTTCACGCAAAGACCTGTTGCAAAAATAGTGACATCTGTTCCCTCTTTTAATACGATTCCCTTTCCAAGTTCGAATTTATAAGTTGCCTCATCATTGAATACAGGCACTGCAAGACGTCCAAAACGAAGATAAACAGGTCCGACATGCTCATAAGCTGCCTTCACTGCTGCTCTTGCTTCCACGTCATCTGCCGGATTGATGACTACCATTCCAGGAATTTCTCTCATCAGTCCAATATCCTCTAAACACTGATGTGTCGCTCCGTCTTCTCCAACGGAGATACCTGCATGGGTTGCTCCGATTTTTACATTTAAATGAGGGTATCCGATCGCATTACGAACCTGCTCATAGGCACGTCCTGCTGCAAACATGGCAAAAGAACTGATAAACGGCACTTTTCCACATGCTGCAACACCCGCTGCGATACCTGTCATATTTGCCTCTGCAATACCAATATCCCAATGGCGCTCCGGAAAAGCCTTTTTGAAAACACCTGTCTTGGTTGCGCCTGCTAAGTCTGCATCTAAAACGATCAGATCGTCATGTTCTTTTCCAAGTTCAACTAAAGCATTACCATAACTATCGCGGGTTGCTACTTTCTTTATTTCTGACATAATGCTTCACCTACTTTCTCTAAATCTGCCATTGCTACTTCGTACTGCTCATCATTTGGAGCTTTTCCGTGCCAGTCGCAAACATTTTCCATGAAGGAAACGCCTTTTCCTTTTAAAGTCTTGGCGATAATTGCGGTCGGCATTCCTTTGGTCTCTCTTGCCTCTTTAAATGCAGCACGGATCTGGTCAAAATCGTTTCCGTCGATGTTGATCACATGGAAATTGAATGCTTCGAATTTCTTGTCGATCGGGTATGGAGAACATACTTCGTCCACTGCACCGTCAATCTGAAGGTTATTGTTGTCAACTACAACTACAAGGTTGTCCAATTTCTTGAAGCCAGCCCACATTGCTGCTTCCCAGATCTGTCCTTCCTGAATCTCTCCATCACCGCAAAGTGTGTATACACGGTAATCTTTTTTGTCATATTTTCCTACTGCTGCCATACCAACTGCAACAGAAAGTCCCTGTCCTAAGGAACCACTAGACATATCAACGCCCGGTATGTGCTTCATATCCGGATGTCCCTGTAAATAAGAACCTGTGTGACGCAGTGTGACAAGATCTTCTTTTGGGAAGTATCCTCTCTCTGCTAATGTTGAGTACAATCCCGGTGCAACGTGTCCTTTGGATAATACAAAACGGTCGCGGTCTTCCATTTTCGGATTCTTTGGATCAATGTTCATCTCTTCAAAGTACAGATAAGTAAAGATATCTGCTGCGGATAATGATCCACCCGGATGTCCGGATTTTGCACTATGCACTGCGGTCACAATGCTTTTGCGAATTTCATTCGCGGTTTTTTCCAGTTCTAAATTTGTCATAATAACCTTGCCTTTCTTCTTAGATCAAAGCTCCGTGCGCCCCTCAAGTGCGCGAAGCAGTGTCACTTCGTCTATATATTCCAAATCGCCGCCTACCGGCACGCCGCTGGCGATCCTCGTCACCCTGATACCGGTTGGCTTGATTAATTTGCTGATATACATCGCTGTTGTCTCGCCCTCAAGACTTGAGTTTGTCGCGATGATCACTTCATCTACATCCTGCTGAAGCCGCTGCATCAGCTCTTTCAGCTTGATATCATTTGGTCCGATTCCTAACATCGGTGAGATTGCACCGTGAAGTACATGGTAAACCCCATCATACTTCTGTGTCTTCTCATAAGCCGCAAGATCTCTCGTGTTCTCCACTACCATGATCGTCTTATGATTTCTGGAAGCGTCCTTACAGATTGGGCACAGTTCGTCGTCTGTCAGTGTAAAACACTCTTTGCAGTAACGGACATTCTTTCTGGCATTGATAATCGCCTCTGAAAGCCCCTCCACCTGCTCTACGGGCATGTTCAAAATATGAAATGCCAGACGCTGTGCAGACTTTGCGCCAATTCCGGGTAGTTCGGACAACTCCTGTATTAACTTATTAATCTGACTGCTGTAATAATCCATGACAACTTCCTGCTATGATCTTCCTCTGCCGTTTTGTCGGACAGAGATACTTTTGCATACTTATATTAAATGATAAAACGATTTTTTACAAGGCTGATTTTCATTGACTTCTTTTTTTGGGGAAATTATACTAAATTTAATGATCACAACCATTATTTAGCACCACTATTTATAGAAAGACTGGAGATTACCTATGAAGGAAAATATTGCAACCATTCCACTGATCGATGCCCTGAAAGCCAATTGTGAATGTCCTTTCTGTCATTTAGAGCGCGAGGCCGAACAGCATGCGATCTCTTTTATCTTAGGTTCCGCCTATATGGAAGATGATATCCGCGAAAAAACAGACGCCACCGGTTTCTGCCGTCATCACTTTAAGATGATGTATGATTACGGAAACCGCCTCGGAAATGCACTGATCCTAAGCACCCACTTAAAGAAGTTAAACGACGAGCTCACAAAAAAGATGAAAGACTTCACCCCAGGGAAATCAAGTCTTTTAAAAAGGATGAAAAAAACGGATGCATCCGCAGCAAAAGATCCGAAAACTCCGCTTGGTGCATGGATTGCAAAGAAAACGACTGACTGTTATGTATGCGATCATTTCCGCAGTATTTACGGACGTTATCTGGATACTTTTTTTGATCTTTATCTAAAAAATGAGGAATTCCGGAAAATGTTCGAAAATAGCAAGGGATTCTGTCTGCCACATTTCGGCGACCTGGTCGAGACTGCTGAAAATAAATTGAATGATGCACAGAAAAAGGATTTTTATGCAGTTGCATTTCCTCTGATGCAGAAAAACATGGAACGTCTCCAAAAAGAAGTGTCCTGGTTTGTAGAAAAGAATGATTACCGGAATAAGGACAAGGATTGGGGCACTTCCGCCGACAGTATCCAGCGCGGTATGCAAAAATGCGCTGGCGGTTTTCCTGCCGACGAAGTCTTTAAGGCAAAGCTTTAAAACGGAAGTCCTCCGCCTAAGCCTCCTGTGATTTTTGCCATTGAACTCTGGCTTTCCTCATCCAGCTTGCGGAACGCCTCGTTGGTTGCTGCCATGATAAGATCCTCTAACATCTCGATGTCATCCGGATCAACCACTTCCTCAGATAACTTAATCTTTGTCACTTCATGTTTTCCGGAAACAGTTACTTCAACAGCTCCGCCGCCTGCGGTTGCTGTTACTTCTTTTTCCTCTAACTCTTTCTGAGCTTCTTCCATCTGACGCTGCATTCTCTGTGCCTGTTTCATCAGATTATTCATATTTCCAGGCATACCGCCTGGGAATCCACCTCTTTTTGCCATTGTAATTCCTCCGTAATAATTTCATTTCATGATCTATCAGACCCTCCGAACCGATCCCATCCGGCAACAGTCATGACTCTATGCTTCATGATAATATAATTTTCCAGATTCGTCCAGCCAGAAATTAGAAATCATCTTCGTCAATCTCAAAGTTGATAAGCTGTCTGAGATCCGGATAAATCTCCTCGCTTGCATGTCCGGTGTCATTTTGTTTTACCTGAAGTTCCACTTCTTTTCCAATGCGGTCTGCGATCATCATTTTCAAGCTGTCCTGACACTCAGAACGGTTCTCTGAAATGTACTCATATGCATTCGGATCTTCAAAAACAAGAAGCAGACAGTTATTTGGACCAAGCGTTGGAACTGCCTTATTCAGATAGGTTTTTGTAATTCCGGTCAACTGGGAAAGGATTCCCTTCCAATTTGTAGTGACCTGTCTGATGTCATCCGGGATTGCTTTCGGAAGTTCCATTTTGGCTACTTCTTCCGCTGCGCTTACCTCGCCGCCCTGCCTGGGGCTTTGGGATTGTGCGACCACAATACCTTTTTCTAACTTTTTCTCTAAACTGTCTACGCGGTCTACCAGCGATGTGTAATCTTTTTCCATTTCTGGTTTACATAACTTAATCACATTAATTTCAATCAGAATACGTTTCTGCGTTGCATATTTGATCTGATTGCTGAGTTCTGAAAAAATACGGATATACCGCATCAAGATCTCCGGATCAACCATTTCTGCTTCTTCTTTTAACAGGGCAAGATTATCCGCAGAAATATCAAGCACATCTTCCATGTCATCCGAGCTCTGCACAAGCAGAAGATTTCGCAGATACCACGTAAAGTCAGTTACAAACTGCCCCATTTCCCTGCCTTCGATCACCATTTCATCAATGACCTGTATTGCTCCGGTCACGTTTTTATCGAGGATCTGTCTGAGCAGTCTGCTGAACACTTCCGTATCCACTGCGCCAAGTGTCTCAAGCACTTTTTCATAGGTCAGTTCCTGCCCCAGATAAAAAGCAATGCACTGATCCAAAAGGCTCAATGCGTCTCGCATGGAACCGTCTGCCGCCTTTGCAATGTAACGGATTGCCCGCTCCTCAACGTTTACCTGCTCTTTTTCCATAAGATCCGTCAGTCGTCCTGCGATCGTATCTATGGAAATTCTCCGGAAATCATAGCGCTGACAGCGGGACAAAATCGTAATCGGTATCTTGTGCGCCTCTGTGGTCGCAAGAATAAAGATCACATACGCCGGCGGCTCCTCCAATGTTTTCAACAGTGCGTTAAACGCTCCTATGGAAAGCATATGAACCTCGTCAATGATGTAGACTTTGTATTTTCCCTCGGTCGGGCGGTATTCCACTTCCTCACGGATCTGACGAATGTTATCCACACCATTGTTGGATGCCGCATCGATCTCAATTACATTCATGGAATTGCCCGCTGCGATTGCTTTGCAGGTCGGACATTCCCCACAGGGACTGCCATCCACCGGATGTTCGCAGTTGACCGCCTTTGCAAAAATCTTGGCGATCGTCGTCTTACCGGTTCCTCTGGTTCCACAAAATAAGTAGGCATGTCCGATACGATCTGCTTTGATCTGATTTTTTAAAGTTGTTACGATATGATCCTGTCCTTTTACATCTTCAAATTCCTGTGGACGGAATTTTCGATACAACGCCGTATATGACATGCTGTTTTCCTCTCTTACCTCTTATTAATCTCCAAAACTGATTCCGATGCGTTTTGCTTCCTGAATCATCTGACATTCCGGATCAACGGTCTTTAATTTACCGGAAACCTCTGCTAATGGCACACGTTTTGTCTCGCCGTTGATCATAGCGATCATGCAGCCATAATCTTCTTCTATAATTGCCTGTGCTGCTGCCGAACCAAGTCTTGTGCAGAGCACTCTGTCGTATGGACATGGGCTGCCGCCCCGCTGCGTATGTCCCGGAACTGTAACACGGACTTCTACTCCTGCTGCTTCATAGATCTGATCTGCGATCTCATAAGAAACAGACGGATATTTGCGGTCTGCCACTTTTGCCTTGTATGCTTTTTTCGTCAGGGAAGAATCCTCTTTGGAAATCGCACCCTCTGCTACTGCAAGAATCGTAAATCCTTTTCCGGCTTTTGTTCTCTTATTAATCGCTTCTACTACTTTGTTGATATCGTATGGAATTTCCGGAAGTAAAATGATGTCAGCACCGCCGGCGATTCCTGCGTATAATGTCAGCCAGCCAACTTTGTGTCCCATAACTTCCACGATAAATACACGGTTATGGGAAGCTGCTGTCGTATGGATACAGTCGATCGCATCTGTTGCAATGTTGATCGCGCTCTGGAAACCAAAGGTAACGTCTGTTCCGTAAATGTCGTTATCGATCGTCTTTGGAAGATGTACAACATTCAGACCTTCTTCGCGGAGAAGATTGGCTGTTTTCTGGGTTCCATTTCCTCCAAGGATCACAAGACAGTCCAAGTTTAATTTATGGTAGGTCTGCTTCATCGCCTCGACTTTATCAAGTCCGTTCTCATCCGGCACGCGCATCTGTTTGAATGGCTGGCGGGAAGATCCTAAGATTGTTCCGCCTTTTGTCAGGATTCCGGAAAAATCTGCCGACGTCAGAAGACGGTAATCTCCATAGATCAGTCCTTTGTATCCATTGTGAAATCCATATATCTCAAGTTCATCAACGTTATTGCTCAGTCCTTTTACAACACCTCTCATGGCTGCATTCAATGCCTGGCAGTCACCGCCACTTGTTAACATTCCGATTCTTTTCATACGTAAACAGTCCTTTCTCATTACTATTTTAAATGATTCCATTACTATTTTAGATTATAATATATTTTTTTAACAGGTACAACTATTTCAAGGCTTGCAGATTGTAGAAAATATGGTATACTAAACGAGTATTTTTATACAGAAAAATTCGTTTTTGCGTTTTTTTCAATGGAGATATACCCAAGTGGCTGAAGGGTCCGCACTCGAAATGCGGTAGGTCGGTAAATGCTCCGGCGCGCGAGTTCAAATCCCGCTATCTCCGCTAAAAAAGGATACTACATGTGGTTTGCATGTGGTATCCTTTTTTGTTAATGTCTATTGTTCCTGAACTTTTTATTTCACTTCATAACCTGCTTCTACAACTGCCTGTTTTAAAGCTTCTACGGAAGCATCGCCTGTTACGACTGCGTTTTTATTTTCAAGGCTTACGGTAACTTCTGTCACTCCCGGTACCTCTTTTAATGCCTTCTCTACTCTTGCCTGGCAGTGTCCACACATCATGCCTTCGATTGAAATTGTTGTTGTCATACTTGCTTCTCCTTTATGATTATTATTTGATTTTGTATTATTATCCAGTCTGTTTTGCTGGCTAATATCGTTAGTTGTGTTTGCCGTAATCTTTTTGTCTGGTTCTTCCTGCGTATTTTTCAACGCTTTTTTTGTATCATGCAGTTTCACCCACCTTAAACGAAGCGCATTACTTACAACACACACGCTGCTTAAGCTCATGGCCGCCGCGCCAAACATCGGGTTCAACTTGATCTGGAAGAACGGATATAAAACACCTGCTGCAAGCGGGATTCCGATACTGTTGTAAAAGAATGCCCAGAATAAGTTCTCTTTGATGTTGCGGATGACGGCTTTGCTTAATTTTACTGCACCAACTGCGTCAAGTAAATCATTTTTCATCAAAACAATATCCGCGCTCTCAATTGCCACGTCCGTTCCGGCGCCGATCGCGATTCCTACATCTGCCGAAGCAAGTGCCGGAGCATCATTGATTCCGTCGCCGATCATGGCTACTTTATGTCCCGCCTGTTTTAATGCTGAAATTTTTTCTTCTTTCTGTGTTGGCAGAACACCTGCGATGACTTCATCAATTCCAACCTGTTCCTTGATCGCCTGTGCAGTCACTTCATTATCGCCGGTTAACATAATAACATGTATTCCGTAATCGCGGAATTTCTGCACTGCCTCTTTGCTGGTAGGTTTTACGACATCCGCAACTGCAACGATTCCAAGAAACTTTTTTTTATCTGCAAAAAGAAGCGGCGTCTTGCCCTGTTTTGCAAGCGCATGAATCTGCTCTTTTTGTTCATTGGAAAGAATGATTCCCTTCTCCGTCATCATTTTTTCATTTCCGGCAAAATAGTGTGTACCGGATACGGCACCTTCGATTCCTTTGCCGAATAAGGCGTTAAATCCGGTTACTTTTTCCAGTGTGATGTTTTCTGATTCGCAGTAAGTTACGATTGCCTCTGCAAGCGGATGTTCGCTGCCTTTCTCAAGGCTTCCTGCAATTTTAAGGAGTGCCACTGCCGGATTGTCAAGTTTTTTACTTTCCGTAACTGTTGCCATGTGTAACTGGGTGTCACCGGATGTTTCGTTATTTGGTGCTGTCATGTAAAGGATATCTGTCACAACCGGTTTTCCCTGCGTAATGGTTCCGGTCTTATCCAAAACAACCGTGTCAATCTGATGTGCTGTCTCCAATGCATCACCCGATTTGATCAGGATACCATTCTCAGCACCTTTTCCTGTTCCAACCATAATCGCAACCGGGGTAGCCAGTCCAAGTGCGCACGGGCAGGAGATGACAAGCACTGCGATAGCAGTCGACATTGCAAACTCAAACGCTGCACCCGAAAGCAGCCAGATAATTCCGGTGATCAGGGCGATCGTAATAACCGTTGGCACAAAAATTCCGGCGATCTTATCTGCCATTTTTGCGATCGGGGCTTTGCTCGATGAAGCTTCCTCCACAAGTTTTATGATCTGCGCGATTGTGGTATCCTCACCAACTTTTGTTGCTTTAGCGCGGATAAGACCGGATTTGTTCATGGAAGCAGAGACAATGGTATCTCCTTCCTGTTTTAAAACCGGGATGCTCTCACCTGTGATCGCCGATTCGTCGAAGGATGATTTTCCTTCTAAAACAATACCGTCCACTGCAACGGACTCTCCCGGTTTTACGAGGAAAATTTCTCCTTTTTCCACATCTGCTGCGTCAATGACCTGTTCGACACCGTCTCTTACGACTGTCACGGTCTTTGGTGCAAGGTTTAACAGTTTCGTGATTGCCTCGCTTGTCTTGCCTTTGGACTTTGTTTCCAGATATTTTCCAATGGTGATCAGTGTCAGGATTGTTCCTGCCGACTCAAAGTATAGATCATGCGCATACTGGTGTACGACTGTCATATCACAGTGTCCCATTGCATAACCAATCCGATAGATTGCAAAAATACCATAAAGGATCGCCGCACCCGCACCGATTGCGATCAGGCTGTCCATGTTTGGACTTTTGTGCCACAACGTTTTAAATCCATTTTTGAAATATTTCTGGTTTGCGATCAAAATTGGCAGCAACAGTAAAAATTGTGTAAATGCGTATGCGATCGCATTTTCATTTCCATGCAGGAAATTCATGGTAAATGGCGGCATTGGGATACCTAGCCACTGATAAATCATATGTCCCATAGACACGTACATTAATGGTATCCAGAAAATCAGGGAAATAATCAGTCGTTTCTTCATGTTTTTCACATTCTGTTCTACGGCTGAAAGTCCGTTATTCTCCTGACTGCCCGGCTGTCCGGCTTTTTTCGTTCCGGCTTTTGCGTGCTCGTCTTTTACCGCCGCACCATATCCGGCATCTTCCACTGCCTTGATAATACCCGCTGTATCTAATTGATTTTCGTCAAATTCGACCTGCATGCTGTTTGTCAGCAGATTCACGCTGACATTCTCCACCCCGGTAAGCTTGCTTACGCTTTTCTCAACATGGGATGAGCAGGCGGAACAGGTCATGCCTGTTACATCAAATCTCTCTTTCATGTATGTCTTCCTTTCCTGTTAGATTCTATCTAAATAATTGTGGAACTCAAATTCAGGTTATGAAAATCTGTGAGTTTCGCAATGATCTATATGTCTTATTTCATGAGTTTCTTCAAAAGCTCGCACAGTTCGTCAACTGCCTCGTCGTTTCCTTCGCGGATGTCCTCCGACACACAGGTTTTGATATGTCTTGCCAGAAGTTCTTTGTTAAATCCATTTAGCGCAGCCTGGATTGCTGACACCTGTGTCAGAATATCCACACAGTAGCGGTCATCCTCCACCATTGCCCTGATTCCGCGCACCTGCCCTTCAATACGGCTTAAGCGCGTCATAAGCGCCTTCTTCTCCTGCTCATCACGCTGTTTATGCTTTACGTTCTCGTCGTCATTTCCTTTGCAGCAACAAGTCATCACTCCACATCCTTTCTGACACTTCTATACTGGTTCTGCTATCTGATGATTAGTTTTACCACTTATGATTTTGTCATGCATCATTGTTTTTGCATACCCCTATGGGGTATTTAGAATATAATACAGGCAGGGAAAAATGTCAAGCACAGCTATTCACTATTTTTCTCAATAACCCTTTCTGTTCTTTCACTTAAACATCCAAGCCTTCTCCCGCAACTTCGCAGTGCAAACCAGATAACTTCATGGTATAATCACTAAATAAGATAACTGTGAAACTCCTAGAAAACGTGAGGCATGTTGTGGAAATGTGACAAAAGCTTGAGAAGACATTGGGGAACCGCCGGTTCTTGCTTGGCAGGTGCAGTGCTAACTGTGACTGGCATGCTAGTACCGCTGCGAGTGACACATAGCGAAAGCGTGTCTTCGAAAATTTTGTTACATTTTCACAACTTTCATAACATAAATAAGGGTTTCACTATTGCCTAGATAACTGTGAAACAAGAAAGGACTTCCATTATGCTTTTGAAAAAAGAAAACACCGCCCAGATTGATTACCTCGAAAACTGGCCGGAACATTATTATGAGATAGAAAACGCCAACGAAAGGAAAGAGATTCTCTCCCAGGCAATCAGCCAGGGATTAGACCTTCCAAATGACAACTACCGTATGAAATTGTTGGAAAAACGCTATGGAAAAGATAAAAAAAGTGATGCATTCATGAAAGCCTGGATGATGATCAAAGCTTCCGGTGCTGCCGGAATCTCTTTTTTCAACAAACGGCATTTACAGAAAGAATTAAAACAATATATGAAAGATCTCTGTCTGCTCGACTATACGCCTGAAAATGAAACCGAACAGGCAGCTCTTCTGGCAGAATGGGAAAATTTTGCAAAAGTCCTGCTCGCCTCCTGCACCGGATGCAAGACTTACTGTTCCACTTTTTTTGGCATTGTGCCGATCAAAGACGCTTCCGTTGCAAGAAAAATCGCGGAGGAGATTGACTTCGTCACAAGAACTTACCCAGAAAAGCTTGAACTTGCTGACGAATTTGCTCCATTCCGCGAAATTATGGTCAACACCTATTGTAATATGATTGAAAATGGCCGTTCCTATTGGTACGAAGTTGTAAATACCAGATAGAAACAGCCACTCATTTTTTATAATAATCCCTGAATCAGGATAAAGAGGATCAGCACCGGAAGCACAAACTGAAAATATGGTTTCAATGCTTTCGCGATCTTTAATCCTTTTCCAGTGTTTGCTTCTTCCAGATACCGGTCAAAGCCCCAGCCCCATTTTGTTACGCAGAATAACAGGTAAATCAGGGAACCGCCTGGAAGTAGCAGATTGCTCACAATAAAATCCTCACTGTCTAACACATCCCGTCCACCGATCAGGTGCAGATCGCTCCAGACATTATATCCAAGCACGCATGGCATACTGGCGATCAGTATGATGATACAGTTAACCAATGCAGCTTTTTTACGGCTCCAGCCAAACATATCCATACAGAATGACATAATGTTTTCAAATACCGCAATAATCGTGGAAAAGCTTGCAAATGTCATAAATAAAAAGAACAACGTTCCCCAGATACGTCCGCCTTCCATATTCACAAACACATTCGGCAGTGTGATAAAAATAAGCTTCGGTCCTGCTCCGACTTCCACACCATAGCTAAAACATGCCGGGAAAATAATGAGTCCCGCCATGATCGCCACAAATGTGTCAAGTGCACAGATTCTGGCACCTTCTCCTGCAAGACTGTTGTCACGGCTCATGTAACTTCCGAAAATCTCCATGGCTGCAACGCCAAGACTCAACGTAAAGAATGCCTGATTCATCGCTGCTGACACAACATTTCCAATCCCCACTTCACGGATTGTCCCAAGATTCGGAATCAGATAAAAACGGATTCCCTCCCCTGCACCAGACAGCGTAAAACTGTGCACTGCAAGAATCACGATTAGTCCAAGCAGTGCGCTCATCATAACTTTGCTGATTTTTTCCAGACCATTCTGTAACCCTCTGCTGCATACAAAGAAGCCGAGCAGCACGGTCAGTATCATCCAGAAACTCATCTGCAACGGGTCTGCCAGCAGATTCGAAAACACTGCTCCGGTCGCCTCCACATCCATGCCAGCCTGAAATTCACCCGCCGCGAACTTGTAAAAATAAGTGCTCATCCAGCCTGAAACTGTCGTATAGTACATCATCAGCATATAACAGCCGAAAATTGCTGCCCAGCCATGCAGATGCCATTTGCTTCCCGGCTTTTCCAGTGCTTTGTAACCTAACACCGCACTTTTTCTGCTTGCACGTCCCACGGCAAGCTCCATGGTCAGAACCGGAAGTCCCATAGCGATCAAAAATACGAGATAGAGTAACACAAACAGTCCTCCACCGTTTTCTCCTGCCACATAGGGAAACCGCCATACATTTCCAATTCCAATGGCGCATCCGGCACTCACAAGAATGAATCCCAGACGCGATTTAAATGATTCTCTTTTCATGAACTAATCCCTTTCAGTCAAAAACACCTTTCCGCTTCGGCTGCAACTTTCTGCTGTCTCACGAAAAGGTGTTTTCATTGCAATTTGTTTTTCGTCTATTAGATATTTAACAGATCACTGTAAACTTTTAATGCTCCGTCTGTCTCATGTGCAAGAACACGTTTTGCAAGTACTTTTCCAAGCTGAACGCCTTCCTGGTCAAAACTGTTGATGTTCCATAAGAATCCCTGGAACATTACTTTGTTCTCGAAGTGAGCAAGTAAAGCGCCGAGTGTCTTAGGATTTAATTCTTCTCCGATGATGATAGAAGAAGGACGTCCTCCCTCGAAATTCTTGTTGCGGTTGTCGTCTGCTTTTCCACATGCAAATGCTACGATCTGTGCTGCAACGTTTGCGCAGAGTTTCTGCTGGCTTGTGCTGTCCTGGATCACAACATCTGTTCCGATCTGGCTGTTCTTAAATCCGATGAACTGCAGTGGAACAATATCAGTTCCCTGATGTAATAACTGATAGAAGGAATGCTGTCCGTTTGTTCCAGGCTCACCGAAGATCACTGGTCCTGTCACATAGTCTACCGGCTCACCAAAACGGTTAACGGATTTACCATTAGACTCCATGTCTAACTGCTGTAAATGTGCAGGGAAACGGCTTAAAGCCTGAGAGTATGGCAAAACGGCTGTGCTTGGATAGCCGAGTACGTTACGCTCATAAACTCCGATCAATGCGTCAAGCATTTCCGGGTTTTCCAAAATATTTTTATTCAGAGAAAGTTTGTCTTCTGCTGCTGCGCCGTCTAAGAACTGTGCGAACACTTCCGGTCCAAATGCCAGAGATAATACAGCGCCGCCAACTGCTGATGTAGAGGAGAAACGTCCTCCGATGTAATCGTCCATGAAAAATGCTGCCAGATAATCGTCACTCTTAGCAAGTGGAGATGTCTCACTTGTAACAGCGATCATATGTTTAGAAGCATCTAATCCTGCTTTTTTCAAAGCATCTTTTACAAAAGATTCATTGGTCAATGTCTCTAATGTTGTACCTGATTTTGATACAAGTACGAAAATAGAATGTGCAACATCTGTAGAAGCTAATACTGCTGCTGCGTCATCCGGATCAACATTGCTGATGAATTTTGCTTCCATTTTGAATGTATTATTCTTCTTTGCCCAGTTCTCAAGTGCAAGATACATTGCACGAGGACCAAGGTCACTTCCGCCGATACCGATCTGAACTACAGTTGTAAATTTCTCTCCTGCTGCGTTTGTGATCTCGCCGGCATGTACTTTATTTGCGAAATCAGCGATTCTGTTCTGCTGTTCTACATAGAAAGAACGTTTGTCAACGCCGTCTGCATTTACAGCATCTCCTAACTGTCCGCGTGTCATATGATGAAGTACAAGACGTTTCTCGCCTGTATTTACCACTTCACCATTATATAAAGCTGCAAATTTTTCAGAAAGCTGTGCTTCCTCTGCTAATTTTGCAAGTGCTTCCAAAGTGGAATCATCTACTTTTTTTGCAGCATAGTTATATGCAAGTCCCTCTGCCATTGGTGTGGTGTATTTTTTCACACGCTCTGCGCCGTTTTCTCCCGCCATTACTTTTGTCAGGTCAACTTCTGCTGCCTTTGACAATTCTTCAAAAGAAGTAAGGGTATCTAAATTCTTCCAATCCACGGTGTTATCCTCCTTGTTTTGCCTTTTATTTATACAACCGTGAAAAATTATACTATTAAATGTAATCGATTTCAAGTAGCGCAATCCACCAAAAAAAGAGTCTCTTTCGAAATTTTGCTAAAAAATTCACAAAAGAGACTCTTTTTCTATTTATTTTATTTCTGGTTTGCCGGCTCCATATTTACGGAACGTCCTTTGATCTTCACATTCTTCATGGCTTCTAACACTTCTTTGCCATACTCTCTCGGCACTTCCACGAAGGTGTATTTGTCATACATATCGATTGCACCAACCAGTTTTCCAGGCATTCCTGACTCTCCTGCGATGGCACCTAAGATATCGCCCGGTTTTACGCGGTCTTTTTTACCGATATTAATGAACAGACGAACCATGCCTTCCTCTGCTCCGGTATTGTCCCAATCGATCTCACCGTTTTCTCTGTCATTCTCAAGATTTACCTGACCGAGTGCCTGTTTTAAGAAAGCTGCTGCAATATCCATTGCGGTATAATCGGAATCATTGACCTGCTTTTCGATGATCTCGATCATCTCTTTTAAGTTCTCATTCTCGATGATCTCACCGATTCCCTGCATCACTTTCTCTGCCTTGATCTGTGCCACATCATCCGAAGAAGGGATTGGCATTGCAAGGATCTTCGTCTTGCAGTAACGCATGATATCTTTTAACTTGTAAACTTCTTTTCCTTTTACAAAAGTGAAAGCTCGTCCGGTACGTCCAGCTCGTCCGGTACGTCCGATACGATGAACATAATATTCGTCGTCCTGTGGGATGTCATAGTTGAATACTGCTTCCACATCATCCACATCAATTCCTCTCGCAGCAACATCTGTTGCGATCAGGATCTCCACACGTCCGGAGCGGAATGCTTTCATGACACGGTCACGCTGTGCCTGCTTCATATCGCCGTGAAGCCCCTCTGCCATATAACCGCGGCTCTTTAACTCCTCGGACAGCTCGTCTACCATTTTCTTGGTATTACAGAATACGAGGGAAAGCTTTGGATTGTAGTAATCTAACAGTCTTGTCAGGACTTCAGTCTTGTCCTTGCGTTTGACATCATAATAATACTGCTCAATGCTTGGCACAGTCAGTTCTTTTTTTACCACCTTAATGGTCACTGCGTCATGCTGATATTTCTTTGTGATATCTAAAATTGGCTTTGGCATGGTCGCAGAAAACAGAACCGTCTGTCTTCCCTCTTCCGGGATATATTCCAAAATCGTCTCAATATCTTCACGGAATCCCATGTTTAACATCTCATCCGCCTCGTCTAACACGATCGTGTTGACTGCGTCGCAGCGGATCGTTTTTCTGCGGAGATGATCCATGACACGGCCCGGTGTACCGATGATGATCTGTGCACCGCCTTTTAATGCCTTGATCTGACGGTTGATATCCTGTCCGCCGTATACCGGAAGGATTTTCACGCCATGCATGTATTTGCTTAATTTACGGATTTCCTCTGACACCTGAATCGCAAGTTCTCTGGTTGGAGAGAGGATGATCACCTGTGTCTTTTTGTTATTCGGGTCTACTTTGTGAAGCACCGGGATACCGAAAGATGCTGTCTTTCCGGTTCCTGTCTGTGCCTGTCCGATCACATCGACTCCTGACATTACGACCGGGATTGCCTGACTCTGGATCGGAGTTGCCTCCTCGAATCCCATTTCTTTAATGGCACGGAGTACCTGTGGATATAAATCTAATTCATCAAATCTTACTGTTTCCATATATTTTCCTTTCGTGCGAACGCGCAGTCGTTAACATTAGCATATTATCACCGTTTTGTCAACTGCCTGCCGTATCGCAATGCGCCTGCCATTATCGCGGCGCAGCCCGCCTGTCACCTGATCTATGTACCCCGGCTTCCACAAAACGAAAGCTGGGTTAATATGAAAAGCAATCGAATACTCCCTGTTTTTCATCCATATCCAAGCAAAATCCAGTCGTCGTACACTCCACATGTATTTCTGTTTTTCCCCTGTAAAAATGTGATATGCGCCGTCACCTCTAAAAAAAGCTGCCGTAGCAATAGTTCGATTGCGGATTGCTCATTATAACTTATGCCAATTTTCCTCTAAGGTTCCACTTTTTCCTGTTTTGAGGATAAATCCAGCTCCTGTCCGCGGATATCCGCAATACAGATATCATTTCTGCTTTTCTTCTTTACCTGATATAACAGCATATCTGCAGTATGTAGAAAATCCCAGCTCCTGTTTCCGTTCTCCGGAATTCCATACGAAATTCCTTGGGAGATCGTCACGATCGGCAATGCATTGGAATATAAATGCTCCAGTTTGAGATTCATAATATTCTGCCGCAGCGCGCCTGCCTTCGCATACACTTCCTCCGCACTTATACCCGCATAAATGATAATAAATTCATCTCCGCCATATCTCGCGCAGAATGTCTGCCCATCTTCCATCTTTTTCAGCTCATTTGCAATTGCAATAATGCACTCGTCGCCCTGCTGATGTCCATAATTGTCATTATACTGCTTGAAAAAGTCGATATCTAAAATCTCCATTGCAAGTGGAAGTCGGTGCTCATAACAGTAATCTAATACTTTGTCCGAATAATCATTCAGGCGGTAACGGTTTGCCAGTCCGGTCATCTGATCTGTCTCCGACTGTTTCAGCAGCTTCACATTGACTGCTTCCATCTCCCTGCGGCTCTCATTTGCACGTTCGAGAGAACTTCTGACATAAAGCATGTTGACGATCATATCTTTGTTCTCGCGCTCCATGATCTCGGAAAGCTCATAATACAGACCAGCCGCCTGCAGATAACCTGCATTGTCCTGATTCTTGCGGTAGCCTTTGATCTTAATGGAAATGACTCTGCGCTGCAGATTGATCACACCTGAATCTTTCACGATCTGATCCAGCTTCTCAACGATCATCCACAACACATCATCCCGGCCGATCTCCAGCATCAGCCCGCAAAAATCACAAAGGTCGTCAAATACCTCCATGATCGGCACATTTTTATTGATTATTTCTACAATCTCCTGGATCTGTGCATCGCGTCTCACATAATTATGGGTCAGATGATAATATCTTGCCTTCATGCAGTCCACATATAAAATGTCAATATCCTCATAATAAGACGCACATTCCGCATCCAGTTTTTCTATATAAACATGTGTCTTATCTAACATCCCCTGCAGCATATAGCAACGTGCCAGATTCACGTAACTGGCCATCAGTCCGACATAATTTTCTTTTACATCCGGATTACTTTTGCAGTATGAATGAGCCTTTTCGAAATAACTTTGTGCCTCGTGATACACACCATTTTCCATGTACAGATTACCAAGATTCTGCATGATGCTGATCTCCATCTTAGTAATCCCATATTTGCGGCAGTAATTCAATCCTGTCAGATAGTAATCCATCGCTGCAGACACATTTCCCTTGTTGACAGAAGAGATTGCCATCAGGTTGTAAGACCTTGCGATCAGCTCCCACTGTCCGGTCTGTCCCAACAGATGGATTGCCTGCGCAATGTTGTGGAACATGTGCTCCACATCATTCAGCAGATAGTAAGTTTCCCCACTGTAAAAATATGCAAAACCAAGAAGTGCCGCATCTTTATGCTCCTTTGCATACCGTTCTATATCAAGACAGCATTTGAGTGTATGCTCTGCGTCCTTTCCTCTGCTGTTCAAAACTTCCTGTTTCCATGCTTTTACCACGTCATTTGATTCCTGAACTTCCATGCAGTTTGTTCCTTTCTGCCAGTTTTTGGTATCTTACTAACGTTTATTATAGTCCAGAAATGCCCTGCGTTCAAGAAAAAGGGGGTTCTATTCAAAAAATTCGATTGGATCGACCGGTGCTCCGTCTTTGCGAAGTTCAAAATACAGATTACTTCCCTCAACGGAATAATATTTTGTCGGTTCGTTCACGTAACCGATCACATGACCAGCCTCCACATAGTCTCCCACTGCAAAATTCGGCTCTTTCAACTGTCCGTAAACAGCCTGATATCCGTCTCCTAAATCTTCTGTCACAGTGCAGCCTGTCACCTCATTTGTCTCAATGCTCTGGATCTTTCCATTTGCGACCGCATACACTTTACTGTTCACATCCCCTGCAATAATGACTGCCGGGTTGTATTTGTACTGGTCAAGCGTTGCGAAATAAACTGTGGAATCCATACTGTAATCCAAGATCACATTTCCTTCCATCGGCCAAAGGATTCCTTCCTCCGCAGCAAAATGAAGTGCCTGCGATGTGCTTCCTGCAGGTGCCGCCTCCTCTTTATCTGTTTCCGGTTCTTCCGTCTCTTTTGCAACCTCTGCATTTTCTGTGCTCTGTGCCTGAGGCTTTAAAATAGAAGTTACCTGATCTGTCTCTGTGTCCTCCTCCATTGCCACATCCGGATTCTCTGAATCCATTTCTGCTGCAATTTCCTGTTCTAACTGCTTTCTCTCCTGTTCCTGTCCTCTGCTATATAAAACCGTCATGCCGACCGCTGCAAGGACTACCAGCGTACCCGCGATGATATACTGTTTTTTCTGCCAGAAGGCTGCCCATCCGTGATTCTTTCTCATATTTTTCACCGTCCATTGTTTATTTAGCAGAATCTGATTCCTACTATTAACAATAGTGTTACCACAATCAGACGGTTTATTCACATATCTTGGCTCCCGGGAAAAAATACTGTAAAATCATTTTATAATCATCACCGTTTTCTGCCATTTTCTGTGCCGTGTACTGGCTCAATCCAAATCCATGCCCACGTCCTTTCGTTACGATCCTGACTTTTCCGTCTTCCAGCTCTGTCACAGTAAAATTCGCAGATTTCAATCCAAGTATCCCGCGTAATTCCTCTCCGGTATAAGATATGCCATCCATTTCTGCCTTTGTCACATACCCTGTACTGTCCTTCTCCTCAATCGTAATATCCCGATCCAGATACAACACCGAAAGGTATTCTTTTGCCTGTGCATCCTCATAGCACGGTACACTGCAAAGATAGGGCATATCCGAATCTGGATATAATTCCTGCATATTTCTCGTATTCCCCGCACTTACCGCGTGATATGCCGCATATATGTAATGCCCCTGATACTGCAGCGTCTCGCCCTTTGTCTCTGCGACCGCTTCCTTTATCTTAGCCTCTGCCTCGGAAAAATAGTTTCCCCACAACTCCTGCAGTTCCTCTAACTTCATCTGTCCGGGTGTCTCTGTCCCCATTTCTTCTGCTGCCACGAGATTCGTCCGGGCGATCACGCACTGCGCCTTGAGGCACTCCTTCGGTGCGTCTGCACTGATCTCCTTTGCGACAATCAAAAAAAGCCTGTCCGCGTCCTTCTCTTCTTCCGCTGTGCCCTCCACATTTCCCAGCAGCTCTTCCAGCTGCATTTTCTGATAAAAAATAGTAAAAAAAAGTGGGATCAGAAGTATCAGTAAAAGGACGGTCAGCATTGTATTTATTTTTTTTGCAAGTCTGTTTTTACGCATAAAAAATCTCCATCTCATATACAAGTATATGAAATGGAGTGCTTTTTTATAATTATTTTTTCAATCTGTTTCCAATGATATTGCTCAGTTTTGCAAACTGCTCCAGCGTCAGTGCCTCACCGCGGATTGTCACCGGAACACCAAGTTCTTCAATACTCTCCTGAATATCTTCCTTGGAAAGGTGGATATCCGGCGCATTGTTCAGCCCATTCGCCAACGTTTTTCTGCGCTGGTTAAAAGATGCCCGAATGATCTTAAACATCAGTTTTTCATCATCCACCTGTACCGGCACTTCCTTGTGTCTGGTGAGACGGATCACTGCACTTCCAACGTTAGGGCGCGGCATAAAACAGTTCGGTGGAACGATCGCCACGATTTCCGGTTTTGCATAGTACTGTACTGCAAGGGAAAGTGCTCCGTAATCTTTTGTGCCAGGTCCTACCTGCATACGGTCTGCCACTTCCTTCTGCACCATGATCGTAATGCTGTCAATTGGAACATGGCTTTCGAACAAGCCCATAATGATCGGTGTTGTAATATAATATGGAAGGTTTGCCACTACTTTGATCGGCCTGCCGCCATTCTTTTCCTCTGCCAGCCGGTTGATATCGACTTTTAAAATATCATCATTGATAACTTCCACATTATCGTAAGCACTCAATGTATCCGCCAGAATCGGGATCAGGTTCTTGTCGATCTCCACTGCTGCCACTTCCCTCGCATTCTCGCAGAGATACTGTGTCATTGTGCCGATTCCCGGTCCGATCTCTAACACAAAATCCTCTTTTGTAATGCCGGATTCCTCAATGATCTTCTCTAACACATGCGTGTCGATCAGGAAATTCTGTCCAAATTTTTTCTGAAAATTAAAATTATATTTCTGTAAAACTTCTATGGTATTCTGTGGAATTCCAAGTGTTGCCATATATTTCCTCTTTCTTATATGTCTTCTCTAGTGATTACAAAACTCAGATGTACGTTATATAAATTAGAGTTGTGTAATCGTCTAATATATCTTTTAACCGTTTTATTTTTTCTGCAAAAGTCCTGCGTTTTCTTCGAATAAACGGTCTAAAAATTCTGCATACAGACGGTTAAATGTCTCGTGGAATGTTGCTGCTACATTCGCATCCTGATTTCCGTACATCTGTGCTTCCTCAAAAATCGCAAAAGCGGTCTCGTACAAATCCGGGTTTTTGTCATAAAATACTTCCGTCAATCCGTCCTGAAACGCAAACTGTGCTTCCTGTGAAAGATTATCTTTAAAATCCTCTTTGGAAATGCATCCGCCCTCCTCATAATCGGACAGGTAAATATGTCCGCCTGCGGATGTCACAAAATCCTCAAATGCTTCTTTTACGTCCTCATATGTTACCGGAACATAGTTTTCCTCCCAGTAACGGTCGAAGGTTTCTTTATCTGGAAATGCTGCTAAAATATCTTCCATGTGGGTTCTCCTTATATTGTGAAACTCAAATTCAATCCACGTTTTCTATGAGTTTCGCGGTTTTCTACTACTATGCCTATATTATCATATCTTACAATCGTTTCGCAATAATGTATACAATGTCGGCTGCAGATGAAACTCCTGACACATGTTTTCGACTTCCGACAGGTATTTTTTTCTGGCAGATGAAGGCACTACCGGGTGGCGGACTGCACGGATCAGGATATTTTTCGGTGTGTGCTCAAAGTCAATAAATTCGAGCAGTTGCGTTTTGTAACCGCAGCATTCTAACAGATTTGCACGGATTGCATCAGTCGTGAGCGCCGAAAAACGCTCTTTGATAATGCCATACCGGGTAAGCAGGGAATAGTCCTCGCTCTGTATCTGCTTATTTACCTCATGCTGACAGCATGGTACGGAGAAAATCATTTTTGCATTCCACTTAATCGCATTATAAAGCGCAAAATCTGTTGCTGTGTCGCAGGCGTGAAGTGTCACCACCATATCCACATCAAATGGTGTCTGGAACCCATTGATATCGCCCAGTTCAAACCGCAGATTGTCGTATCCGTATTTTGCTGCCGCCTGATTACATTTTTCAATGACATCCTTTTTCAGGTCCAGACCAAGCATCTGCACCTTCATATGTCTGATTTCGGTAAAATAGTAATACATGATAAAAGTCAGATATGACTTTCCACATCCGAAGTCGATAATGTGAATCTCCCCGCCTTTGTATTCCCGGATTCCGTCATCGATGATCTCAATAAAACGGTTGATCTGGCGGAACTTATCGTACATGGATTTTACTACTTTTCCTTCTTTTGTAAAAATACCCATATCGACAAGCGGCGGTATTACCTGCCCTTCCTCTAAAATGTAGTTTTTCTTGCGGTTATGCTCTGTTGCAGTATCGTTTTTATGCGCTTCTTTCAAAGTCTTTGCTTTCAATGTGACCGCACCTTTCTTTGAAACCAACAGACTGTATTCTTTTGTCTCATTCCACGCATTCACCTGCAAAAAGGTTTCATGCATCACTTCCATAAGAAATCCTGGCAGATCCTCTGTCCCGAAATTATCGTGGAACACCTGCTTGTCTGTATATTTTGCTGCCTGATAGCCTTCGCCTTTTTTCTCGATTACGATTTTCTTATACTGGCAGTCTTTCGCTGCAGGCTTACTGATAATTATTTTCATTAACGGATTAGAGGCTAATTTCTCAATCGCCGCGATCCAGTCCTCATTTGCCGCAAATGACTTTTCCTCTCCTGCCTCGTTTGTAAAAATCACAAGGCATTTCTCTTTTTCTCCCGGCTGCCGCTCTTCACAGCCATATTCTCCGTCAAAAATCTGTTTTAATTTCCACATGCTCGAATGCTCCTGTTTTTAAGCATATTATATATGCATCTGCCCAAATTGTATATTGCTTTTTCAACTGATATCATCACATACCCTGCTTCCATATTTCCCTAAAATCTCCTTTACCCCCTATCTCCCAGTGTTATGATACTTATTACGGCAGGATAGAGCGTGGGGACAGCACCCCCTCCGCCGAGTTTATGCTGCGGATTTCTAAATACTTTAATTTATTGGTGGAAGATGTCTTCCATGAGATTACAGCAAACGTAGTAGTAATGTCTATCAAAAGGCTTTTACATATTAGATAAAAGCATGTAAAATTTCTTTTACATAGCTTAATTGCGGTCTATTTAGCTTGTTTCTTGACTACTCAGGAAAAATATTTCTACCCTCGCCCCACCTG
>UQNW01000033.1 GCA_900542495.1 uncultured Roseburia sp.
GGGGATAGAGATTAGTGCTTGAGTTAAAAGATGGATTTGTTCTCTATCATGGAAGTTATTGTGAAGTAAAAGAGCCAGAACTTGCCAAATGTGCAAAGAGAAAAGATTTTGGGCAGGGATTTTATTTAACAACATCAAAGGAGCAGGCAGAAAGTTTTCTGAGAACCTCAATAGCCAAAGCAATCGCAACCGGAACAATTGAAGAGGGACAGGAGTTTGGATATGTTTCAACTTTTGAATTCAAAACTGTCGGAAAACTTGAAATGCATATTTTTGAAAATGCAGATGTGGATTGGTTACATTGTATCGCCGCTCATCGAAAGAAAAAAATGTTTATCGAAGTTGAAAGTGAAATGGCGAGATATGATATCATCGCAGGAAAGATTGCGGATGATGCAACAAACGCAACCCTAACTGCTTACCTTGCTGGGGCTTTCGGGACAGCAGGCGATAAGGAAGCAGACGATTTTTGTATTAAACAGTTGCTGCCCAATAAACTAAAAGATCAATATTGCTTCAAAACAGAAGCCGCTATTAAGTGTCTGAAATTTGTGAAAGGTGAGAAGATATGGCTGAAGTAACAATTCCAAAGGAAAAAATGAATTATACAATAGACCTTCTTATCACTATGGTGACAGATGAAATCGCAGAAGAGACGGGAAAGGACAGAAATGAGATATTGACAGATTTTCTATGTTCAAAGACAGGAAAAGCACTGTATGATGAGAAAACAAAGCTGTGGTGCAATGGCCCGGCATATATAGCTGAATTGTATAGGGAAGAGTTAAAGAAATCCTGATATCGGATTTGAGATGAATGCATACCCAGCTGATTGTCAAATGGGCAGAGTTTGAGAAAACGTGTCAATAAAAGTGTTGACACGTTTTCTTTTTTTAGGTAATATATGCCTATAAGTTAGATATAACTAACCATATAAAAGGAGGCAGCCGTGAGTCAGGAAGTTTATGAGATGATCAAAAGAATGGACAGAGAGAAGATCGAGACGCATCTTGTCATACAGTGTGCACCTATGATCTCCGGTATCAAAATCTCAAATCTTCTGATCGTGGAGCGGAGCATGGCAGCACAGGTCAGACGTGTTTTGAACCGTTCCGGAATTTCATGGTTTCTGTTGTTGGAGAACGAGGAAAAAGTGACGTATCTGCTTTACTGCAAAGAGGAACTGGAAGACTATTTAAAAGAGAAAAATGTCTGTCAGTCCATGAAACGGTTTGGCTATGAAAACCTTGATCTTTCCGTAGTTTTAAGCCAGTTTCAAAAACGGTATGAAAGCTATATGAGCCAGAGAGGCGGTTTTCCACATGAAATGGGACTGCTGCTTGGCTATCCGGTGGAGGATGTAGAGGGATTCATTGAAAATCAAGGCAGAAATTACCTTTACTCCGGATACTGGAAAGTGTACGGTCATGTGGAGGAGAAGGTTGCTTTGTTTGAACGGTACGAGGAAGCAAGAAGGCTTTTACTACAGTTTTTAGCAAAGGGATTCTGCGTAAAAGATATGATTGCAGAGTCCAGAAAACAACTTGTTTTAACAGATGGATGTGTTGCTTAATTTTATATAATAGTTAGAAAAAACTAACTTAGAAATAAGAAAGAATAGAAAAACAGCAAAACGATAACATTAAAAGAGGGACATATTGATTCCCTGAAAAAAATCGTGAACACTGTAAAAATGGAGGAAAAAATCATGGATAAAGTAACAATCGTATTCTGGTCACAGTCAGGAAATACAGAGAGCATGGCAAATGCAGTAGCAGAGGGCGTTACAGCAGCAGGAAAAGAGGCAGTTGTCGTTGACGTTGCAAGCGCATCTTTGGATGACTTAAAAGCTGCAAAAGGATTTGCAATGGGCTGCCCGGCAATGGGAGCAGAAGTGTTAGAGGAAGGCGAAATGGAGCCATTCGTAAGTGATGTGGAAGGCTTTGCAGCAGGCAAGACAATCGCATTATTCGGTTCTTATGGATGGGGCGACGGACAGTGGATGCGCGACTGGGTAGACCGCATGAGCGCAGCAGGTGCAACCGTGATCAACGGTGAGGGTGTGATCTGTCAGGAAGCACCGGATGATGATGCAATCGCAGCGTGCAAAGATTTAGGAAAACAGTTGGCAGCCTTATAATAAGGTAAGAAGTATTACGAAAGGATAATTTATGAGCGTAGTCATTATTGGAGGACATGACCGCATGGTGTGTCAGTATAAAAAGATTTGTAAGGAACATAAATGTAAGGCAAAAGTATTTACCCAGATGCCTGCAAAGTTGAGCAGCCAGATTGGGTCACCGGATCTGATTATTCTGTTTACCAATACAGTTTCCCATAAAATGGTAAAATGTGCGGTAGCGGAGGCAGAGCGAAGCAATGCTGAGGTGGTAAGATGTCACTCCAGCAGTGGAAATGCCTTAAACGAGATCCTGGAAAAAGTTTGTTAATAATGTACGAAAGAAGCAGAGTGAAAGAGCAGGTTAAAAGAGGGCTTTTTCATTCTGCTTTTTTGCTTTTTCTTGCTATTTGAGGGCGCATATGGTATAGTTCAAACGAACTTTAATGAATATAGAAAACAAACAGGTGTCAGATAGACAGAAAAAATTCTGCCGAATCTGGTGAAAAGGGAAACAGGTGCGAATCCTGTACGAACTCGTCACTGTATTTAGGGAGCGTATGCTAAAAACTCACTGGGCAACCGGGAAGAGGGCAATGCGCGTGGATCTATGAGCCAGGAGACCTGCCTGATTTGTTGTACGGGAAACAATTCGTTTCCATGCCACGAGTAACTGGCTGTACGGATGAGGAAAATGGAACTGTCGCAATGCATAAGGAATGGAAAAGTGACAGGAATATTTGATCGCAGGATTTTTTGTGCAGCGTTTCTTTTTGGAAAAAAAGAGGCGCTTTTCTTTTTGTTGTACACAGAGATAGAAAAAATCATTTTCGCATGCATGATCTCATCCATAACTATGGCAGAAGGTGTGGAGAAAGGATAGGACATGCAGGAGAATTTAGCAGAAACCACAGTATGGGAAAAAGGAATACATGTGGATCTTCCGGACGGAGAATATGAGATAGAAGCGGTGTTAACAGGTGGAAGCGGCAGGGCGACGATCACCTCGCCGGCAACCATTTTTGTGCAGGATGAAAAAGCAGTTGTTGAGATAGAGTGGAGCAGTCCGAACTACGATTATATGATTTTAGACGGAGAGACTTATTATCCGGTCAATACGGAGGGCAATTCCGTGTTTGAACTTCCGGTGACAGCCTTTGACACAGAGGTGGCTGTGACAGCAGATACAACTGCTATGAGCGTGCCGCATGAGATCGATTACACGATATTTTTAGACAGCACATCCATAGCGAATCAGGGAGAAAAACCAATGGCAGTAATCGCGGTTATCTATGTTGCGGCAGTGATCGCAGTCAGCGTGGCAGCAATTGCGATACATCGGAAAAGAAAAGAGAAAAAGGCATGAAGCAGGGAAAACGAATCGGTATCGTGGTTCTTTTTTGGCTGATGGTCGTGGCTGTGGCAGTAGGCTGTGGCAAAGACACGGATTCGTGGAAAACGACAGAACATACGATCAGTAAGGAACTTACATACGAGACAAGCATGAAGTTAGATTATGCGACAGAGTTCGCAGTCGATTATTATGACAATGGTTTTACATTGATCTCGATAGCGGACGGCAGCAGATTTTTGTTAAATACCGAAGATATGGAAGTGCCGCAGGACTTAGCGGACGATATTACAGTTTTAAAAGCGCCGGTGTCGGATATTTATCTGGTCGCTTCGGCAACCATGGATATGTTTTGCAGCATCGGGGCGTTAGATTCTATCTGCCTATCCGGGCTGACCGCGGAAAAATGGGAGATTCCGGAGGCAAAAGAGGCAATGGAGAGCGGACAGATCCTTTACGCCGGAAAGTACAATGCACCGGATTATGAGCTGATCTGTTCGAAAAACTGTGAGCTTGCCGTTGAATCGACCATGATCGGACATGCACCGGAGGTAAAAGAGAATCTCGAATCTTTTGGGATTCCGGTACTGGTGGATCACTCCAGTTACGAAGCAAACCCGCTTGGCAGGACAGAATGGGTAAAACTTTATGGTGTGCTGACCGGAAAAGAGGATGAGGCAGCGAAGGCGTTCGAGGAGCAGAAGCGGTATGTGGAAGAACTTTCGGATGCCGAAGACACTGGAAAAACAGTTGCATTTTTCTACATCACAACAGCAGGAACGGTCAGCGTGCGGAAAAGCAATGACTACGTTCCGAAAATGATCGACCTTGCGGGCGGCAGTTATATTTTTGAAAATTTAAAGGGAGAAGATAATGCTGCTTCAAGCGTGAACATGCAGATGGAGGAGTTTTACGCACAGGCGAAAGATGCAGATTATTTAGTCTATAACAGTACCATTGACGGCAACTTGGAAACGATAGAGGATCTGCTTGGAAAAAGCAGTCTTTTCGAAAATTTTAAAGCAGTAAAAAATGGAAATGTCTGGTGCATCGGACAAAATCTTTATCAGGATACAATGGATACCGGAAGTATTATCCACGATTTTCATGAGATGCTGACATCGGAGGACACGAATGAACTTACCTATATGTACAGGCTCAAATAGAAAAATAAAATATACGGCATGCTTTGTGATTTTAATCTTATTGCTTGTGATTTTTTTCACGATCAGTGTGTGTGCCGGAAGTGTGTCTATCTCTGTGGCAGACATATGGGGACAGCTGACCGGAGAGGGAGACGAGCTGTATACAACGATCCTGTTTCAGATCCGCATACCGAGAACACTTGCAGCAATTCTGCTCGGTGGGGCTTTGGCATTGTCCGGATATTTGTTGCAGACTTTTTTTCACAATCCGATTGCAGGACCGTTCGTACTTGGAATTTCCTCCGGGGCAAAATTATTTGTGGCGGTTGTTATGATCGTATTTTTAAAGTGGTCTCGCACATTATCGTCGGTAGATCTGATCGTGGCGGCATTTTTAGGATCAATGCTCTCCATGTTTTGTGTCCTTTTAATGTCACCGAAGGTTTCTGATATGTCGTTTTTAGTGCTGATCGGTGTCATGATCGGCTATATCTGTTCGGCTGTCACGGATTTTTTAGTGACGTTTGCAGAGGATTCGGATATTGTCAATCTTCATAACTGGTCTATGGGAAGTTTTTCCGGTATTACGTGGGAAAATGTGAAAACAATTCTGTTAGTGGTAGCGGTCACAGGCATTATGACGTTCTTTTTGTCGAAGCCTATGGAGGCTTACCAGTTAGGTGAGACTTATGCAAAAAATATGGGCGTTAATATCCGGCTGTTCCGCGTCCTGCTTGTTCTGCTGTCGAGCATTTTATCTGCGGTTGTGACAGCATTTGCAGGTCCGGTTTCGTTTGTCGGAATTGCAGTTCCGCAGATTATGAAACGGTTCTTTCAGACCGCAAAGCCAATCGTTATGATACCGGCATGTTTTTTGGGCGGGGCAGTGTTTTGTATGTTCTGCGATGTTTTAGCGCGGACGGTATTCGCACCGACCGAGATGAGCATCAGCACGGTCACAGCAATTTTTGGTGCTCCGGTCATGATCGCAGTGATGTTACGGCAGAGACAGAAGCGATATTAGTGTGGCAACGAGTAAGTAGCAGAGACAGATGAAGACATTCGTGCAGAAATGTGTTGTCGCGGAGCAGGGAAAGTTATCAGAGCAGAAACGAGGTGCGGAATGGAAGCACAGAAACTTTTACATACAGAGCAGTTATCCGTTGGGTACCATGGAAAAAAGCTGATCGAAAATATTGAGATCTCTTTAAAAAAAGGCGAGATCGTCACACTGATCGGACCAAACGGAGCAGGAAAATCTACCATTTTAAAAACGATCACAAAGCAGCTGCAGGAGATTTCGGGCAGTGTTTATGTGGAAAACACCGCATTAAAAGGAATGCCGGAAAAAGAGCTGGCAAAGAAGATGTCAATTGTTTTTACAGAGCGCATCACACCGGAGCTTATGACAGTACGTGACGTTGTGGCAATGGGAAGATACCCTTACACCAGAGGTCTTGGAATCCTTACACCGGAAGATGAGGCGATTGTGCAGCAGTGCATGGAGCAGATACGGATCACGGATTTAAAAGACCGGGATTTCATGAGCTTAAGTGACGGTCAGAAACAGCGTGTGCTGCTTGCAAAAGCGTTGTGTCAGAAACCGGAGATACTGATTTTAGACGAACCGACTTCCTATCTGGATGTGAAGTATAAACTGGAATTTTTATCGATGCTGCAGGAAATGACGCAGCAGAATAAAATCGGTGTGCTGATGTCGCTGCACGAACTGGATTTAGCAGAGCGTGTGTCCGATAAGATCGTCTGTGTGAAGGGGGATAAGATCGCACATTTCGGGACACCGGAAGAGATTTTTACAGAGGGTTTTATCAATGATCTGTATGAGATCACAGAGGGAACGTTTCATGAGGCAAATGGTTCTGTGGAATTGAAAAAATGTGTGGGAACACCGGAGGTATTTGTCATCGCAGGAAACGGCACCGGAAGCTTTTTATTCCGGCGGCTTCAGCGGGAAGGCATCCCGTTTGCGGTCGGAATCCTTGGAGAGCAGGATGTGGACTATCTTCCGGCAAAAGCGCTGGCAGATACTGTGATCGCAGAGAAAGCTTATCAGGACTTTTCCAGGCAGCGTTATGAGGAGGCAAAGCAGGTCATGTTTTCCTGCAAAAAAGTGTTCTGTTGTCAGACGATATTTGGAACACAGAATGAACGTAACAGGCAGCTTTTAAACGAGGCGGAGGCTGCGGGAATGGAGATTGAATTATGGCAAAAGTAATCATGGTTCAGGGAACAATGTCAAATGCAGGGAAAAGCCTGATCGTGGCAGGACTTTGCAGGATTTTTAAACAGGATGGCTACCGTGTGGCGCCGTTTAAGTCGCAGAATATGGCACTCAATTCCTTTATCACAAAAGAGGGACTGGAAATGGGGCGTGCACAGGTCATGCAGGCAGAGGCAGCAGGAGTGGAACCGGTCGTTGCCATGAATCCAATCCTCTTAAAACCTACGACACATGTTGGCTCACAGGTGATCGTGAACGGCGAAGTGCTTGGAAATATGAGTGCGAAAGACTATTTTGCTTATAAAAAGCAGTTGATCCCGGAAATAAAAAAAGCATTCGGGCAGCTTGCAGAAGAAAATGACATCATTGTAATAGAAGGAGCCGGAAGTCCGGCAGAGATTAACCTTAGGGAAAACGATATTGTCAACATGGGATTGGCAGAACTTGTGGATGCGCCCGTGCTTTTAGTGGGAGATATCGACAGAGGCGGTGTGTTTGCACAGCTTCTCGGCACGTTAATGCTTTTGGAAGATTCTGAGAAAGAGCGTGTAAAAGGACTTATCATCAACAAATTCCGTGGAGATAAGACGATATTAGATCCCGGTGTTGTGATGCTAGAGGAACGTGGTCAGGTGCCGGTCGTTGGCGTAGTTCCATATATGGAACTTTCGATTGATGATGAGGACAGCTTAAGCAGCAGATTGGAACAGAAAGAGGAAGGGATCATTGATATCGCAGTGATCCGTTATCCAAGAATCTCCAATTTTACGGATCTGTCTGTTTTCGAGCAGATGGAGCACGTATCGGTGCGTTATGTGGAACATGCAAAAGAACTGCATCATCCGGACATGATCGTGCTTCCGGGAAGCAAGAATACAATGGCAGATTTAAAGTGGATGCGCGAGAATGGTTTAGAAGCCCTGATCAAAAAGAAATCGGAAGATACGGTTGTATTTGGAATCTGCGGTGGCTATCAGATGTTGGGAGCGCAGATCAGTGATCCGTGTCAGGTGGAAGCAGGCGGAAGCATGAAGGGCATGGAGCTGCTTCCGGTCGTGACAGAATTAAAGCAGGAAAAAACAAGAACACAGGTGACAGGCAGATTCGGTGAGATACCAGGGGTGCTGGCAGGACTTTCCGGGAAGCCTGTGCGTGGGTATGAGATCCATATGGGAAGCACGAAGAAGCTGACGGATACGGATGAGGCAGATTGTGTGAAAAATAATTTCCTGACAAAAATTACAGACGTAGTACATAAGAACGCAGAAAAACAGGATGGAACATATTCCGGAAATGTGTATGGAACGTATGTGCATGGCATTTTTGATGAAGGAAATATTGCAGGGATGCTGGTTCAGATTCTGGCAGAAAAAAAAGGTGTTGTGTTAGATACTGCACAGATGATGAGTTACCAGCAGTTTAAGCAGATGCAGTATGATAAACTGGCAGACGGACTGCGGAAATCCATGGATATGGATGCAATTTATACGATGTTAAAAGAGAGTAGATAGATATAGAAGGAAACAGATGAAATTTGAAATAGATTTACCGGATCAGAACATAGAGCGCCGGGTAAAGCAAAATTGGGACCGGGTTGCAAAACCGTTGGACGGACTGGGCGCATTTGAAGGAATCATCGCAAGGATAGGAGCGATTCTTGGAACTGAGGACATTAATATTACAAAAAAAGCGGTGATCGTCATGTGTGCGGATAATGGAATCGTCGCAGAAGGTGTCAGCCAGTCCGGGCAGGAGGTTACTGCGGCGGTGACAGAGAATCTTGGAAAAAACAACACTTCGGTCTGTAGAATGGCAAAAGCCGCCGGAGTAGATATAATTCCGGTAGACATTGGGGTAAATACGGACAAAATTTTTCCGGGAGTGACCAATAAAAAAATAAGAAAAGGAACCAATGATTTCCTTATCGAGCCTGCAATGTCCGGGCAGGAGGCATTGCAGGCGATACAAACAGGCATGGAACTTGTAAAAGAGTGCAAAGATGCAGGCTATACGCTGCTTGGCACAGGGGAAATGGGAATTGGCAATACGACGACAAGCGCGGCGATGGCAGCAGCGCTGCTTGATGTTTCACCTGAGACCGTTTCAGGTCGTGGCGCAGGACTAAGCGATGCAGGACTTGTAAAAAAAAGACAGGTGATTGCAGAAGCACTGAAAAAGTATCAGCTTAAATCGACAGAGCCGATGCAGATTTTATGTTCGGTGGGAGGACTGGATATCGCCGGACTTTGCGGCGTATTTTTAGGCGGAGCAAAATATCATATTCCAATCGTCATAGACGGCGTGATCAGCGCAGTGGCAGCACTGACAGCCGAGCGGCTTTCTCCGGGAACAAAGGAATACATGATTCCTTCCCACAGAGGCAAAGAGCCGGCATCCGAATTATTGATGAAAGAACTTGGACTTCACCCGGTGATCAATGCCGGACTTGCATTAGGTGAGGGAACCGGAGCAGTCATGATGTTTTCACTACTGGATATGGCGATGACATTATATGAGACAGGCGCTACCTTCGGTGATTTTCACATAGAGGAGTACCATAGATTTTAGAGAGGTTTACAATGGTTACATTGGTGACAGGTGGAAGTGGCAGTGGAAAATCTGCTTACGCGGAAACACTGCTGTCTTCCTGTGAAGGAATGAAATTTTATATTGCGACCATGCAGGTTTATGATGCGGAAGGCGAAAAGAAAGTAGAGCGCCACCGAAAACTGCGAGCGGGAAAAGGGTTTCTTACGATTGAAAGTCCGGTTGATGTCGGAAAAATTGAGGTATCAGAATATCAGTCGCAGATAGGAAAGATGAGGGCGGATGCTGCTGGTAAAAAATCTGCATTGCTAGAGTGCATGTCGAATCTTGCTGCGAATGAGATGTTTACAGGTGTCGGCGTAAGATCAGCAGATCAGGTGACTGATAAAATCATAAATGACATACAGTTTCTTTCACAGAAAACAGACAACCTCATCATCGTGACCAACAATGTGTTTGAGGACGGTGTAAAATATGATGACGGAACAATGGAATACCTAAGAGCGCTTGGTAAAATCAACGTAAGGCTTGCGGAACTTGCAGACCGTGTGGTAGAAGTGGTTGTCGGGATTCCGGTTGAGTTGAAAGTATAGTGAGGATAAGTCATGAAAATATTAAAGGCAATGGTGATCGCATTTTCTATTTATTCGAAAATTCCGGTGCCTCAATTTGAATGGAAAGAAGAAGACATGGAATACATGATGTGTTTTTTTCCGTGGATCGGTGGTGTGATCGGACTGGCATTTTATGGCTGGGCGGTGTTGTGTGAAAAAATTGCGGTAGGAACGCTGTGTTACGCGCTGATCGCAGCAGCAATCCCGTTGATCATCTCAGGCGGATTTCACGTGGATGGTTATATGGACACGATGGATGCACTTCATTCGTATCAGAGCAGGGAGAAAAAATTAGAGATTCTGAAAGATTCCCATATCGGCGCATTTGCAGCGATTATGCTGGTGCTTTACTATCTGATCGATATTGCGGCGATTTCTGAGATCCATACCCGAAAAGCAGTGTTTGCAGTGGCGGCAGTTTTTTTCCTGGCGAGGTGCTTAAGCGGAATCGCAGTTGTGACGTTACAGCCGGCAAAAAAAGAGGGACTTCTCTATACCTTTGCATCTGGGGCACAAAAAGAAAAAGTTAAAAGAGGATTATATTTACAACTTATCTTATGCATGGCTCTTATGATCATCATTTCAAAAGAATATGGTGTGGCAGCGATCATTGCGTCACTTTTGAGTTTCCTTTATTTTAAAAAGAAAAGCTATAAAGAATTTAGAGGGATCACGGGTGACACTGCTGGATTCTTTGTGACGGTATGCGAGGCTGCCGCGGCAGTTGCAGTTGCGATTGCAGGCGCGTAGCGCAACTTAAAATGAAAAAGGAAGAACAAAAATATGGAACTATACATCGGTGGATATGCGCAGGGGAAACTTTCCTACGTGCAGAATAAATACAAAGGGAAGGATGTTACAATCGTCAATGATCTGCATTTGTGGGTGAAACAACTGATACAGGAGGGAAAGCCGGCAGAGGAGATTGTGCTGCAATACTATAAAGAACATCCGGACTGCATTTTTATCTGTGATGAGATTGGCAATGGAATTGTTCCGATAGAAAAAGAGGAACGCGAATATAGGGAGCGTACCGGCAGGTTATTGATCCAGCTTGCCAGAGAGGCAAAGACAGTGGAGCGTATTATATGTGGAATCGGGCAGAAGATAAAGTAAATGTAAAGATTACGTGGATTCGGCACGGAATGACGAAAGCGAATGAAGAACACCGTTATCTTGGAAAAACAGATGAGCCGTTGTCGGAAAAAGGAATCCACCTGTTAGAAGAAAAAAAGAGAGAATACAATCTGGATAATTCCGGTTTTTTATATACATCTCCGATGAAGCGCTGTGTGCAGACAGCAGAAATCCTTTTTTCGCAGAAGCCGATAGTGATTCCGCCGTGGAAAGAAATGGATTTTGGACTGTTTGAAGGAAAAAATTATGAGGACTTAAGGGACAACGCAGATTACCAGAAGTGGATCGACAGCAACGGAACACTTCCTTTTCCGGGTGGTGAATCGAGAGAAAATTTTATCAGACGTTCCATGGAAGGGTTTGAAAAAATGCTGGCAAATGTTTTAAGACATGTTTCCGGGGATACATCTGGAAACGAATGGCAGATAGAAATGCCTGATACACCGGATCGTGATGCGATAGAGGTTCCGGTTGCAGCAGTGGTTCATGGTGGCACGATCATGGCTGTTTTAAGCACGCTGACCGGAGGAGAATATTTTGATTTCCAGTTGAAAAACGGAGAGAGTTATGAGACTGTCATTCAGTTAGAAAAAGGGAGTAAGCATTTATGATTTATCATATCACTGCCACACTGGCAGGATTTTTATTAGATTTACTGTTGGGAGATCCATACTGGCTGCCACATCCGATCCGGCTGATTGGAAACTGGATCAGTTTTCTGGAAAAAAAGCTGATCGGCGGCAAGGAGGAAGAAAAACATACAACACCAGAACAGGAGAGGGCAAGAGGCGTGCTACTTGTGCTGGCTGTTTTAAGCTGTACCGTGGCAGTCACGGCAGTCATTCTGTTTGGAGCATACAGACTGAATCCGTATCTTGGCGTTATTGTTGAAACAATTATGACGTATCAGATTCTTGCTACAAAGTGTCTGAAAGTCGAGAGCATGAAAGTATATAAGGAATTAGAAAAGGGCGATATCGAAGCTTCGCGCAAAGCGGTTTCCATGATTGTCGGCAGGGATACGGAACATCTCGACGAGACAGGTGTTGCAAAAGCTGCAATCGAAACAGTGGCGGAAAATACATCCGACGGTGTGATAGCACCAATGATTTACACCGCGATCGGTGGTCCGGTTCTCGGTTTCTTTTATAAGGCGGTCAATACAATGGATTCAATGGTTGGATACAAAAATGACCGTTATCTGTATTTCGGAAGAACCGCAGCAAAATTAGATGACATCGTAAATTATATCCCAGCCCGCATCAGCGCAGTGCTTATGGTAATTTCCTGTTTTTTCTGTGGAAAAGAGTTTCATGCAAAACAGGCATGGGATATTTATAAAAGAGACCGCTACAAACATGCCAGCCCGAACTCGGCACAGACAGAAGCGGTGTGTGCAGGTGCACTCGGAATAAGACTTGCCGGAAATGCAAGCTATTTTGGAAAAGTCGTTGAAAAGCCTTACATTGGAGATGCCACAAGAGCGGTGGAGGCCGAGGACATTAAGCGCGCAAACCGCCTGCTATATGCGACTGCAATCTTGTGCGAGGCGCTGTGTCTGATCGTACTGGGAATTGTGGGATTGTGTAGATAATTGCGAAACTATTTCATAACTAGAAATTGAGTTTCGCAATAACTTAGAAACACTATAGAAAGAATGGAGGAAACAGAAAATGCGCCCGGTCATACATGGAGGAGACATCTATCAGAATAACGTAGAACTGGATTTTTCGGTCAACATCAATCCGCTCGGAATCCCGGAAAAAGTGAAAGAAGAAATGCATAAGGCGATAGATTCCTGCGAGCATTATCCGGATATCAGCCACACAAAACTGATCGCTAAAATCGCAGAAAAATACAAGATTCCCGCGGAGCATATTTTATGCGGAAATGGGGCGTCGGAACTATTTGTAGCAATTGTGCACGCCATAAGACCACGCAAAATCATAATTCCAGTTCCTTCATTTTTCGGTTATGAGAGGGCGGCAGGTGTGACAGATGCTGTAGTTTCCTATTATGAGATGAAAGAGTCGGATAACTTCTGCCTGACTGAAAATTTTTTGCAGGAATTGCAGGAGAATGTCGATTTGCTGTTTCTGGCAAATCCAAACAATCCGGTTGGAAATACAATTGAGGAGTCTCTGCTGGAGCAAATCTGTGACCGATGCAGAGAAAAACAGATCACGGTTGTGCTGGATGAATGTTTTTTAGAATTTACGGAGAAAAAAGGCTTTTTTTCCACACACAATCTGCATGATTATCCGAATGTCATCGTTGTGAAAGCTTTCACAAAGTTATATGCGATTCCGGGGGTGCGTCTTGGATTCTCATTCTGTGGCGGAAAAGAACAGAAAAATCATATTTCATTGCAGCTGCCGGAGTGGAATATTTCTGTGATCGCAGAAGCAGCAGGACTGGCGGCTTTGGAGGAAAAAGAATATTACGACGAGACGGTTTCCTATATCCGGACAGAGCGAGAATATCTGGCAAAAGAACTGGAAAATGCAGACATTCAGGTTTTTCCGGGCGAAGCGGATTTCCTTCTTTTAAAAACAAAGCAGCCGCTGTATGACAAATTATTAGAGCAAAAAATTTTAATTCGTGACTGCAGCAATTACAGGGGACTGCAAACCGGTTATTACCGGGTTGCAGTAAAGCAGCATGAGGACAATGAGAAACTGATCGCAGCCATAAAAAAGGGGTGGCAGGATTCACAGGACAGCGAATGAAAAAAAGTAGATTTGTAGGACAGCGAATGAAAGAGTAGAAGATTTGCAGGGGAGCTAATGAAGGTGCAGCGAAATTTACAAGACAGATAATGAAGGAGCAGGAGTGTCACATGGAAACGATTGAGTATGTCAGACCACAGGAAATCGAAAAACGAAGCTTTGCAATCATAACAAAAGAATTGGAAGAAATGGGAATCGTGCTTCCGAAAGAGCAGGAACTTGTGACGAAGAGAGCCATTCATACAAGTGCAGATTTCGATTATGCAAAGACGATGACGTATTCGCCAGATGCAGTAGCGGTGGCAAAAAACCTGATCAAAAGTGGAGCGGACATTGTCACAGATACCAATATGGCGCTTTCGGGCGTGAATAAAAAGGAACTGGCAAAGTACGGCGGAGAGGCGCACTGTTTTATGGCAGATGAGGAAGTGGCAAAAATCGCAAAGGAGCGCGGTGTGACAAGAGCCACCGTGAGCATGGAAAAGGCGTCACAGATCCAAAAGCCTGTAATTTTTGCAATCGGGAATGCACCGACAGCGTTGATCGAACTCTACCAGATGATACAGAGTGGAAGTTACCGCCCGGCTTTTATTATCGGGGTTCCGGTTGGATTTGTGAATGTGGAAGCAGCAAAAGAACTGATCTTAAAGACCGATATACCATATATCATAAACCGGGGCAGAAAGGGCGGCAGCAATGTCGCGGCAGCGATCTGCAATGCACTTTTGTATGAACTGCGGGATGAGACGTAAAAGTCAGAACAGATGGATGCAGATTTTCAGATTAACAGATAAATCTGAGAGAGCAGAAGGAGCATTGGAAAATTATGCGATACGGATTTACAACAGGAAGCTGTGCAGCGGCTGCCTCGAAAGCAGCAGCCTATATGCTTTTAACAGGAAAATTAAAACAGGATATTACAATTCAGACACCAAAGGGAATCGTTTTTCATGCAGAAATCCTTGAAATCACAAGAGGGGAAAAAGAGGTGACCTGTGCGGTGCGAAAAGATGGTGGCGACGATCCGGACATTACAACCGGGGCGTTGATTTTTTCCACCGTGCGCATCGGAAATCAAATCAAAAAATCTGTTACAGAAAGTGTCGGGGCGTTAGAACAGAAGAAAGCAGAAATTCTGATCGATGGTGGAACAGGTGTAGGAAGGGTGACAAAACCCGGTTTAGACCAGCCGGTCGGAAATGCTGCAATCAATCACGTGCCGCGGGAAATGATCGCAAAAGAAGTGCAGGAAGTCTGTGCATTAGCAGACTATACCGGAACGCTTGAGATTATCATTTCCGTGCCAACGGGAGAAAAACTTGCGGAGCAGACCTTCAATCCAAGACTTGGCATTGTCGGAGGAATCTCCATTTTAGGAACATCCGGGATTGTCGAGCCGATGAGCAGTCAGGCATTGTTAGATACGATCAAAGTGGAATTAAATCAGAAAAAGGCGGAGGGGTATCCGGTCGCGGCGGTATCTCCGGGCAACTATGGACTTGATTTTATGAAAAATACCTACCACTATGATCTTGACCGTAGCGTAAAGTGCAGCAACTTTATCGGTGATACAATCGATATGGCGATTGCCGCTGGATTTGAAAAAATGCTGCTCACAGGACATATCGGAAAACTCGTAAAAGTAGCAGGTGGGATCATGAACACACATTCCAAAGAGGGGGATTGCCGCATGGAACTGCTTGTGGCAGCAGGAGTGAGAAATCAGGTTCCTTATCCGGTGCTTGATGAGATACTGCAGTGTGTGACAACAGAGGAGGCAGTCAGAAAACTGGAAGCCTGTGGCAAAAAAGATGCAGTTATGCAGGACTTACTTGCAAAAATCATGTTCTACCTGAAAAAGCGTGCAGCCGGAAAAATGCAGATCGAAGTGATCCTTTACTCCAATGAGTTTGGAGAGCTTGCAAAATCCGAGGGCGCTGAGGCGTTTTTACAAGAATTATTATAATAAAATATAGGTAATTGCGAAACTTATAGACGGGGCAGAGCGAATTACCTAAACGAAAGGAACAAAAACAGTATGGTATATTTTGTGGGAGCAGGACCGGGAGCAGCCGATCTGATCACAGTCCGTGGAATGAAACTTTTGCAGCAGGCAGATGTTGTCATTTATGCAGGATCACTTGTGAATCCCGAACTTTTGACTTATTGCAAAAAACAATGTGAGATACATAACAGTGCGTACATGACCCTAGAGCAGGTGCTTGCGGTAATGGAGGAGGCAGAAAAAAAGGGATTTATGACAGTGCGCCTCCATACCGGGGAGCCGAGCATTTACGGAGCTGTGCGGGAGCAGATGGATTTTCTGGAGAAAAAGGGGATTGCGTATGAGAGTTGTCCGGGCGTGAGCGCCTGCTTTGGAGCAGCTGCATCCTTAAATCTGGAATACACGCTGCCGGAGGTATCACAGTCACTGATCATCACCCGCATGGAGGGCAGAACAGGTGTTCCGGAAAAAGAGAGCATTGAAAGCTTTGCAGCACATCAGGCATCTATGGCAATCTACTTAAGCACCGGAATGTTAGGAGAATTAAGCAGACGGCTGATCGCAGGGGGCTATCGGGCGGATACGCCGGCAGCGCTTGTATACAAGGCAACCTGGCCGGAGGAGGAAGCATATCTTTGCACCGTTGCGCAGTTAGAGGAGACAGCAAAAGAGCATCATATTACAAAGACAGCACTCATTATCGTGGGGGATGTTGTGGCACACCAGCACTATGCAAAATCCAGACTTTATGCAGCAGATTTTGAAACAGAGTTTCGCAGGGTAGAAAAAAATGAACATTAGTATCATCACATTTACAGATAAAGGCGCAGAACTGGCAGAAAGAATCAGTCAGAGTTGGGAAAATGCTAAGATCACAATCGAAAACCGCCACCAAAAAATAAATGAGAAACAAGGCAGTCAGTCACCTGCGGAAGCAAGGCAAAGTCTTAGTGACTGGACCAGACAGCAGTTTGCAGAAAAAAACGCGGTTGTCGTGATCGGTGCCTGTGGGATTGCAGTTCGTATGATCGCACCGTTCGTGTCGGATAAGTTAAGTGACAGCCCGGTCGTTTCATTAGATGAAGCAGGAACCTTCGTAATCCCGCTGCTTTCCGGGCATATGGGCGGAGCCAATGAGCTTGCAGAACAGATCGCAGAGCAGATCGGCGCAATCCCGGTCATCACAACCGCTACAGATGTCAATCAGACCTTTGCGGTGGATGTATTTGCAAAAAAATGCGGGCTTTCCATTTATAACCGGGACGGAATCGCAAAAGTTTCCACAAAAGTTCTGGAAGGCAAAATGGCAGACATTGTGATTTCGTCACAATATACGGAGTTAGAGCAGGGAATCCTGGGCTTGCAGCCAAAAGAGTATGTGATCGGAATCGGATGCAGAAAAGGAAAAAGCTTTGAGGAGCTGGATCAGTTTATCCGGAAGTGGTTAGCTCATGCAAAAGTTGAAAAAAAACTGATCCGTGCAATGGCATCCATTGATTTAAAAAAAGAGGAGGAAGGACTGCTCCGGTGGTGTGCTGCAAACCGTATTCCGTTTCAGACTTATCCGGCAGAGACACTGCGGCAGGTGAAGGGCGATTTTTCGGAATCCTCTTTTGTAAAAGAAAAAACAGGTGTGGATAATGTCTGCGAGCGTGCCGCCATGAAAGCAGCCGGGGAGAGCGGAATCTTCGTGTTAAGAAAAGTCGCAGAAAATGGCATGACTATTGCGATTGTAAAATATGACTGGAAGTTAGAGAGAGAACTATCAAAGGAGTATCGGATAGGTGAAAAGTAAAATATATATCGTTGGAATGGGACCGGGAACAGCGGAAATGCTGACACCACAGGCAGATCACGCCTTACAGGACAGTGATGTGATCGTCGGTTATCCGGTGTATCTGAAATTATTAGGAGAAAAATATCAGGAAAAAGAATTTTTATCGACTCCGATGAAACAGGAGATCAGACGCTGCGAGATGTGTTTTGAGGAAGCAGAAAAAGGAAAAACGGTCTCAATGGTATGCAGCGGTGACGCCGGTGTGTACGGTATGGCTTCCCTGCTTTATGAGATGTCAGAAACGCATCCGGACTGTGAACTTGTGGTAGTTGCCGGAATCACAGCGGCAAACAGCGGGGCAGCCGTGCTTGGCGCTCCGTTAAATCACGACTACTGTGTGATCAGCCTGAGTGATCTTATGACCCAGTGGGAGCTGATAGAGAAAAGGCTTGCGGCAGCAGCCTGTGGCGATTTTTGCATGGCAATCTACAATCCGTCGAGCCGCCAGAGACCGGATTATTTAAAAAAAGCCTGCGATATTTTATTAAAAAATGGCGTAGAACCGGAGAGAGCCTGTGGTTACGTGGAGAACATCGGAAGAGAAAATGAAACGTATGAGACCTGCACATTAGAAGCATTGCGGGAACGTCAGGTCAATATGTTTACAACCGTGTTTATTGGAAATTCGAGAACGAAGATCATAAATGGTAAGCTGGTAACACCGAGAGGATACAGCGTGTCGTAAAGGATAAAAAGCATAGTGGAAGGATTTTTCTATGGATAAAATTTTGATTTTTTCAGGGACAACGGAAGGACGTATGTTAGCGCAGACATTGTCTGAAAACGGAATCAACTGTATTGTTTCCGTGGCAACAGAATATGGGGAGATCGTCATGCCGGAAATGGAAGGCGTGACCATTCATAAAGGCAGAATGGACACCGGGGCAATAAAGGATTTTGTGTCACAGGAGCAATTTGATGCTGTTGTGGATGCCACGCACCCATTTGCGACGGCTGTATCGGAAAATATCAGGGATAGTCTGAAAGGAACAGACATTCCTTACATTCGTTTACAGCGACAGACTTCGGAGATGATGAAAAAATGCAAAACAGGAAATCCTGAGACAGAAAATCAAAAAGAAGTGAATCATGCAGCAGATGTGATCCTATGCAAGGATGCAGCAGAATGTGCAGACATATTAAAAAACATCAGTGGCAACATCCTTCTTACGACCGGAAGCAAAGAGCTGTCCGTTTACGCAGGAGAAGAAAATTTAAAAAACAGATTATTTGTCCGGGTGCTGCCGGGAATTGAAAGTATTTCAATCTGTGAGCAGAACGGCATATTTGCAAAACAGATCATCGCCATGCAGGGACCATTTTCCGTGGAAATGAACCGTGTTCTCATAAGACAGTTCAACATCCGCTGTCTGGTGACAAAAGAGAGTGGCAGAACCGGTGGATTTCTGGAAAAAATAAAGGCAGCCCAGGCAGAAGGAATCACAGCCTGTGTGGTCGGAAACCCGGAAAAACAACATACCGGAGATTCCTATGAGGAGGTATGCAGAAAAATTTCCTCTATCACCGGAATAACGATCAAAAACCAGATTTCGCTGATCGGAATTGGCATGGGAGCGAGAAAGTCTCTTACGATAGAGGCAGCAGAAAAAATCCGCGAGGCAGATTATATTTTTGGCGCTAAAAGACTGCTTGAGACCGCAGAGAATGATCATGCGGTGCGTTATCCCTATTATCTGGCAGAGGAGATTTTACCGGAATTGGAAAAATTATCCGGCTGTGGTGTGAAAGTGGCAGTTCTTTTTTCCGGCGATACCGGATTTTACAGTGGATGCAGCAAATTATACGAAAAACTGAAAGACAGAAGTGACAGTCAGGTGCGCATTTATCCGGGCATTTCGTCGGTCGCATACTTTGCGGCAATGACAGGATACAGTTATCAGGACGTGGCTGTTTTTAGTATTCACGGGCACGGCGAAGACAGAACGTGGACGGGGAAACTGCTTGAGACAATCCGGTTTTCTGAAAAAACGTTCCTGTTGATGTCAGGAAAAGAAGATGTGCAGAAATTAGGCAGTCTGCTTTTAAAATATGGATTGCAGGACTGCGCAGTGCTGGCTGGTTTTCAGTTATCCTATCCGGAGGAGAAAATCCTTTTTCTGTCACCAAAACAATGCACGCAGGTGGAAGAAAAAGGTTTATACATCTGTCTGATCCTGAATCAGAATGTGGAGAAAGAGCCTGTTACCTGTGGTATCCCGGATGCAGAATTTTTGCGGGACAAAGTACCGATGACAAAAGAGGAAATCAGGGGATTGTCTATCTGTAAACTGAATCTGAAACGGGATTCGGTCTGCTATGATATCGGAAGCGGAACCGGTTCGATCGCAGTGGAAATGGCAAAAAGAAGCGGTGAGATACAGGTCTATGCGATTGAGAAAAAGCCGCTTGCATTAGAACTGATGCAAAAAAACATCGAAAAATTCGCACTCTCCAATATCCAAATCATCAAAGGGGAGGCACCGGACTGCCTTCTTGCAGAGAATCGAACAGAACGACCGACACATGCATTTATCGGGGGAAGTGGCGGCAGACTGCGGGAAATCTTAGATATTTTATATGAGAAAAACAATACCATGCGGATTGTGATCAATGCGATCAGCTTGGAAACAGTAAGTGAGCTTACTGCACTAAAAAATGACAGGAGAATCACAAATCTTGAGATCATACAGGTGCAGGTATCACGCGCAAGATCTGTTGGGGAGTATGAACTTATGCAGGGGGAAAATCCAATCTATATCTGCTCGTTTGATTTTATGAGAATATAGAAAGAAAAGGACAATAGCATGAAATTTCCAGAAATTATGATCGCAGCGGCAAAAAGCGGCAGCGGAAAAACAACGATCACCTGTGCTTTCTTAAAACAGCTGTTAAGCAGAGGCAGACATCCGGTGTCTTTTAAATGTGGACCGGATTATATCGATCCCATGTTTCATGAAAAGGTTCTTAAAATTCCGTCCAAAAATCTGGATACTTTTTTTTCAGATGCAAAGCAGGTAAGAGCTTTATATGCAATGGAACAGCCCGGACATGATATTGCAGTACTCGAAGGTGTGATGGGATTATACGATGGGCTTGGTGGCATCCGTGAAGAAGGATCTTCCTATCATCTGGCAGAAACGTTGGGGGTACCGATCGTACTTGTGGTGGATGCACATGGCATGGGAAGGTCGGTGATTCCGCTTATCGCAGGTTTTTTGCAGTATGATAAGAAAAAACTGATCAGGGGTGTTATTTTAAACAGGACAAGTAAAATGTTTTTTGATACGATCGCACCACTGATCGAGGAAGAACTTTCGATTAAAGCATTGGGATGTATTCCGAATGAAAAAGAACTGTCACTCGGTTCAAGACATCTCGGTCTTATTTTGCCGGATGAGGTAAATGAACTCAATCTTCAATTGGAAAAGGCAGGACAGCTGCTCGAAAAATACGTGGATGTAAATGCCATGATTCAAATTGCGGAGCAGGGCATCAAGAAAGATTTTTATAAACAGGAGATTTTGTATCCAAAAACGAAATACTCTGCACCAAATAGTCAGGAGAAAATCACAGAGCAAAGTCTGGAACAGATTGCTTACGGACACAGAAAATCTGCTATATCCAAAAAAGTCCGCATTGCAGTGGCACAGGATGAAGCCTTTTGTTTTTACTACCGGGATAACCTGAAAATGTTAGAGTATTACGGTGCAGAACTTGTTCCCTTTTCACCGCTACATGATACAGAACTCCCTGAAAATATACAGGGTTTACTGTTAGGTGGAGGCTATCCGGAACTTTATGCAAAAGAACTTTCAGAAAATGAGAGTATGCGAAGATCAATCAAAGCAGCATTGGAGAAGAAACTCCCCTCATTGGCAGAGTGTGGAGGTTTTATGTATCTGCATGAGAAGCTGATTGATAAGGAAGGAAACAGTTTTCCGATGGTCGGAGCAATTCCGGCAGAATGTCATGATACTGGAAAACTGGTACGGTTTGGTTATGTGGAGCTTACAGTTGCAAACAGGAACGAGGGAGCCGGGGACAATGAGAAAACTTCCGAAGCGACAGACATTGCAGGATTCTTGCAGAAAAATGATAAAATCTGCGCACATGAGTTTCATTATTTTGACAGTACCGATAATGGGGCGGCCTGTACGGCAACGAAACCTGTAACCGGAAGAAACTGGAAGTGTATTCATGCATCGCAGGAGCATTTCTGGGGATTTCCACATCTGTATTATCCGTCGAATCCTGAATTTGTGGTTCGGTTTATAGAGAGGATGATTCGATGTCGTTGAAATTTGAATACAGGTTGTATCATAGAGATACAAACAGAGACAGAATATTCATTGCAAAATAAGATAGTCTGTGCTAACATAAGTAAGGCTTTGGAAAGCACGGTGATACCGTTTCATACGAAGCACAGAATAATACAGTTTCATAGGGAAGACAGTTGGTGCCAGCCGGTTCTTTAAGATGTAACGATTTGTTACAATGAACCAGACTGGTTAAAAGGGAAACAGGTGTGAATCCTGTACGATCTCGTCACTGTGATAAGGGAGTATGGCTTCAATTCCATTTGGAAAGTCACTGGTGCAAGTCACTGGGAAGGCAGAAGCAATATGACGATCTTTCAGCCAGGAAACCTGCCAAGCGTCTGGTACAGGGAACATAATTCCCAGATCACGAGTAATTGGTCGTACTGTTTAGCAGGCTTAAAGAAGCCTTGTTTTTCGTTGACTTTTTACTCCGTTCAGAATATCTGACCGGAGTTTTTTCTTTGTGTACGGATCTCTATGAAGCAAAAATCACAAAGAGGAGAAAAAAATGAAGAAAAAAACACTTGCACTTGTTCTTGCGTGTACAATGACAGCAAGCCTTTTTACAGGATGCGGAAGTAAGAACGAGACAGAGACAACACAGCCACAGACAGAGGCAGCAGCAGAAACAGAAGCCACAGAGGTGGATGATCAGGCAGCAGCAGATGAAGTTGCAGCATTGATCGATGCAATTTATGTGCAGACAAGAAATGAGAACACAGACGAGCAGTGTGCAGCAGCAAAAGAAGCATGGGATAACCTGACAGATGCACAGAAAGCTTTGGTAGAAGGAGAAAATGCAGATCCGGATTATTTCGGAAGAGATACCGGAGATGCCTCCAAAGACGATCCACTGAATGAAGATGGCATCGGAGAAAATGAACTTTTAGTTGTAAGTTTTGGTACTTCTTTTAATGACAGCCGTGCAGAAGATATCGGCGGCGTAGAAAAAGCATTAGAGGAAGCTTATCCGGACTGGTCTGTAAGACGTGCATTTACCGCACAGATCATCATCAACCATGTGCAGGCAAGAGATAGTGAAAAAATTGACAATGTTGAGCAGGCACTTGACAGAGCAGTGGCAAACGGAGTGAAAAATCTTGTCGTACAGCCAACTCATTTAATGCATGGCGCAGAGTATGATGAACTTGTGGAAGCATTAGATGCGTACAAAGATAAATTTGAAACAGTTACAGTAGCAGAACCATTATTAGGTGAAGTTGGAAGTGACGCAGCTGTCATTAATGACGATAAAGCAGCAGTAGCAGAAGCTATCACAGCAGAAGCAGTAAAAACAGCAGGATTTGATTCCTTAGATGCTGCAAAAGAAGATGGAACAGCATTTGTGTTCATGGGACATGGTACTTCCCATACTGCAAAAGTAAGCTACAGCCAGATGGCTACCCAGATGGAAAAATTAGGATATGACAATGTATTTATCGGAACAGTAGAAGGCGAACCGGAAGAAACAGCCTGCGAGAATGTGATCAATGATGTAAAAGAAGCAGGATACACAAAGGTGATCCTTCGTCCATTAATGGTCGTTGCCGGAGATCATGCAAACAACGATATGGCTGGGGATGATGAAGATTCCTGGAAGAGCCAGTTTGAAGCAAGCGGTGCTTTTGATACGGTAGACTGCCAGATCGCAGGACTTGGTGGAATCGAAGCAATCGAGCAGATTTACGTTGCACATACAAAGGCAGCAATCGATTCTCTTGGAGATATTGTCACAACATCAGTAGATAACAGCGATGTTCTTGCAGACGGAACCTATTCTGCAAAATTTGACACAGACAGCAGCATGTTTCATGTGAATGAAGCTTATGACGGACGCGGAACTTTAACTGTAAAAAACGGAAAAATGACACTTCACATCGTAATGCCGTCCGAAAATGTTGTGAACCTTTTCTTAGGAACAGCAGATGATGCTCAGAAAGACGGAGCGGAATTAATCCAGCCAACAACAGAGAAAGTTACATATTCTGACGGAACAACAGAGGAAGTATATGCTTTTGACGTACCGGTAGAAGCATTAGAGAAAGAGTTTGACCTTGCACTGATCGGAACAAAAGGAAAATGGTATGACCATAAAGTTTCTGTTTCAGATGCAAAGGCTGAATAATGATCAGAAAAGAAAATTCAGGACATGTAAAAGTGAATAAGTAAAAAATAAACGCACAGATTGTTAAGAGAACACGATTTGTGCGTTTATTTGTGTGTGTGGCGAATCTATGATTCTGTGTTATAATAAGCTCGTTCTAACGTTTTTAAAGATAAGAAACAGAACATGTTATAAACAGAAGAAAAGAGGTCATAAAATGAAAAAAGTAGGTGTAAGTAAAGAGGAAAAACAATTATCTTATTATAAGTTTTTCGAGCGTGATTTAGCAGAAGTACCACAGGAGAAACTTGATATTTTAAATAAAGGTGCATCTAAGATTCCAGCAGTTCCATTTGAAAAAAGAAATCTGTATCTTGCAGGTGCAGATGAGGAATATTGTCAGGTTGGATATGGAGTTATGGAGGACGGAACAGCATTTGTATGTAATACAACCTATATGCCTGGGGTAACAGTTGAGATGCTTGACTGGTGGTTCCCGTGGCATAGTGTAGGTTCTGATTTGAGATATAAAATATGGGATCCGGAAGACCATTACTTTGCCAGAGCAGACCGTGCAGATTATGTATGTGATCCGGCAGTTCCGATGAACCAGAAAACATGGGGAGTCAGTCACTACATATTAGAAAATGCAGGAATGGGACCAGACTTTTTGAAATTAAATTTTAAGAGACCGGCGGATTTTGGCTTCGACGAATCGTTGATTGGAACAGAAAAATGCACTTCGTTAGTGTGCGCTATCGGAGAGGGCAATTGTGCAGCAGCGATGACACACAAATGGTATCCATACGAAGACGGAATGGTATTCTGTTCCCGTTTCTGGATTGGAATGGGAGTTGTAGATGGAAAAATTGTAAAGACACTGCCAGAAGGAGTCCGTATTCCAGAAGTTGTTCCACAGGGCTTATTTGGACATAATATTAAAGAATTTACAAATCTTGCGGCAATTTTACCTGAATTATATGAGGAAAATAAAGGGGAACTATAAAATATTTATACCCGGAACTTATGCAACGCAGTGCAGAAAATATTTTGGAGATATGTCGATCAAGGGTGTGGAGATTGATGAGAAAATCACAGATCTTTCCCGGAAATATTTTTCCCTGCCGGATGATGTGAAGGTCACAACCCATGACGGTCGGGCGTATTTACAGGCAATGGATGTAAAATATGATGTGATCATGGTGGACGCCTATCAGGATATTACCATTCCGTTTCAGATGTCGTCTGTAGAATTTTTCACAATGGTAAAGGAACATCTGACTGACGATGGCGTGATGGTTGTGAACATGAATATGCGTGGCAGTGGGGAAGGAAACATCAACCAGTATCTTTCTGACATGATCGCATCTGTGTTTGGAACTGTTTATACCGCAGATGTGAAGGGTTCTACGAACCGGGAACTTTTTGCATCGGATAACACGAAAATGCTGGATACATTAAAAAACAATGCAGGTGATCCAAGAGGAAGTTGCCTATTATAAAGGAATTTATGAAACAGAAGGCATAGATGGTCTGCTGGAGAGTCTGTAGACAATTAGTGATTAGAAGGGGATTCTATAAGAAATAGAGGACTGGTGTTGAATAATTTAAAATAAAAGTGGAAAGAGGCACAGGAGAAAATTCCTGTGTCTTTTTTCATGTTTCACTATTCCACCAGAGTATAGTATAATTCCGAATAATTATGGTACATATTTTAGTTAAATAGATAAAATACAGACATGAACAAGAGACATTAAATGGAGAAAAATACCAGTATTCAGCAAATGCAGGGCTTGACGATATTGTAAAAGCTCTGGAATGGATTCATGAAAATATTGAACAGTTTGGTGGAGATCCGGAGAATGTGACAGTGTTCGGTGGTGCTAGAATATAAATAGTACAAGCCAAAATGAGAAATTCCAAATACACATAA
>UQNW01000034.1 GCA_900542495.1 uncultured Roseburia sp.
GAGTAATTTTATCTTACATCAGTTTGGAGGTTTACACAAACTTTGGGATACTCCCCAAAAAAACTCCACCCCAAAATCATCAATCGATTCTGGGGTGGTGTTTTACGTTCCTACTTATTTTTTCTTAGATTTCTTAGCAGCCTTCTCTTCATCGAGGGCTTTCTTCTCTTTCTGGAGTTCCTTGTTAGCGCTTTCAGCTTTTCTCTTTAACTTGGTTCTCCAGCTTACCTTGCCTTCTGGTTTCTCTAAAGGTCCGCGGACACCGGTTACTTTGGTAATGTAGATACCGCTTACAGTAGCCTTGACTTCTTTTTTCACAGGGATCATATCAAAACATGCATCATCAGCGATCAGAGTCATCACTCTTGGTCCGACTTTAGCCTTTACGATCGGAAGTTTGGAACGACGCATAAGCTTTGGTGTCTGATCGATGACTGCCTGTGGCAGACCGGACTGGTTCAGACGCATTCTCTTCTTATCAATAATCAACATGGTAACAGTCTGTGCAGTTGCAGCAAGCTGTGCATCCTGCTCGTCTTTTCTCTTCTGTGCTTTCTTTCCAAGAAAATATAAAGCAATTGTTGCGGCGATAAGCACTGCTAAAATAACTAATAATACAATTGTTACTGGACTCACAACGAAAATCCTCCCTAATTTCAAATTCGTGTTTTATTGTAGCATTGATTTTTGGAAAAAGCAATGTGATTTTGGGGAAATGCCTTTTATTTTAGGGAAAACTGTGATATGTTATAAAAGTTAGACGGCAAAGATCGTCTTTTTGATTTCTGGTTTGAAAACTGGAATCGGAAATGAGGGAAAGAAAGGTAAGATTAGATGAAAAAGAGAATTTTAGCACTTTTATTATGTGCATCCACTGTGATCAGTATGACAGGATGCGGCAGTAAAGGTGAATCAGCCGAGGCAACGGAAGCAGTAGAGAATACGGAAAGTACAGAAGAAGCACCGGCAGTTCCGCTTGCAAAATATGATCTGAAAGGATCTGATTATGTTACACTGTGCGATTACAGCGCAATTGAGGTTACAATTTCCGGAGATTATGAGGTGACAGATCAGGACGTGCTTGATTATGTAGAGAAGATCTTTACACAGGGCGGACCTTTTTACACAGCAGATCCGGACAAGACAACAGTGGAAGAGGGCGACATTGTCAATGTAGATTATGTTGGAAAATTAGACGGTGAGGCTTTCCAGGGCGGAACAGCAGAAAATCAGAATATTGATGTTTCCAATAATTCTTCTGCAAGTGGCACAAGTTATATTGACGGATTTACCGACGGATTACTCGGTGCATCAGTAGGAGATGTGATCGATTCAAACGTGACCTTCCCGGAAGATTATAATAATGAAGATCTTGCAGGAAAAGAAGTCGTATTTACCTTTACTGTCAATTCTATCCAGAAGGAAGTAACTGTGGATACCATGGATGATGAGTTTGCTTCCGAGCAGTTTGGTGTGGATTCTGTGGATGGAGTGTACGAGCAGGTACGCCAGTATCTGGAGTCAAGCGCAGAGAGCACTCATAAAAATGATATTTACTCCGCTTTGGAGGATTATCTGTTAGAAAATTGTACCGTTGATATGCCGGCAGATTACAGATCTGATGTGATCGAAGCAATCCGTGCCAATTTCATTGACCGCTATTGCTCCGGGGATGAGAGCCAGATGGAAACGGTACTCAGCTCTTACGGCTATACAGAAGAGAGCATTGAGCAGGAATGGTCTGACAGTGTAGAGAGCAGTATCAAGTTAGAACTGATCGTTAAAGCCATTGCAGAAAAAGAAGATATCCAGATTGACGATACGGAGTTTGAAGATTATGTAAGCACGATCGTAAGCAACGGCGGTTACGGTGATGTTGACACGTTATATAGTAACTATGGTTATGGTGATTCCGTTTATGGAAAGAATCAGATCCGCGTGATTTATCTTGCAGGATTAGTGCTTGACAAGTTATCCGAGACAGCAGTTGTCACAGAAAATGCGGTAGAGGAGACCGAGGGCGCAGAAGCAGCAGAGAGCACAGAGACTGTGGAGGCAACAGAAGAATAAGCGATACAGCAGCTGCTGTATCATAACAGAGTTAAGAAATGATAAAAAATCAACAATGTTGATGTGGGAAAGGAAGAGTAGAAAAATGGAATTAGTAAATGTAAGGGATTTATTCCGCAAACAGGATGAGTATGTGGATCAGACCATCACGATCGGTGGCTGGGTGAGAAACATCCGTAACTCCAAAAACTTCGGATTTATCGTGGTAAACGACGGAACTTTTTTTGAGCCGGTTCAGGTTGTCTATTCCGATGTATTGGAAAACTTTGAAGAAGTAGAAAAATTAAACGTTGGAGCAGCGATTATCGTTACCGGTAAATTAGTTGCAACACCTGGCACAAAACAGCCATTTGAAATTCAGGCTGAAAAAGTGGAAGTAGAAGGTCCTTCTACACCAGACTATCCATTACAGAAGAAAAAACACAGCTTTGAGTATTTGAGAACCATCTCTCATTTAAGACCGAGAACCAATACGTTTGAGGCAGTGTTCCGTGTACGTTCCCTCTGTGCTTATGCAATCCATAAGTTTTTCCAGGAGAGAGATTTCGTGTATGTGCACACACCATTGATCACAGGAAGTGACTGTGAGGGCGCTGGTGAGATGTTCCAGGTAACGACACTTGACATGAACAACCTTCCAATGACAGAAGACGGAAAAGTAGATTACAGCAAAGATTTCTTCAATAAACCAACCAATCTTACCGTAAGCGGACAGTTAAACGGTGAGACTTATGCGATGGCATTTAAGAACATCTACACATTTGGACCAACTTTCCGTGCAGAGAACTCCAACACAACAAGACATGCCGCAGAGTTCTGGATGATCGAGCCTGAGATCGCATTTGCAGATTTAGAGGATGACATGATCTTAGCAGAGAGCATGTTAAAATATGTCATCAACTATGTGTTAGAGAATGCGCCGGAAGAAATGGCATTCTTCAACAATTTTATTGATAAAGGTCTGTTAGAGAGATTACAGCATGTTGCAAATTCTGATTTTGCCCGCGTAACTTACACAGAAGCAGTAGAAATCTTAGAGAAAAACAACGATAAATTCGATTACAAAGTATCATGGGGCTGCGATCTTCAGACCGAGCATGAGCGTTATCTGACCGAGCAGGTGTTCAAGCGTCCTGTATTCGTAACAGACTATCCGAAGGAGATCAAGGCATTCTACATGAAACTGAATCCGGACGGAAAAACAGTTGCAGCAGTTGACTGTCTCGTACCTGGTATTGGTGAGATCATCGGAGGAAGCCAGAGAGAGGACGACTACGAAAAATTACTTGCAAGAATCAACGAACTTGGCTTAAGAGAAGAAGATTACGACTTCTATCTTGACCTCCGCAAATACGGTTCTGCAAGACATGCAGGATTCGGACTTGGATTTGAGCGCTGCGTCATGTATCTGACAGGTATGTCCAATATCCGTGACGTGATCCCATTCCCAAGAACTGTCAACAACTGCGAATTATAAAATTGAGTTTCATATCGTAGGTGATTGCGAAACTCATGAAAATCTAAATTGAATTGTGAAAAATTAACAAAAGCTTGAGAAAACACTGGGTGAGCCAAAATCGAACAAGTTCGATTGGTACTTAGAAGGCAGGTACGATGTCAATCGTGACTGGCTTTTTAGTACCGTTACCAGCGACACGTAGCGGGAGCGTGTTTTCGAAAATTTTGTTGATTTTGAACAATTGAAAGAAGAGTAGGATGAGTTTGGCAATTGCCTGCTACGATATTTAGATGACAAGGAGAAGGATTGTATGAGATATGTTTTGGAAAATGACACTTTGCGCGTGGAAATCGATTCTTTTGGGGCAGAACTAAAATCCGTAAAGAGAAAATCCGACGATAAAGAGTACATGTGGTATGCGGACAAAAAATATTGGGGAAGAACATCCCCTGTGTTGTTTCCGTTTGTGGGGAACTGCAAAAATAAAGAGTACCGCTATGGCGGAAAAACGTATGCAATAGGACAGCACGGTTTTGCAAGGGATATGGAACATGCCATGGAATCCCAGACAGAGGATACCATCTGGTTTTCTTTGCATTCTGACGAAGAAACCATGAAAAAATATCCATTTGCATTTGTATTAAAAATTGGATACAAACTGGCAGGCAATGAATTAAAAGTCATGTGGAAAGTGGAAAATCCGGATACAAAGACCTTATATTTTTCCATAGGCGCACATCCAGCTTTCTTATGTCCGTTTCATGACGAAGAAAGTAAGCTTGGATATGGTCTGCAATTTGCAGGATTAAAAGAACTGCATCATCATGGCAACACAGAGGATACCGGACTTGCACTGATGAATGAGGATCTGGTGATTCCGCTGGAGGATGAGAAAGTATACTTTACACCGGGATTTTTTGACCGCTGCACTTATATGGTGGAAGGAAAACAGACTGGGGAAGTTTCACTGGTCACACCAGATGGAAAGCCTTATGTGACTATGGATTTTGATGCACCTTTATTTGCAATCTGGTCACCGGAAGGAAAAGACGCACCGTTTGTCTGCATTGAACCGTGGTATGGAAGATGTGATGCGGATGATTTTGAGGGAACATTAGAGGAACGGGCATACGAGAACGCATTGGAGCCGGAGCAGGCATTTGAGGCTTCTTATAGCATCCGTTACCTGTAAAAAAAGGTATATGGAATAATCGGAATAAAGGCGAAGGAAGGGTTGAAGGTACAATTCAAAAAGGTATTCATTGGCTTATTCCAAGTAATACTCAGAAACCGCAAGAACTCCGAAGGGGAAGAAAAAACAGGGAGATATATGAAATGTGTTATTAGGATATGGAGGTTATGCTCATGGCAATTCATAATAAATCTCATAATAATCATGCTTTGATGTCTCTGAATAAAAAACGTAAAGAGGATAGCTTAAAGAATAAAACAAGCACTGATTTTGAGATGCCTACGGAAATAAAACTTTTACATAGCATCTCTGATTGCGAAGATTTTTTGAAGCAGTTACCAGATAAATCGGTTCAGCTAATTTGTATTGACCCTCCATACAATCTGGAATTGGCAGGATGGGATATTTACGAAAATTATATTGAATGGGCATCAAAATGGATTGATGAGGCATATAGAGTTTTGTCCGATAATGGAAGTATGGTTATTTTTGGCGGTATACAATTTAGAGATGTAAAATCAGGAGATTTATTAGACATAATTCAATATATTCGGAAAAATACAAAATTCAAATTAGTAAACACAATCATTTGGCATTATAAAAATGGTATGTCAGCACATCGTTTTTTTGCAAATAGACACGAGGAAGTTATATGGATGGTTAAATCCAATGATTATTATTTTGATTTGGATTCAGTCAGAGTGCCGTATTCGGAAGAAGACTTAAAGGTTGCGTTAAGGGATAAGAGATTAAATCCTGAAACAACAAGAAAAGGAAAGAATCCAACCAATGTTTGGGAAATCGGAAGATTAAATGGAAATAGTAAAGAACGTGTAGGTCATCCAACTCAAAAGCCAGTAGCCATTATTGAACGATTTGTAAGAGCGTTATCGTATCCGGGATCTACTGTGTTGGATTTTTTTGCAGGTAGTGGAACAGTAGGAAGAGTCTGCATAAATGAAGGGAGAAACTGTCTGATGTGTGACAGTGATAAAAAATCTCTTGAATACTTTGCCAAGCATCTTTCGTTAATGAAAGAATTAGAGCAGAATACCCAATATAGAAAAATTGAAAAAATACAAGATTTTTTTGAATATCATTCAATAGGAGATACTGCAAATGAAAAAGGGACAATCTAACCGATTAACAACACAGCAAAAAGAAGGTCAGGGACCTATTACAATATTTCATAAAGATGCTCAGATACATGATGCAGAAGTTGGAGATACATCTTTATTTGTAAAAAAACAACTGGAGTATGAGTTTCCGATGTTGACTTTTAGGTATAGAAAAGATTTATCTAAAAAAGAGATTAATGAAGCATTAAAAAGAGTAGACGAATATTTAGGACAAACACTTTTTGTGGAGAGTGCGAGGATAAAACCAGATGGTGGAATTATTGAGGTTCAGGATGATAATGGAAATTGGCGTGTTGTAGTTGTATCTGAAGCTAAGCATCAGGGAAAAGATATTGAGAATATTAAGGCGGGGAAGCTTGTTGGGAAAAATAATAACCAGGATCTCATGGCAGCAGGTAATGCCATAGAACGGGCTTATAAAAATGTAAACGAAATTGCAAATTTTATGCTGTCTGAGAATTATTTCCCATATATTTTATTTCTTGAAGGATCCAATTTCTTAACTCAAAATGTTGTTGTTACAAGACCAGATGGAAGAGAAGTTACATTGGTATACAATGATGGAATGTTAAATCGTTTAGATAGATTAACCGCAGCAAACTATGGCATGCCAATCAATACAAATTTATGTGAGAACAGATTTGTTAAATGTAATGGGGCGACAATAATGCTTCAAGCAGCTTCAATATATACCAAAGGTGAAGGTGGTCATTGGGATGCAAAGGCTATGATAGAAGTTATGATGGATGTTGCAAGAACATCATTAAAAATGCTGGGAAAAGACTTGTTTAACCAGCTTACAAAGAAATAGGAAAATATAATGAAAAAAAGAGAAGTAGATCATTCACTGTTAGATAAGGCGAAGATTAATAAGAAAGATGAATTTTACACTCAATTAATAGATATTGAAAAAGAAATGATTCATTATACAAAACACTTTAGAGATAAGGTGGTCTATTGCAATTGTGATGATCCGGAATATTCCAATTTTTGGAGGTTTTTTTATGAGCATTTCGAAGAATTAGAATTAAAAAGATTAAATGCAACATATTTCGGAGAAGAAGCGCACTTTTATAGTTATGATGGAAAAGAAATAGTTAGTATACAATTACAAGAAAATGGAGATTTTCGTAGTGCAGAGTGTATACAGGTATTGAAGCAGAGTGACATAGTTGTAACGAATCCACCGTTTTCTTTGTTTCGTGAGTATATTAGTCAGTTGGATAGATATGATAAAGATTTTTTGATTATAAGTAATATAAATGCGATTACTTATAAAGAAGTTTTTCCACTAATTCAATCGAATAAAGCATGGTTAGGCGTGTGCTTTGGAAGAGGTATATCAGGATTTATTGTTCCGGAAAACTATGAATTATATGGAACAGAAACAAAGGTTGATGAAAATGGAATAAGAATAATTTCACCGAATAATTGTATGTGGTTGACATCTTTAGATAATGAGAAGAGACATCAGCCAATTGAATTGGTAAAGCAATATGAGGGGAATGAGGAAGCATATCCTTTTTATGATAATTATCAGGGAATAAATGTGAATAAAACGCAAGATATTCCGATGGATTATATGGGTGCAATGGGGGTACCTATTACTTTCTTAAATAAATATGATCCGGAACAGTTTGAGATTATTAAATTTAGGAAAGGCGATGATGACAAAGATTTGAAAATAAATGGTAAAGCACCATATTTTCGTATTCTTATCAAAAGGAAGACCGCATAGTAGCAAGTGGCATGAAAACTATTAGAAATAGTATTCATGCCACATTTGAATTTTGGCACCTGACAGATATTAGTAGATAGACAGTCTTTTAAGAGAAGCTTTAACGTATCCTTCGTTTATATCTGTTCCGATAAAACGACGGTTATTTTTTAACGCAGCTTCGCCTGTAGTACCAACTCCCATAAATGGATCAAATACAATGTCACTTGGATTAGAAGAAATTAAAAGAAGATGCTCAATAAGTTCAAGAGGTTTTTGTGTTGGATGCTTTGGAGAAATAATTTTTTCGGGAAACATACATGATGGGCATTCAAAGAAGTTATGCATTTGATCTTGAGAAGAAAAATTCCAAGTGTGTCCTTTGTTCCAGAGACACACAACAAGTTCACAGCTATTTAAAAAACTGTTGTGGTATACACTTTGCGTAGGTGTTGTTTTATGCCAAACGAATATCTGAAATGTTGAGAATAGCGGGTTAAATGCATCATACCATTTGCCAAGTAATGAATAACTAGTGAATATGAATATATTACCTGTTGGTTTTATTATTCTGGTAAATGGTTTTATATAATCATTTGGATTTAAAGGAATGCTATCCCATTCGGCAATATTGTTATTGATTATTTTTCCGTTATTTAGGTGAATATTTCCTCTGGAAAAAGGAGATAGATTGTATGGTGGGTCTGTTAAAATTAGGTCAACAGATGAGTCCGGTAATCTTTTTATAAAATCAAGGTTATTTTCGTTAAAAAGCTTATATGTGGTTGAATTAGTGGTAAACATCATTCCTCCTGCGCAGGGTTCTCAGTTTGCTTTGAGCATGTATCATCGTTGGCTTTTGAATCGGGAAGGAATACAAGAATATCATTTGGAGTGCAATCTAAGGCAGTACAAATGCTTTCCACTTTATCAAGAGCAATGTATTGTCCATTTTTTATTTTTGAAATTATATTCGCAGAAATATTGGCTGCTCTCATCAGTTGAGAGTTAGATATTTCACGCTCAATTAGTATGTGCTGCAATTTTTTATAGCTTACTCCCATATTCGCACCTCCAAAATAAAAATATCACACTTCTGTGAAAAAATCAACATAAATATGAATAATAATGCTTTGGGTATGCGGATGCTGGGATTGAAAATTGATTCTTATTGAAATTAACAGGAGAATTCTATGATAAAAATACTTCTCATCTGCCACGGCAGGACATAGGTGCACATTTTAGGAAATCGGCATAATCAGCCGGACAACATCATATATATAGACAGAAATAAAAGTCTGGCGGTGGCGGATTGAGAGCAGGATTGAAATTAAAGGCGAGGGATGCAAAAGAAAACCCGGCAAAAGTGCTGGCAGTGGTTCTTTTTATCATGTTTATCATAAGTGGGTTATTACTGTTGCTTCTGGCGTTGCTTTTGTACCGGCTGGAACTTTCAGAGGCGGTTGTCAAAGTGGCAGTGATCATTATTTATATCGTAACAGGTATGTCAGGCGGCATTCTCATGGGAAAAAAGATCAGGGATAAAAAGTTCCTCTGGGGATTTGTGGCAGGAACGGTTTATTTTGGAATTTTGTTTGCCGTCTCACTGATCATAAAGGGGGGAGCAGGCATTGAACCGGTGAAAATGATCACAACCTGGGTGCTCTGCGCCTGTGCGGGAACTGCCGGCGGCATGATCAGTTAAAAAAAGACTTTTCTTATGAAAAACTATGTGTTATACTATAAAACAGCGAAAAAGATTTTTAAAGGAGAGATAATCATGAAACACGTTAAAACATTAAATACTAGAAAATTACAGAACACAATGAAAAAAGGTGGATGCGGCGAATGTCAGACATCCTGCCAGTCTGCTTGTAAGACATCTTGTACAGTAGGAAACCAGACTTGCGAGAACAAATAAGTTTTACAAAAAAGTAAATAATAACATTCACAAACGACCGTTCGCGCAGCGTGCGGTCATTTGTACGTTATATAGATATTGGTAAAGATAATAGAAAGTGAGGAAATATTATAGTGGTTCATCAGTATAAGAACAACGGCTATGATATTGTTCTGGATGTAAACAGCGGTGCAATCCACGTGGTTGACGATGTAACATATGATGTCATAGAAATGTATGCTGCACGCGAGAAGGTAGAAGATACTTCTGCAGAGGAGATTATAAACGCTTTATCCGGTAAATATGGAAAAGAGGAAGTAGAAGAAGCAATTGATGAAGTTCAGACATTGATCAAAAATGAGGAGCTTTTCACAAAGGATATTTACGAAAACTATATGATGGATTTTAAGAAACGTCCTACAGTTGTAAAGGCACTTTGCTTACATATCGCACATGACTGTAACCTTGCCTGTCGTTACTGCTTCGCAGAGGAAGGTGAGTATCATGGAAGAAGGGCACTGATGTCCTTCGAAACAGGTAAGAAGGCACTCGATTTTCTGATCGCCAATTCCGGCAACAGAAGAAACTTGGAGGTAGACTTCTTTGGCGGAGAACCTCTTATGAACTGGCAGGTTGTAAAAGACCTCGTAGCTTACGGCAGAGAGCAGGAGAAGATCCATGACAAGAATTTCCGTTTCACACTTACGACAAACGGTGTTCTTTTAAATGACGAGATCATGGAATTTGCAAATAAAGAAATGGGCAATGTGGTATTAAGTATCGACGGAAGAAAAGAAGTCCACGACCGCATGAGACCATTCCGTAAGGGAGCAGGAAGTTATGATCTGATCGTTCCGAAGTTCCAGAAGTTTGCAGAGAGCCGTAATCAGGACAAGTATTATGTGAGAGGTACTTTCACACACAACAATCTTGATTTCTCCAATGATGTGCTGCATCTTGCAGACCTTGGATTTAAACAGATCTCAGTAGAACCTGTAGTTGCACAGCCGACAGATGACTATGCAATCCGTGAGGAAGATCTTCCACAGCTTTACGAAGAATACGACAAGCTCGCTGCTGAGATGGTAAGAAGACATAAAAATGGAAACGATTTTAATTTCTTCCATTTTATGATAGATCTGGAAGGTGGACCATGCGTGGCAAAACGTCTTTCCGGCTGCGGTTCAGGAACAGAGTATCTGGCAGTAACACCTTGGGGTGACCTTTACCCATGTCACCAGTTCGTAGGAAATGAAGATTTCTTACTAGGTAACGTGGACGAGGGTATCAAGCGTCAGGATATCTGCGATGAATTCAAATGCTGCAACGTTTATGCGAAGGAAAAATGCCGCAACTGCTTTGCAAAATTCTATTGCAGTGGTGGATGCGCAGCAAATTCCTACAATTTCCATGGGGATATCCACAATGCATATGATATCGGATGTGCGCTCCAGAAAAAGCGTATCGAATGCGCAATCATGATTAAGGCTGCCGAGGCAGACGAAGAATAAAGGAAGGGTAAAACAATGAAAAAGAGTAAAGCAGCAGTCATATTGGCAGTGATCATTGCAGCATTTGCAGGACTTGCCTATTATGCATCAATTATTCTTTCATCCACTGGAATCGGCGAAGATATGTCAATTCCACTGGGCTTGGATCTCTCCGGTGGTGTTTCCATTACTTATCAGGTAGTGGACGAGAATCCAAGTGCTGAAGATATGAGTGATACCATTTATAAGCTTCAGAAACGTGTAGACAGTTATAGTACAGAGGCTTCCGTATATCAGGTTGGTGATGACAGAATCACAGTTGAGATCCCTGGTGTGCAGGATGCAAACAAGATTTTAGAGGAACTTGGAAATCCGGGTTCTCTGGAATTCCAGATGCCGGACGGAACAGTATTCATGACTGGTGATATGGTGGCAGATGCACAGGCTGCAACCCAGACAGATACTTATGGCAACAAAGAATATGTAGTTTCTTTAAAACTGACAGATGAAGGCGCCAAGATTTTTGGAGAAGTGACATCTGAGAACATTGGCAAAAATCTTCCGATCGTATATGACGGTGAGACGATCAGTTACCCACGTGTTCAGACAGCTATCACTGGTGGTGAGGCACAGATCACAGGTATGGCAAATTATGAGGAAGCTGAGACACTTGCAACACAGATCCGTATCGGTTCTCTTTCCTTACAGCTTACCGAGTTAGAGTCCTCTGTTGTAGGAGCCCAGTTAGGAAGCCAGGCAATTTCTTCCAGCTTAAAAGCAGGTGCGATCGGACTTGCTGTCGTTATGGTATTTATGATCGTAATGTACGCAGTACCTGGTGTGGCAGCATCTTTAGCGCTTGCAATCTATACAACATTAGTGATCGCAACCTTATATCTGTTCGAGATCACACTGACACTTCCTGGTATTGCAGGTATTATCCTTGGTATCGGTATGGCGGTGGATGCGAACGTTATCGTATTTGCACGTATCCGTGAGGAGATCGCAACCGGAAAATCGGTTCAGACATCCATGAAGATCGGTTTCCAGAAAGCAATGTCAGCAATCTTAGACGGTAACATTACAACTTTGATCGCAGCAGTTGTGCTTATGGCATTAGGTTCCGGTACAGTAAAAGGATTCGCATATACTTTAATGATCGGTATCATCCTTTCCCTTTTCACAGCGATGGTTGTTACCAGATATATTCTTTATTCCCTGTATGCATTAGGACTTAAGAGTGAAAAACTTTATGGTCGTGCAAAAGAGAGAAAGAGCATCAATTTTATTGGAAAAAGAGCAGTATTCTTTACGGTTTCCGGTGTTATTATCGCAGCCGGACTGATCAGCATGGGAGTACATTCAGCGACAGAAGGCAAGGCATTGAACTATGGTCTTGATTTCATGGGTGGAACTTCTACAACTGCTGATTTTGGAAAAGATATGTCTATTGAAGATATTGAGAGTAGCATTGTTCCTTATGTAGAAAAAGTAACAGGTGACTCTGACGTGCAGGCAACGAAAGTGGAAGGAACCACACAGGTTACGATCAAAACACGTACTTTGAATTTAGATGAGCGTCAGGCATTAGAGGATACTTTAGTGGATGACTGTGGTGTGGATGCTGCAACGATCACATCCCAGAGTATCAGCTCCACGATCAGTGGTGAGATGCGTTCTGATGCATTGAAAGCGGTTGTCGTAGCATGTATCTTTATGCTGCTTTACATCTGGTTCCGTTTCAAAGATATCAGATTTGCCGCAAGTGCGATCCTTGCATTAGTACATGACGTTCTTGTTGTGATCACTGTTTATGCGCTGGTTCGCATTTCTGTCGGAAGTACCTTTATCGCGTGCGTGCTTACAATCGTTGGATATTCTATCAACGACACGATCGTTATCTTCGACCGTATCCGTGAGAACCTTGCATTAAAAACTGGAAAACAGACAGCAGAAGACTTAAAAGAGATCGCAAACAAGAGTTTGACACAGACATTATCCAGAAGTATCAATACTTCCATTACAACATTCATCATGGTTGTAATGCTCTACATCTTAGGTGTGGCAAGTATCCGTGACTTCTCACTTCCACTTATGGCAGGTCTTGTATGTGGTGCTTATTCTTCAATCTGCATCGCAACTGAACTGTGGTATGTTATGAAAGTGCATGTTGGAAAAAATAAAGTAACAAAATAATTGCAAAATTGCGAGCAAAGCGGCTGCCTTTTGGGGCAGCCGTTTTTTGGTAATTCTGGGAGTTTTGAAATTATTCAATATGGAATTTGAACGAAGGGAGACAAGCGTGTGTTAAAAGGAGTTATCGTCTATTTGATTATTATGAATATTGCCGGACTGGCGGTAATGGCACTAGACAAGAGCAGGGCAAGACGTCATGCGTGGCGGATACCGGAGAAAATGCTTTTTCTGGTGAGTGTTTTAGGTGGCAGCATTGGAACGTGGGCAGGAATGTACTTGTTTCATCATAAGACAAAACACTGGTATTTTGTAGTTGGAATGCCGTTGATACTAGTGCTGCAGATTGTACTTTTTGTTTTGCTGGTGAGATAGGCAATTGCAGTATTCAGATTCATGTTATAAGGAAATGAGTGAAATAAAAAATAAATTTGGAATTGAATATTTATGACAAGTCCTTTATAATGAGTTTTAAAGTTTTGAAAAAACACATGTCTTTGAGAGAAAGACAGAGATGAGGAGGCATTATGTATACATTAGAAGACATTCAGGCAGTGGATATGGAAGTGGCACAGGCAATCACCGATGAATTTGACAGACAGAACAGCCATATTGAGCTGATCGCATCTGAAAACTGGGTAAGTCCTGCGGTCATGTCAGCAATGGGAAGCGTTATGACAAACAAATACGCAGAAGGCTATCCGGGAAAAAGATATTATGGCGGATGTGAATGTGTAGATGTGGTGGAGGAACTGGCAAGAGAGCGTGCAAAAGAGTTATTTGGCTGTGAATATGTCAATGTGCAGCCACATTCCGGCGCTCAGGCAAACATGGCAGTACAGTTTGCAATTTTAAAACCGGGTGATACGATTATGGGAATGAACTTGGATCATGGCGGACATCTGACACATGGTTCACCGGTCAATTTTTCCGGAACCTATTTCCATGTTGTACCATATGGAGTGAATGATGAGGGATTCATTGATTATGATAAAGTAGAAGAACTTGCTATGGAATGTAAGCCAAAAATGATCATTGCAGGAGCTTCTGCTTATGCGAGAACAATCGATTTCAAGAGATTCCGTGAGATCGCAGATGAATGTGGTGCGGTGTTAATGGTTGATATGGCACACATTGCGGGACTTGTAGCAGCCGGACTTCATCCAAGCCCAATTCCATATGCGCATGTTGTGACAACGACGACACACAAGACACTGCGTGGACCAAGAGGTGGAATGATCTTAAGCAGCCAGGAGATCGCAGATAAATATAATTTTAACAAAGCAATTTTCCCAGGTATTCAGGGCGGACCTCTGATGCATGTGATCGCGGCTAAGGCAGTCTGCTTCAAAGAGGCATTGCAGCCGGAATTTAAAGTTTATCAGCAGAATATCATTGATAATGCACAGGCACTCTGCAAAGGTTTGATGAACCGTGGCATTAAGATCGTATCCGGCGGCACAGATAATCACCTGATGCTTGTAGATCTGACAAATTATGATCTCACTGGAAAAGCGGTTGAGAAACTTTTGGATTCTGTCAACATTACCTGCAATAAAAATACCATTCCAAATGATCCGAAATCTCCGTTTGTGACCAGTGGAGTGCGTCTTGGAACTCCGGCGGTTACTTCCCGTGGTTTAAATACCGAAGATATGGATCAGATTGCGGAGGCAATTGCGATGATGATCAAAGAGGGAGAGCCTGCGGCAGACAAGGCAAGAGCAATCGTTAAAGCATTGACAGAAAAATATCCATTGAAATAATAGGGTACAGGATTGGGCAAATAAGCTGTTGTCATGAAAAAGAGATTATGAGAAAAAGTTTGTAAATAAGATTCTTCTATGATGATAATGAAGGGCAAAAAGAAAAAAGAGGGAAGGTGCAAAAATAGCATCTTCCCTCTTTTGCGCTCATTTATCGTGCAAGAACGTCAATAATCTGACCAACATACATGGTGTGCATATCACCGTCTTTGTACCATTTATCTGCAATCTCGGAATCGAGGAAAGAATCATCTGTGATTCTGGTGGCGGACATTTTTTCACAGACTAAGACAAGATTTCCCTCGTCAATATATGGAATTCCATGACGGTAGTCCACGGAAAGCCCGGCATTTGCAATCTTATCTTCGTCACGACCGGAGTGGGAGCCACAGTAATTTAAAGCATTACGATACTGGTCGCTGACAAAGGTAAGGGAGAAAAAGTCTCCTTTATCGATCAGCTCTTTTGTGTATCTGGAATCGCGGACAAAAACATAGACCACGTTTTTTCCCCATAAGACACCGACACCACCCCAGCTAATGGTCATTGTGTTGGATTTCTGTTTGTTTCCGGCAGTGAGCAGCGCCCATTCTTTGCCGATTTTGGTAAATGGATTCATGTCCAGCATATCAACTGGAATTGGTTGAAATGTATGCATAGGAATCACCTCACGTAATTTTTTGATAATCTTATTATATTATATGAGATCAAAAAAGTCACTTGAAATATAGAATACATAAAATTGTAAATTGTACGAATACAATCAGAGATGAATATTTCACGTCTTGAGTACAAATAAAATTAGGTTATGGAAATGATGATAAACAATAACTATAAATTATATACGATATAAGGCTCTGGAATAATCTTGACATGAAAAAAAGAAAGTATCATAATGTGTTTCAGAATCAATTTTCCAATAAGTTAGTGGAAAAACAAGGAGGATATTATGGATATCAGATTTGAGAAAAGACCAGTATTAAAGGAGAAACCAGACCAGAAGAATCTTGGTTTTGGTAAGTATATGACAGACTACATGTTTGTTATGGATTGGACAAAAGAAGACGGCTGGAAAGATGCAAGAATCGTTCCGGAAGGACCTATCACCATGGATCCTGCATGTGTAACACTTCATTATGCACAGGAAACATTTGAAGGTATGAAAGCATATCGTACAGCAGAGGGCAAGATCCAGTTATTCCGTCCAGAGATGAACGCAAAGAGAATGATCAATTCCAATGCAAGACTTTGCATGCCGGAATTCCCGGTTGATATGTTCGTGGAAGCAGTAGAAGCACTTGTGAAAGTAGAAGCTGACTGGGTACCGTCAGAACCAAACACTTCCCTTTATATCAGACCATTTATGTTTGCAACAGAAGCTGCACTCGGTGTACATATGGCAAACGCATACAAATTCATGATCATCTGCTGCCCGGTAGGTGCTTATTACGCAGCAGGACTGAATCCGGTTAAGATTTTAGTTGAGGACGAGCTGGTTCGTGCAGTAAAAGGTGGTACAGGATTTACAAAATGTGGTGGTAACTATGCAGGTTCTATTTTAGGACAGGTAAAAGCAGAAAAACTTGGTTATGCACAGGTTCTCTGGTTAGACGGTGAACATCGTAAATATGTAGAGGAAGTTGGAACCATGAATATCATGTTCAAGATTGCTGGCGAGATCTACACCGCACCAATCGAAGGAACCGTTCTTCCGGGTGTTACAAGGGATTCCATGATCCATCTGTTAAGAGACTGGGGATACAAAGTAAATGAGACAAGACTTTCTGTTGATGATCTGATGAAAGCAGGACATGACGGTACACTGGAAGAGGTATTCGGTACAGGTACAGCAGCCGTTATCTCACCAGTTGGAGAACTTCGTTACAAAGATGATGTTGTAACGGTCAATAATTTCGAGATCGGTGAACTGACACAGAAATTATATGATACTTTAACCGGTATCCAGTGGGGAAGAATCCCGGATAAATACGGCTGGACAGTTGAGGTAAAATAATACAAAAAAGAACTACTAGACAATTTATGCATATCATAGTATAGTAGTTATGTTATAGATGCCTTCATAAATGTAGATGCATTTATGAAGGCATTTACAATATATAGCACATTGATAATCGAATAAGGTTTATATTTTCAGATATGCAATCCTGTCTGTGACCGATTGCAGACATTTAGATTTCTCTTCTAGCGCCATGTACCTGTGAGAACGAATATGCACAGGTTAACGAGGAAAAGGGTTATCGAAAATTCGGCGGACGCCCTTTCGTACCTCCCAGTGCGAGATATGCCGGCAAATATGCAGGTGACTGCAAAACAAATACGGTATAATGGGACAATAAATATGAAGAAGATGCGTAATGCTTCAATATCTGTGATGTTGAACATTACAGTTAAAAATGAAATAAAAAAGAAGAGGAAATTTAATATGTGTGGAATTATAGGTTATACAGGCAGTGAGAATGTAAAAGATGTTTTATTAGATGCGTTGGAATTATTAGAGTATCGTGGATATGACAGTGCAGGTATTGCAGTGGAGGATGAGGTTTCCCATGAGACAAATGTTTATAAATGTGCCGGAAGAGTAAGTGATTTAAGAGCAATTTGTGAGTCAAAGAAAATCTTATCAACCTGTGGTATCGGACATACAAGATGGGCAACCCATGGGGGAGTCAATGACCAGAATGCACATCCGCATCAGCAGGGAAAAGTAACACTGGTTCATAATGGAATTATTGAAAATTATCGTGAACTGATCGCAGATTATGATTTGCAGGAAATCCTTCATTCTGAAACAGATAGTGAAGTTGCGGCTGCATTATTGAATCATTATTACAAAGGCGATCCAAAAGAGGCAATCAAGAAAACAGTAAGCAAATTAAAGGGTACATTTGCGCTTGTCATTCTTTTTGAAGACCAGCCGGATGTGATTTATTCTATCCGAAATGTCAGCCCGATCGTTGCAACAATCTGCAAAGAGGGAGCAATGCTTGCATCAGATCTGACTGCACTTTGCCGTTTTACAAACGAGTACTTTGTTGTACCTGAGTATCATATTTTAGAGTTACACAAAGACCATGTTGTGCTTACTGATTTAAATGATCAGGTTGTGGAACCGGAATTTTTGTCTGTAGACTGGGAGTTAAACAGCGCAGGAAAGAATGGTTATCCATTTTATATGGAAAAAGAGATCATGGAGCAGCCGGAAGCAATCAAAAATACGATCAAAGACCGCATTGTAAATGGACTTCCTGATTTTACCGCAGACGGTGTGCCGGATTCCCTTTTTACCAACTGTGACAGAATCTGTGTAGTAGCATGTGGAACCGCCATGCATGCAGGACTTGTGGCACAGGCTCTTGTAAAGTCTATCGTTCATGTGCAGATGGATGTGGAACTTGCTTCTGAGTTTATGTATTCAGATCCGGTCATTGATGAGAAAACATTAGTGATCGCAGTTTCGCAGTCCGGTGAGACGATTGATACATTGGAAGCTTTGAAATATGCAAAGAGACAGGGCGCAAAATGTCTGTCAGTCATCAATGTAAAAGGTTCTTCCATTGCAAGAGAAAGTGATTATGTTTTATACACTTCCGCAGGACCGGAAATTGCAGTGGCAAGTACAAAAGCTTACACAACACAGCTTTCCGTATTTTATCTGGTAGTTGCCAAAATGGCACTGCTTCGCGGCGTGTATACAGAGGAGCAGACCAGAAACTTTATTGCAGAATTAGAGCGTGTTCCGGAAGTGATGAAAAAAGTTCTGGACGAGAGACGTGATATCCATGTGATCGCCAAGAGAATCTTAGAAGCAAAAGATCTGTTTATGATCGGACGCGGATTGGATTATTCTATTTTATTAGAGGGATCATTGAAACTCAAAGAAGTTTCCTACATTCATTCTGAGGCGTATGCTTCCGGTGAATTAAAACATGGTCCGATCGCGCTTATCACAACCAACACACCGGTTGTTGCAACTGTAACACAGGAAAAACTCATGTCAAAAGAGCTTTCCAATATTAAGGAAGTAAAATCAAGAGGTGCAGATATCGTATTATTTATCAAAGAGGCGCTTTCCGGTGATCTTGATACAGAGTATCAGGTGATCAAACTTCCAAATATGCAGGATGAATTCATGGTTCTGCCTGCATCGGTTGCATTACAGCTGTTGGCATATTATGTGTCATCTGACAAGGGATTTGATGTTGATAAGCCAAGAAATCTTGCAAAAGTAGTTACGGTAGAGTAAAAACGATAGAATGTTTGGGGAGTTAGTTTTTGAAATTGAACGATAAAAATGACTGATAAGTTGGGAAATCAAATGTTTTGCACAGGGAGCAGAACAGGATTGCGTATCTGAGCATATAATATAAGGAAATGTATGAAGAGGTTGTTCATGCCAGATATCAAATATGCCCAGACAGAGGCTGTAGATAAAGGAAGCCTCAAAGTAGAAGTACTTACAAACCGGACCAGAAGACCGATTGAGGGAGCAAGAATCACCATTTCCTATTCTGGGGATCCGGATTCCAAAGTGGAGGAGGTAAGCGCGGATGATTCGGGAATGTCGGAAAAACTTACGCTTGATGCGCCTCCGCTTGAATACTCGATGGAACCCTCCGAAAATCAGCCGTTTGCCCAATATACGGTCAAAGTTACTGCACCCGGATATCGTCCCGTCAGTATTTCGGGTGTTCAGGTTTTTTCGGAGCAGCTCGCATTGCAGCAGGTGCGAATGGCGGAAGAAAATGAAGAAGAAAATCAAATAGATTCCATTGTAATTCCAGTCAACACACTTTTTGGAAATTTCCCGGCAAAAATTGCAGAGTCGGAGATCAAACCTGTTTCTGAATCCGGAGAGATCGTGCTCAGCAAAGTGGTAGTCCCGGAGTTTGTCATCGTGCATGACGGACCGCCGACAGATTCAAATGCAGCAAATTATTATGTGCGTTATCGGGATTATATTAAAAATGTAGCGTCCAGCGAGATTTACAGTACATGGCCGGACAGCACGCTGCGTGCCAATATCCTGGCAATCATGTCCTTTACCATGAACCGGGTTTACACGGAATGGTATCGCAACAAAGGTTATAACTTCACGATCACAACGTCTACCGCCTTCGACCAGAAATTCGTATATGGAAGAAATATTTTCCAGAGCATTTCAGATGTCGTGGATGAAATGTTCCAGAACTATCTTTCCAGACCGAATGTCAGGCAGCCGATCTTAACACAGTACTGCGACGGTCAGCGTGTGACCTGCAGCAATTGGCTGAGCCAGTGGGGAAGTAAATATCTTGGAGATCAGAATTACGAAACGATAGAAATACTTCGTTATTATTATGGCGACAATATGTTTATCAATACCGCGGAGGAGATTTCAGGCATCCCGGCATCATGGCCGAGATATAATCTGGAGGTAGGTTCTACCGGAGATAAAGTCCGGCAGATTCAGGAGCAACTTGCAAGGATTTCCCAGTCTTATCCGGCAATCCCGACGATCACACCGGATGGTATCTATGGAGCAGCGACCAGAGAGGCAGTAGAAAAATTTCAGTCAATTTTTGACCTGCCGGTGACCGGAGTAGTGGACTATCGGACGTGGTATAAAATTTCAGAGATTTATGTTGCTGTGACGAGGATTGCAGAATTAGTATAGAAAAACCGGAGATGAATAGATAAGTGCAGGCACAAAATGTGACTGCACTATCTGGTCATTCTCCGGTTTATTTAACGTATTTCTGTAATGTTTCGATAACAGCACCCGGTTTTCTGGTCATTTCTGTGAAGTACTGGCAGGTAAGCTCTGCAAGTCCGACTTCATAGAGATCAACACCGAAAATCTTAGCGTTGGAGAGAACATCTTTTAACTTTGCATCTGCGTCAAAAGTATCTCCAAGTTTAATGTCAGCGACATAAGGACGAACTTCGTCTAACATTGGATCTGAGCTTAATGTAAATTCATTTCCATTGTCGTCAATTGCCATGAGGTAACGAAGCCATCCGGCAAATACTAATGGAATTAATTTAATATCAGAAACATTGAGTTCCGGTGAAGCAGCGTAAGCTTTGATTGTCTCACCAAAACGGATTGCTAATTTCTGGGATGTATCGGTTGCGATACGCTGTGGTGTATCAGGCATAAATGGGTTTGGAACACGCACGTTAAGTACAGTGTCGATAAACTCTTTCGGATCAAGAATACCAGGATTTACAACGACTGGAAGTCCTTCCTTGTATCCGATACCTTCTACTAATTTTACTAAAGTCTCATTTTTCATTTCAGCGGAAATGAGGTTGTAATCTAATAAACATCCGAATACGGCAAGTGCTGTATGCAGTGGATTTAAGCAGGTGCAGACTTTCATCTTTTCTACTTTGTCAACTGTTTCACGGTCAGTGAAGATAAGACCGCCTTTTTCTAATTCCGGACGTCCGTTCGGGAATTTGTCTTCAATGACAAGGTACTCAGTTTCCTCAGCATTTACGAATGGAGCAACATAAGTATTTTTGCTTGTAATAACAGGATCAAGTCCTTCGATATCGTCTTTCTGTAATAAAGCTTCGATGGAAGCGTCTGGTCTAGGTGTGATCTTGTCAATCATCGTCCAAGGGAAGGAAACTTTGTTTTCGTCCTCTACATAGGAAACAAATCCTTCTTCTACAACGCCATTTTTTGCCCACTCTTTTGCAAAAGTAGTGATGGCAAGTTTTAATTTATCTCCATTGTGGGAGCAGTTATCCATACTTACCATAGCGATTGGCTTTTTACCGGAAAGGTAACGGGCATAAACTAATGCTGCAACTTTACCGATGTAGCTTTCTGGTTTCTGTGGACCGTTTTTCATATCTTCTGCAACAGCAGCCATGAAGTTTCCGTCAGGAGCGTTTAAGTTGTAACCTTTTTCAGTGATAGTAAAAGTACACATCTGAAGGGAATCTTTTGCAAAAATCTCTTTTAAACGGGAGAACTGTGTGTCATCATGGGAATCTAAAGCAAGGGATTCCATAATGCTTCCGGTAACGGATTTTTCAACAGTTCCATTTGCTTTTAAAGTAACAAGAATACTTAAATCGTCGTGTGGACGGTTCATTTTCTCAATGATCTCATAATCATATCCTTCGGCAACTGTTAAACCGCGGTCAAGAACATCAGCGTTTAAAAGGTTCTGGACAACGTTACACTGGAAGGCACGGAAGATGTTACCAACACCAAAGTGAACCCAGAATGGATTTTCTTTCGTATTATTTTTTACTGTCTCATAATCAAAGGTTGGGAGGGCATAGCCCTTAGCTTCCCAATCATTTTTATTTGCTAAACCTGCTCTATTTAACTGCATGTCTTGTCTCTCCTTTTTCAATTGCTTCCCATAAACCATTTAAGTAAGTAGCTCCTAAAGCTCTGTCGTAAAGACCATAACCTGGCATTGCAACTTCGCCCCAGATCATACGTCCGTGGTCAGGACGGATTGGTCCGTCAAATCCGATCTCGTAAAGAGCTTTCATGATCTCGTACATATCGAATGTTCCGTCAGAAGAAAGATGAGCTGCTTCCTCGAAATCTGTTGGGCTGTTGAACTTTAAGTTACGGACATGTGCAAAATGAATACGTCCTTTTAAAGAACGGATCATATCTGGAAGGTCGTTCTCAAGGTTTGTTCCGTAAGAACCGGAGCAGAAAGTAACACCGTTGTGTGGGTTATCTACCATTTCCATCATACGGAGAATGTTTTTCTTGTTGATAATGATACGTGGAAGTCCGAATACGCTCCAAGCCGGATCATCTGGGTGGATTGCCATGTTGATGTCATATTTGTCACAAACTGGCATGATTCTCTCTAAGAAATATTTTAAGTTTTCGAAAAGCTTTTCATCATCAATGTCTTTGTACATTGCAAAAAGTTCTTTGATCTTAGCCATACGTTCTGGCTCCCAGCCTGGCATAACAGTTCCGTTCATATCACCGGAGATAGAAGCGAACATATCCTCTGGATTAATGGCATCTACAGCTTCCTGTGTGTAAGCTAAAACAGTGGAACCGTCTGGTCTTTTACGAGCAAGCTCTGTACGTGTCCAGTCGAATACAGGCATGAAGTTGTAGCAAACAAGATGGATATCTTCTTTTCCAAGGTTCTCTAAAGTCTCAATGTAGTTGTCGATGTATTTGTCGCGGTCAGCAGAACCGGTTTTGATCGCATCATGAACATTTACACTTTCGATACCAGCAACATGAAGTCCGGCAGCGGCTACTTCTGCTTTCATTTCCTGAATACGCTCTCTGCTCCATACGTCACCAGGTGCAGTATCATATAAAGTTGTGATAACTCCTGTTACGCCTGGAATCTGGCGGATCTGCTGTAATGTTACAGTGTCGAATTTGGAACCATACCATCTTAATGTCATTTCCATAGTTTATTGTTTCCTTTCTTAGAAAAAATGTTTTGTTAAGCTGCTATTTTGCAGCAGGTTTTTGCTTTGATAAGCCTATTATATCCAAAAGATGAAAAAAGAAAATTGACAGAGTTGTTGTTCACATTGCAAAAGTTGCGGTTGGATGATAGAATGTGTATAAACAATGAGTAGTGCATCAAAAGAAGCAGATTGTATATAGGCAGGAGAGGCGAATACGCATGGCAAAAAATCTTCAGACTAAGTTTTCCACGAGACAGTATATGCTGTCGAGGGATTTTGAAATCTATTATTATAATGAACCGGTATCGGAAAAAGTTTCGGTACATTCTCATGATTACTATGAATTTTATTTTTTCCTGGAAGGGGACGTTTCTATATTAATAGAAGGAAAACAGCATCCGTTAAAATACGGGGACATGGTGCTGATACCACCGGGCATAAAACATATGGCGGTGGTATATGGAAATGAAATCCCGTACCGGCGTTTCGTGTTCTGGATCAGCGTGGAGTATTGCAATCAGCTCATGGAAGTATCATCCTCCTATGGATATCTGATGCAGAATGTCCTTGTGAAGAAAAAATATATTTTCCATAATGATCTGATTACATTCAACACGATCCAGTATCGTATTTTTCAGTTGATCGAGGAAATAAAGTCAGAACGTTTTGGAAAAGAGGCAAAGGTTTCACTTTGTGTGAACGATCTTGTGCTGCAATTAAACCGCATTGTCTATGAACAGCAGAATCCGAAAAGCGAGAAGGAAGAACAAAATCTGTACCAGAACATTATTTATTATATTGATGATCATCTTGATGAAGAATTATCATTAGAGCAGTTAGCAGGGCAGTTTTTTGTCAGCAAGTACCACATTGCTCATATTTTTAAAGAGCAGATGGGTCTGTCTGTACATCAATATATATTGAAGAAACGCATGCAGGCATCTAAGGAGGCAATTCTGGGAGAAACAAGCATTACAGAGGTTTATACAATGTTTGGATTTAAAGATTATTCAAGTTTTTACCGGGCATTTAAAAAAGAGTTCGGAGTGTCGCCGAAGGAATACAAAGAACTGCACGGAGTGGTGGAAAACCTTTAAAGGAAGTAATGGCAAGTGAAAAATGGGTATGCTATAATGGAAACAATTTGACACAGGTAATTGTAAAACTTAAATTCATGTGATAAATTTCGAAGAATTAATAAAAACAATTGGGACAGAGGAAGGAGAAAAATCATGCGAGTAGGAATGGGATATGATGTTCATAAATTAGTAGAAGGGAGAGATCTGATCCTTGGAGGTGTGAAAATTCCACATACGCTGGGATTATTGGGGCACTCTGATGCAGATGTACTTCTGCATGCCATTATGGATGCACTGCTTGGAGCGGCTGCGTTAGGGGATATTGGAAAACATTTCCCAGATACAGATCCACAGTATAAAGGAATCTCAAGCATCAGGTTATTAGAACATGTCGCCCGGCTGATCGAGGAGAAAGGATATATTGTTGAGAACATTGACGCGACGATCATTGCACAGAAACCGAAAATGCGGCCATATATAGAAGAAATGGAGAAAAATATCGCAGAAGCATTGCATATTGATGTGAGCCAGATAAATGTAAAAGCTACCACGGAGGAAGGTCTTGGCTTTACCGGAACGGAACAGGGGATTTCTTCACAGGCAATTTGTGCACTCACAACGATTTATGAGAGCAGTGTGGCAGTAGCGGATTCACAGGCTGGCTGTAATGGCTGTGCAGGGTGCAGAAAACAGGCTTAAAAAATACAAAATAGGAATTTGTAAATTTATGTCAAAAACTTGTAAAAAAGTTATTGACAAATGAAAAGTGGTTTGCTATTATTAACGAGCTGTCGCAAGTAAGTGATAACAAACCACTTCAAAACGACAGAGAACAAAATAAAAAAGTTGTTGACAAGCACAGCTGGTTATGATAGTATATCAGAGTTGCCAAAAACAACAAAGAACATTGATAACTGAACAGTGAATAACCTTGAAAGATTCTAAAGCGAACAAGTTCGCTCAGAAGAAATCAGAGATTTCTTCCGGGTTTTGAAATAATCAAGTTCGCGAGTAATAATTCAAGTCATCGAAAGATGAACGAACAGCTTTTAATAAAGCAAACCTTAAA
>UQNW01000035.1 GCA_900542495.1 uncultured Roseburia sp.
GAAAAGAACGAAGCTGGTTGTATTTGTTTCCACAGGAAGGGCAAAAACGGCTTTTACAGCGAAAGGGAACAAATTTAATGATCCTATGTCAAGATTTAGTACAAGTTAAAATGAGAAATTTCTTTTTTTCTGGCTGTCGGATTCTATGATATCCAATGAGTGCTTTTTGTGTAATGATCCGAATGTTGGCTTATCATTGAATGAGACAAGAAGTTATGTAAAGTGCTATATGCGTGATACCGGACTTTTGGTAAGCCACGCATTTGATGAGAATGAATTACTCGAAGATGAAGTGTATAAACAGATATTGGCAGGCAAATTGCAGATTAAAGTATAAGATGTTTCCGATTGAAGTAAAGTCTGGAAAGCAATATAAAACGACCTCATTAAATAATTTCAGAGAAAAATACAAGGAGCGCATAGGGGAAAGTTATATTATTCATCCAAGAAATTTGATCGTGAAAGATGGAAATATTTGTGTCAGAAATTTTCATTTGACATTTCAAAAAATTAAAATTATAATACCCAATGAAACGAGTAGCAGAACTGCGTAAATCCAGTTTATGTTACTCGTTTTTTATATAAAAAAATAGTTGCCGTTTTTTTGAGTGTGTAGCGTATCAGCGTAAGTCCAGCTTATTTGATCGCTACACATTTTTTTTACGCAAAACAAGGAGGATATTATGTCAGAAAGTAACAAAATGAAGGACATGCCGGTGAATAAGCTGATGATCCAGATGGGAATCCTGATGATTTTATCCATGGCATTGCAGGCGGTTTACAATATTGTAGACAGTGCCTTTGTGGGAAACAGTCTGTTTCTGGGCGTGATCATTTATCTGGTCTGTTTTCTGTTTGAAAAACTGTTACAGGCAACCGGACACGGACATTATCAGGGAGATTTATGCGATTGGACTGCGTGATGCGATTACACCGATCATTGCGTTCAGCTATGGAATGCGCAGCAAAAAAAGAATCAGTGATGGAATTAAATACGGATTGCTGTATACCATTGCACTGATGGTCATTGGAATCGCAATCACAGAAATCTTCCCGACTGCATTTGCAACACTCTTTAATGCAGGACAGTCGAGAGCGTATTTTATCGGCGCAATGAGAATTATATCCATTAGCTTTCTGTTTGCAGGAATCAATGTGGCATATCAGGGCATTTCCAATCACCGAGGTGCTATCGTGTGCGGTTGGATATGTCTTTTTGAAAAAAATTTGTAAGAACAAGGTTGATGTTTTAAGTTAGGAGGGACTACCATGAAAAAAAGAATTATCGCGATCAGCAGGGAATTTGGAAGTGGCGGACGTTTTATCGGAGAAGAAATCGCAAAGAAACTTGGAATTGCCTATTATGACAAAGACATTATTTCACAGATTGCAGAAAAGTCAGGGCTGTCTCCGGATTACATCAAGGAGAGTGGGGAGCTTTCACCGAGAAAAGGACTGTTTGCCTACGCTTTTTCCGGAAGAAATATGGCAGGAAAATCCCTCGAAGATCTCGTTTATGAGGAACAGCAGAAAGTCATTTTATCACTTGCAGAGAAAGAGCCGTGTGTGATTATTGGAAGAAATGCAGATTATATTTTAAAGGAACGGACAGATGTGTTAAATGTTTTTATCCATGGCAATCTGCCGGAAAAGACAGCGCGTATCTGCCGCATTTATGAGGTAGATAAAAAGCGTGCGGCAGAAATGATGAACGATGTTGATAAACGGCGTGCCATTCATTACAATTTTTACACAGACCAGAAATGGGGCATGGCAGATAATTACGCGATTACATTAAACAGTTCGGAATTAGGTTATGAACTGTGTGAAAAGTTTATCATCAGTGTGTTTTGCGGTTGATATAATTGGTTTTATATTTCGAATAAATGATCTTCTGGCTGCTATACAATCCATAGTATCCGGAAAGCATGTAGCTGAATGCAACGGCAAGCAAAAAGTAAGGCATACCGTCGTAGCCGAACAACTCAAAGCTGATGAGCAGGGCAGTGATCGGGCAGTTTGTCACTCCACAGAAAACTGCGGCCATGCCGACTGCCGTACAGAGTGTCGGTGAAAAGCCTGACAGGTTTCCAAACAGACAGCCAAATGCCGCCCCGGTAAAAAACGATGGAACAATCTCGCCACCTTTAAATCCGGCACCTAATGTTAAAGCAGTAAAGAGCATTTTCATAAAAAAGGCTTCCGGGCGGACCGTGCCGTCAATACACTGTTCAATGATATTGATTCCCGTACCGTTGTAATTCTGGTTGCCAACAAGCAGCGTTAAAATGAGCACGAAACATCCACCGGCGAAAATGCGCACATAAGGATTTTTGAAAAACTTCTTATAAAGGTGTTCTGACTGATGCAGCATGACACAGAAAATAATGCTGACACCGGCACATAGAATCGCAAGGACAGAGATTTTTACAGCACTTGTGATCTTAAAAGCAGGAATATGATCAATCAGGAACATTTCCTGTGAGATGCCAAAGAATTCTGCAACAGCATGCGCGACCAGTGAGGAGATCACGCACGGGACTAACGCTGCATAATACATAACGCCGACACTGACAACTTCCATGGAAAAGACAGCCGCAGCCATCGGTGTGCCAAACAATGCAGAGAATGCGGCGCTCATGCCGCACATGATCATAATGTGTTTGTCTTTTTCATCAAAGCGGAACAGTTTTCCAAGACCGTTTCCGATACTTCCACCGAGCTGTAACGCAGCACCTTCACGTCCGGCAGAACCACCAAACAGGTGGGTGATGAGTGTGGAGATAAAAATCAGCGGAGCCATGCGCAGCGGCAGATTTTCATCGGAATGTATCGCAGATAATACAAGGTTGGTTCCGGTATCTTTTTCATCATGAAGCAGGCGGTAACATCCAACGATCAGAATACCACTCACCGGGAGCAGAAAAATAAGCCACGGGTTTTTGGTTCTGGTCAGTGTGACCACATACATGCCGAAATAGAAGAGTGTGCCAACACCCCCGACAAGCAGTCCGGAGACGATGGAGAAAAGCACCCATTTGGCAGAGGTTTTTATTCGTTTGAAATCATGTTGTAATTTATGACGGATCAGTTCTTTCATATGTTCTTTCCACTTTCCCTTTTGATCAGAATGAAACGGCAGTGCCCGGATTTCATTTCTATAATATTATAGTAGCATTTCAAAAAATCTTTTTCAATGTAAAACATCATTGCATTCTAATTTTATGAAATAAAAGCGGCAGGGCAGAAAGTAATACTTTGAGCAAATTTCTACCAGAAAAATGGAAAATCAGTAAAAAATATCTCGGCAATATACAATTTGCACAAAAAACAAAAACAAAAATTATGAAATATAGAGAAGATAACAATGAGGTATTGCTTTTTTATGAAAAAAATATATAATCAAATTATCAACTGAAAACGTTACCGAAAACAATACCGAAAATGTTACCGGGAACATTTCAGCGAAATGGCAGAGTGCCAGAACAATCATAGCACAATACAGATGTGCAGAAAGTATACGGGAGGAAACGACATGAAAAGAAAAGTTTTATCAGTAATGCTTGCTACAGCAATGACAGCAACTTTATTTGCAGGATGCGGCAGCGATGCTTCCAATGCAAACAGTGGAGATGCAGCAGCAAGTTCAACAGAAGCAGGAGATGTGAAAACAGATGCAGCAGCATCCGGAAGTGGTTCCGTTTATTATCTGAACTTTAAACCGGAACAGGATCAGCAGTGGCAGGATCTGGCAGCAAAATACACAGCAGAGACCGGAACAGAGGTTACAGTTATCACAGCTGCAGATGGTACATATGAGCAGACATTAAAATCAGAGATGGCAAAATCAGAAGCACCAACCTTATTCCAGGTAAACGGACCTGTAGGACTTGCAAACTGGAAAGATTATTGCATGGATCTTTCAGGCAGTGAATTATATTCACATCTGACAAGTGATGATTTTGTATTAAAAGATGGAAACGCAGTACAGGGTATCGCTTATGTTATCGAGACTTACGGTATCATTTACAATAAGACGATCTTAAATGACTATTGCACAATGGACAACGCAGTGATTTCTTCTGTTGATGAGATCAACAACTTTGCGACATTAAAAGCAGTTGCAGATGATATCCAGTCCAGATTAGATGAGATTAATGAGAAGTTTGGATATGATCTTCAGGGAGCATTTACTTCCGCAGGTATGGATGGATCATCTGACTGGAGATTTAAAACTCATTTGGCAAATCTTCCAATTTACTATGAATACAAAGACAAAGGAATTGATTCTACAGATGCAATAGAAGGAACATACCTTGACAATTACAAACAGATCTGGGATTTATACATTACAGATTCCACCTGTGATCCGGGAATGCTCTCATCTAAGACAGGTGATGAAGCAGAATCTGAATTCGGTATGGAAGAGGCAGTATTCTACCAGAATGGTACATGGGAGTATGGTAACCTCACAAATGAAGAGAATGGTTATCTTGTAACCGCTGATGACATGAGCATGATGCCAATCTATATTGGTGTTGAGGGAGAAGAGAATCAGGGACTCTGCACAGGTTCTGAGAACTACTGGTGTGTAAACAGCAAAGCTTCTGCAGAAGATCAGCAGGCAACACTTGATTTCCTGAACTGGGTTATCACATCTGACGCAGGACGTGAATCCATGGCTCATGAAATGGGATTTACAACACCATTTGATACATTCACAGGCGAATATGAAGCAGACAATGTATTTATCCAGGCTTCTAACCAGTACATCGCTGATGGTAAATACTCTGTAACATGGAACTTCTCTACTATTCCATCTGAGACATGGAAAGACGGTGTAGGTTCTGCATTATTAGAGTACGCACAGGGAACAGGTGACTGGGACGGCGTTGTCAGTGCATTCGTTGACGGATGGGCTACTGAGTATGCAGCAGCTGCAAACAAATAAAAAGTAATGATGAAGTAACATGGAAAGGGTGTGTGGTCTGCCACTCACCCTTTCAGATTATTAAGGTTTTATGAGAGGATGGAAATTATGGAGAAAGCAATCAAAAAATATTTTCCTGTTTTTGCACTCCCTACATTAGTGGCATTTACAATAGGTTTTATAGTTCCTTTTATTATGGGTATCTACTTATCATTCTGTGAATTTACAACCGTTACAGATGCAAAATTTGTAGGATTAAAAAATTATCTGCGCGTGTTCAGTGATCCGACATTTATGCATGCATTATGGTTCACTGCATTATTCACCATTGTATCAGTGCTGACGATCAATGTTTTTGCATTTGTAATCGCGATGCTTTTAACAAAGGGAATTAAAGGTACGAATTTCTTCCGTACAGTATTTTTTATGCCAAACCTTATTGGTGGTATCGTTTTAGGTTATATCTGGCAGATCCTGCTGAATGGAATCTTAGGTCATTTTGGAAGAACACTTACTTATTCTTCTTCCTATGGATTCTGGGGACTGATCATTTTAATGAACTGGCAGCAGGTCGGTTATATGATGATCATTTATATCGCCGGTATCCAGAATATTCCGGGCGAGCTGATCGAGGCGGCAAAAATGGACGGGGCGTCCAACTGGCAGTTATTGAAGAGTGTTACGATTCCAATGGTAATGCCATCCATCACGATCTGTACATTCTTAACACTGACGAACTCTTTCAAACTGTTCGATCAGAACCTGGCATTGACAGCAGGAGAGCCGTCCAATAATTCGCAGATGCTTGCGCTTAACATCTTTGAGACATTCTATGGAAGAACCGGTTGGGAAGGTGTCGGTCAGGCGAAAGCAGTTATCTTCTTTATTATAGTAGCAGTTATCGCACTGGCACAGAACAGACTGACCAGAACAAAGGAGGTACAGCAGTAATGGCAAAGAAAGTAAAAGAAAATAATGAGGTAAGTGCTGTAAGGAGATCAAAACACGGAGGAGTGCTGACCGTATTTTTCAGTCTGCTGACCGTTTTTTATCTGTATCCGATTTTTCTGGTGCTGATCAATTCCTTCAAGAAAAAAGGATTTATCACAAAAAATGCATTTGCACTGCCGGATGAGAGATCCTTTACCGGATTGTCGAATTTCGTCCGGGGTATTGAAAAAACAAACTTTTTCCAGGCGTTTGGCTACTCGGTAGTCATCACTGTTGGCTCTGTTGCAGTGATCATCTTATGCACTTCCATGTGTGCATGGTATATTACAAGAGTACATAATAAAGTAAATACAACGATTTATATGTTGTGTCTGTTTTCCATGATCGTACCATTCCAGATGGTGATGTTCACATTGTCAAAACTTGCAAACATGATGCATTTAAGCAACCCGATCGGTATTATTTTAGTTTACCTCGGATTTGGAGCAGGTCTGGCGGTGTTTATGTTCTGCGGATTTGTAAAGAGCATCCCAATCGAGATCGAGGAAGCGGCTATGATTGATGGCTGCACACCAATCCAGACATTTTTTCAAGTGGTATTCCCAATCATGAAACCAACTGCGATCACCGTTGCAATTTTACAGGCAATGTGGATCTGGAACGATTATTTACTTCCTTATCTTGTATTGGATATCAAAAAATATAAGACAATCCCGATCGTTATCCAGTACCTGAAAGGTGGATACGGAGCAGTCGACTGGGGTACTATGATGGCAATGCTTGTTCTCGCAATTGTACCGATTGTTATTTTTTACGTGGCTTGTCAGAAATATATTATTGAAGGAGTAGTTGCAGGAGCGGTCAAAGGCTGATATTATAGTAGAAACTCGTAAAAAAAACGTATTTTGACAAAAAAACAAATTTTTTACGAAAAAAAACGAAAAAACAGTAGACAGGAAAGAAAAATATGGTTACGATAAAGGATATAGCCAGGGAATCAGGATATTCCATAAGTACGGTTTCCAGAGTCCTGAATCATAGAAATGATGTCAGTCCCGATGCAAAGAAAAAAATCGAAGAAGTAGTAGAAAAGTTCCATTTTGTTCCGAATAATAATGCAAAGCATTTGAAGCAGAGCAACACGAAAGCGATTGGCGTGTTAGTCAAGGGTATTTCCAACATGCTGTTTTCTAACATTGTGGAGGAGATTCAGCAGATGATCGGAAAAACCGATTATACACTGGTTGTTTCCTATATTGATGAGGATGACAATGAGGTGGAGCAGGCGTTGCAGCTCTGCAGGGAGCGAAAACCATTAGGACTACTCTTTTTAGGTGGTAATCCGGAATTTTTTAAGCAGGGATTTGCGAAGGTGGATGTGCCGAGCGTGCTCGTGACAAACCGGGCGAATGATCTTACGTTTGAAAACTTATCCAGCGTGGCAACAGATGATATTGCCGCCGGAAAGTGTGCGGTAGATGCACTGTTTGAGGCAGGGCATGACAAGATCGGTATTATCGGTGGTGATCCGGTAAAATCTTACACCAGCCACCAGAGATATTTAGGATGTAAGGAAAGTTTTGCACAGCATGACAGAGAGATGAACCTTGAAGTATGTTATGAGAAAGCAAGGTTCTCATTTGACAGTGCTTACAGGGCAATGAAACGTCTGGTGGAAAAGTATCCGGATCTGACTGCCGTTTTTGCAATGTCAGATGTAATGGCTATCGGCGCGATTCGTGCGCTGCGCGATATGGATTATCGTGTGCCGGAAGATATTTCTGTGATTGGTTTTGATGGCACCGTATTAGCAGAATATTATAATCCGAAGCTCGCTACGATAAAACAGCAGTATCAGACACTTGCTGTGCGGAGTGTGGAGATACTGTTTGGGCAGATCGAACTGAAAAAGGAGCCGATTTATGAAGTGGTTCCATTTGAGTTCGCAAGTGGTGAGAGTATAAAGAATTTGAAATAGGAGCTTTAAAGCTCATTTAGGAGGAATTATTGTTATGAGAAGCAGCGGTGTTTTAATGCACATTTCATCCCTGCCATCCCCTTATGGAATTGGTACAATGGGAAAAGAGGCAAGAAAGTTCGTAGATTTTCTTGATAAATCAGGTCAGAAATACTGGCAGATCCTTCCAATCTGTCCGACCAGCTATGGTGATTCACCATATCAGTCATTTTCCAGTTTTGCAGGAAATCCTTATTTTATCGATCTTGAGATTTTATGCAAAGAGAAGTTATTGAAAAAAGCAGAATGTGAAGCTTTTCCATGGGGCAGCAATCCTCATTATGTAGATTACGGTGTCATGTACAATTCCCGCTATGCATTATTGAAAAAAGCATATGTACGTTTTATGAAAAATCAGCCGGATGATTTTAAGGTTTTCTGCGAGAAGGAAGCAGACTGGTTAGAGGATTATGCACTTTTTATGGCATTAAAAGATGCACACGGCGGAATCGCATGGTTTGAATGGGAAAAAGAATTAAAGACAAGAGAAGAGAAAGCATTGTCAGAAGCAAAAGAAACTTATGCAGATGACATTCTGTTTTACAAAATGCTCCAGTACCTGTTCTTTAAACAGTGGTGGGCATTGAAGGCATATGTAAATGAAAAAGGCATTGAGATCATCGGAGATGTTCCAATTTATGTCGCAGGAGATTCTGCGGATGTATGGGCTAATCCGGCTCAGTTCTACTTAGATGAAAACTTAGATCCAATTGATGTGGCTGGATGCCCTCCGGATGCATTCTCCGCAGATGGACAGCTTTGGGGAAATCCACTGTTCCGCTGGGATGAGATGAAAAAAGACGGTTATAGCTGGTGGACAAAACGAATCAAAGCAATGTCAAAATTATATGATATTGTACGTATCGATCATTTCCGTGGATTTGATTCTTACTATGCAATCCCTGGAACTGACGACACGGCACGTAACGGTGAGTGGAGAGAGGGTCCTGGAATGGATCTGTTTCATACATTGGAGAAGAAGCTTGGCAAGTTAAATATCATTGTGGAGGATCTTGGATTCCTGACACCTTCTGTATTGAAGCTTGTAAAAGATTCCGGTTTCCCGGGTATGAAAGTGGTACAGTTTGCGTTTGATTCCAGAGAGGGAAGTGATTATTTACCACACAACTACCCGAAACACTGTGTTGTATACACAGGAACACACGACAATGATACAATCCTTGGCTGGATGAAAACAGCACCGAAGGCAAGTGTAAAATTTGCAAAAGAGTACTTAAACCTCACAAAAGAGGAAGGATATAACTGGGGCATGATGCGCGGTGCATGGGCTTCCGTCGGTGATCTTGCAATCGTTCCAATGCAGGATATCATTGGTGTCGGTACTGAGGGACGTATGAATACGCCATCCACCTTAGGTGGCAACTGGGAGTGGAGAGCAACCGCAGACCAGATTGATAACAAACTTGCAAAACGTCTTTACAAGTATATGGAAATGTACGGACGTGTCAGAAAAGATGAAAACGAAGTCAAAGAAGCGTAGGTTATGAAAATAAAAACCGCACTTACAGACTGGATGTTCCTGCTCGCAGAGCTCGCGAAGGAAATCCAATCCGCAGGTGCGGTTTTTATTTTATCTACGTTTTTTCATAGCCTTTTTTTACCTTTGTTATTATAGATAATTACGAAACTCATAGACAACGTAATTTTGACAACCTGAGTATGAGTTTCTTGTTAGTGCCTTGAAAAAAAGCCCGAAAGCGCATATAATGAATAGGCTGTGGTATATCCATGGAGTACAAGAGAAAAGAAGGATTTTTACATATGCTGATAGAGAAGTTTTTGAAACAGGCAAGAGAAGAAATTATCATGGATACCGTGTTATCCGATGAGTTTATGGATAGAGTGCAGGACAATTTTGCACCGATCGAGAGCCTTATGGCATATTACCGCTGTGCCATTATGGAAGTGGAGACAAAATTCAATGTTTTAAATGAACAGTTTTCCCTCCAGTATGACAGAAACCCGATCGAATCAATTAAGACAAGGGTAAAATCCTTTGACAGCATATTGAAGAAGGTAAAGCGCAAGCAGATTCCGTTTTCCTTAGAATCCATTGAAGAAAATATCAATGACATTGCGGGAGTCCGCGTTATCTGCTCGTTTCAGGAAGATATTTATATGTTAGCAGACTGTCTGTTACAGCAGGATGATGTAAGGCTGATCGAGCGCAAGGACTACATCAAGAATCCGAAGCCGGGCGGATACCGCAGTCTGCATCTGATCATTGAAGTGCCGATTTTCTTGGAAAATGAGAAACGACCGATGAAGGTGGAAGTCCAGCTTCGGACGATCGCAATGGATTTCTGGGCAAGCTTAGAGCACAAGTTGAGATACAAAAAGAATATTCCGGAAAGCGAGGCAGAGTATCTGGCAAATGAGTTGGTGGAATGTGCCAATATCAGTGCAGCGCTTGACCAGAGAATGGAGGCTATCCGTGACCGCATGGAGGCAGCGCAGGAGAAGGAAGCGGAGGAACTGGAGCGGCTTGAAGAAAGCAGGGGATTAAGGAGAATTTAAAATGGGAGCAAAAGAAAAAAACGGGATTACGGAAGGTGTGATCTGGAAACAGCTTTTAATCTTTTTCTTTCCAATTTTAGTAGGCAGCTTTTTTCAGCAGTTATATAACACGGTGGATTCCGTGATTGTCGGTCAATTTGTAGGAAAAGAGGCGTTGTCGAGTGTAGGTGGTTCTGCCGGACAGATCATCAGTCTTGTTGTCGGCTTTTTTACGGGATTGTCGACAGGTGCAACGGTCATCATCTCTCAGTATTTTGGCGCAGATAAGAAAAAAGAGATTGAAGAATCCCTGCACACGTCCTATGCATTTTCTGTGATCGGAGGAATTTTGCTTGGTGTGCTTGGAATTGCAATGGCACCGAAAATTTTGGAATGGATGAATACACCACAGGAATTAATGAAGGATTCTGTAGTGTATGTCAGAGTTTATTTTACCGGGCTGATCTTTATTTTTATTTATAATATGGGAGCTGCTATTTTAAGAGCAATCGGAGATTCGAAGCGTCCATTGTATTACCTGATCGTATGCAGTTTTGTAAATATTATATTAGATCTGGTTCTCATTATTGTATTCCGGTTAGGCGTTTTAGGCGCAGCGGTAGCAACGCTTGTGGCACAGGCGGTCAGTGCGGTTCTCGTTACGGTGACATTAATGTATAAGACGAATGGAATGAAGTTATACATTTCTAAGATCCGGTTTTATGGAAAAATGTTGCAGAGCATTTTAAAAATCGGTTTGCCGGCAGGACTTGAGGCTGTCATGTACAGTGTTTCGAATATTATAGTTCAGGTCGCGATCAACAATTTTGGCGTTGATACTATGGCAGCCTGGACCGCGTATTCTAAAATTGATTTTATCTTCTGGATGATCAACAGTGCATTTGGAATTGCTATCATGACATTTGTAGGACAAAATTATGGTGCCGGAAAATGGGAGCGCATCCGGAAAGGTACGAAAATATGTCTTGGAATGGCATTGGTTTCAGCCGTTTCGGTGAGCATTATTTTAATATCTGCGGAACATTTCTTATTTGGAATCTTTGTCAATGATGCAGAGGTGATTTCGATTGGAATCCGTATGATGAATGTGATCACACCGGCGTATTTATTATTTGCATTTATCGAGGTATTTTCAGGAGCACTCCGCGCACAGGGCGCGGTTGTTGTTTCTACCCTGATCACAATGGTTGGAATCTGTGTACTGCGTATGTTCTGGGTAACATTTGTTGCAGCGCATGGAACATTAGAACAGGTGATCATCTGTTATCCAATCACATGGGCAGTGGGAGCGCTTGCAATGAGTGCCTATTATCTTTATAAGCAGAGAAAGATTTTTTTGTCGCTGGAAGCGTAAAAACTTCGTGACAGAACAATAAGGAAAGTAACCACATGAGCAAAAGAAAGGGCTTTAAAAAGTGATTTTTGCGAAAGTGGTTACTTTTTTATTGTAAATTGCTTTGTAGCTTTTTATTAAAAAATATAAAAATATAGTTGACAAACATAGTAATGCTTGATAATATAAACATATGAACAGATATTCATATGAATAACGGAGGTGAAAACGATTGGCAATTAATGATGTAGAGCACTGTGAGGCGTGTGAAATCCACGAAGATAAGATTAAGCTTGTGAGCGAGCATATGCCGGATGAGGATGAATTGTATGATCTGGCGGAATTATTTAAAATATTCGGAGATTCAACACGAATCAGAATTTTGTATGTGCTGTTTGAATCGGAAGTATGTGTCTGCGATCTGGCAGAGATGCTTCATATGAACCAGTCAGCCATTTCCCACCAGCTTAAGATCTTAAAACAGGCAAAGCTTGTAACAGGCAGAAGGGAAGGCAAATCCGTGATCTATTCTCTGGCAGATGACCATGTGAGAACAATCATCGATCAGGGAAGGGAACATATTGAAGAATAGTTCCCCTGAATCTGTAACAATATGGCTGACAGGCAGGTCAGAGCATAACGAACAAAAAGTAATTTAAGATATGGAGGATATCAATTATGAAGAAAAAATTCAAATTACAGGATCTTGACTGTGCAAACTGTGCAGCAAAAATGGAAGAATCTATCAAAAAAATTCCAGGTGTCAACGACGCAAGTGTAAGCTTCATGACACAGAAAATGAGCATTGATGCAGAAGATGACAAGTTTGATGAGATTATGAAAGAGGTTGCTGCTGTTTGTGCCAAAGTTGAGCCGGATTGCAAAATCTTACTTTAGAAACAGGGCTGCTGCAATTTGCAGCAGCTTTTTCCATATGAGAGATTAGAAGACAAGGAGAGAGTATGACAAAAAAGCAGAAAAAGATGCTTTACCGCATCATTATCACATTTTTTTTATTTGCAGTCTTAATGGTCTGTGAACACACAGGAATGTTTGACGACTGGAACAAAATCATTTTATTCGTGATCTATCTTGTTCCGTATCTTGTCATCGGTTATGACATTGTATACAAGGCAGCACGCAACATCAGTCATGGTCAGGTGTTTGACGAAAACTTTCTTATGATGATCGCAACCTTTGGTGCGTTTGGCGTGGGAGAGTATTCTGAGGCAGTCGCAGTTATGCTGTTTTATCAGGTCGGCGAGTTGTTCCAGGGCTATGCAGTTGGAAAATCACGCCAGTCGATTTCAGATATGATGGATATTTGTCCGGAATATGCGAACATTGAGGAAGACGGCGTATTAAAACAGGTGGACCCGGATGATGTGGAAGTGGGAAGCATTATTGTTGTAAAACCTGGAGAGCGTATTCCTTTAGACGGTATTGTAGTGGAAGGTGAATCGCTGATCGATACGGCTGCCTTGACCGGAGAATCTGTTCCAAGAAGTGCAAAAGCAGGGGATGAGATCATCAGCGGATGCGTCAATGGAAGCGGAACCTTAAAAGTTAAGACAACAAAAGAATTTGACGATTCCACAGTTGCAAAAATTTTGGAGCTTGTAGAAAATGCGAGCAGCAAAAAAGCAAGGGTCGAGAACTTCATTACCCGTTTTGCAAAATACTACACTCCGGTTGTTACGATCGGTGCAGTGATCCTTGCAATTTTGCCACCGCTTATCCTTGGCGGCGGATGGACTGAATGGATTCAGAGAGCTTGTATTTTCCTTGTAATTTCGTGTCCGTGTGCACTTGTGATTTCCGTTCCACTTGGATTTTTCGGAGGAATTGGTGCAGCGTCTAAGATTGGTGTCCTTGTAAAAGGAAGTAACTATTTAGAGGCAGTGGCAGAGATGACTACGATCGTTTTTGATAAGACAGGAACGCTGACAAAAGGCGAGTTTAAAGTGACAGATGTTATCACCGAGAACGGTTCGAAAGAGGAACTGATCGAGATTGCAGCTTTAGGAGAAGGTTATTCGAACCACCCGATCGCAAATTCAATCCGTGAAGCGTATGGAAAAGAACTGGATTTGAATCGTGTGACAAATACAGAAGAGATCGCAGGACACGGTATTAAGGCTGTGATTGACGGCCGCACCGTGCTTCTCGGAAATGAAAAGCTGATGAAGTCAGAGAGTATTTTCTATACACCTTGCAAGAGCATGGGAACGGTTGTTTATGTGGCTGTCAATGGCGTATTTGTGGGAGTGGTTGTGATCTCAGATACGATCAAAGAGGGTGCAAAAGAAGCCATTCGTGACATGAAACAGGTTGGTGTCAGACATACGGTTATGCTGACTGGTGACCGCAGGGAAGCAGCAGAGACAGTGGCACAGACACTTGGCATTGATGAGGTTCATGCGGAACTGCTGCCAAACGGAAAAGTGGAGCAGGTCGAGGCACTGCTTCAGGCAGAAAAAGAGAAAGAACGGCTTGCATTTGTGGGAGACGGAATCAATGATGCCCCGGTACTTACAAGGGCAGATATCGGGATTGCCATGGGAAGCATGGGCTCCGATGCTGCAATCGAGGCGGCAGACATTGTCTTAATGGATGATGATGTGACAAAGATCGCATCCGTTGTAAAAATTGCGCGAAAGACACTTCGCATTGTAAAACAGAACATTGTGTTTGCGCTTGCCGTAAAAGCACTGGTACTGATCCTTGGTGCGCTTGGTATGGCAAATATGTGGGAGGCAGTGTTCGCGGATGTAGGAGTTTCGGTTATCGCAATCTTAAATTCCATGCGTACATTAAATGAAAAATAATACTGAATACAAAAAATGCGGGAGCTGCTTTGTGGCTCCCACATTTTTTCTGTCATAAATACGTTACAAAGATAGGTTCTATTTGCTTTTTACAGTTGTTTTTCGAGTGCAGCAAAAAGTTCTTTCGCAGAAGTGAAGGTTTCACTGCTTAGATCTACACATCCGGCTTTGATCTCAAAAGGAAGAATCTCGTTCTGAAATACAAGGTGCTGTGTTGGAATCTCGCGGACGAGTTTCTGGATGCGAGAAACAAAAACTTCATAGGAAAGATCCTTTTCAGCTACAAAGAAAGAATCTTCACTTTTCCGGACGAGAAGCGGTGCTGTTTCGCCAGTCTGGAAAGTGGTGCACAAAAGATCATAAAGAAAACATGCAACCCCGGTAACCGAAATCTGACCATATTTTTCCCTGATATCGGAAAAATCCAAAATACGGATGAGAGAGGCATTGTAATGTGGAAGTGTTTTGGCTGCCTCAAAAATATGTGGCAGATGTTCCTCCAGATAGTCTTCGTTATAGGCATTGGTATCCTGATCTAAGAGGATACGCTGGTTGAGATCTGATACAAACCGTACAAGCTTTGGCGTGTTTGACTGAAGCTGTGCCTGTGTGTAGGAAAAAGGCTGTACGACTTCTAACACATAAGGCTTTTCGTCAACTAAGATTGGTTTTACACTGATGTTAAACACCTGATCCTGACAGGTCTCGCATTTTGACAGTGTTTCCTCATGCCGCAGTGCTCTTGCAGATGTGCAGTTGATGCATTGCGAGGAATAGTTCCAGACATCATAGCAGATATCACATGGAACTAAGTGCATGTCAGTGCCGGAACCGGAAAAGCCCATGATTCGGCATACAGACGGATCGACAATGCGGACAATGGCGAAGGTCTGCTGTAATACATCCATTTCTTGTTTTATTTCTTGACAGGTATATTCTTGCATCTGATTTTATCTCCGATTCATTGATAGATTCAGCTTAACACAAACATGGAAATAACGCTATAGACATACTGCAAATATTGTTATGTTTTGTAAAATTTGCTTAAAAATCAGTTGACTTTGTAACGGTAAAAAAGTACTATTTTTGTAGAGAGAAGGATGGTATTGTATGGAAATCGAAGAAGAGAGTAAAAGAGGATATTTAAGTTTATCAAGAGAAGAGTTCGACGAGATAATCCGCCTTTATGATCCATGTATGGATGATTATTTGTATGCTTATGACTTAAAACTGGATGAGTATCAGATCTCACCACATGCAAGGGACAGGTTCCGTCTGCCTTCCGACCGTTTCAGTGATGTGGCAAGAGCACATGAGAGTTTTGTGGATATGCATGATATGCCGGCACTTGCAAAGGAACTGCAGGAGATTAAGGACGGCAAAAAGAAGTATCACAGCATGTTTTACCGCTGGCTGGATACGAACGGAGAACCGGTCTGGATCAACTGCCGCGGAAAAGTGATTGATGATGAAGAAGGAAATCCGCATTTTCTGATCGGATGCATTAACGAGATCGGAGAGCGTCAGAAGGCAGATAATGTGAGCGGTCTGCTCGGAGAGACAAGCTTGTCTGCTTATGTCAGAAAGTATAAAGACAAGTTCCCGGACGGATTTTTTATGCGTGTCGGAATCGATGATCTTGGAGCAATCAATGGAAATCTTGGCAATAAATATGGTGATTTTATCATCAAAAAAACAGCAGACTGCCTGGCAGAGAATCTGAATGAGAAACAGCAGTTATTCCGTATTGTCGGAGATGAGTTTATGATCGTCGATTTTTGCGGTGGAACGCTGCAGGATGCATTACAGCTTTACAGTAACTGCAGAAAGAGCATTGATTACTTTGTCGAGCAGAATCAGTACAAAGCTGTATTCACATTGTCAGCAGGAATTTTAAAATGCGAGGCTGTGTATGGCGGATATGATGCAGTACTCAAGCTGACGGAGTTTACGTTAAACGAGGCAAAGGAAAACGGCAGAAACAGTTATTATGTTTTTTCACAGGAAGAGTATGACCGTTTCAAGAGACGAAAGAAAATCGAGCGGCAGTTATATGATGCAGTCAACCATAATTTTGAGGGTTTTGAAGCTTATTTCCAGCCGATCGTGGATGCGACGACTTTCCAGCTTGCCGGTGCAGAGGCATTGATGCGTTTTTCCATGCCGTCAGAGGAAAAAGAAGGCGGGATTGAACGGGTTTCCCCGGTGGAATTTATCCCATTGTTAGAGCAGACAGGTCTTATTATTCCGGCAGGAAAATGGATGCTTCAGCAGTCGATCGGAGTATGCCAGAAGTGGCAGAAATGGATTCCTCATTTTCGTATGAATATTAATCTGTCGTATGTGCAGGTGATGAAAAGCAATGCGTTAGAGGAAATCTTGAATATCATCAGACTTTACGGAATTGAAGCCGGAAATGTCGGAATTGAGCTGACAGAGAGTGGTTACCTTGATTCAAGGCACTTCCAGAAATTATGGAATGGTCTGAAGGAACACGGCGTGCAGGTTATATTAGATGATTTCGGAACAGGCTACTCGAATCTGCACTGCTTAGGGGATCTTGAACCGAATTATATCAAGATCGACCGGTCTTTTACATTAAAGTCGCTGCAAAATGAGTATGAGCATGCATTGATGAAACAGATTATTGATATGACACATAGTCTGGATCTTGCTATCTGCATTGAGGGAATCGAGACCGGAGATGAACTTCAGGATCTTCGTGCACTTGGGGCAGATTATATACAGGGATATTTATTTGGAAAACCATGTTCGGAAAGCGAATTTGAAGAACATTTTATTCATGTAGGAGAATAAACTGATGAGAAGTATTCTGAATTTGATTTTCAAAGATGTAGAGAATGAAAATGAGACAAAAAAAGTGGCAGTGACACTGCGGATCAGTGCATTGCTGTTTTGTGGGTATTTTCTTTGTCTTTTGATCGTCTTTGGCTGCATTGGCGACTGGATGAATGCAGGTGGATGTCTGGTGTGCGGAGTATGTTATATGTTATCTTTTTACACGACGTACTGGAACCACACAAGAGAGGCAGCGTGGATTTCACAGATACTTATGATCGTGTGGATCATCCTGTTTATTGTAATGTTTGGCTGGGATTGCGGAGTACAGCATTATCTGTTTGCATTTCTTGCACTGAACTTTACGGTGAGTGCTGCAGGAGAGCGGAAAAAAGTGCTGACTGCGGTCGGAGCATGTGCACTGCGTCTGGCTTTGTATGCCTACGCCCGGAATTTTAAACCATACAATCCACTGGATCCAGGCATAAGTGTTTTGATACAGATTTTAAATACTATTTTTATTTTTGCGCAGATCACTGCTGTCATGATCATATTTACAAAGGATGCCCAGAAAATGGAGCAGAAGCTTGTACGGTATAATGCAAAACTGCAAAAGATCGCTTCGGTTGACGCACTTACCGGTCTTTGGAACCGCCGGAGCATGTGGGAATATATCCGTGCAGTGGAGTATGATTATGAGATAGGAAATGCAGGCTTTGTATCGATCGCCATTGCAGATATTGATTTCTTTAAAAGAATTAATGATACCTATGGGCATGATGCAGGTGATGAAGTGCTGAAAGCTGTAGCAGGACTTTTCATGGACAAAATGAAACCATACGGAAGGGTATGCCGCTGGGGAGGCGAGGAGTTCCTGTTTGTATTTTATGGCAGAAACGGCGATGCGGCATATGATGCGCTGCAGGAGATTTATGACGAGATCCACAGGCTGACGGTATCGTATGAAAATGAGGAGATCCGCATTACCGTGACGTTTGGACTGGAAGAGTACGATAAGAACGATGGTATGGAAATGGCGATCCGCAGGGCAGATGAGAAGTTATATCAGGGAAAAGAGACCGGACGCGATAAGATCGTTTATTGAAGCAGGTGGCGTATCTGAGAAAAATATGCATATTATGCAGAAAATAATATGGAATTTTTTGGAAAAATAAGGTATAATATGCTATATTGTGAAAAGGCTTACATGATAACAAGAGAGGAGTTAACGAAAAACAATGGAAGAAAATAAATATCGTTATAATGACATTTCGGAACGATTGCGGAGAATGAATAGAATATATATGGGAGCCACGATCTTTATGGCGGCACTGATTTTGTTGTATCTGTGGATGAAACAGATGAATCATAACATCCAGACGGTGACCGTCTATGGAAATACGGTTCTTTTACTTTTATTTGCAGTGGGGAATGCGGTCATATATTGCAGGGATAAGGCAACCGACAAATTAAAAGTAGCAGCAACCATAGAGATGGGGATTGAATATCTGCTTCTTGGGGTGCAGACAGATGCAAAGTTTATTACCTATGTGCTGGTCGCATGTATCGCATTGCAGCTTCCTTATTACGATAAAAAAGGATTAAAACTCACAGAGATCGGGCTTAGTATTTTATACATAATCGTGACCATCGTACAGGCAATTAAGGGATACATTGTGATAGATGTGGATACGATCTGCAGTATCTGGGGAGTCCTTGGAATCCTCTTTATCATCAGCAGAGTCGGATATATCACAATTATATTTAATGATGATGCGCTTGGTTCGATCGCAGCAGAGCATGAGAAGGAAAAACACATTTTGGACGGTGTACTCAGTATTTCACAATCTATCCAGACAGAATCTGTAAAGAGCAGTGAACTGATCGAAAAGCTGGTTGGCGTGACAGAATCCGTGACAAACAGCATGCAGGAGATATCTGCATCTTCGAATACAACTGCAAACAGTATTGAGGAACAGAATACAATGACCAATTCCATTCAGGATGCGATCGGAGTGACTGGCGAAAGCTCGAAGCAGATGGTAGACATTGCCATGAATTCGAATGAGAGCATTCAGGAAAATATCCGTGTCATGGAAGAATTAAAGAATCAGTCTGAACTGATCACAAATACAAACCATGAAGTTACCGGTGCGATGACAAAGCTTCAGAATAAGACAAAAGAAGTGGAAGAGATCGCAGGAATGATCTTAAATATTTCCAGTCAGACCAATCTGCTGGCGTTAAATGCTTCTATTGAAAGTGCGAGAGCCGGAGAGGCAGGACGTGGATTTGCGGTTGTTGCAGAGCAGATTCGTCAGCTTGCGGAGCAGACGAAGAACTCTACGGAGGAGATCACGAGAATCGTCAACGAGTTAAATGAGAATGCAAATGAGGTTGTTTCTTCTGTGGAAGAATCTGTAGAGGCCGTTGAGAGCCAGAATGAGAAGATCCTTGCGGCATCTGAAACATTTGAATCCTTAAACCGCAATATGACAGATCTGATCGATCATATTGAGGAGGTAAACCGTCAGGTAGACGGACTCTCAGAGTCGAACAATAAGATCGTGGAGAATATTTCACATCTTTCTGCTGCAACGGAGGAAGTTACTGCAAGTGCAGAACAGGTACACGGAATGAGTGAGCAGAATCTTGAGTATGCAGAACAGGTACAGCAGGCAGTTGATAAGATGCGTGCCACCGCTGATGATTTGAAAAAATACTTATAAAAAAAGAGCTGCAACAGCAGCCCCCTTATAGAAAAGAAAAATGTTCCAGAGCGAAGGCGATACCGTCTTCGCTCGCTTTTTTTGTGACAAAAGAAACCTGATCAAAAAGAGAAACCGGGTTTGCATTCCCCATAGCAACGCTGTTTGGAAGATAGGAGAGCATCGGAAGATCATTGTTGCTGTCGCCAAATGCATAGGCATCCTCTTTCGACAGATTGTAATGATCAAGGACAAACTGGATTCCGGTTGCTTTGCTATAGCCGAGAGGAACAAATTCCCGGAATGTGCCGCCCCGGTCAATGCAGTTGAAATGTACGTCGCTGACCTTTCGGAAAGCCTGCAGCTGCTCTTTTTCCTGAAACCAGATAACAAATTTATCGCAGATAAAATCCGGTGACTCAAGATCCGTTGGCATTGTATAACCGCGTTTCACGAAAGCGTCATATTGTGTCACGGCATCCGGATGTATGACCGGACGGACCGGATCGTAAGCAACCGCAGTGGATGATTCGAAAACAATGTCCACATTGGTGTCTCTTGCAGCCTTTAACAGTTCCATTGTGATTTCATGGGACTGTGTGACATGTAAAAGATTCTTACCGCCGCAGTAAATATCAGTGCCGCATCCGCAGACAAATCCATCAAAGCCGACTTCCTGAAAGCGTGGTTCCACGTTCTGGATACATCTTCCGGTATTTAAAAACATCAGGTTTCCGTTTGCTCTGGCTTTTCGTATCGCAGCGATGGCACTCTGTGGTATGGAACCGTCGATTTCGGAAGTTAAAGTTCCGTCTATATCAAAAAAAGCTATTTTACGCATTTTAGATTCTCCATTTCCTGTATTATTCTGAAACGATTGCATTGTATATTATTTTGCAGGATTAGTCAAAGAAAATATGAAAATAGAAAATTCTGATACCATAAGCATGAAAAATATGATAGAATATGTATAACTTTGATGAACACGGAGGTTTCTGATAATTATGGAACAGGATAACAGAAAAGTGGCTTGGGGGAAAGCCTTAAAACCGATATTTGCATTAATGCTTGTCATTGTTTTGTGGCAGGTGCTCGTGTTGGAACTGTTAAAGAATGGAATCATCAGCACGTTGATCGCAGTTGTGCTGGTAAGTGCGGTCAGCGTTGTGATTTTTGGAATCGTATTCTGGGTTGTGAAATCACTGCTGAACCAGTTTCTTACCATAGCCCAGGGAAAAGCAGAAGATGAACAGGAACAGACGAAGATCGGAGAAAAAGCGAAAAAGCTGATGGAGCGTGAGGATGACATCGGAGCGATGATGCGTTCCGTACATGATTCCATCAGTTCATTTGCAATGGTGATTTCCGGTATCAAAACAGCAACAGAAGAATTAAAATCTGTATCTGATGATTTTAATAATATCTTTCATGATATGGAAGATTCCTTGAAGATCACACAGGATTCGACACATACGATCGCAGATAACACTGTGACGCAGGCAGCACAGACGGCAGATATGAAAGAGAAGATCGATGCGATCGGCGATCTGATCGCTATGATTTCCGAGAATGTCGATGCCTTGAATGCAAGTGCAGATAAGATGCAGGAGTGTAATGAGTCTGCTGAAAATATCATGGCTGAACTGATCGATATCAGTAAGAAGAATGGGGAAGCAATCGACAATGTAAGAGAGCAGTCTAAGCTCACTAATGATTCTGCACAGCAGATCCAGACAGTTACCGATATTATTGCGGATATTTCAAGTCAGACGAATCTGCTTGCGTTAAATGCAAGTATCGAGGCGGCAAGAGCCGGAGAACATGGAAAGGGATTTGCGGTTGTTGCAGAGCAGATCCGTACTTTGGCAGATCAGTCCAGAGAATCTACGGAACGTATTAACCAGCTGGTAGCAGACCTTATGGATAAGGCAAATGTGAGCGTGGAGATCACTGAGAAGGTATCCGAGGCAGTCAGCCTCCAGAATGAGAAGATCAATCAGACAAAGGAAATCTTTACAACATTAAACGGTGAGATCGGTCAGGTCGGAAGTGCGATCGAAGGCATCAGCTCTGAGGTGGAAGAATTAAAGAACCACAGCGATATCATTGAGACGGAGACGGTTTCCCTGAAAGAATTTGCAGATCAGAATGCGGAGAGTGCACAGATCACGATTGAACATATGAATGAGTTAGACACCACAGTAGATCAGTGCAATGCAGCTACAGAACGTGTAGTCGGAGTATCTGATAAGCTGATCGGTTATGTGCGGGAAACAGAGAATCGCAAGAATATATTATCCATGAAATAATTGGAAAATAAAATTATGTTGTAAAAACAACAGAAAATGAAAAGCATTTTTATTACAATCTGTACATACCTCGTAACAAGCGCTGGTGTGCAGGGGTATAACCTCTGCATAGCAGCGTTTTAAATTTCATAAAAAGGAGAATTTACAAAATGGAACAGAAAATGTTTTGTTTTCAGTGTGAACAGACTGCTGGATGCAGTGGATGTACAGGAAATGCAGGTGTGTGTGGCAAATCTGCAAATACAGCAAAATTGCAGGACGAGCTGACCGGAGCATTGATCGGTCTTGCAAAATCCTGCGGAAATAATCCAAAGACGGAAAACACAGACCGTATGATAATAGAAGGTTTATTTACAACGATCACAAATGTCAATTTTAATGATGAAACATTAAAAGAGATGATCGAGAAAGTAAAAGCCGAGAAAAATAAAATCGTGCCGGACTGCAGTGTCTGCCAGAATCCATGCGGCAATACCGATGATTATGACATGAATAGCCTTTGGAACGACAATGAAGATATCCGTTCTTTAAAATCCCTGATTTTATTCGGAATTCGTGGAATGGCAGCATATGCATATCACGCAATGGTGTTAGGCTATACGTCAGAGGAAGTAAATAGTTTCTTTTATCGAGCACTGTCTGTAATCGGCTACGATATGGATATGGAACTTCTGCTTCCGGTAGTATTAGAAGTAGGTGAGAAAAATCTGATCTGTATGGAATTATTAGACAGGGCAAATACAGAGACATTTGGCACTCCGGTGCCGACGACTGTTCCGCTGACAGTGGAAAAAGGACCGTTTATTGTGATCACCGGACATGATCTTTATGATCTGAAATTATTGCTGGAGCAGACAAAAGATAAGGGAATCAACATTTATACCCACGGGGAAATGCTTCCGGCACACGCATATCCGGAACTGAAAAAGTATCCGCATTTAAAAGGAAACTTCGGAACCGCATGGCAGAACCAGCAGAAAGAATTTGATGCGCTCCCTGCACCGATTCTCTACACAACCAACTGCCTGATGCCGGTAAAACCAAGCTACGCAGACCGCGTATTTACCACAGAAGTAGTTTCTTATCCGGAAATGGTTCATATCGGGGAAGAAAAAGACTTTACACCGGTCATTGAGAAAGCATTAGAGCTCGGCGGTTATGACTCTGACCGGGAAATGACAGGAATCAATGGTGGTAAGACAGTTATGACAGGTTTTGGACACGGAACGGTGTTAGGCGTTGCAGACCAGGTGATCGATGCTGTAAAATCAGGTGCTATCCGTCATTTCTTCTTAGTCGGCGGCTGTGACGGGGCAAGAGTGGGAAGAAACTATTATACTGAATTTGTAAAGCAGACACCTAAGGATTCTGTTATCCTGACACTTGCCTGCGGAAAATACCGTTTCAATGACCTTGATCTTGGCACGATCGGCGGACTTCCAAGAATCATGGACATGGGACAGTGCAACGATGCTTACAGTGCAATCAAAGTTGCGGCTGCACTTGCAGAAGCTTTTGAGTGCAGTGTGAACGAACTCCCGCTTTCTATGGTGCTGTCCTGGTATGAGCAGAAGGCAGTCTGCATTTTACTGACATTGCTGCATCTTGGTATTAAGAACATCTATCTTGGACCAACATTGCCGGCATTTATCTCACCGAATATTTTAAATTATCTGGTGGAAAATTATCAGATTTCACCGATCAGTACGCCGGAAGAAGACTTGAAAAAAATACTTGGCTGATTTGCAATCTGGCTATTTGTATTAGGACATAGAGTGTGCTAGAATAAGGCTGTTGCACGGAAACGTGCGGCAGCCTTATTTCTTTGCTGTTTATGGCTTTAGCCAGTTGAGGGCATTGAAGTTTTTCGTGTTCCGAAAAATGG
>UQNW01000036.1 GCA_900542495.1 uncultured Roseburia sp.
AATATAATTTCCCCTTCAATATCAATTTTCTACTTTGCTCATCCGGTCTGCAAACATGAATTTAATCCCACCAACAATAATAAACAAAACAATCATCGCCAAATAGCTTTACACTTGGAATTAGTTTACCATTATTATCAATAAGAAAAGTGGGTTGCGAAAAATCTGTTTCTTCTCTAATATCGCTTGGAAATATATCTTTCGGTTCATTAAAAATTTGTTTTATCTCATAAAGAGATAATTTGCTGAAAATAATCAAGGTGTCAGCAGTAATATACTGCTCATTATTATCTTCTTCCAATCCATAGACTTGTACAAAAATTTTTGCGGTTTCATCTATGCTAAGTAATTTTTCAATCAAAGTAATGTATTCTTGTTTCCCTTCAAGATGTTCACATGAGAAATCTGTAAAATCATCCGTTGGGGCTAAGAAATCCTTGTATGAAAACCAATAATTATTTGTATAATTTCTATTCGATTCATCAATTTTCAGCAATGTTAAAATTGTGCCCTTTTGTTGGTTATTCATGTTATTTCCCTCTTAAAAATTACCGAGTTTTCTATTTCTCTACAACTTCCGATTGAACAACTTCATTAATATCATCATTCTACCATAATTACATTACAATCCTACTTCATTCTATTAAAATTTATTTACAGAAGTTATAATTAATTTACTTTGAGAATGCAGATTGATTTTTGCCATTCCCTCATAGGCGTCCATCCCCTAACCGTGAGTTCCATAACGTAAATTGCAGATTCTGTGGTTCAATTCACAGCGTAAATTGGGCAAATATAAGCGTCCTCTCACAAGTCATTCACAGCGTAAATGAAAGAAAAACGGTATAAACAAATATTATTTTCTTTGTGAGCTATGGAGATAAGACTCTTTAGAGGCTTATCGGAATGTTCAGCGAACAGAAACATAATATTTCGTTTATACCGTTTTTCTTTTCATAAACCCATAAAATCACGACTTGTGAGAGGACGCTTATATCTGCCCTTCACAACCTATAAAAGCACCACAGGATCTGAACACTACGCCAATCAAACTCCGGTTATGCTTCCAGTTTCAAAATGTAAATGCAGTTTGGCTTATCAACCTTCACAGGTTTTCCTTCCCATACAGAATACTTCTTCTCATAATCAACCGCATAGAATGCAATATCATTTGACGCATTGTTCAGTGTCAGATAATGTTTTTCATCCGGGAAGATTGCAAGCATCTTAGGGAAATCGCTGCAGACTCTCGTCTGGAATGTGACGGAAAGAGTTCCCTCTTTTGGATCGATCGCATAGCAGATAACAGAGTTTACACCGGAATTACTTACATATAAATACTTTCCGCTCTTGGAAACTTCCATACCGGATGCTGCGCAGACATCATCATCTTTCGGTCCCATTGTTGTAATTGTCTGAATTTTTTCAAATACAGGCATATCATCTACAATCTTATAACTGTACACTTCTACCTGATTCAGCAATTCATAAAGAATATATGCAAACTTTCCATCTCTGGAGAAACGGATCATACGAGGAGCTGACTCCAATGGTCCACGGATAATATCAACCAGTTCCAACTTTCCGTTTTCATAATCAACACGGTAAATCTTTACCTGGTCTAATCCATTGTCAACTGCGCAGAGGAATTTCTGATCCGGTGTTAATTTTACACAGTCTACATGTGGAATAAAGTTACGCTGTGCAATACTTCTTCCCATTCCTTTGTGGAAAACACCATCTGCGATGTCGCCAATGCTTCCATCTTCCTGTAAACGCATCATAGTAACACGTCCGTCATGATGTCCGCCTACAAAAAGATAACGGTTCTCGTCATCCACTTCTACATAACAGCCTCTCATGCCACCGATCCACTGCTCGTTGATTGGTTCAAGATCGCCGTCTTTTAAAATTTTGAAAGCTTCCACACCTTCATCTGCAATCGAATAAAGGAATCTTCTGTTCTTAGATACTACAAGATCAGACGGATTATTGATTGGAACCACTTTGCGTTCCGTCATATATCCTTTCGTTACATCAACATCATAAATATGAATTCCTACACTGTTCTCATGGGTATAGGTGCCCACATATGCTACATATTTTTCCTGTGCCATACTCGTAACCATTCCTTTCTAGTCTCGTTTACTCTTTTCTGCGTAAAATATCATACATTTCAAGCGGTTGTCCAAGATCAATATATAATATCTGTTTCGGATGCGGAGCAGATTCCATATCATTTCCCTCTTCATCCACAATGCGCTTTACCATAACTTCGATATTCTCTCCATCCGGCTTCATCACTTCAATGCACTCTCCGACAGAAAACTTATTGCGCTGTTCAATCCGATATAGCCCTTCTTCATTTGTTTCTCCCACGATACCTAAGTATGTGTATTCTTTCAAATAAGTGTTGTTATCGTAAATCTGCGATTCATCGGACGGTTTTCCATAAAAGAAACCGGTGGTAAACTGGCGGTAAGTGCAGTTTGAAATCTGATCCAGATACCATGGCATATTCTCCTGATAAAGCTCCGGTGATCTCATATAATCATCAATTGCCTTCCGGTAAGTTCTTGCCACAGTCGCAACATAGAGTGCTGTCTTCATTCTACCCTCTATTTTAAAACTGTCAATACCTGCGTCGAAAAGATCTGGAATATGTTCGATCATGCAGAGATCCTTTGAGTTAAAAATGTAGGTTCCCCGCTCATTTTCATAGACCGGCATATATTCGTTTGGTCTGGTCTCTTCCACGATAGAATATTTCCATCTGCACGGATGTGTGCATGCGCCCTGGTTCGCGTCTCTTCCGGTAAAATAATTGGAGAGCAGACAGCGTCCGGAATAGGAAATACACATTGCACCATGAACAAAAGTCTCGATCTCAAGATCATCCGGAATATGTTCCCGGATCTCTTTGATCTCTGCAATGGATAATTCCCTTGCAGAAACAACCCTTTTTGCACCTAATCCATACCAGAACAGATAAGTTGCATAGTTTGTATTATTTGCCTGTGTGCTCACATGGCGCTCAATCTCTGGACAAACCTCTTTTGCGATCTGGAAAACACCCGGATCTGCAATAATCAGTGCATCCGGTTTAATTTTCCTTAATTCTTCAAAATATTCCCGCACGCCCTCAAGATCATCATTGTGTGCTAAGATATTAGCTGTCACATAAACTTTTACATCATGTGCATGAGCAAATTCAATTCCCTCTTTCATCTCTTCCATGGAAAAATTCTTTGCTTTCGCACGCAGTCCAAATGCCTCACCGCCAATATATACTGCGTCAGCGCCGTAAATTACAGCTATTTTTAATACTTCAAGGCTGCTTGCCGGTATTAAAAGTTCTGGTCTTCTCATTTTACGTATTTCTCCTTCTTCACACTCACTGTGATTCCGTCCCCGATCGGCAGTACCGAAGTCACCAGCTCTTCAGAATGGGTCAGTTCATACAGATACTCTCTCATTCTTTTATAAATGGTACGGTTTCTTCTTGTCACAATAAAATGGGACTCAATAATATCTCCATCCTGTAAAACATTATCGGATACCAGAATCCCCTCCGGCTTTAAAAGCCTTAGGATTTCCGGCATAAAATGGATATACTGTCCTTTTGCCGCATCCATAAAGATAAAGTCGAATGGTTCCTGCAGCTCTTTTAAAATATCTGCTGCATCCCCTTCTAAAAGAGTGATCTGTTTTTCTTTTCCTGCACGCCTGAAATTTTCTTTTGCGATTGGAATTCTTTTTTCATAATTCTCAATCGTTGTGATCTCACAGGGCACCGGATTGTACTCAGCCATCAATATCGCTGAAAATCCAACTGCAGTCCCAACTTCAAGGATTCTTGCAGGTCTTTTGATCGACAAGATCAGCTTTAGAAAACTCTGCATCTCCTTGCGCACGATCGGCACATAACTGTCTAATGCCTCGCGCTCTATTTCATCTAAAATCTCTGTATTCCCTGTATCCAAGGAATTAATATAAGTTACCAGTCTCTCGTCAACGATCACTTCTATTCCTCTCCTGTGACTGTATTCGTCTGTGTATCGTCTGTCTGTTCGGTTGAATCTGTCACAGTCTCCGTATCCTCTGCAGTACTTTGTTCCGGCTCTGCTGCCATTACCACCATCATATCTCTTGCTGTCATGGATGTGTTCAATGTGTATACACCGTCATGAAGTTTGCCGGAATATGCAGATACTTTTAACTGCACATAAAACAGCTTTGCATCTTCCACAAGCCCTTTTTCCTTCAGCTCCTTTGCGATATCCATGTCTGACATGTGACTGGAGATCTGAACCATAACATCCCTGCCAGGCTCTGCGTCCACAGGCGCCTCCGTAAAGACACGATAACCAAACTCATAGCAATAAGTTCCAATTTTTACAAATCCGATCAATACAAGTAAAATAACAAGTATTGAAAAACTGATACTGACAAAACGAAAAACTACTTTGTTCAAATTCATCATCTACCTCGTAAGCGCTTTATACTTCCATAATGATCGGCATGATCATTGGTCTTCTCTTCGTCTCTTTCCATACAAAATCACCGAGAGAATCTTTGATCTCTGTCTTGATCTTGCCCCAGTCTGTAATGCCCTTATCCATGCAGTACTGCATTCTCTCATCTAACACCTGTTTTGCTTCCTCCATAAGTGTCTCTGCACCACGGACATACACAAATCCACGGGATACGATATCAGGCCCGGCAAGTACCTGTCCGGAACCGCTCTCCAATGTCAAAACAACAATGATGATACCATCCTCAGCAAGATGCTGTCTGTCTCTTAATACGATATTTCCAACATCTCCGACACCGAGTCCGTCTACCATGATCGCGCCGGTATGAACTTTTCCTGTTACGGCTGCGCTCTCCTCATCGAGTTCTAAGACATCGCCGGAAGATAAGATAAAAATATTATCCTTATTAATTCCAAGTTCCTCTGCCACTCTCGCCTGTGCGATCAGATGACGATACTCTCCATGAACCGGGATCGCATATTTTGGTCTTACCAGAGAATAGATCAGCTTGATCTCTTCCTGGCACGCATGACCGGATACATGTACATCCTGGAAAATAACCTTCGCACCCTTCATGGATAATTCGTTGATAATATTAGAAACCGCTTTCTCATTTCCCGGAATTGGATTAGAACTTAATACAATCGTATCATTTGGCTTGATCGTTACTTTACGGTGGATTCCGGATGCCATTCTTGACAATGCTGCCATCGATTCGCCCTGACTTCCGGTTGTAATGATAACGGTCTGCTCATCCGGATAATTTTTCAACTGCTCAATATCGATCAGTGTATTTTCCGGGATATTGATATAGCCAAGTTCACTTGCAGTACCGATAATATTTACCATACTGCGGCCTTCCACGATTACTTTTCTTCCGTTCTTATATGCTGCATTGATGATCTGCTGAACACGATCCACATTTGATGCAAACGTAGCAATGATAATTCTTGAATTCTTATTATCATCAAAAATCGCATCAATCGTTCTTCCGACCGATTTTTCTGACATGGTAAAGCCCGGTCTCTCTGCATTTGTACTATCGCACATTAATGCAAGAACACCTTTTTTACCAATCTCACCGAATCTCTGAAGATCAATGGCATCTCCAAATACAGGTGTGTAATCTACTTTAAAGTCTCCGGTATGCACAACCGTTCCTGCCGGTGAATAAATGGCAAGTGCTGCTGCATCCTGAATACTGTGGTTTGTCTTGATAAATTCCACACGGAAACAGCCAAGGTTGATATGCTGTCCGTATTTTACAACTTTACGTTTTACTTTTGTGAGCATATTGTGCTCTTTTAATTTATGTTCAATAATACCAATCGTAAGCTTTGTCGCATAAATCGGCACGTTCACTTCTTTTAACACATATGGGATTGCACCGATATGATCCTCATGACCATGTGTGATGAAAAATCCCTTTACTTTGTCAATGTTATCTTTTAAATAAGTGATATCCGGGATTACAAGATCTATTCCATACATATCGTCTTCCGGGAATGACAATCCGCAATCCACAACAATGATGCTGTCTTCATATTCAAAAGCTGTAATATTCATTCCAATCTGCTCTAATCCGCCAAGTGGAATGATCTTAAGCTTTGAAGAATGTTCATTCTGTTTCAAATCTTTTCCTCCATCTTTATTCTCTTTACTTTTTCCGTTCTTTTTCACTTTGGCAGTCTCTGCAGATGCACTTTTTGTTTTCTTCTCTGCTCTGACTTTCTTCTCAGTTTTTCCGCTCTTTTCTGCTTTCTCTGCTCTGCTGCCTTTTTCTGTTTTCTCGGTCACTGTCTCATCTGATTTTTTTCTTCTGACAGTTGTATTCTTTCTCGCCGGTCTGCGTGCAGGTTTCTTCTCTGTCTCTGCTGCTTCTGCCACCTTTGCGTTTTCTGTATTTTCTACAATCTCATCTGTTGTAAGATTTTCTGTTATATTTTCCTGTTTCTTCAAAATTCCAATTCCATTTCTTAATTTACTAATAATCATAACTGTTCAGTACCTTCATAAAGCCTTCACTCTGAATGTGCAGACTTATGTTACTAATATTCACTAATATTCAATATCTGCGTCATCGATCAGTTCAGCAAATACTTTTCCAATAGCTGCAAGTTCCTTATCATCTTCTACCATTTCATAGACGATGTCGTCATTCTCATCTGCGATTTCTTTTAAAATATAAGCGTCACTGTCTCCATCCTCTTCTTCTGTTACAAAAAGATATTTTGTTCCATTGATCTGTGTTTCCTCTAACACGTAAAAATCAATGTTCTCTTTTGTGTCCGGATCTGTAAAAACAACTTTTTCCATCTTTCTTCCTTTCTTTGATCATTTACCGACATTTGGATTACTTTCTGTGGACTTTATTTTTCTTCCGGATGCATGGAAAGATAATCAAGATATCCCTGCAGGATAAAAACAGCCGCTATCTCATCTACGAATTTCTTGCGGTTTTCCCTGCGGATACCCGATTCCATCATATGCTTGTCTGCTGAAACTGTGGTCAGTCTCTCATCCCACAGAATCACTTCGAGTCCGGTACGGCGTTCTAACATCTCTTTGAATTCTTTTGTCTTTTCGCAGCGCTCACCCTCTGTGTTATTCATATTCTTAGGATAACCTAAAACAATGCGCTCTACGTTATATTCTTCGATAATTTCTTCGATTCTTGCCAAAGACTGGCGCAGTTTATTAGGGGACTGTCTTCTGACGATCTCCAGTCCCTGCGCAGTAAATAAAAGCTCATCACTGACTGCCACGCCGACAGTCTTTGAGCCATAGTCCAAGCCTAATATTCTCATTAAAAAATCTCCATTTTCTGTCTGCAAAAGGGCAGACTTTCCCTCTTTGGCATATATTAATTCCAGTTATTATTCTTAATATATGCTTTTAATACTTCTTCTACTAATTCGTCACGCTCTACTTTCATGATCAGACTTCTTGCATTATTATGGCTGGTGATATAAGTAGGATCACCTGACATAATATATCCAACAATCTGATTCAGTGGATTGTATCCTTTCTCGCTCAGTGCACGATACACAATTGCAAGTACGTCTTTTACCTGCAGTTCCGGCTCCTTCTCCACTCTGAAATATTGTGTATTATTGATGTTCTGCATATTTGTCACGCCCTTATACTCTTCTTTACTCTATGGTAAGAAAGTAATCCGTAATTATTCAATACTTCATAATTACAGTTCGCAAATCCATTAAAATCTGCCATGCAGAAAGGGATTTGCGAACACATGAATCATGTTCTTACGGTTCGCACAGTAAATGCGCGAACCTATTGAATAAATACAATAATCCTCTACGTTATTCTAATATAGTTTGTCCTAAAATTCAACCATAACATAGATATCGTCCGTCAATCTTCCCTGGATTGTTCCCTGCACAAACTGATTGGAAAGGTCTTCTTCCGACTTTACAGCAATCTTCACATACTCTTTTGTATAGCCTGTAAAATACTGCTCTCCCTCGAATTCATAGGCTTCTTCCATCAAAGCTGTCACCTTTTTTCCGACATAATATTCCCGGAATTCTTCGGACATTTTCTTTTCTAATGCTAAAAGGATATTGCTCCGTTCCTTTTTCACCGGTTCCGGAATCTGCTGTTCCATCACTGCAGCTTTCGTTCCTTCGCGCTTGGAATACTGGAAAATGTGCATTTCATAAAAATGGATGCGCTCTAAATATTCTTTTGTGGTGGCAAACTCTTCCTCTGTCTCTCCCGGGAAGCCAACAATTACATCTGTAGTGATAGCCGGATGCAAAAAATGCTTTCTTAAAATCCTGCATCCCTCTTCATATTCTGCCGTGTCATATCTGCGATTCATGCGCTGTAAAGTCGCATCGCATCCGCTCTGCAACGAAAGGTGGAAATGCGGGCAGATTTTTGGCATCTCTGCAAGTGCTTTTGCAAATTCATCCGTCACGATTCTCGGCTCTAAACTTCCAAGGCGGATTCTCTCGATTCCCTCCACTTTGTGTACTTCCTGGATCAGATGCAGCAGACTGTCTCCGGTATCCACTCCATAGGAGCTTAAATGGATTCCTGTGAGCACAATCTCTCTAAATCCATGTTCTGCCAGACGTTTTACCTCGCGGATCACATCCTCAAGTTTTCTGCTCCGCACCCTTCCCCTCGCAAAAGGAATGATACAATAGCTGCAAAACTGGTTACATCCGTCCTGCACTTTGATAAATGCTCTTGTATGCTCTGCCGTGCGCTCCAAAAACATTTCCTCGTACTCCTGCTTCTCATGATTAATGTCTACGACATTCTCACAATTTCCGTGGTCTTTCTCATACGCTTCGATCATCGCAAGCAGTTCATGTTTTTTGTTATTTCCAATAATGATATCTACTGTATTATCTAACAGTGCCTCCGCCTCTTTTGTCTGCACATAGCATCCGGCACCAACTACAATGGCATCCGGATTCATCTTTTTCGCCTTATGCAGCATCTGTCTGGATTTGCGGTCTGCCATATTTGTAACGGAGCAGGTATTGATCACATAAACATCTGCAGATTCTGTAAAAGGCACGATCTCATATCCTGCATTCTCTAATATCTGCTGCATTGCTTCTGTTTCATATGCATTTACCTTGCATCCTAAATTATGCAGTGCGGCTTTCTTATTTATTTTCATTCGATACTCCTATTTTGTGTTGACTTTTCCATAAAAAACCATTACTATAAAGTTAACTTTGATAGCTAACAAGGAGGTTTTTTAACATGAAAACAGTACAGATTTCTTTAAACTCCATTGACAAAGTAAAATCTTTTGTTAATGCAATCACCCAGTTTGAATTCGACTTCGATTTAATCTCTGGAAGATATGTAATCGATGCAAAATCTATCATGGGTATCTTCAGTTTAGATTTATCCAAACCTATTGATTTAGCAATTCATGCTGAAAGCAATATGGATGAAATCATGGAAGTATTAAAACCATATTTAGTTTAATTCTTTCCGAAGATTTAGAGCCACAGAAGATAATTTCTGTGGCTTTTTCTTTTCCTAACCGGCAGTCCCGGTATCCGAAACTGCCGTCTTAATTACCCTTCAATATGAATGACTTCTACCGTGTCGATTGCTTCCTGCATTAATGCATCTATTTTCTCATTCAGTTTTCTCTCATCATTGTGGATCACATTTAAGTTCGGTTTTGTGACCGGATGTTTTGCCACAAAAATAGTACAGCAGTCTTCATATGGAAGAATGGATGTCTCATACGCATCGATCTTCTCTGAGATTGTCACGATCTCCTGCTTGTCGAATCCGATCAGCGGACGATATACCGGCATGGTACATACTTCGTTCGTTGCCGCAAGTGACTGCATTGTCTGGCTTGCCACCTGACCAATACTCTCGCCTGTGATAAGTCCGAGGCATTTATTCTCTTTTGCAAAATGCTCTGCCAGTTTCATCATGTAACGGCGCATGATGATCGTCAATTCCTCATGCGGACACTGCTCGTAGATATAAAGCTGGATATCCGTAAAGTTCACAACATGCAGATTGATCGGTCCTGAATATTTTGCAACAATTTTTGCAAGGTCGATAACCTTCTGTTTTGCACGCTCTGACGTATATGGTGGTGCATGGAAATAAGTAGCATCAATTGTAACACCACGTTTTGCGATCATGTATCCTGCAACCGGGCTGTCGATTCCGCCGGATAACAGCAGCATTGCTTTTCCGTTCGTTCCAACCGGCATTCCGCCCGGTCCCGGAATGATCGTAGAGTACACATTGATTTTTGCACGGATCTCAATGTTAAATACCACTTCTGGATGATGCACGTCCACCTTTGTCTCCGGGTAAGCATCTAAGATTTTCTCACCCATGGCTGCATTGATCTCCATGGATTCCATCGGATAATTTTTTCTTGCACGGCGGGCATTGACTTTGAATGTAAAGTGTTTGTCCGGATATACCTTGTCAATATATGCGGTCACTTCCTCTGCAAGCTTATCAAATCCCTCATCCTCTAACAGAACAACCGGGCAGATTCCAACAATACCGAATACACATTTTAATGCTTCCACAACCTCATCATAATCGTAGTCGCTTAAAGTATCCACATAAATTCTTCCCTGCTCTTTTCTTACAAGAAATTCTCCGTCCACTTTTTTTAATGCATGGTTGATCTGGCTTACCAATGCATCTTCAAATAAATATCTGTTTTTTCCTTTGATCGCGATCTCTGCATATTTGATCAAAAATGATTTATACATGTTTTCTCCTTTTCTCTGCTATTTTCTCGTATAACGGCGAAGCTTCGGCACAACCTCATTCATGACTTCGAGTGCATAATCAATCTCTTCCTCTGTGGTATGCACCGAGAAGCTGAACCGGATTGTCGAATCTAAAAGATTGCTCTTAAGTCCGATGCTCGTTAATGTATGGCTGACAGAAGGTTTGTTTGAGGAACAGGCACTTCCAGCTGATACATAAATCTTTCTGTCTTCTAATGTGTGAAGCATGACCTCACTGCGCACGCCATCAATGCTCACGCTGACGATCTGCGGTGCAGAATCCCGTCCGGTCTTTCCGTTTACGGTCGCGCCTTCTATTTTTAAAACACCATCTACAAACCGTTTTTTGATCTGATAAAGATGTTCTATTTTTTCCTCGAAGTTCTCATAAATCTCCTCGGCTGCCTCACCTAATGCTGCAACTCCCGGAACGTTCTCGGTTCCAGAGCGCATGCCCTTCTGCTGACCGCCGCCATAGATCAATGGCTTTACTTTTGTCTTATCTTTGATATATAAAAATCCGGTTCCTTTTGGTGCGTGGATCTTATGTCCGCTGACGGAAAGCATATCAATTCCGAGCTTTTTCGGGAAAATACGATATTTTCCGTATGCCTGGATTGCATCCACATGCACTAACGTGTTCGGATTTTTCGCTTTAATTGCTTTCACTGCTTCCTCGATCGGTTCCACAGCGCCAATCTCATTATTGACCATCATCATTGAGACAAGGATCGTGTCCTCACACACTGCCTCGCGCAGTTCATCCAGTGAAACAATGCCGTTTTCATCCACTTTCAGGTAGGTTACGCGAAAGCCAAGTTCCTCTAAATATCCTGCGACTGCTGAAACAGACGCATGTTCTATTGATGTCGTGATAATATGATTTCCGGCTCTTTTATTTGCCAGTGCTGCTCCGATCAGTGCGGTATTGTTTGATTCCGTTCCTCCGGATGTGAAAAGGATTTCTTTCTCATCCACCTTTAACGTCTTTGCGATTTTTTTCTTAGCCTCTTTGATATAGTTCTCTGCTTCCACACCTTTCATATGAAGTGAGGATGGATTTCCGTAATCTTCCATCAGAACTTTTACCATCAAATCTTTTGCACGTTCACTGCAACGGGTTGTTGCAGAATTATCCAAATAAACTTCTGTCAAATTTGTTTCCATAATTGTCCTTCTTTATATCTCTCAATCATCTGATAACTTTCGACTCACAAATTTCTATCATCAGACAACTTTTGCACTGTTATTCTATCATATCACTGCTCTCAAGCTGATAGCCCAAAATCGCAAGTGCTGCGATACCCGCTGTCTCCGTCCTTAAAATTCTTTTTCCAAGGGAGATTAGCTGCATCTCGTCCTGCACCAGTGCGATCTCTTCCGGCGCAAATCCGCCCTCCGGTCCGATAAACACTGCGACACTTTCGCCTTTTTTTATCTGTTCCATTGCAGCCTTCGTCCCTGCCATTCCATGCTCGTTTTCATAGGGAATCAGTTTCACATCCAGTTCCTTGGCATATGCCACAGCTTCTTTGTACGACATCGGCATCTTCACTTCCGGGATCAGACTTCTCTTTGACTGTTTTGCTGCGCTCTCTGCGATCGCCTGCCAGCGCGTCACCTTTGATTTTGCCTTTTTGTCATCTAACTTTACCACACAGTTTTTCATGGCAACCGGAATGACCTCATAAACTCCGAGTTCCACGGTTTTCTGAATGATCCATTCCATCTTGTCATTCTTCGGAAGCCCCTGAAACAGATAAATCCTGCATGGCAGTTCTGTGCTTTCCGCTTCTTTTTCCAGAATATCCGCACGCACAAAGCTTTCTGCAATATCAGATATACTACAAAAATAGTTTTGTCCACTTCTGGTGCACACGCGGATTTTCTCTCCCGGTTTCATCCGCAGCACATTTTTAATATGGTTGACATCGCTGCCTTCAATTGTCACAAAATCTTCTGCTGCATTTTCATCTTCTATAAAAAACTGATACATGTCTTTTCCTAATTCTTTCTTGCTGTGATGTTCACCCACTCGCCCTGGTGATTGATCTCTACAACTTCCAGACCCGCTTTCTCAATTGCCTCTTTTACTGCATTCTCTTTAAAGTCGATGATTCCTGATGTGATAAAATATCCACCTTTTTTCAAACGCGCCGGAATCACCGGTGCCATTGGAATAATCACGTCTGCCAGAATGTTGGCAACGACGATATCAAATTCTTCTGTTCCAACTTTTTCCTGAAGTTCTGTATCATCGATCAGATTTCCAACATAAAATGTTCCCAGTTTCTGATCGAGATGATTTACTTCCATATTGTCGTGTGTGGAAGTCATGCAGTCCGGGTCAAGGTCTGTTCCGACTACCTCTGATGCCCCTAATTTTAGTGCCACAATCGATAAAATACCGCTTCCGCAGCCAACATCTAAAACTTTTGGTGCCTTTACCTGTGGTGTGTAATCTTCATTTCCACGGATGTATTTTAATAACTGCCGGATGCAAAGCTGTGTTGTCTCATGTTTTCCGGTTCCAAAAGACACACCCGGATCGATCTCGATCAAAAACTTGTCCTTGTCTTCTTCCTTTAATTCTTCCCAGGTTGGTTTGATCAGAATGTCCTCAATATAGAAGGAACTGAAAAACTTTTTCCAGTTGTTGATCCAGTCAAGATCTTCGGTCTGGTCAGAAGTGATCTTTCCGGTTCCCATATCCACGATATGACGCATCTCCTCGATTGTCGTTTTCACCTGCTTTAACAGTTCGGTATCATCCTGTCCATTGTCCTCTAAATAAAAGCTCACATAACTGATTCCCTCATCCGGTGGGAGTTCCGGTAAAAAATCAATGAACATCTCTGCCTGATCTTCTTTGGTCAGCGGTACATTATCCTCAATCTGCACGCCCTCAATACCGAGATCCATAAGTGCAGAGCTTAAGTAATCTTCTGCTGCTGTCGTTGTCTCAATGGTATATTTATTCCATTTCATGTTTTCTATATGCTCCTTTTTTGCGTATTTTCCGTTCAAATCATAAAAATCCATTAAATATACTACCACAAAGCATTTCAGGTTGCAAATAATTCCTGTTATGGTTTTTGTGTTACGAGTTTTTGCAGTGTTTCATATAAAATCTGCGCATCGATTGGTTTTGCGATATGTCCATTCATGCCCGCATTTAACACCGCACTGACATCCTCCGTAAAAGAGTTTGCAGTCATGGCATAAATAGCAATTGTTTTGGCATCTTCTCTCTCTGACTTCCGGATCGCGCGGGCAGCATCATATCCATTCATCACAGGCATATGGATATCCATAAGTATTGCCGTGTAGGTCCCTGGCTCCGTCTTCTCAAACAACTCTACGGCTTCCTGACCGTTATGTGCACAATCCACATCCATATGTACCATTGCAAGCAGTTCTGTTGCCACCTCTTCATTAAATGCGGTGTCTTCCGCAAGCAATACTTTTTTCCCGGTAAAATCATATACTGCCTGTTCTTCCTGTACCACTGATAAATTGTTTTCCACCGGCTGCTCCGTTGTTTCTGGTTCTGTAGTCTGTTCGAATTCAAATGGAATGGACACAACAAATGTCGTTCCCTCTCCTTTTTTCGATCTCACGGAAATGGAGCCTGACATCAGTTCCACGAAGTTTTTTGCAATGGACAGTCCCAGTCCGCTTCCTCCGTGTTTCTGTGCAGTTGTCGCACTCTCCTGTTCAAATGGCTGGAACAGCCGCGTCTGCATCTCCTCCGACATGCCCTCCCCGGTATCTTCCACAAAAAAATTAAAGTAAACTTTCTCCTCCTTCACATAGAGTTCTTTCACTTTGATCGTGATTTTCCCACCGGACGGCGTAAATTTGTAAGCATTGGAAACCAGGTTCAGCAAAATCTGGTTCACACGAAGTCCATCCCCGATCAGATGTGTATGCGTCACCTCTTCGTCCTGCACCTCAAACGCTATCCCTTTCTGTCTGCACTGCGGTTCATAAATCGTGCAGACCGACATTAAGATCTCATGAAGATCAAACGGTTCCTGTGCAATTTTCATCTTCTTATTCTCGATAGACGACATATCTAAAATATCGTTGATAATGTTTAACAGCACCTTGGACGACACATCAATTTTGTCGAGATAGTCCTCTATCTTCTTCGGATCATCCTCATAGTGTTTTGCGATCTCCGTCAGTCCTACGATCGCATTCATCGGTGTCCGTATCTCGTGGCTCATCCTTGCAAGGAAATCACTCTTTGCCTGATTTGCCCGGTTTGCCTGACCGACTGCCTCTAAAAGCTGCTCATTCTTCTCTGCAATCTTTAAATAGCTTTTTCGTCTCGCCTCCTGCCAGAAAATCATAAACAAAATACTCGCCGCCAGCAAAACAAAGATGACGATCAACGGATAGCGGAACTTATACAGCACATCCGTCCAGGTAAGCTGATACCCATTCGCCACTGTATGGCTGATCGTGATCTGGGATACTTCCTGAGAGGAAATCTGCATAATGCATTTATTAATAATGCTCATCAGGATTTTATTTTCATCACTGTTTTTTCCAACAATCCCCATCGGTTCTTCCTTAGACAGGTTAGGCAGTACCGTCAATCCCTCATACCGCGGTTTCTGTAGCAGCGGTGTCACCACGTTGACATTCTGTGCCATAAAGTCGCACTCTCCGCTGTTCAGAAGTTCCATACATTCCTCTGTCGTAGTGCATTTTACGATCTCAAACTCCGGATAATTTGCCTGAATATAATTTTCCAGTGCCGCATAACTCTTCGGGATCGCAAGAATATACTTATTTTCTGCATCTCCGGGTGTATAGTTCATCCCCTGTCTGCAGACAAGCGCCACTTCCCCTGTGTATATGACATCTGATACCAGATAATCAGCTTTTGTGAATGCAGGATTTTCAACTACGACACCGGCTACCAGATCTTCCGGATGTTTCTCCAGATAATCTACCACACGCTGACCGCTTTCCAGCATCGTGTACTGCAGATTCAAGCCACTGCTCTCCCGGATCAGGCTCACAAGATCAACAATGATCCCTTCGATTTCTCCATCGGCATTTTCCTTTGAAAACGGTGGTCTGTTATTGATAAATGCCATGTTCACCTGCTTTTGTGCCTTAATATATTCAATTTCTTCTCCTGTAAATGCAAGCCCCATGGCAGAAGTATCTCCATAATACTTCTGGTACAGTTCACTTAAGAATATCGGGTAATCCGCTGTGATCTCTCCAAGCGCATAATCGGCTTCCTCCATTACCTTTTGCTTCTGTTTTCCTGCCATCAGATAAAATGGCTGTGCTCCAAACCGGCAGATAATCTTATAATCTGTCATTCCGCCAAGCGATCCCTGTACGACCGCGTCCACAGCACCTTCCTCCAGTGCCTGGAAACATTCTTCTGTCGTCCTGTATTCTTTCAACTCAAACGAAAAATCTTTCTTTTTGGCATATTCTTTCAGATCATCATTCTGAAAGCTTTCTTTCAGTCCTGCCACCCGGATGCCGTTAAAAGCCTCAAAATCATTGTAATAATACCTGTCATCATCCAGTCTTGCATAAAGAACACAGGCTTCTGTTCCCGCCCAGTACTTCGAAAGCAGGAATCTCTCCTCACGTTCCGGTGTTTTCTGCGCCTGACAGATCATATCAATCTCACCTGACTCCAGTTTTTTCAGGATATTGTCCCATGTGTCATACACATATTCGTACTTCCATCCGGTATACTCAGCGATCTTATCCAGCAATTCCACGCCATATCCTATATACTCTCCATTTTCATCCAGATCGATAAACCCGCCATAATCAATATATCCAATACGGATTGTTTCCCCGGAATCATTATTTTTTCCATATACCACAAATGGTATTGCACTGAAAAATGCCATCGCAAAAATGATGATTCCATGCCTGATCTTCTTCCATTCCTTTTTCCCCATCGTTTTCTCCCTGTATAATGTTCCATCGTTTTTTATCGTTTCCATACCTGTGTCTTGGATTCTATATCGATTATAGCGAATTTCACACCAGAAATAAAGAAAAAGAAAAAGGCTGCCGCACAGCCTTTTTCTTTCATGATCATAATACTTTTGATAAAAATTCCTGCAATCTCGGACTCTGTGGATGTTCAAAGATCTCCTGCGGTGTGTTTTCTTCCTGAATGACACCATCATTAATGAACATGACACGGTTTGCAACCTCTCTTGCAAATCCCATTTCATGTGTTACAACCACCATGGTCATACCGTCCTCTGCAAGCTCTTTCATAACGCTTAAAACCTCGCCGACCATCTCAGGGTCCAATGCCGAAGTCGGCTCATCAAACAAAATAATATCCGGGTTCATGGCAAGGGAACGGACAATAGCAATTCTCTGTTTCTGTCCGCCGGAAAGCTGGCTTGGATATGCATCTGCCTTTTCCGAAAGACCGATTCTTTTCAAAAGTTCCATTGCTTTTTTCTCTGCCTCTTCCCTGGTCATTTTGTTGAGTTTTACCGGGGCAAGCATAATGTTTTCCTTAATCGTCATGTTGGGAAACAGATTAAACTGCTGGAACACCATTCCGATTTTTTCACGGACATGATTAATGTCGACTGACTTGTCGGTCATATCTGTTCCCTCGAACAAAACATGCCCGCTCGTTGGGATCTCCAACAGGTTTAAGGATCGCAGAAATGTGGATTTTCCACAGCCGGAAGGTCCGATCAATGCAAGGACATCCCCTTTTCTGATAGTCGTGGAGATTCCTTTTAATACTTCGTGATCACCAAAGGATTTGCAGAGATCTTTGATCTCCAAAATCACTTCTGCATTATTCGTTGTATATGTATTATCGCTCATTGTTTCTCAACTTCCTTTCCAAGACACCGACCGCCTTACTTAATCCAACTACCATTAACAGATAAATCACAGCAACTGCGATCAACGGCATAAACGCCTCATATGTTACGCTTCGGATAATATCGCCGCCTTTTGTCAGATCCATCAGACCAATGTAACCACTGATGGACGTCTCTTTCAATAAACTGATAAATTCGTTACACAGTGCAGGAAGAATATTCTTTACTGCTTGTGGCAGGATGATAGTAGTCATCGTCTGTCTGTAATTAAGACCCAGGCTTCGTCCTGCCTCGAACTGTCCGATATCCACTGCCATAATTCCGGAACGCACGATTTCAGCCACGTAAGCAGCTGAGTTCAGACCGAACGCGATCACTGCAACCACAATTTTTCCGGTATTGATACTCTGGAAAATAACGTAGTAAATAATTAAGAGCTGAATCATAACTGGCGTTCCACGGATGATCGTCAGATATGCCTTACAGATTGCATTCAGCACACCAAGCCCGCCATTTCTGTCATGACTGGTTCTGACAATGGCAATTAAAAATCCTAAGACAATACCGATCATCACCGCAAATATTGTAATGATCAATGTATTTCCAAGACCTTTTAACATATATGCATAGCGGTTATCCTGGATAAAGTTCTGGTAAAATTTTTCGCCAAACGAACTCTTTGCTGTCACTGCATTCCCATCACGTACAATGATCACCTGCTTGGAAGTTGCATATGTATCTGTAAAGTTGACATTCTTCTTTCGTTCTTCTGTCACAGTAAATCCGGCAGCGCCCACATCTATCTTCCCCGTAGACACAGCTGGAATAATAGAATCAAATGCCATATCTTCAATCTTCAATTCCATACCGAGTTTATCTGCGATTGCCTGCATGATGTCTACATCAATACCGATAATCTTATTATTCTCATAATACTCATAAGGTGGGAACTCTGCATTCGTACCCATTGTCAATGTTCCATTCTCGCGCGCGATATCCTGCACCTCGTATGGATAATTGCCCTTTTCCTCATCCGTACCAACATAATTTTTCGTGATCTGATCAATCGTTCCGTCTTCTTTTAATTCCTCTAATGCAGTATTGATCTGCTCTAACAGGGCATCATTTCCTTTTGCCACAACAATTGCATAATCTTCCAGTGCAAATTCTTCATCGAGAATTTTAAGTCCCGGATTCTCCTCCACAAATGCGAGCGCCGGCTGTTCATCGATCACAACACAGTCAATCTTTCCCTGTTTTAATGCCTGGACTGCATCTGCACCCTTGTTGTAACGCTCCACCGTTGTTCCTGATCCGTCATTTTCATAATCGGAAACATAAATATCACCGGTTGTTCCAAGCTGGACACCAATCTTTTTTCCAACGATATCATCCACACCGCTGATCACACCGGCTGTTTCCGTGGATGCTGCTTTCTGATCATCATTCTGCTTTGTGCCGCATCCAGCAATTCCTGTCAGCACAAATGTCAGAACGAAAAACCAAAGCAGCAATTTTTTACTTTTTTTCTTCATCATAAATATCCGCTCCTCTTTTTTCTGATTGTCTGCATAAATATACATTATTTTTCATTGAAATACAAGTATTTTGGACTCAATTATTAAGATTCCCCTTCCGATTTATCAGGGAACAGCTTTTTTTCTTATATTATTATGTAACATTGTGGCTTTTTCCCTTGACTGTCCGGCAAAATTACATTAAAGTTTGTTTTAGGAAAAGCAAAGGAGATTTTATCTATGGAAAAAATTGCAAGCTTTACAATAGACCATATCAAATTAGAACCCGGCGTTTATGTATCCCGCAAAGATACCGTCGGTACAGAAGTGATCACCACATTTGATCTGCGCATGACTTCCCCAAACGATGAACCGGTCATGAATACCGCCGAGATGCATACAATCGAACACCTTGCAGCAACATTTTTAAGGAACCATGCTGTTTACGGTTCCAAAACTATTTATTTTGGTCCGATGGGATGCCGTACCGGATTTTATCTGCTTCTTGCAGGAGATTATGAATCCAAAGATATTGTAGATCTCATGATCGAAATGTTTGAGTTTATCCGCGATTTTAAGGGCGATGTTCCTGGTGCAAGCCCAAAAGACTGCGGAAATTACCTCGATATGAACCTTGGTATGGCAAATTATCTTGCCAACCGCTATCTTGAAAACACGCTTTATCATATCGATGAGAAGCATCTGGTTTATCCGGAATAAAAAATTTAAATTATTCTTCACAAGCAAAAGGGTGTAAAGTCTTAATTACTCAATAAAGACTTTACACCCTTTTGTTTTTATGAATTATATATTATTTTATCGTTTCAATTGTCAATTTCTTCACAAAGCATTCTGTATTTTTCTTTTAACTCCTGAATATCCTCTATCGTCTCAACATTACATAAATCATTATAAATACGCTGGCGTTCAAGTTTTCTTGCCAGTTCTTCAATTACTTCACTTGCATTTTTACTTGGCATTTTATCCAACATCCTTTCCACCGCCCTTCCATATCAATAACAATATTATAGGCGGATTTCAGACAAGTGTAAAGCCTTTATTCAATTATCAATGTCCTTATCCTTCCGTTTTGAATCTGTCTCTCATATTCTCTTTTATATCTGGGATTTTTATAAACTGATTTTTTTCAGAATACTTATTATTAAACGAATGATTATAGGTTGACCGTACCTAACAATTGTGGTGCGGTCAATTTATAATCATTATAGAAATTTATATTTTTTCACACTAAGATTTTTGTTTTTTTACATTTCATCAAAGGACTCTTTTAATTTATCCATGAATCCCTTTTTCTTCTTACCCTTTTCCTGGGTGCCGTTACCACCGGCGTCGCTTCGGTTTAACGAACCACCTGTCAGTTCATCAAAATGACGTAACGCCTCTTTCGCCTCATTATTAAGACCTGTCGGTGTCTGGACCACCAGAGTTACATACTGGTCACCACGAACCTCTTTATTTCTCAGGGATGGAACTCCCTTTCCCTTCAGACGGATCTTGGTGTCGGTCTGTGTACCTGGTTTTACTTCATACAACACATCTCCGTCAACGGTATTGATGCGGATCTCGCCGCCCAATGCAGCCTGTGCAAAAGTAACCGGAGCTGTGGAATAAATATTCATATCCTGACGCTGGAAAATCGGATGTCTGGATACAACTACTTCTACTAATAAATCTCCTCTTGGACCACCATTGACACCCGGCTCTCCTTTTTCACGGATACGGACACTCTGTCCATTGTCGATACCAGCCGGAATGGTAACCTGAATCTTTCTCTTTCTTGCAATGTATCCTGTACCGCGGCAATCCGGGCATTTATCTTTTATAACTTTACCTGATCCATTACAATCCGGACAGGTCTGGACATTCTGCACCGTTCCAAAGAAGGACTGCTGTGTAAATACAACCTTACCTTTACCGCCGCACTTTGTACAGGTCTCAGGACTTGTACCCGGCTTTGCACCTGTACCGTGACAGGCTGCACACTCATCTTTCAAAACCATGTCGATTTCTTTTTCACATCCGAAAACTGCCTCTTCAAATGTGATCCTTACACTGGTACGAAGATTTGCACCTTTCATTGGACCATTATCTGCTCTTCTTCTGGAACCGCCGCCCCCAAAGAAGTCTCCGAAAATGTCTCCAAAAATATCTCCCATATCCATGCCGGAAAAATCAAATCCACCAGCACCGCCGCCTGTACCGTCAAATGCTGCATGACCAAACTGATCATACTGTTTACGCTTCTCTGCATCACTTAACACAGCATAGGCTTCCTGTGCCTCTTTGAATTTTTCTTCACACTCTTTATCACCCGGATGCATATCTGGATGATATTTTTTGGCAAGAGTACGGAATGCTTTCTTTATATCAGCATCACTTGCGTTCTTCGGAACGCCCAGGACTTCATAATAATCTCTTTTCTCTGCCATAACTGTTACTCCTTGCTTTTACTTTTCTGTACCGTCTTTCACAACTGATTTTCACTTTAAAAGCCAGTCATTCTTTTCCTATATTATCACATAGAGGGATTTCCGGAAAATCCGAAAACCCCTTTTTGTGTGCATCGCTGATCTGTTGATTATCAGTTATGCCTATTATCTGTTAGACCTCTTTGAAGTCAGCATCTACAACATCATCATCTGCTGCACCAGCGTTGTTAGCCTGTGCTCCGCCCATGTTGCTCATGTCAGGACCTGCTCCCTGAGCACCCTGTGCTGCCTGTGTCTGCTCATACATCTTAGCAAATACTTTCTGAGCACTCTGTGTCAGTTTCTCCTGAGCGGCTTTTAACTCAGCGACATCTGCATCTGTCATTTCTTCTGCATTCTGGTGTGCGTCTAAGAATGATTTTACTGCATTTAAGTCAGCTTCTACTTCTGCTTTATCATTTGCATCAAGGTTTGCTCCAACCTGATCTAATGCCTGCTGTGTCTGGAATACGAAGGAATCTGCATCGTTTCTTGCATCGATTGCTTCTTTTCTCTTCTTATCCTGTGCTTCAAATTCAGCAGCTTCTTTTACAGCCTTATCAATCTCATCATCAGACATATTAGATCCGGATGTGATTGTGATGTGCTGCTCTTTTCCTGTTCCTAAATCTTTTGCAGAAACATTTACAATACCGTTGGCATCAATATCAAATGTAACCTCGATCTGTGGAACTCCACGACGTGCTGGTGGAATACCATCCAGACGGAACTGTCCGAGGGATTTGTTATCTCTTGCGAACTGTCTCTCACCCTGTACAACGTTGATATCAACGGCTGTCTGGTTATCTGCTGCTGTGGAGAAGATCTGGCTCTTCTTTGTAGGAATTGTTGTATTTCTCTCGATCAGTCTTGTAGCAATACCACCCATTGTCTCGATAGATAATGATAAAGGTGTTACATCAAGAAGTAAGATTTCGCCGGCACCGGCATCTCCTGCTAATTTACCACCCTGGATAGAAGCACCGATTGCTACACATTCATCCGGGTTTAAGGATTTGCTTGGCTCTTTGCCTGTTAACTGTCTTACTTTATCCTGAACAGCCGGGATACGTGTAGAACCACCAACTAATAATACCTGACCAAGATCAGCGTTTGTAAGTCCGGCATCTTTCATAGCGTTCTGAACAGGGATTGCTGTTCTCTCAACTAAATCATGTGTCAATTCATCAAATTTTGCTCTTGTAAGGTTCATATCAAAATGTTTTG
>UQNW01000037.1 GCA_900542495.1 uncultured Roseburia sp.
GGATTCTTAAGATCGCCGAATTTCTTTCCGTTGATCTCTTCCATTTTCTTAACGCCTTCCATAGCCTGAGCCATGATCTCGTCGTTGATCTTACGACCATCTTCATAATACTGTGTACAAGCCTCTGTTGTGATTGTGAATCCCTGTGGTACAGGAAGTCCGATGCTTGTCATCTCTGCAAGGTTGGCACCTTTACCACCAAGCAGGTTACGCATGGTCATGTCGCCTTCGCTAAACATATAAACCCATTTGTTTGCCATTTTATAATTCCTCCTAATATAAAATACTGTAACTTTTATTCAAACAGAAAGCATTAGCTTCTGTTCTTGTCACAAGTATGCGCGTTTTTCCAAAACGCACATACTTATAATACCACACATTAACCAAAAGGCAACAACTTTTTCGCTTCTTTTCGCCTATTTTTTATGCACATTTCACAATTTGAAATCATATTCCATATTATGAAACTCTTTATATCTTACCACTCGAATTTCTTTGCAAAATAAGCGTCAAGATCTTCGATCTTAATTCTCTCCTGCTCCATCGTATCACGGTCACGTACAGTAACTGCTCCGTCTGTTTCAGATTCGAAATCATAAGTTACACAGAATGGTGTTCCGATCTCATCCTGTCTTCTGTAACGTTTTCCGATATTTCCTCTGTCATCAAATTCACAGTTATATTTCTTAGCAAGCTGTGCATATACCTTTTCTGCACCCTCGTTTAATTTTTTAGACAATGGAAGCACACCGATCTTAACAGGTGCAAGTGCCGGATGAAAATGGAGTACGGTTCTCATATCCGGTTTTTCCTCTGTTCCGATGTTCTCCTCGTCATAAGCTGCACATAAGAATGCAAGTACCACACGGTCAGCTCCAAGAGAAGGCTCGATAACATACGGTACATATCTCTCACCCTTCTCATCATCAAAGTAAGTGAGATCCTGACCTGAAACATTCTGATGCCGTGTAAGGTCATAATCTGTTCTGTCAGCGATTCCCCATAACTCGCCCCAGCCAAATGGGAATAAGAATTCGATATCGGTTGTTCCCTTGCTGTAGAAGCTGAGTTCTTCCGGTGAATGGTCGCGGAGACGCATCTCGTCTTCTTTGATACCAAGTGTCTGTAACCAGTCACGGCAGAAGCCTCTCCAGTACTGGAACCACTCAAGGTCTGTACCAGGCTCACAGAAAAATTCTAATTCCATCTGCTCGAATTCACGGGTACGGAATGTGAAGTTACCCGGTGTGATCTCATTACGGAAAGATTTACCGATCTGACCGATTCCAAATGGGATTTTCTTTCTGGAAGTTCTCTGTACATTTTTGAAGTTTACGAAAATTCCCTGTGCTGTCTCAGGTCTTAAATAAACTGTGTTCTTTGCATCTTCAGTAACACCCTGGAATGTTTTAAACATTAAGTTAAACTGACGGATGTCTGTGAAATTGTGTTTTCCACAGGTTGGGCAAGGAATCTGATGTTCCTCGATGAAATCTCTCATTTCTTCCTGTGTCCATCCATCCACAGAGCCCTTTAATTCGATGTTCTTCTCAGCAGCAAAATCTTCAATGATCTTATCTGCACGGAAACGCTCATGACATTCTTTACAGTCCATCAAAGGATCAGAGAATCCGCCAAGATGTCCGGATGCTACCCATGTCTGCGGATTCATAAGGATTGCGCAGTCCACACCAACGTTATAAGGGTTTTCCTGAATGAATTTCTGCCACCATGCTCTTTTTACGTTGTTCTTCAATTCTACACCAAGATTACCGTAGTCCCATGTATTTGCAAGACCTCCGTAAATCTCAGAACCCGGATATACGAATCCTCTTGATTTTGCAAGTGCTACGATTTTATCCATCGTCTTTTCCATAATAAAATTCCTCACATTCTATTTTTATTTACTTATAAATAATATAAGTATAGATATCTGTGCCAAAAGAATCTCCTGAAAGATTCGTCACAACATCATTCTCCGACGGCTTCTCTGTTCCAATGATCACTTCCGCCTCGATCACTTCCTCATCGGATTCTGTGTTCTCCAATGATTCCGGTTCCTCTGTTGCCGGTACTTCTTCTGACTCTGTCACCCATGTTTTTTCAATCCCGGTTCCCTCTTTGATTGAAACGGAATCTTTTCCGGTAACTGTCACGTTATCGCAGGAAACATATAAAATCTTTCCATCAATCTTTACATCTGTATTTGCCTTGATAATGACAACTTTTAAATCCTCCTGCGCAAGGATTTCCTCGCGCATCACACCTGTGACACTGCCATCCTCTGTCACGCCGGCAAAATCTGTGTCAAAATCATACCCGGCAGCTAATGCCTGTACGATTTTCCCCTGATACAGTTCCACACCGTTAAACGCTGTATAATCTTCCACCGTCTCATAATCCATCCGGAGCTTCGCTGTGCCGTCTTCCACGGTCAGGTCATCCACTTTTACAGAATTTTTTCCATTTCCGGTATTGTATTCCTCCACCGCAGAGTCCACAAACTCTTTCAATTCTGTTTCATCGTAATAAGACTGTTCAAGCTGCTCCACATCCATGGAAACGACTTTGCCATGTTTTGAAACATAAACTGTATTCGTGTCTGCCTCTAAACTGGAACCACACCCGGCAAGCATTCCTGCGCAGATGATAATGGTCAGTCCAATACATCCTAATCTCTTCATGATACAGACTCCATTCTTTTCCTTTTTCATTTCATGCTAATCTTGGATATTATACAATTTTTACATCATGTTTTCAACCTCTTCCAAAATTTTAAGTGATTTGAATGAATGGTTGACATAATACTTCATATATTCTTTAAGGCAGTGCTGCAGTTCGCGCAATACCTGATCCGAAACTGAAAACGTATATAGTTTTGCAAGATTTACTGTCATAATGTACTGCATCGTATAAACTGTGGACTCCTGCACTTTCTGATAGGCAGGCAGGGCTGACATAGTTTCCGGTTTTTTCTTTAATTCCTGCACACAACTGTCGCAGAGCATCCGTGCAGTCTTCCCTGAAAACCAGTGCAGTTTTTCTTTTTTTCCGCATTTTGTGCAGCCAAAAACGTTCGGAGCCTCCCCATTGATTGTAAGTGCACGAAGTTCATAAATGCATTTTACCAGCCGGTTGGAAAGAGCCGGACTCTCCAGTGCGCGCAGTGTCTGATAAAGGAGTTTTAACATCTCTTTCTCATCGTTATTTTCCTGACAATAATAGTCTGCAAATTCCAGAAAATAAAATCCGTAATATGCCGCATCAAAATCTGCCGCAAGTTCCCGAAAATAATTCTGAATCGACACTTTGGCAACCGTATATGTAGAACGTCCCTCAAAAAGTTCAAATTCTCCAAAGGAGAAAGGATTGGTAGCAGCCAGAAACTGGCTGTTTGGCTTTCTTGCCCCTCTGGCAAATGCCGTGATCTTTCCTCTCTCCTTTGTGAGCAGTGTTATTCTTTTGTCATAATCGCCAATCGGCATCGCATTTAAGACCATTCCGGTCAATACCAGGTTCTGCCCCATTCTGCCTTACTTCCTGCTCTCTGTCACTCTCTTTTTCTCTGCATATCTTCAGATAATCGTCAATCCGTCCTGTTTCCAAAAATGTGTTCCAGGTTTTCTCCATCGTTGTTCCCTCCTGCCGTCTGCAAAAGGAAGCTTCCAAAATTCATGACTGCACTGCTCTTTCAGCTTCCCCTGCATCTCTTTCTTATGATGTTATTAGGATTTGCGCTGGAACAAACCTTATACACGTCAATTATTGGAAATGGATCAGATTTCGTCCTTATTATAACCAAAGTTTTTGATAAGGAAATCGCTGTCGCGCCAGTCTTTCTTGACTTTTACCCAAAGTTTCAGGTTCACTTTGGTATCTAAAAGACGCTCAATTTCATAACGGGCGTTGCTTCCGATTTTTTTGAGCATCGCACCGCCTTTTCCGATGATGATTCCCTTGTGGGAATCTCTTTCACAGACGATCGTTGCATCAATATCAATGATGTCCTGTCCTTTTCTGCCCTTCATCTGGTCGATATAGACTGCGATTCCATGCGGAATCTCATCATCTAAAGCATGCAGTGCCTTCTCACGGATGATTTCCGCAACGATTGCACGCTCCGGCTGGTCTGTGATCGTGTCTTCATCATAGAACTGCGGACCATATGGAAGATATTTAAAGATCATGTCGATCACTGTATCCAGATTTTTTGCGCGCAGCGCTGATGCCGGAATGATCTCTGCAAAATCATAAACTTTGCTGTATGTGTCAATATACTCTACAATTTTTTCACGGTCTACCGTATCCACTTTATTGATGATCAGAATGACCGGAGTTTTTACTTTTTTCAACTGCTCAATGATATGCTGTTCCCCGGCGCCGATAAAGTTTGACGGTTCTACCAGCCATAAAATCACGTCCACCTCATTTAAAGTGTGCTCTGCCACATTGACCATGTACTCGCCAAGCTTATTCTTTGCCTTGTGGATTCCCGGCGTATCCAAAAATACGATCTGTCCGCGCTCCATATCCGTGTAGACCGTCTGGATACGATTTCTGGTGGTCTGCGGTTTGTGGGATGTGATTGCAATTTTTTGTCCGATCAAATGGTTCATTAATGTGGATTTTCCTACATTCGGTCTTCCGATGATCGTTACAAATCCAGATTTAAAGTTTGCGTTCATAAATTTCCTCTCTTTGTATATGTTATTCTGTCAGATGTTTCAAATTATCGAACATATCCTCATGCGCCTGCAAAGTTTCCTCATTCCCGATGACACAAAGATTTTTCTCGTCCAGCACGGATGCGATCATGTCTTTTAGATTGCGGATATCCTCCTGTGTGGCATGGATCACCTGATCACGTTCTTTTTGTATCTCCTCATAGGAAATGTTCTGCAAGTAAGCTGCCATAGAACGGTCACCTTTTGTGCTTGGGTTCATCGGGATATCCATGTCACTGATCGTTCCGATGATATATTTCGTCATGTCCCGCTCATCCGCCGTAAACTGCTCAATATATGCAGGGATTCCGTCATAAATCTCATTTGTTTTCTCCAGGTTTGGATCACGGTAAGAAACAAAATAGGTGTCTCCGTTTTTCATATAGCCATTCATGCAGCCGTAAGCGCCGCCCTTCACGCGGATGTTGATCCAGAGATAATCATATTCCATGATCACCTTTAAGATGCGGAGTGCTCCATGGTACTCAAAGCCATGCGCACGGAAGTTTCCGGCTCTCGCAACATACATTACCTGGGAAGCGTCCATGAATCCCTCGTTTTTCTGTACCGGGATAATCTCTGCCTTTTTCGTTGTTTTTGCTGTTTCAAACAGCATCGGAATGAATTTTTCCAGTTCTGCCGTTGCAATGGAAAGTCCTTCTTTTTCACAGGTAACACTGACTAACAGGTTTTCTCTTGTAAAAATTGCTTCTGTCAATTCTTTTAATTTTGCGATCAGTGCCTCTTTTCTTTCCTCGAAATGAGCTTCCAGATCACACAGCACCTCGTAAAAAGTGATCGTATCCTTATAGGCAGCCGCCTTGGAAAAATAGGTCATGGCTCTTGTCGATGCCACGGAATGTCCTGCTGAACTGATGCTTACCTGAAGTCTGGATTTTAACTCGGCAATGATCTCATAGAGACGCTTCTCATCGCAAAGCTTCGATGTAAAAAGCATTTCTTCCATGAGACTTACTGCCTCCGGCAGTTTATCGTATAATGCCTTAGTGCGCACCTCGAATTTTACTTTATAGTCATCTTTCTCTTTGACACTCGGATAAACCCCGATCGTACTTCCGATTCCACCTGTATGGATGTTCACCTCATTGGAGAAATCTGCATACGAATAATTTTTTGTATCCACATAACCAAGTACCGCTTTAAGCACACCCAGATATGGAATGTCTTCCGCCGGGATATGCGCAATATCAAACAGCATGGTCAGGTAAATAATACCATTGGAAAAAATATCGTGGTGGATCACCGGAACCTCTTTCACGGAAAGTTCTGTATTATAAAAAAGTGCTGCCTCTTTTTTCATATCAGAGCGCGCAAGCATCGGTATCTTCTCTAAATCTTCCTTCAAAGAAGGTGTTTCCTGATACTCTTTCAAATGTCTGGTGTTTTCCACCAGCTTTTTTATCTCCTCCTCTGACAGACCTGCCTTGTACTCTGCAAGCTTCTTCTCCAGCACCGCCTCATTTTTCGCATTTAAGCCTTTCTCCGGCTCAATGATGACAACGGATGCATGTTTATTATCTAACAGGTACTTCTGGATCAGCTGCTCAAAATAATCGGTATTCACCTGCTCTTTTAAGAAACGGTATGTGTCAAGTGCTTCCAGATGTAAAAACGGACGCATATCATCATACAGCCAGCTATCTAAGCACTGGATTCCATATAAAAGTCCCTTTGGGAAATGTCCAAAGTCAGCCTCTCTGTAACGGAACTCGGAACTGTTGATTCCTGCCAGCAGAGATTTTTTATTCAGACCATTTTTTACCAGTCCTTCTAACGTCTCACGGATGACAGTAAGAAAATGCTCTTTCTCCTCCGGGTTGGTGTTTTTTGCAATAATTGAAAAAGTTGGCTGTAACGTTCCGCTGTCATAACCGCCTGTGATCTCCGAGCCAATCCCTGCATCGATCAGCGCCTGTTTTAACGGTGCTCCCGGCGCACTGACTAACGCATAATCCAAAATATCAAACGCAAGGTACAGCTTCTCATCTAACGCTGTTTCCACCACCGTATTGTAAGAAAGATAGGTGTTATTTTCTTCCGATTCCGTAGAGGAAATCGAATACTTGTGCGTCACCTCAACCGGTTTTTCAAACGTTTTTTGTAGTTTAATCTCTGAATCAAGCTCAATCGCCTCATACTTACTCAGATACTCCTCATCCATCCATGCCAGCTTCTCAGCCACATCCATATCGCCATAGAGATAGATGTAGGAATTGCACGGATGATAATATCTGCGGTGGAAATCGAGATACTCCTCATATGTCAGTTCCGGGATATGCAGTGGATCTCCGCCGGAAACATTCGCATAAGTCGTATCCGGGAACAGGGAAGTCATGATCTGGCGGCTTAACACATCATCCGGGGAAGAAAAGGCTCCCTTCATCTCATTGTATACAACACCATTTATCGTGACTGGAGCATCCTCGCTCTCTAACTCGTAATGCCAGCCTTCCTGCTTAAAAATCTCCTGATATTTATAAATATTCGGATGAAAAACCGCATCCATATAAACACTCATTAAGTTCTGGAAATCTTTATCGTTGCAGCTTGCGATCGGATAGATTGTCTTCTCCGGATAAGTCATTGCATTCAAAAAGGTATTTAACGATCCTTTGACTAATTCCACAAATGGATCTTTTACCGGATATTTGTCTGAACCGCACAAAACCGTGTGCTCGATAATGTGTGCCACACCTGTCGAATCTTCTGGCGGTGTCCGGAAACCGATATAAAAAACCTTGTTGTCATCATCATTTGAAATCACTGCGATTCTTGCCCCACTTTTTTTGTGACGCAAAATGATTCCCTCTGAATTGAGATCTTTGATCGGGCGTTTTTCTAAAATTTCATATGCCTGTAAATCTTTTAACTGCATCTGTCTGTCCTCTCTCTAATACATACTGTTTTATAGTATACCACAATTTAGGGCATTATCCTATTTTTATTTTTCAAAAAAAGGACTGTAATTCCGGTACTCTTTCGTATCCGGTATTACAGTCCTACATTTTTAGATTCGCTTCTATGAATTAACCTTACTGAAATAAGGTACGAGTGAACAGCAACGAATTAGCCGATGCGTCTTACATTTGCTGCCTGAGGTCCTTTCGCTCCCTCTGTCACTTCAAATTCAACTTTTTCACCGTCTTTTAACTCTTTGAATCCATCCATGTCTAATGCAGAAAAATGAACGAATACATCGTTACCATCTGCATCGGAAATAAATCCATAGCCTTTTTTTGCATTAAACCATTTTACAGTTCCCTGCTGCATAACAAAATCCTCCTAATACACTAAAACCTTTTTGTATTTCGACATGTTTTGTGCATGTCTCACAAAATGAAGTTAGCATATATCTGTTTTTTTGTCAACAACTATTAAATATAATTTAGCCCGGTCATAAGACCTGACTGATATTTACTGCTTGATCTGTACATCAATCTGCTGATATGGAATGGAAATATTGTTTTCATCCAGCGCATATTTGATATTTTCTAACAAACGCCACTTGGTATCCCAGTAATCTGCTGTGTTTACCCAGATTCTAAGCCCAATGTCTACCGAGGAAGCTCCAAGATTATCTACAAACACAATGGCATCCTCTTCCGGCAGTCTTGCCGGATCATTTCTGCCGATCTCATATAAAATATTTTTTGCCGTACGGATATCTGCTTCATAACCAATACCTACCACAATGTCCACCCGCCGTTTATCCATATGCGATACATTGACCAGACTGCTGTTGGACAGATTACCGTTTGGAATGACGATCATTTTATTGTCTACGGTCTTTAACTTGGTATAGAAAATAGAAATCTCGTATACCGTTCCTTCATTCGAGCCCTCAATGATATAATCTCCTACCACAAAAGGTTTCAGCAAAAGAATCAGCACTCCGCCTGCAAAGTTGGAAAGACTTCCCTGCAGTGCAAGACCAACCGCCACACCACAGGAGCCAAGCACTGCCACTGCTGAGGTAGTTGCTATCCCAAACAGACTTAAGATCGTCATGATCAGTATAAAATACAGTGCATATTTTACCACTGCCGACAAGAACTGAATGACTCCCACATCCGCATTTCTGCGCTCCATCGTTTTTCTTACGATCTTAACGATCAGACCGATCAGTTTTGCTCCCACTGCATAAACGATAATTGCAATGACAACCTGCAATGCAAAATTCAAAAGATCTGGAACAAGGTTTTGAAAATAAGTACGGATGATCCCCGGATTTTTTGCAACCTCCTGAAGATTCTCCTGCGCTTCGGCAATGGCTTCCACTGCCTCTGTTGTATTAACTGTCAGCAACATTTTTCTGCCCTCATTTTATTTTACTTTACGAACTTTTAAAACACCTTCGATATTCTCTAATTTTTCGATCACATCATCTGTGACAGGAGAATCCACATCGATCAGTACATATGCATAATCGCCCCTGGATTTATTGGTCATGCCTGCGATATTCATTCCGGCATCTCCTAAAGTTGTGGAGTACTGGCTGATCATACCGCTGACGTTTCTATGTAAAATACCAATTCTTCCGGCAGTTGTGCATGCTCCCATAGAGCAGTCCGGGAAGTTCACAGAATGAACGATATTACCGTTCTCCATGTAATCACGGATTTCTCTGACTGCCATGATTGCACAGTTATCCTCAGATTCTGCTGTGGAAGCTCCAAGATGTGGTGTTACGATACATCCTTTTGCTCCAACCGTTGTCGGATTCGGAAAATCTGATACATATTTTTTGATTTTTCCAGCTGCTAATGCTTCCACCATTGCTTCTTCGTCTACAAGAAGATCTCTTGCGAAATTCAATACGATTGCATTCGGCTTCATCATGGCAATGGCTTCTGCATTGACCATTTTCTTTGTGGAATCCAAAAGTGGAACATGAATCGTAATATAGTCACACTCACGGTAAATATCTTCCACGTTGCTGATGTGCTTTACGCTTCTCGAAAGATTCCATGCTGCACTGACAGAAATATATGGATCATAACCATACACATCCATTCCCATATGGATTGCTGCATTTGCAACTAACACGCCGATTGCTCCAAGACCGATCACACCAAGCTTTTTACCAGAGATCTCAGTTCCGGCAAAATTCTTTTTCTGTTTTTCTGCTGTTTTTGCAATGTTCTCATCATTCTGGTTTGCAAGGCACCAGTCGATACCGCCAACGATATCACGGGATGCATATAACATTCCTGCAAAAACAAGTTCTTTGACACCGTTTGCGTTTGCTCCCGGAGTATTGAACACAACAATTCCTTTTTCTGCACATTTGTCTAATGGAATATTGTTGACGCCAGCACCTGCTCTTGCTACTGCAAGCAGGCTGTCTGGAAGTTCAAGATCATGCATCGCAGCACTTCTTACGAGTGCTGCATCTGCCTGATTTAAGTCTTCTACTTTTTCATAGTCATTTGAGAAAAGATCCAATCCTACGGATGCAATTGGATTTAAGCAATTATATTTGAACATTATGCATTTTCCTCCTCAAACTTCTTCATAAATTCTACTAACTTCTCAACGCCCTCTTTTGGCATTGCGTTATAGATAGATGCTCTCATTCCACCTACGGTACGGTGTCCTTTCAAGTTTACAAAGCCTGCTGCGGCAGCTTCTTTTACAAACTTGGCATCTAACTCTTCATTGCCGGTCACAAAAGGAACATTCATAAGGGAACGGTCTTCTTTTCTGACGGTTCCTTTGAATAATTTGCTCTGGTCTAAGAAATCATATAAGATTTTTGCTTTCTCTTCGTTGCGCTCTTTCATCACAGAAAGTCCGCCCATTTTCTTTAACCATTTGAACACTTTGCCGCAGATGTAAATATTGTAGCAAGGCGGTGTATTGTAAAGGGAATCATTGTCTGCCTGTGTTTTCCATTTTAACATGGTTGGTGTTCCCGGAAGGACATCATCTGTGATCAGATCTTCACGGATAATTGCGATCACAACTCCGGCAGGTCCGATGTTCTTCTGAACACCGCCGTATACTACACCATAATTTGTGACATCCATTGGTTCAGACAAAAAGCAGGAGGATACGTCAGATACTAAGATCTTGCCCTTTGTATTTGGAAGTTTTTTGTATTTTGTTCCGTAGATTGTATTATTTTCGCAGATGTATACATAATCCATATCATCTGTGATCGGAAGATCCGAACAATCCGGGATATAAGAGAAAGTCTCGTCTGCGGATGAAGCAAGTTCCACTGCCTCTCCATAGATTTTTGCTTCCTGGAATGCTTTCTTCGCCCACTGACCAGTCAGAATGTATCCGGCTTTGCGGTTTTTCATCAGGTTCATTGGAACCTCTGCAAAGAACTGGGAAGCTCCACCCTGTAAAAAGAGTACTTTGTAGTTATCCGGGATATTTAAGAGATCTCTTAAATCCTGCTCTGCCTCTTTGATGATGTTGTCATACACTTTGGACCGGTGGCTCATCTCCATAACAGACATGCCGCTTCCCTGATAGTCTAACATCTCATCTGCTGCTTCCTTTAATACTTCCTCTGGCAGAACGGCTGGTCCTGCGGAAAAATTGTAAACTCTGCTCATAATCATTACTCCTCCTGTTTCTTTTTCAAGTCTTCCCCGGTAAAAGCGGAACTGATTGCTTCACCCGGAGCAACCATTGGCCATACCTTGTCATCACTATTTATGATACAGTCTATTACAACCGGGGTATCAGATGCAAGTGCTTTCTTTAAAACTTCGTTAAATTCTTCACGATTTGTTGCACGATAACCGGTTGCACCCATAGCTTCTGCCAATTTTACATAATCCACACCGTCATCTAAAACGGTTGCAGAATAACGTTTCTCATAAAACAAATCCTGCCACTGTCTGACCATTCCAAGTACATGGTTATTAATGATCACTTCGATGAGTGGTAATTTTTGTCTCACTGCAGTTGCAATTTCATTCATATTCATACGGAAACATCCGTCTCCGGCAATATTGATGACCTGCTTATCCGGACATCCGATCTGTGCGCCGATTGCAGCACCAAGACCATATCCCATTGTTCCAAGTCCTCCGGATGTCAGAAGTGTTCTCGGCTTTTTGTATTTGTAATACTGTGCTGCCCACATCTGATGCTGTCCTACCTCTGTCACGATCACAGCATCTCCGTTCGTCTCCTTGTAGATCTCCTCGATCACATAAGGACCAGACAGACCTGTTTTCGGGTAAGTCAGCGGATATTTTACTTTGTAATCCATGATATGTGTGATCCATTCCGTGTGGTTCATCTGTATCAGGCGATCATTCACACGCTGTAAGATCTCTTTGATATCTCCGATCACAGATGCATCGGTCTGGATGTTTTTATTGATCTCCGCAGGGTCCACATCAAACTGTAAAATGTTTGCCTGACTTGCAAATTTCTTTGCATTGCCAAGCACACGGTCTGAAAACCGGACACCGACTGCAATCAAAAGATCACATTCACTGACACCAAGATTGGATGCCTTGGTTCCATGCATACCAAGCATTCCGGTATAAAGATCATCCTCTCCGTCAAAAGCACCCTTTCCCATTAAGGAGTCACAGACAGGTGCATCCACCATTTTTACAAACTTCTTTAATTCCTCGCTGGCGCCGGAGATCACTGCTCCACCACCGACAAATATGTACGGTTTCTTTGCCTTCTGGATCATCTTGACCGCTTTGTTTAAATCTTCCTCTGTGATCGTCTGTGAAATTCCTGAGATCACTTCCGGCTCTTTTGCCTTGTATTCCGTCTTCGCTGCCGTGATATCTTTTGGGATATCCACAAGAACCGGACCCGGTCTTCCGGTCTGCGCAATTTTAAACGCACGGCGGATCGTGTCTGCCAGTTTATGAATATCCTTTACAATAAAGTTATGTTTTGTGATCGGCATTGTGATTCCCGCAATGTCGATCTCCTGAAAACTGTCTTTTCCAAGTAATGGAACATTTACATTGCAGGTGATTGCCACCACTGGAACAGAATCCATATATGCGGTTGCGATTCCGGTGACAAGATTCGTTGCCCCCGGTCCGCTTGTTGCAAAACAGACTCCTACTTTTCCCGTACTTCTCGCATAGCCGTCCGCCGCATGGGACGCACCCTGCTCATGGGAAGTCAGAACATGTCTGATTTCATTCTGATGTTTGTATAATTCATCATATACATTTAAGATAGCGCCGCCCGGATATCCGAATACAGTATCAACCTTCTGTTCTTTCAGACATTCGATCACGATCTGCGCACCTGTTAACTGCATTCTCTAAATCCCCTTTCGTGTTTCCATATCTAATTGCTTCACCAATGCTTCCAAAATCCGGAAAGCACCCGTGAACCACTTTTCTTTAATCATTCTTTCCCGGAATCTGTAAGATTGCTCCTCGGTTGCCGGATGTTACCATAGATGCGTAACGCGCAAGGTAGCCGGTGGTAACTTTTGGTTCTCTTGGCTGCCATTTTGCCTTACGTGCTGCCATCTCTTCATCGGACACTGCAATATCCAAGGTCATCTCAGGGATATTGATTTTGATGATATCTCCCTCTTCCACAAGAGCGATTGGTCCGCCGACTGCTGCCTCCGGTGACACATGACCGATGGAAGCTCCACGGCTCGCACCGGAAAAACGTCCGTCCGTGATGAGTGCCACGGAGGAACCTAATCCCATTCCTGCAATTGCGGAGGTTGGATTTAACATTTCTCTCATGCCAGGTCCGCCTTTTGGTCCTTCGTAACGGATCACGACAACGTCACCTGCCACGATCTTTCCACCTTTGATCGCAGCAATCGCATCTTCCTCACAGTCAAACACTCTTGCCGGACCTTCATGCACCATCATCTCATCTACCACTGCAGAACGTTTTACAACGCCTCCATCTGGAGCAAGATTTCCTTTTAATACTGCAAGACCACCTGTCTTACTGTATGGATTGTCAACCGGACGAATTACCTCCGGGTTCTTATTCACTGCATTTTTAATATTTTCTCCGACTGTTTTTCCGGTAACGGTCATACAGTCTGTGTTGAGCAGTCCAATGTCTGCTAACTCTTTCATAACGGCATAGACACCGCCTGCCTCATTTAAGTCCTCCATATAAGTTGGTCCTGCCGGTGCAAGATGACAGAGGTTCGGTGTTTTTTCGCTGATCGGGTTAGCGAAAGATATATCAAAATCAAATCCTACCTCGTGTGCTATTGCAGGAAGATGTAACATACTGTTTGTGGAACATCCCAATGCCATATCTACGGTCAGGGCATTTAAGATTGCTTCTTTTGTCATGATATCTCTTGGACGGATATTCTTATTGTACATATCCATAACTGCCATTCCGGCGTGTTTTGCAAGTTTGATACGCTCTGAATAAACTGCAGGGATGGTTCCATTTCCGCCTAATCCCATACCGAGTGCTTCTGTCAGACAGTTCATCGAGTTTGCGGTGTACATTCCTGAACAGGAACCACAGGTTGGACAAACTTTCTCTTCATACTCTTTTACTTCCTCCTCCGACATTGTTCCCGCTGCGTAGGAACCGACTGCCTCAAACATGGAAGAAAGACTTCTCTTTTTGCCGTGCACATGACCTGCAAGCATTGGTCCACCGGATACGAATACAGTCGGAACATTGATTCTTGCTGCTGCCATCAAAAGTCCCGGAACGTTTTTATCACAGTTTGGAACCATGACAAGTGCATCGAACTGATGTGCGAGTGCCATACACTCGGTGGAATCTGCGATCAGATCTCTTGTGACAAGAGAATATTTCATCCCGATATGTCCCATTGCAATTCCATCGCACACTGCGATTGCAGGGAATACAACCGGAACACCGCCAGCTTCTGCAACTCCTAATTTTACTGCGTTTACAATTTTATCCAGATTCATATGACCAGGTACGATCTCATTATATGAGCTTACGATACCTACCATTGGTTTTTTCATTTCTTCTTCGGTAAAGCCCAATGCATTGAAAAGGCTTCTGTGTGGTGCCTGCTGCATCCCTGATTTTACATTATCACTCTTCATATTCTGTCATTCCTTTCTCTCACCTGAAGTTATCATTCAGCCCGGATTTTCCTCCTCAGGTGATACCATTCCATCTTTCTGTATTTTAAATACGCTCACAGATCAGATCGCCCATCTGTGATGTACCAACCTGTGTTACATATGCTTTCTTTGCATCTTCCTGCGGCATAATGTCGATCGTGCGGTAACCGTCTTTTAACACCTGTTTGACAGCTGATTCTATCGCATCTGCCTCTTTATCAAGATCAAATGTATAGCGGAGCATCATCGCTGCGCTTAAAATCGTTGCGATCGGATTGGCAATTCCTTTTCCTGCGATATCCGGTGCTGAACCGCCGCTTGGCTCATACAGACCAAATCTGGTATCATTCAGACTTGCGGAGGATAACATTCCGATAGAGCCGGTCACCATACTTGCCTCGTCTGATAAAATATCTCCAAACATATTCTCCGTCAAAATGACATCAAACTGTTTTGGATCTTTGACAAGCTGCATTGCACAGTTGTCTACGAGCATATGCTCATAGGTGACTTCCGGATAATCTTTTGCGACTTCTTCCACTACTTTTCTCCATAATCTGGAGGAATCTAAAACATTTGCCTTATCTACGCTTGTCACTTTCTTTCTGCGCTTCATGGCAATATCAAATCCGCGCTTTGCGATTCTTCTGATCTCGTTTTCATTGTAAGCAAGCGTATCGGTTGCGGTCATCACACCGTCAACCATCTCCGTCTTTCTCGCCCCAAAGTAAAGACCTCCGGTCAGTTCGCGCATGATCATCATATCAAATCCATCTCCGATAATATCGTCACGGAGCGGGCACGCTTCTTTTAATTCTTCATATAAATAAGCAGGTCTTAAATTTGCAAATAAATTCAAAGACTTTCTCAATTTTAACAGTCCTGCCTCCGGTCTTAATTCCGGAGCCAGTTTGTACCATGGGGAAGTCTGTGTGTTTCCACCGATCGATCCCATCAGAACTGCATCCGATGCCCTTGCAGCTGCAATTGCCTCATCGGTAAGCGGCACGCCTGTCGCATCAATTGAACATCCTCCCATTAAAATATCTTCATACGAAAACGAATGTCCGTATTTTTCCCCTGCTTTATCTAAAACTTTCTTTGCCTCTGCCACGATCTCCGGTCCGATTCCATCACCTGAGATCACACCAATATGACACTCCATATCCAATCCCTCTTTTCTTCCATTTCACAGCCTGTCTGTGCACGTCCGTGAATCTATATCTTTTTCACTTTAGCACAGTAATTACCGACAGTATTTATAAAGAATATAATATAGTATCTTTGGAAACATTTCAACTATCATTGCTATTTTTCTTTTTTATAATAGTTATAACTGTTACCTATAGAAAATATAGCTTATCATTCCTCACATACATAATGATAAACACTTTCGTATAATTCTGTTCGCACTCTCTGAAACTCATCCTCTGAAAGCGGTTCCGGTGCTGACATGATCCGCAGGGGGATTTCATGCCGGTCTTCTCCCATCGGCGGCTGGATATATGGATATTCGTTAAAAGTGAACCCATGCCGCTCATAAAATCCTATTCTTCTTTTTTTCAGGGAATCCTCCGGCAATTCCACCTCCAGAACAACTTTTCCTGCTTTCTGCCTTGCCAGTTCCTCTAACATTTTTCCACCGATCCCACTGTTTCTTGCTTTCTCACTGACTGCAAAATGCTCGATAAAGACAAATTCCGCAAACTCCCAGACTGCTAAAAATGCCAGAAGCCCTCCCTTGTTTCTTACACCGAGCAGTTCATATTTTTCCTCATCCAGAAGTTTTTGCTGTCCTTCCTTTTTTCTTCTCTCATCTGCCGGAAAACTCTGTTCCATAATACGATAAACTTCTTCAAAATCACTTCTATCCAGCTTTTCAAGACAAACCATTTTCTTTCCCTTTCATCATCATATTTTGATCCGGATCATGCGTGAGACAGCAGCTCCATAAGCAGCCCACTTCCCTGATGCTCTTTCAGATACAGATAAGACGCCGGCAACTGCCGACGTCTTATGATAAAGCACTCTATTTACATTATGCTTCTTCCGGTTTCTCAACTGCTGCAATTGCAGATTTCTGCATTGGGATACGGCAGTTCTTGTTGCTTCCAAACTCAACAATGACTGTATCGTCTGTGATATCAATAACTGTACCGTAGAAGCCACTTGTTGTCAAAACAGTATCTCCTGTTGCAAGTTCCGATAACATTGCATTTTTCTTCTGAGTCTCTTTCTTCTGTGGACGGATCATGAAGAAATACATAAATGCAAATAAAATAACTAACCAAAGGATCATTCCACCCATTCCTGCTGCGGATGATGCTCCTGATGATGCCAAGATTGATAACATCTTTCTTCCTCCTAAAAACTTATTGCTCTCTAATATCGTATTTTGATATTTTTAGAAACTATAAAACATTGTACACAAAACCTTGCGTTTCGGCAAGCTTTTCCAATTAATTTTATAAAATATTTAGTCTTGGACAATATCTGTCCTTTTAATGGAACTTCTTCTGTCCGGTCATTTCTTTTTCACGGTCGATCTGTCCCATGTTATAAAGTTTTTCTTCCTTATAAGATTTGAAGTTTCCGGCATCAAGCGCATCCCGGATCTCTTCCATCATCGTATTGTAGAAATAAAGGTTATGCAGTACACACAGACGCATTCCAAGCATTTCTTTTGCTTTCAGCAGATGGCGGATGTATGCCCTGCTGTATCTGCGGCATGCCGGGCACTGGCAGCCTTCCTCGATCGGACGCATATCTCTTTCATATTTCTGGTTAAACAGATTGATTTTTCCCTGATTGGTGTATACATGTCCATGACGACCATTCCGTGACGGATAAACACAGTCAAAGAAATCGATGCCACGGTCAACGCCTTCTAAAATATTTGCCGGAGTTCCCACTCCCATCAGATAGGTTGGTTTCTTTCTCGGCAGATGTGGAACCGTCTCATCCAAAATATAATACATTTCCTCATGTGTTTCCCCGACTGCGAGGCCTCCGACTGCATAGCCGTCGAGATCGAGTTCTGAGATTCTCTTGGCATGATCGATACGGATATCCGCATAAATCGCACCCTGGTTGATACCGAAGAGCATCTGGTTTTTATTTACGGTATCCTCTAACGAATTGAGGCGGTTCATTTCTTTTTTACAACGCTCCAGCCATCGTGTCGTTCTCGCTACGGATGCCTCCACATAAGGGCGTTCCGCAAGAGCCGGTGCGCACTCATCAAAAGCCATGGCGATCGTCGAGCCGAGATTTGACTGGATCTGCATACTCTCTTCCGGTCCCATGAAAATTTTGGCTCCGTCAATATGAGAATGGAAATAAACGCCTTCCTCTTTGATTTTTCTTAAGCCGGCAAGGGAAAACACCTGAAATCCGCCGGAATCCGTAAGGATTGGACGGTTCCATGACATGAATTTATGCAATCCGCCCATCTCCTTAATGAGTTTATCTCCTGTTCTCACATGCAGATGGTAAGTGTTCGATAATTCCACCTGACATTTGATCTGTTCTAAATCCTCAGTGGAGACAGCTCCTTTGATTGCTGCCACCGTTCCGACATTCATAAACACTGGTGTCTGGATGTCTCCGTGCACCGTGTGAAATACTCCACGTTTGGCTCTTCCCTCTTCTTTTAATAACTCGTACAATTTTTGTACTCCTTTCCTGTTTCCATTATATTTAGGCGTTTGCGAAACTCATCCTACTCTTCTTTCAATTGTTCAAGATCAACGAAAACACTCTTCCGCTACGTGTCACTCGCAATGGTACTAAAATTCTTTTTTTCATTGTATATGATCACTCTTGAGTCAATATTGTAAACAGTTCGAAATAATTTTCGAATGTTTTTTTGCAGCATAGCGGATCGTCTATTATGATTCCGTCAGTCCGTAAACCAAGCAGCGAAAATGCCATTGCCATGCGGTGATCTTCATATGTTTTTATCACAGTTGCATGCGGCACTCCCGGATAAATGGTCAAAGCATCTTCTTCTTCCTCACACCGGATACCGGCACGCCGCAGTTCTGTCACGATTGCATGGATCCTGTCAGACTCCTGAAGTCTGATGTGGCCAATGTGCGAAATGTGCACCGGTGCATCTGCGTATGGCGCCATCGCCGCAAGCGTCATCGTCTGGTCAGAAAAATCGTTCATATCTATATCGATTCCATGAATATTTCCATGTTCCGGGCCTTCCACACAGATCCCTTTTGCGGTATCTGTCACTTTACAGCCGAGCTGCTCCAACACCTTTAAGAATTTTTTATCTCCCTGCGTGTTGTCCATATGCACATTTTCGACGATAGCTTTTCCTCCGGTGAGCGCTGCCGCACCATAAAAATAGCATGCCGCCGACATATCCGGTTCTACGATGTAAGTAGTTTTATGATAAGCTGCTCCCGGCATCACCTCATAATTTTTTCCATCAAACTGTGTCTCCACACCCCAGTTTTCCATCATATTGCGTGTGATCCGGATATAAGAACCATCCGTCTTCTCGCTTGTAATCTGAATATGCAGTCCCTGCGGAAGCATCGGCGAAATCAAAAGCATGGCACTCAAAAACTGGGTACTCCTGCTGATGTCAAGCCGGACTGTAAGCTTCTGGTCTTTTCTTTGCCCGGTAATTTTAACCGGAAGAAAACCTTCCTGTTCCAGATATGTAATCTCTGCACCCGTCTGCTCTAATAAGACAAACAGATCTTTCATCGGTCTTTTTTTCATCTGCCCGGATGCCTGGATCACATAACTGCCATCTGACATTCCAAGCATTGCTGTCAGAAATCTGGCGGCTGTTCCTGCACTTCCAACATCAATCTCTGCTTCTTTTTTCGGAATTGTTCCGCTTTCTCCTTTTACCGTCACACGCCGTTTTTCCTCTTCCACGAGAACATCAAAGCCTAGCGCAGTCAGTGAGCTGATAAAATGTCTGGAATCATCTGAAAAAAGCACGCCGTCTAATGTCACTGTCCCATCCGAGAGTGCTGCCATTAAAAGCGCCCTGTTTGTCATGCTCTTAGACCCCGGCACTGTCACGCACCAGTCGATCGGTTTTTCTATTTTTCTCACAGGGTATTGTTCCATTCTTGGCATCTCCTCACAAATTTTTTTACAACTTTTTATATTTTACCATATTCTTATTGTCGCGCAAAGCGAAATCTTTTATAATCATTTTATATTTGGTGATAAAGGAGCACATACCTATGGCAGGATCAACATTTGGAAATATATTTAAAATAACAACCTGGGGGGAATCCCACGGAAAAGGAGTCGGTGTCGTTGTAGATGGATGTCCGGCAGGACTTTCTCTCTGTGAGGAAGATATCCAGAAATTTTTAAATCGCAGAAAACCTGGACAGTCCAAATTCACTACCCCACGGAAGGAGGATGATTCCGTTGAGATTTTATCCGGCGTATTTGAGGGAAAAACAACCGGAACTCCAATCTCACTTGTTGTATATAATAAAAACCAGCAGTCCAAAGATTACAGTGAAATTGCATCCTATTATCGTCCGGGACATGCTGATTACACCTTTGATATGAAATATGGTTTCAGAGATTACCGCGGTGGTGGCCGTTCCTCCGGCCGTGAAACAATCGGACGTGTGGCAGCCGGAGCGATCGCAGTCAAAATTTTGGATCAGCTTGGCATCAGACTTATGACCTATTCTAAATCCATTGGTCCAATCGCATGCGATCCGCGTCATTTCGATGCCGAAGAGATTCTGAAAAATCCGGTGTACATGCCGGATGCCGATGCCGCAGAAAATGCAATGGCTTATCTGGAAGCCTGCATCGCTGAACAAAATTCTTCCGGTGGTGTCGTAGAGTGTATCATTTCCGGTGTTCCGGCAGGTATCGGCGATCCGGTCTTTGAAAAGCTGAACGCAAACCTCGCCAAAGCCGTCATGTCCATCGGTGCTGTAAAAGGTTTCGAGATCGGAGATGGTTTTGACGTTGCCAAGGCAACCGGCAAGAACAACAACGATGCTTTCCGCATCGGAGCGGATGGTTCTGTTTCCAAAGAAACAAATCACGCCGGTGGTATCTTGGGCGGAATGAGTGATGGTTCCGATATCATTCTCCGCGCCACGATCAAACCGACGCCTTCCATTTCTGCCACCCAGCACACGGTCAATAAATCCGGCGAAGAGATCGACATCAATATCAAAGGGCGCCACGATCCGATCATCGTACCGCGTGCTGTTGTTGTCGTGGAATCTATGGCAGCTATCACGATCGTGGATGCGATGTTTGCAAATATGAGTGCACGCATGGATTCGCTGGAGCGGTTTTATAAATAAACCGGAGTTTAACGGACGTAGTGTTGCAGATTCTGTGGTGCTTTCTCAGGGTGTGAAGGGCAGATATAAGCGTCCTCTCACAAGACGTGATTTTATAGGTTTATGAAAAGAAAAACGGTGCAGACGAAATATGATGTTCCTGCTCGCCGGACATTCCGATAAGCCTCTGAAGAGTCTTATCTCCACGGCTCACAAAGGAAATCATATTTGTCTGCACCGTTTTTCTTTCGTTTACGTTATGGATGACTTGTGAGAGGACGCTTATATTTGCCCGATCAACGTTATGAATCGCACCACAGAATCTGCCAATTTACGTTACGGAACTCCCGGTTATGGGATGAGTGCCTATAAAAGAGGTAGAATAAGCTGCTTTGACTTCATGAATATTGTTTCTACAATAATCACAATCACATAAATCTTCACTTCTTATTTGATTGTAATATGATTTAGCTTTCTCAACATCCAAAGTGTTTACCTCCTAAAACTTGAATTGAGATTTCACCTGTTTTAAGAGATTTAATAACTGTTATATTTTGTTATTAAATTCTCCACAAGCCCTTGAAAACACTGGATTTATCGCAGGTGAGCTTTTCCTTATTGTTTCCCTTGTGTTATATCGTCCCATCAGTGTTTACGAACTCTGATAAGGGCAAATACAAGGGCAAGAAAAATCTATAAAACAGTATAACACAAAATAAAAGTGACATGGTGAACTGATTGAAATGCTTCTGATTTTTGTAACTGATAATTGATTGAATGATAAGGAGAGATAAGATACGATGAGAACAATATTTGCAGAATACAATCCACAGCGCAATAGTATTGATGTTTACACCTCTGCTGGCTATATGCTCCGCATTGATTGCTGGGAAGCTGAAAAGAATTTAAAAACTACACCCGGATCAGACTGTGCATTAAACGCACTTGCTATTGATGAACCACTTGAATATGTACGATTATATTTGGACGGGAATATGCAGATGTGGGTAGATGCAGAAGATTCATTAGAACTATGGTGATTTTTCGACGGTGTGAAATTTTTTCTGTAAATTCAGATCTTCTATGATAATTGATGCGGCTTAATAGCAGTTTTCTGTTGTTAAGCCGTTGTTTATTTAATAGCAAAAATAAGCCGGTATGTCAAGAACCCCCAGAAAATCTGAACGTACATTTACTCTTGATCATCCGGCTTATTTTCAACAGCACTAAGATTACCTTTTTTAATATTGTTTGGGATACTCCCTCCATAACCGTCACATCAATTTTATACTTTACTTCGATTTCAACTTTTTCTGGTGGATTGACTAAAAGCCTGTCAATATCATTTTCCTCAACACCAGCCATTTTTGCTATCGTTAGCTTGGATATGCCATAATAGGAAACAAGCA
>UQNW01000038.1 GCA_900542495.1 uncultured Roseburia sp.
ATAGAGTGGAAAATCTGACATTTCCGCTCTATCGCCCCTCATTTCTATTTTATCTCGTTTGTACCCCTTGTACACCGATGCTTAACAATTCTAAAACAATAGTCAAACAATTATTAAAAAAAGAAGATGTACATTATAGCTACAATAAATAATACAAAGAAAAGAGGAAAACAAACATGAAAAAAAGTAATTTTGCAGCATTAATACTTGGAACAATCGGAATGGTATTCTTCGCACTTGGCATGTGCATGGCACTGATCGGGGAATGGGGAATGTTTCGGCAGGGAGTTATCGCAGGAGTGATTGGACTTGTAATTCTTCTTATCACGCTGATCGTCTGGAGAAGAATGGAAGGAAAAGAGCCAATCCATTTAAATGGAAAAACAGTCGGCACGATCATTTTGTCTGTGTTTGGAGCACTTTTATTTGGAATCGGTATGTGCTTATGCATGGTATTCGGAAAAATGGTACTTGGTGTTGTGATCGGACTTATCGGCATTATCGCACTGTTAATGTTAAGTCCATTGACCAAAGGATTAAAATAAAAATTATAGAAAACATAATTTATGCAAAAGATACAGCTTATAGGATGAAAATCTTATAGGCTGTATTTTTTTGCATAGGAAATTTCTTTCTTATGCCACTTACGTCATAAAAAGAACCGACTAAGTTCACTTTGTTGATTTTTTAACAAAATTTTAATAAAATAAGAACACATCATAAATAAATTCCGTCAAAATGACGAAGTTTGAAAAAAGAAATGGAGAAAAATTATGGGAGAGAACAAAAAAGAAGTGAAAGCCCGCAAGAAGGCTTTCCGTAAAGCAAAACACAGAGCGATCCGTCCATGGAAAGGATTATCAATTGTATGTGCAATTCTGGCAGTGATCTTTGTGCCACTGTACAGTTTATTAAATGTTTTTGATAATTCACTGGCTATTTTCGTCGGAGGAACATTCTGGAAATTAAAGAATGAGGATCAAAGCGCACAGTACTTTACCTCTGACTTTGAGTCTACAGAAGATATGGTTGACTATGGATTACAGCTTGTTCAGCAGGTGGAGGCAGAAGGTGCAGCGCTTCTTATGAATGAGAACAATGCACTTCCTTTGGCAGAGGGTGCCAATGTCAGTCTGTTTTCCAATTCATCTGTAAACCTTGTTTATGGTGGTACAGGATCCGGTAACATTGATGCTTCCACAGCAGACACCTTAAAAACTGCAATGGAAAAAACAGGTTTCAACGTAAATGAAACACTCTGGAACTTCTATGAATCAGAAGAGATGGGAATGTACAAACGTGGAAGTGGTGGTACGATCGCAACTGCAAGTGCCGTTGTAACTGAAGTTCCATGGAATGAGTACACAGACGAAGTGAAAGATTCTGTAAGCTCTTATGGAGATGCGGCGATCGTCACATTATCCCGTGTAGGCGGTGAGGGGGCTGACCTGGCATACGGTGATGTCAATTACCTTGCATTAGATGACAATGAAAAAGAAATGCTTTCCAATGTGGCAGCAATGAAAGCAGACGGAACAGTGAGCAAGATCATTGTGCTGATCAACTCTGCAAATGCATTACAGGTAGATTTCTTAAAAGACAATACTTATAATGTAGATGCCTGTCTGTGGATCGGCGATGTCGGAATTACAGGTATCAATGCAGTGGCGGATATCCTTGCAGGTAACGTCAATCCATCCGGAAGCCTTGTAGATACTTATTGCTACGATAATATGTCTTCCCCGGCTATGGCAAACTTTACCCCTGTTACTTATGAAGGCTATACAGAAGAACTGGTTCCTGAAAAAGCAAAAAGCTACATGGTATATCAGGAAGGTATCTACGTTGGATACAAATATTATGAAACACGTTATGAAGACACGGTTATGGGAACCGGAAATGCAGGAAGCTATGTATACAGCGATGATGTGGCATTCCCATTCGGTTATGGATTAAGCTATACAGATTTCGAGTACAGTGACATGACGGGCGTTTATGATGCTGCAACAGATTCCTATAACTTTAATGTGACAGTTACCAATACAGGCGATACTTATTCTGGAAAAGAGACCGTTCAGATTTACGCACAGTCTCCATATACAGAGTATGACAAAGAGAATTCTGTAGAGAAATCTGCAGTACAGTTATGCGGATTCGGCAAAACAGATATTTTAGCTCCGGGTGAGTCACAGACTTTAACAATCAATGTAGACAGAGCAGATATCGCATCTTATGATGCATATGGTGCAGGTACTTACATTTTAGATGCAGGCGATTATTATTTTACAGCAGCAACAGATGCACACAATGCTGTGAACAACATTCTTGCAGCAAAAGGATTTACAACTGAGAATGGAATGGATGCAGAAGGTAATGCAGAACTTACATTCCAGTGGACAAATGATACATTAGACACCACTACTTATGCAGTATCTAAGAGCGGTGCAGAGGTGACAAACCAGTTATCTGATTCCGATATGAACCTTTACGAAGGTGCCGGAGATAACTCCGTAACTTACCTTTCACGTAATGACTGGGAGGGAACATTCCCAGCAGAATCTCCGGTATTTGCATTAACAGATACTATGATCGATGACCTGCAGGTAGTTCAGTATGATGCAGCAGATTATGATACGGTAGAGATGCCGACATTAGGTGCAAAAAATGGTCTTACTTTATACGATATGATCGGTAAAGATTACGACGATGCTGACTGGGATACTTTATTAGACCAGCTTACCTATGATGAGATGGTAACTTTAATCGGCGACTCCTTCCACTGGACAATGCCGATCAAATCGATCCAGGCTCCGGGTTCCCGTGATGAGAACGGACCACAGGGACTGACTGCTTCCTTATTCGGCAATACGGATAAAGAAAAACTGACAGCAACTGCATTTACATCTGAGGATGTGATGGCAGCAACTTTCAATACGGATATTATGACAGAGATTGGTAAAGTGATCGGTAATAACTGTCTGTCTGCAGGCGTTGCGATTCTTTACGGACCGGGTAACAATATCCACAGAACTCCTTATGGTGGACGTAACTTCGAGTACTACAGTGAAGACGGATTCCTTTCCGGAAAAATGAGTGCTTACGAAGTGGCAGCTATCCAGGAAAAAGGTGTTCATGTTGTAATGAAACACTTTGCATTAAACGACTGCGAGCAGGATCGTATCGGTCTTGGCGTATGGCTCACTGAGCAGGCAGCACGTGAAATATATTTAAAAGCATTCCAGGATGTATTTGAAGAAGGAAATGCAAACGGAACCATGGTTGCTTACACACGTTGGGGATGCATCTGGTCCGGAGGTAACAAAGGATTGATGACCGGAATCATGAGAAATGAGTGGGGCAGCAATGGACTTACCATCACAGATAACGTTCTTAACCCATATGTCAATGGTCCGGACGGAGTGATGGCAGGTGGTGTTACAACCTATGATGCCATGATGCCGTATGTGACCAAAGAATTACCGGCATATAAAAATGATCCGGTTATGGTAACAGCAATGCGTGAGGCATGCCACCATGACCTGTATGTATTAGCAAACTCTGTTGCTATGAACGGAGTTGGCGAAAATACAACCATTAAATTTGTACAGCCAAAATTACTTGTGATCTTAAAGACAATTGCGACCATCGGTGTAGTAGGATTCATCCTTTCACTTGTGATGTTCATACTGAAAAAACGCAAGTTCAAAAAGAGCGAAGAGTACACAAGCTATATGGCATGGAAAAAAGAATTGAAACAGAATAAAAAACAGGCATAAATAAAATGCGAAAGAAGTCATCACACAATCAAAGTGTGGTGGCTTCTTTTTTTGCTTTATAGGAAATTATTCCTATAAAACAAAACACTCCGTGAGGATGCGACTCTTTGTTTTATAATCTGAAATTACATTTGGAAATAATAAAAATTTTGTGCAACCATACAAAAGAAAATAATCTGGATAAAATTATAAAAAAGTTATTGACAACTAACTATCGTTAGATTATACTAACCAACGTAGAAACGAAAAAGATTATCAATAGTCTTTTGGAAGATGAGGAAGAGGGAAAGATGATGCCTTTAACAATGGTCAAAACAGGTGAAGAAAATACAATCAAAAAAGTTGGTGGAAAAGAAGAAACCAGAAGATTTTTAGAAAACCTCGGATTCGTAGTCGGAGGAGCTGTTACTGTGGTATCAGAGATTGGCGGTAATATGATCGTGAATATCAAAGATTCCAGAGTTGCAATCGGAAAAGACATGGCAAACAAGATCATGGTCTAGGTGTGCCAGCCTGTAAGCTGTAAGCAATGACAGGGCGTTCCTGTCTGCTGATAGATGATTAAAATATAAAAAAGGAGCCGTTAGGAAATGACATTAAAAGAAACAGCTGTCGGACAGACAGTAAAAGTCAAAAAGTTAACTGGCGAGGGCCCGGTTAAGAGAAGGATCATGGATATGGGTATCACAAAAGGTGTGGATGTTTTTGTCAGAAAAGTAGCACCACTTGGCGATCCTGTAGAAGTTACTGTGCGCGGATACGAGTTATCACTCCGCAAAGCAGATGCAGAGATGATCGAAGTGGAATAATTTTTTTTATCCATGGGTTACATAAGACTAACTCGAAAGATAAAAATGTTATGAAAATGAGTAGTGCTGGCATACTTTTGCAGGGTGCAGCATGCGGATTCCAAACATGGAAACGGACTTACATAGAAGCAGAAAAGGAGAGTTGATCATGGCAGTTAAAATTGCACTCGCAGGAAATCCAAACTGCGGTAAAACAACATTATTTAATGCTCTGACAGGTTCCAACCAGTTTGTTGGTAACTGGCCGGGTGTTACGGTAGAGAAGAAAGAAGGAAAATTAAAAGGACATAAAGATGTCGTTATCATGGACTTACCGGGTATCTATTCTTTGTCTCCATATACATTAGAGGAGGTTGTTGCAAGAAACTACCTCATCGCAGAGAGACCGGATGCGATCTTAAATATCGTCGACGGTACAAACATTGAACGTAACCTGTATCTTTCCACACAGTTAATGGAACTTGGAATCCCGGTGATCATGGCAGTGAACATGATGGACGTTGTAGAAAAGAGCGGTGAGAAGATCCACACAGACAAATTAAGCCAGAAATTAGGCTGCGAAGTTGTTGAGATTTCCGCTTTAAAAGGAACCGGAATCAAAGAGGCGGCAGAGAAGGCCGTAAAACTTGCAGAGAGCAGAAAATCCGCCGTTGTTGCACACGAGTTCTCCAAAGATGCAGAAGATATTATTTCAGAAGTAGAAGCGAAGATCATAGGAATGCCGGAAGAACAGAAGAGATTCTTCGCGATCAAATTACTGGAAAAAGATGATAAGATCAATGAAATGATGACAAACGTTCCGGATGTATCCGCAGAGATCAAAGAGATGGAAGACAAATTTGATGATGATACCGAGAGTGTTATCACAAATGAGAGATACGTATACATTTCTTCTATCATTGGCGAATGTGTGACAAAGAACACCAAAGAAAAACTGACAACTTCTGATAAGATTGACCGCATCGTGACAAACAGATGGGCAGCGTTACCAATTTTTGCAGTAGTGATGACCATTGTATATTTAGTATCTGTTACAACTGTTGGTGCATTCGTAACAGACTGGACGAATGATGTATTGTTTGGTGAGATCATTCCACCTGCAATTGAGAGCGGATTAAATGCAATCGGCTGTGCAGACTGGTTACAGGGACTGATCCTTGACGGTATCGTAGCCGGTGTCGGAGCAGTTTTAGGATTCGTACCACAGATGTTAGTATTATTTATTTTCCTTGCTTTCTTAGAGAGCTGCGGATATATGGCACGTGTCGCATTCATCATGGACCGTATCTTCCGTAAATTTGGTCTTTCCGGAAAATCCTTCATTCCAATGTTAATTGGTAGTGGATGTGGTGTTCCTGGTGTTATGGCATCAAGAACAATCGAGAACGACCGTGACCGTAAAATGACCATTATGACAACAACCTTTGTTCCTTGTGGAGCAAAACTTCCGATCATTGCCATGATCGCAGGTGCATTCTTTGGAAACTCCGGATGGGTTGCAACAAGTGCTTATTTCGTTGGTATCGCAGCAATCATCTGCTCCGGTATCATCTTAAAGAAAACAAAAATGTTTGCGGGTGATCCTGCACCATTCGTTATGGAGCTTCCGGCATACCACTGGCCAACTGTTTCTAATGTATTAAGAAGCATGTGGGAAAGAGGCTGGTCCTTCATCAAAAAAGCTGGTACAATCATTCTTTTATCAACAATCGTATTATGGTTCTTAATGAGCTTTGGATGGGAGAGCGGAAGCTTTGGTATGGTAGAAGAATTAAATAATTCTATCCTTGCTTCTATCGGCAGCACAATCGCATGGATCTTCGCACCACTTGGCTGGACACAGGCTGGTGAAGGCTGGAAGATGGCAGTTGCAGCCGTTACAGGTTTAATTGCAAAAGAGAACGTTGTAGCAACCTTTGGTATGTTATATGGTTTCGCAGAAGTAGCAGAAGATGGTGCTGAAATCTGGGGCAACCTGGCAGCAGCCATGACACCAATCGCAGCTTACGGATTCTTAGTATTCAACTTACTTTGTGCACCATGCTTCGCAGCAATGGGAGCTATCAAACGCGAGATGAACAATGCAAAATGGTTCTGGTTCGCAATCGGATACCAGTGTGGTCTTGCTTATGTCGTATCACTTTGCATTTACCAGATCGGAACACTCATCACAACAGGAGCATTTGGAATCGGTACTGTAGTAGCATTCTTGCTTGTGATCGGATTCTTATACTTACTGTTCCGTCCATACAAAGAGAGCAATTCTTTAAACGTGAACACAAAGAAAGTAGTAAGCGCAAAATAACAGATATTTACAGGATGAGGCCTCTCATACAGAGGCTTCTCCTTAAAAAAGATTTATCAGAAAGGCGGTAGAACATATGGGAACATTCGTTGTATTAGCAGTATTAATAGCAGTAGTAGCCCTGATTGTCAGAGGAATTGTCCGCGACAAGAAAAGTGGAAAATCTTCCTGCGGCGGTGACTGTTCACATTGCAGAGGCTGCCATTAATAAAGAAAACAAAGACAGTGACAGAAGCTGCCTTTAATGATAACCACAAATTTCAGGTGATAAGAAGGGCATGGTTTTAAATGAATCAGCATACGTCAGTACAGCAGAAACAACAGGAAAATCAGCAGAAGTATGAGAGAACCCAGATGCAGCGTGAAATTGTGATTCAGCGGCTGAAAGAGCAGGGATGCAGGATTACAAAGCAGAGAATGGTGTTACTCGATATTATATTGAATGAAAATTGTTCAAGCTGTAAAGAAATCTATTATAAAGCATCCAAAATTGATTCTAAGATCGGCACAGCAACCGTATATCGCATGATCAATACCTTAGAAGAAATCGGTGCGATCAGCAGAAGAAATATGTATAAAATAGACTGCGATAAAGACGACAGCGAACGAACTTACATGATCGAATTTGATGATCATACCATACAGCAGATGTCAGGTGCAAATCTGAATTCTGTTTTACAGGCTGGTTTAAAAGCCTGCGGTTACATCAATGACCAGCATGTAAAAAGCCTTAATATGCAGCCTTCCGTCTGCTGAAATAAAATGAAAACCTTATAATTAAATAAAAATCATTATCGAAAGAGGCGGCATCGGGATTTCCGATGCCGCCTCTTCTGGAACGGATCTATTTGCAGGAGATCGGTCTTTTTTATGTAAAAAATGAAAAATGGTCATGTCCTGACACGGTGGGATTTGCGGAACTGCTGTGGCGATTCATGAAAATTTTTCTGGAAGGACTGCGAAAAATAACTGGTAGAGGAAAAACCGATACATCCGGCGATCTCTTCGATGCTGTGATTGGTTGTGAGCAGCAGGTCACGCGCAGACGCCAGCCGCACTTCATTCAGGTACGCGATCGGAGATTTTCCATAAAGCTCTGCAAAACGGTGTGAAAGGTAATATTTTGAGAGACTGCAGTTTTCGGCCAGTGAATCCAGAGAGATCATGCTCTGGTAATTGTGTTCGATAAAGCGTTTTACCTTGTGGCATTCGTGGCTGCTGTTCTGCGCATCCACCACTTCATAGGATACATGGTCTTTCCGGCAGAAATATAAAATTAAAATATCCAGATAATGCTGGCAGATCTCTGCGTAGCGGTCCTGTTTATTATGCATTTCGCGCAGGATATTTTCAAAACACTGGCGGATAAAAGGCGAGTTTGCAGAAGCAGGGACGTGAATGTATTCCGGTTCTTTGTCGGTATTCAGTTTTAATCCTTCCACCCCGAGCACATAATAATCCAGCGGATTTTTCGGATCAGAAAACTCTGTGTGTGTTACCTGCGCACCAATCACGACAAGGCTGTTTGAGGAGACCGGGACAGATTCATTTTCTATCTGCATATGACCGGTTCCTTCTTTAATAAAGAAGATTTCCGTAAAATGATGGCTGTGGGGAAAAGAAGTCCAGTCATTTTCAAATTTGGATGCTGAGATGGAAAGCAGGCGGAAATGGATTTCCGGCTGTACCTCATTATCCAGATTAAACTTTCGGTTACTCATGGAAAATACAGTCCTTTCATGTTATAATTGCAATGATTTCCTATTTATATAGGAACGGTGTTGTACTTAGTATACAATGAAAAAAGCAAAATAACAAGATTTTTAAAAATAAAGCAAGAATTATAAAATAAAGAGCAATATATAGATAGGAAAAAGAAAAAATATACGCTATAATAACAATTGCAAGAAGGAAAACACAAGAGTTTATAGTGAAAATTAACAAAAATGGGAGGTTACTATGAAGAAAAAAATTTTGTGTACAATGATGAGCATGGTAATGGCAGCATCTTTATTTGCGGGGTGCGGCACAGGAACAGGAACGGAGACTTCTGCATCAGATAACAGCAAAACAGAAGAAACAGGAACAGAGGCGGCAGAGCAGCCAACATCTGATAATCCATACGCAGCCTATGCGGGAACAACAATCAGTGTAGCCGCAATTGAGACAGGTTATGGTTCGCAAATGTGGCAGGAAGTGACAGATGCATTTACAGAAGAAACCGGAATTCAGGTAGAACTTACAACAGATAAAAAATTGGAGGATGTAATAGGACCATCCATGCAGGGAGGCGAATACCCGGATGTTATTCATCTGGCCACGGGACGTGAAGCTGCGTTAACGGAACAGTTTATTAAGGGAAATATGATTACTGACATTACAGATGTCTTATCTATGAAAGTTCCGGGAGAAGATAAACTTGTTTCAGAGAAGATTGCAGGAGGATTTACAGATACATCATTGACGAATCCTTATGGTGATGGAAAGACATATCTTGCACCAATGTTTTATTCCCCATGTGGTCTGTTTTATAATGCAGGTCTTTTAGAAGAAAAAGGATGGGATGTTCCAACAACCTGGGATGAAATGTGGGAACTTGGAGATAAAGCAAAAGAAGAGGGAATTTATTTATTTACATATCCGACAACAGGATATTTTGATGCATTTTTCTATGCATTAATGTATGCCGCAGGCGGATCTGAATTCTTTGATAAGGCCACAAATTATGAAGAAGGTATCTGGGAAACACCAGAAGCACAGACATGTTTTGATATTGTTGCAAAGTTAGCTGAGTACACAAATCCTATTACACCGGCACAGGCAAATGATCAGGATTTTACACAGAACCAGCAGTTAGTACTTGATAATAAGGCAATTTTCATGCCAAATGGAACCTGGATTGTCGGTGAAATGGCAGATGCTCCTCGTGCAGATGGATTTAAGTGGGGTATGACAGCTCTTCCGGCGGTAAAAGCGGGAGGAGACAGTTATAGTTATACATGGTTTGAACAGGCATGGATTCCTTCTGGTGCAGAACATCAGGATGCAGCAAAATTATTTATCTCATATTTATACAGTGATAAAGCATGTGAAATTTTTGCAAAAGCAGGAGCTATTCAGCCGGTATTAGGAATTGCAGATAAATTAGAAGGTGATAATGTCATGTTTTATTCTATCTATGATAATGGAGCAAAGGCAGCCATGGGCAATTTTGCATCATTTGAAGCAATTCCGGGTATTGAAGTACGTACTGTATTCTTTGACCCTGTAAACTCTTTGGTATCAGGAGATATGACAGAGCAGGAGTGGATTGATGGAATTATTTCGGCAAGTGACCAGATGCGGGCAAATTTGAAATAAGAGTTTTTAGTTTTCCTTAATGCTATAGTGGTAAAAATGAGTCGGCGGACAGGATTTTTGTCCGCCGAATTTTAAATAGTACGGTTTGTTTGAAAGGAACGTGAAAGTATGAAAAAAGCCAGAGGACGAAGCGGTTTTTTGGCGGTATGCATAGCACCCGCAGTAATTTTATTTTTTGTGTTTATGATATTGCCTACCTTAAATGTATTCCGAATGTCGTTATTTGAAAAGGGTGCATATTCACCGAATGAAGCATTTGTTGGTCTGAAAAATTTTAAAACATTAATATCGGATACTAATTTTATAAGGTCCATGCAAAACATGATTTTACTTATTGTTGTTGTTACAATAGTTACCTTTGCATTTGCACTTGTTTTTGCGGGTATTCTGTCAAGAGAAAAAATCAGGGGACAGAATTTTTTCCGTATTATTTTTTATATTCCCAATATTTTATCGGTTGTAGTAATTGCAGGTATTTTTTCTGCAATTTATAAGCCGGAGAACGGAATGTTAAATAGTATTATAAGCTTATTCCATAAAATGGAAAATCCAATTTTATGGAAAGGAGAGTCTCTTGTTATGGTAAGCCTTATTATTGCCATGGTATGGCAGGCGATTGGTTATTATATGGTAATGTATATGGCATCTATGGCAAGCGTACCGGAAAGCCTTTATGAAAGTGCCGGATTAGATGGGGCTGGAAGAATGGTTCAGTTTTTTCAGATTACAATTCCTCTGATTTGGACAAATATTCGCACAACACTGACATTCTTTATTATTTCGACGATTAATATGGCATTTTTATTTGTAAAAGCAATGACTTCCGGCGGACCAAATGGGGCTTCTGAAGTGGCATTGAGTTATATGTATGGACAAAAAGATGCGGGTTTATATGGATATAGTATGTCAATAGGTGTTGTGATATTCATTTTCTCATTTGCATTATCTGCACTTGTAAATAAAGTTACAGAGCGGGAACCACTGGAATTTTAAGGAGAAAAAACATGAAAGAGAAGAAACATTCGAATTCTACCGAGCATTTGTATAAAATTTTTATTTATGTAGTTTTAATATTGCTTGCAGTCATCATTATTGTTCCGGTAGCATGGGTATTTATGGCATCTATCAAACAGAATAAAGAATTTTATGGAAATCCGTGGACTTTGCCGGAGGGTTTTTATTTTCAGAACTTTATTGATGCCTGGAATACAGCAAAAATGGGAGATTACATGTTAAACTCCGCATTTGTTACAGCTTTGGCACTTGTAATTCTTTTAATTGTTGCACTGCCAGCAGCTTATTGTTTGTCACGTTTTAAATTTAAAGGAAGCAAATTTTTAAATGCGGCTTTTATGGGTGGTCTTTTTATTAACGTGAATTATATTGTTGTTCCAATTTTTCTGATGCTGCGAGATGGAGACAATTGGCTGAAATCAGTAATTGGGAAAAGTTTTCTTTTAAATAATCTGGTCATACTTGCAATCGTATATGCTGCAACGGCACTTCCGTTTACAATTTATCTGTTGTCAGGGTATTTTTCAACATTGGCACATGATTATGAAGAAGCGGCATATATTGATGGAGCAGGTTATAGTACAACGATGTGGAAAATTATTTTCCCAATGGCAAAACCATCTATTATTACAGTAATCTTGTTTAATTTTCTTTCTTTTTGGAATGAATATATCATTTCCATGACACTGATGAGTTCGGCAAATGGACCGAAAACGTTACCGGTAGGATTATTAAATCTGATGCAGGCACAGCAGTCAGCAGCACAGTATGGAATTATGTATGCAGGACTTGTAATAGTAATGCTTCCTACATTAATTTTATATATATGTGTTCAGAATAAACTGACACAGGGAATGACTGTTGGTGGTTTAAAGGGTTGATGAGAAGGGAGATTAAAATGGAATTTTGGAAAAAGCACACAAAATGCAGAATAATTTTAATGGCAGCTCTTTTTATTGCCGGAATAAGCCTGTCTGTTTTTGGATGGGGTATGACAGGAAAAATGACGGGTTTAGGAATTATGCTTATTGGAATTATCTGTTTATTAATGGCATTGTGGATTTATAATTGCCCTTTTGCAGAAAAGAAGAAAAGAAAGTAATTATATGGATGAAATAGAGTGAGGAAGAAAAATGAGTGAGAAAAATACAGGACGTGTCACAATTCCTACAAATCTGGATGTGGTTCCGGAGACAATTGAGTTAATGAAACGCTGGGGAGCGGATGCGATCCGTGACTGTGACGGTACAGAGTTCCCGGAGGAACTGACCAAAACCGGCGCAAAAATATATGCAACTTATTATACCACCAGAAAAGATAATGCGTGGGCAAAAGCAAATCCGGATGAAGTGCAGCAGAGTTATATCATGACTAATTTTTACACTGCAACCGGTAACGAACTCCAGATTCCTTTAATGAAAGGAATTTCGGATGAACTGATGCAGGTCAATACAAGAGATGACAGAAAACGCTGGTGGGAAGTCATCGACCGCTCCACAGGGGAAGTGGTATCCACAGATAAATGGGAATACAATGAGGAGACCGGCTGTGTCTGCATCCACGATACAGAACCGTTCCATGAATATACAGTCAGCTTTTTAGCTTACATCATCTGGGATCCGGTCCATATGTACAATGCTGTGACAAATGGCTGGAAGGATTTTGAGCATCAGATCACATTCGATGTCAGACAGCCGAAAACACATAAGTATTCCATGGAGCGTCTGCGTAAATACTGTGCAGAGCATCCGTATGTGAACGTGATCCGTTATACAACGTTCTTCCATCAGTTCACACTTGTATTTGATGAGCTTAAGAGAGAGAAGTTTGTTGACTGGTATGGATATTCTTCCTCTGTAAGTCCATATATTTTAGAGCAGTTTGAGAAAGAGGTCGGTTATAAATTCCGTCCGGAGTTTATCATTGACCAGGGTTATCATAATAACCAGTATCGTGTGCCAAGCAAAGAATACAAAGATTTCCAGGCGTTCCAGCGCAGGGAAGTTGCAAAGCTTGCAAAAGAGATGGTTGACATCACACATGAATGCGGCAAAGAGGCAATGATGTTTTTGGGGGATCACTGGATCGGAACAGAACCATTCATGGAAGAGTTTGCAACGATCGGTCTTGATGCAGTGGTAGGAAGCGTTGGAAACGGAAGCACACTTCGTCTGATCTCTGATATTGAAGGTGTAAAATATACAGAAGGAAGATTCCTTCCATACTTTTTCCCGGATACCTTCCATGAGGGCGGAAATCCTGTCAAGGAAGCAAAGGAAAACTGGGTGACAGCACGCCGTGCCATCTTAAGAAAACCGATCGACCGTATCGGATATGGCGGATACTTAAAACTTGCACTGGAATTCCCGGAATTTTTAGACTATGTGGAAAGCGTCTGCAACGAGTTCCGCGAATTATATGAGAATGCCAAAGGAACGACACCGTACTGCGTGAAGAAAGTAGCAGTATTAAACAGCTGGGGCAGGATCAGAAGCTGGGGATGCCATATGGTACACCACGCACTGTACCAGAAACAGAATTACAGCTATGCGGGAATTATCGAGGCGTTAAGCGGCGCACCGTTTGATGTGAAATTTATTTCATTTGATGATATTTTAAAGGATAAGGATATATTAAAGGATATTGATGTCATTATCAATGTCGGGGACGGGGATACGGCACACACCGGCGGGGCAGTCTGGGAGAATGCAGTTATTTCCGCAGCCATTCGTGAATTTGTCTACCGGGGCGGTGGATTTATCGGTGTCGGGGAACCGGCAGGACACCAGTATCAGGGACATTATCTGCAGCTTGCTGATTTAATTGGTGTGGAAAAAGAAACCGGATTTACCTTAAACTACGATAAGTATAACTGGGAAGAACACAAAAATCACTTTATTCTTGCAGATACAACAAAGCCTGTTGATTTCGGAGAGGGCAAGAAGAATATGTTTGCGTATGAGGGAACAGAAATTCTGGTACAGAGGGACAAAGAAGTTCAGATGGCTGTGCATGAATTTGGTGAGGGCCGTTCGGTCTATATCAGTGGACTGCCATATAGCTTTGAGAACAGCAGAATTCTTTATCGAAGCATTTTGTGGAGTACACATGGCGAAAACTTATTACATCAGTGGTTTAGTACAAATTTCAATGTGGAAGTACATGCATATGTAAAAAATGGCAAATTCTGTGTTGTAAATAATACCTACGAGCCACAGAATACGGTTATCTATCGCGGAGATGGAAGCAGTTTTGCGTTGAAAATAGAGGCAAATGAGATTAAATGGTACGCTGTTTAATCAGGAGGTATAAAGAATATGAAGAAACCTGTACTTGTAATTATGGCAGCCGGAATGGGAAGCCGTTACGGTGGAATGAAACAGATTGATCCAGTAGATGAATATGGACATATTATTGTTGATTTTTCTATTTATGATGCTTATCTTGCAGGATTTGAAGAGGTTATTTTTGTAATAAAAAGAGAGAATGCGGAAGATTTTCATAATGTCATAGGGAATCGTATAGAAAAGATTATGAAAGTAAGATATGCATTTCAGGAGCTGGAAAATCTGCCGGAGGGATTTGAAGTTCCGGCCGGAAGAGTAAAGCCATGGGGAACTGCGCATGCAATTTTAAGCTGTAAAGATATGATTGACGGACCATTTGCAGTGATTAATGCAGACGACTATTATGGAAGAGAAGCATTTAAGCAGATTTATGATTATCTGAGTGTGCATGAAGATAATGAAAAGTATCAGTATGCAATGGTAGGATATCAGTTGAAAAATACTTTGACGGAGAATGGAAGTGTGGCAAGAGGTGTCTGTGATATTGATGGTGATGGAAAACTTGTCAGTGTAACAGAACATACAACGATTGTAAAACGTGGAGAGAATGCTGCATATACGGAAGATGATGGAAAAAGTTATACGGATTTGGCAGGAGATACGATTGTTTCCATGAATTTATGGGGATTTAGCAAGGGATTTTTGTCAGAGATTGCGTATGGATTTCGTGATTTTCTGCAGGAGGGTCTGCAACATAATCCACTGAAATGTGAATATTATCTTCCGTCGGTCGTCAGCAGACTGTTAGATAGCAATAAAGCAGAAGTAAAAGTTCTTCTTACAACAGAAAAGTGGTATGGAGTTACCTACAGGGAAGATAAACCAATGGTTATGGCAGCAGTGAAAAAGCTGGAAGAGAATGATTTTTATCCAAAACAGCTCTGTGGAAAATTAGAAGCGGCTGCAAACTTCTGTTTTGAAGGTGTATATAAAGAAGAAATTCCATGGGGAAATGGACATATTAATGATACTTACCGTGTTACATTTGAAAACGAACAGGGAGTAAAAAAGCATTATATTTTACAGCAGATGAACAAGAGTATCTTTAAAAACCCGGTTGAATTAATGGAAAATATCGTTGGAGTCACTGAATTTTTAAAAAGAAAAATTTCAGCTAACGGTGGAAATCCAGAGAGGGAGACATTAAATGTCATTCCTGCAAAAGACGGGAAACCCTATTACGTGGACTCGGAAGGTGAGTATTGGAGAGCTTATGTATTCATTGAAAATACTGTAAGCTATGATTTGATAGATAATCCTGAAATACTTTATGAGGGCGGTCTGGCATTTGGCAGATTTCAAAGTATGTTAGCGGATTATCCGGCGAAAACACTTCATGAGACAATTCCGGGATTTCATGATACCAGAGAAAGATTTGAGACATTCAAAAAGGCAGTGGAAGAGGATGTGTGCAGCAGAGTGGATTTGGTCCGGGAGGAAATTCAGTTTGTATTGGACAGGGAAGAAATTGTGGACTGCTTTCAGGATTTGCTTAGAAGTGGGAAAATCAGTTGTCGTGTGACTCATAATGACACAAAAATTAATAATGTCCTCATGGATAAGGATACCAAAAAAGGAATATGTGTGATTGACCTGGACACTGTAATGCCTGGGGTAGCCATGAATGATTTTGGAGATGCGGTGCGGATTGGAGCAAGTACAGCATTAGAGGATGAACAAAATCTGGATAAAGTGTGGTGCGATTTAGAGCTTTTTGAAGCATGTGCGAAGGGCTTTATAGAGGGATGTGGTGGAAAACTTTCACAGGAAGAGATAAAGCTGCTTCCGATGGGCGCTAGGCTTATGACCTATGAATGTGGAATGAGGTTTCTTATGGATTATATTCAGGGAGACATTTATTTTAAAATTCACAGACCGGGGCAGAATTTGGACCGGGCAAGGACACAGTTTAAACTTGTCTCTGATATGGAACATAAGTGGAAAGTAATGGAGAATATTGTGAAGAAGTATATGTAAGACAAAACAGTGGCATTGACAATTTCCAATGCTTAAAAGGCGTCAGTTCCGGAAATACCGGACTGACGCCTTGATTGCATTAAACGTTTATATTTGATTCTTCGCCCCAGAAGTCTACAGGTTCATAATCCTGCAGTTTGGCCAGAAAACCTTTTTCTGCGAGTTCATTTTGAATGTCATCTAAAATCTCTTCGGATTCAGCTTCAATCGTATGGTAATGATAACCGCCGGTTACATTCTTAAGAAGGCTGGAACTTCCGGTAGAGAGTCCTTCTAAAAATTTTTTGACATCGCGTCTTGTACGGATATTCATATCTGCCCGGACAACACCATAAACCTTATGGTAAACAAAAACATCTTTGACAACACCGCCATTATCAACGATCAGAGAGAGTTCTTCTCCAACCTGATCATCTGTATGGATCACTTTAAATACCCGCTGGCAGGCGGATTGTTTTGGAATCATATAACCTTTGTTTGTGGAAAGGATCGTCAGGCCATTTGCACGGAGAAGAGCAATGTCCGAAACGATGATCTGCCTGCTTACATCCAGATTTTTTGCCAGAGTAACTCCAGGGACAGGCACAGCGCTGGATTTCAAAATATTTTCTATTTTTGCTCTCCTGATCTCTCCGTTCATCTGTCAAAGTCCTTTCTAAACTGCATGTAAATTTTTGAGTGAAATGTCCATAATTGGAGCTGAGTGTGTCAGTGCACCGCTTGATACATAATCAACACCAAAATTCTTAATTCTTTCAATGTTTTCTTTTGTAACATTTCCGGAAATTTCTATTTCGGCTCTGCCGGTAATATAATCGATGGATTTTTTCAAAAGATCATTATCCATGTTGTCCAACATGATAATATCAGCACCTGCTTCCACAGCATCCTGTACCATTTCAAAAGTTTCAACTTCAACTTCGATTTTTCTTACAAAAGGTGCATATGCCTTAGCCATTTTGACAGCTTCTTTTACACCACCTGCGGCACCGATATGGTTATCCTTGAGAAGAACACCATCTGAAAGGTTGTATCTGTGGTTATTTCCGCCACCGACTCTCACGGCATATTTTTCAAAAATACGATTGTTAGGTGTGGTTTTTCTTGTGTCTAAAAGCTTGATCCCGGTTCCTTCAAGGAGCTTTGCCACCTGACTTGTATAGGTTGCGATTCCGCTCATTCTCTGAAGGTAGTTAAGAGCAGTTCTCTCTCCGCAGAGAAGCACACGGATATCGCCATGAACCTTGGCCATGAGTTCACCGGCTTTTACATGATCACCGTCTTTTACAAAAAATTCTACGGTTGTATTGGAATCGAGTAAAGTAAAGGTTCTTTCAAAAACCTGAAGACCACAGATAATGCCATCTTCTTTACAGATCAAGTCTACCTCGCCCTGCTGTGGGTGTGGCATGACACTGTTTGTGGAAACGTCCTCACTTGTGATATCTTCTTTTAAAGCACTTAATATAAATGGGTCTACATTTACCCCTAATGTTACCTGATCGTACATATTATCTCCTTTCGCCAGCAATTTCTTTTGCTGCTCTTTTTGCAAATACAAGACTCTCTAAAAGGGAGTTACTTGCAAGTCTGTTTTTACCATGGACTCCATTGCATGCGGTTTCACCGACTGCGTAGAGATGATCCATAGAAGTTTTACTGTTATGGTTTACCTTGATTCCGCCCATAAAATAATGCTGGGATGGAACGATAGGAATACATTCATGGAACACATCATAGCCGGCCTGGCTGCAATGTTCAATAATATTTGGAAAATGATTTATCAATTCGTCATGCGGGATGGTTCTCAAATCTTCCCACACAAAATCAGTACCGTCTTTCTCCATCTGTTTGTAAATTTCCTGTGTAAGCAGATCCCTTGGAAGCAGTTCATCTACAAAACGGTTCATATTCTTATCATAAAGTCTGGCACCTTCACCTCTTACAGATTCAGAAATAAGAAAGCTTCTTTCTTCTTCATTGTCAGAGTAAAGAGTAGTAGGATGGATCTGGACATAATCCAGATTTTTCAGTTCAATATTATGACGTCTGGCAATCTCCACGCCGTCACCGGTCAGGTGTTTGAAATTAGTGGAATGCTTGTATGTTCCACCAATACCGCCGGTTGCAAGTATTACATAGTCAGCCTCGACCGGTTCTTCCCTGCCATCAGGCCACCTGATAATTCCACCATAACACTTGCTGCCATCGCAAAGGATATCTAAGAGAGTCGTATATTCATACATTCTTACATTCTTTAATTTTTTGACGGCATCTAAAAGGTGGCTTGTGATCTCTTTTCCAGTGATATCTTCATGGAAAAGTATTCTGTGATGAGCATGTGCACCTTCTCTTGTATAGACAAAATCACCATTTTCGTCCCGGGTAAAAGAGACACCGTATTTTACCAAATCTTTCACTACATCAGGGGAAGACTTGATCATGATCTCGACAGACTTCTGGTCATTCTCATAATGTCCGGCTTTTAATGTGTCCTCGAAAAAGCTGTTATAATCAGACGGATCTTTTAACGTACACATGCCTCCCTGAGCCAAAAAGGAATCACTGCTTTCAAAATCAGACTTCGTGATCAGCATAATATCTAATTCATCAGGAAGATTTAAGACTGCATATAATCCGGAACAGCCACTTCCAACTATAAGTATATCTGTTTTCATATTCTTTTCCTATTCTTTTATGTTAATAAAATAGTGTTTTTTTACAGATTGCTCCAAGTATAACACTTAATTTTACAACTGACAAGACACCTGTAAATTTTTTTGTGTTGACAGTGTATATTTCAAATCGTATACTTTTACTAAAGTGAGCAAAAGGCAGTGAGATCCGGTATTGATACTGTCGTTTGGAAAACAAATTAAAAATGAGATCACATTAAGACAGAACGAATACCGGAAGAAGAAAGCCTTTCTGTGATAAAAGAGGGAAAGATGACGACAAGAGAAATTCAGGACGAGATCCTTAGATTAAAAAAAGAAAAAGAAGTATGTATTCTGGCACATGCCTATCAAAACCATGAGATATTAGAAGTTGCGGATTATATGGGAGATTCCTTTGCATTGAGCCAGCAGGCTGCCAAAACACAGGAACAGACGATCCTTATGTGCGGAGTCCGTTTTATGGCAGAAACCGTGAAGGTTCTCTCACCAGACAAGAAAGTACTTCTTTCCAGCAGTGAAGCAGGATGTCCTATGGCAGAACAGCTTTCAGTGGAAGAATTGAAAGAATTAAAAAAACAGTATCCGGATTATACAGTAGTAGCTTATATTAATACAACTTCTGAATTGAAAACATTATGTGATGTATGTGTTACATCTGCATCAGCAGTATCTATTGTTAAGAAACTGGAGAACGACAAGATTCTTTTTATTCCGGACTGTAACCTCGGGGCATGGGTAGCAGAACAGATTCCTGAGAAAACGTTTCAATTTATCAAGGGCGGATGTCCGACGCATCTTAGAATGGGCAAATCAGATGTGGCAAAAGCAAAGAAAGCTCATCCAAATGCGAAGCTCCTTGTCCATCCGGAGTGTGCCGCTGTAGTAACCAGAAATGCAGACTACATAGGAAGCACAACTGGAATTATGTCCTATGCGAAGAAGAGTACAGATAAGGAATTTATCATTGGAACAGAAAACAGCATAGTTTCCCATTTACAGTATGAGTGTCCGGATAAGCTGTTTTATCCACTTTCCAAGGATTGTGTATGCCACAATATGAAACTTACAACTTTAGTAGATGTATATAATTGTCTGAAAGGCCTTGCAGGTGAAGAAATTATTTTACCTGAGGAAGTAAGTAAGGGAGCAAAACGCTGTATTGACAGAATGCTCGAATTAAATTAATACAGGCGGTCGTAGATGTATATTCTCCGACCAGTGAATAAGAGGTATATACAGGATGAAATATCATACAGAAAATGAATTAAGTAATTTCAGATTTGAAGGTTCATATATTGCAGAAACCTGTGCAGTCAATGGGATCTTTGAAATGATATTGGACAATGTGACAATTTTACCACAAAATTCATGCAATCGTGATATCCGCGAAATGCGTGCAAATGGATTAAAGCTTAAAATCAGGGAACCTTTGATCGAGGCTTTGATCGAAGAAGGTTATAAGGTTTATGACGCAAATGGTAACCTCAGAGAAAAGAAAGAGGATATACTGATCGCGGCAGAAGACCAGGCAGCAAAATTAAAAGAACTGGAAGGCTGTGAAATCTATTCTATTGAGCAGGAGAAAGGTGTCTATACGGTATCCATCGATACAGAAGACCATACTTTCATGATCAAAGTAAGCGGAAGCACAGATGCCGAAGAATGGGACCGGTTTCTGAGTAAAGATTAAAGGAGCAGGGATTCCTGGATTAAGAAAGTTTTGCAGAACAACTAGCACTAAGCACTGACTATAACGGTCGGTGCTTCTTTTCTATTTTACAGAAGATATCAAAAATTACAGGTATTCAACCTAACGAAATCTTGATATAATAAGTACAAGAGAGCCAACATGCTTGCATGATTGGCGAACGGCGAATTGGATCATGATATAATAAAGACTGCCGAGCGCAGCGAGTGTAGATAACGATCATGAAGCTTTGCTTCATGATATAATCAAAATATATTTGAAAGAAATTGAAAAAGGATAATACACCGGATACGACATAAATCTCTTAGCAAAGTTAAGGGGTATTTCCCCTTGCGGTACAGGTGTCTATCCCCGAAGTTTGTTGTGACTGAATACCTCAGATACAAAAATATGCGGAAGAAAGCGTGAAATCGGAAGTTGTGGAGGTCGAAGTATGGGATTATTTGATAAATTAAAACCGAATAAAAACAACAAAGATTTCTTTGAATGGTTAGATTTGATCTTAAAGAATGAATTGAATAGTGAAATAAAAGCGATTAACTTTAATTTATATGAAGATACAGATAATAAATGGTCTATTGAATTAGTCGGCACATTTTCATTCGATAGGGATAATGACGATTGGGCTTGTGATGAAGTATTTGCTACAAGAGATAATCCTTTTATGATAGAGCGTGAAAGTGATTGGAAATCAATGGAAACATTTTTTATTGGTTTATTGAATGAATACCTTTCTTTTGGGAAATATGCTGGAAGTTTAAAAAAATATCAAGCAATAGGTATTGGATTTGTTGATGGAGATTTACATATTTTATATGAAAGATAATGTCTGCTTGTTAGCAATAAAAATCGGTATTTTGGAGATGCGTTTAAATGATTTCTAGAGCAGAATATATTCAACAACCATATTCAGGGGAATATATTGAAAAAATTTATGATATAAAAAGTCCATGGAATTCAACTGATTGGACATGGATAAAATTTACCGAAGAAGATGATATTTGGTGTGGTGAATTTAGAGGTAAATATAGAGGGGTATCTTGTTCTACAACATTAGGAATTATTGTTGTTTTGACTTCTGATTATATGTATGTGCTAGATATTCATGGTGGTGAAATTATGGAATATTATTCACAACCAGAATATGTAGATATAACAGTCACACCATTTGGAAAAATTTTAGTTACAGACGGCTATGGCATTGAGATGTTTGCAAATACTAAGATTAGCGATATGGAAAACATAGTTCTTCCCATTAATGCTGATAATTTGAAATTTGTTGAATGGAGAGAGAATATTTTAAAAATCAGTTGTTTTGAATTTTTGACATGGGGAAAAGAAATAGAACTATATTTGAATTTTGAAACTATGGAATGGTTGATAAACAAATAGTGCATGAAATTCAAGTTTGATAAGGAGGGACTTTACATGAAAAAGAGTATATCATGGTGCTAGAATATAAATAGTACAAGCCAAAATGAGAAATTCCAAATACACATA
>UQNW01000039.1 GCA_900542495.1 uncultured Roseburia sp.
ATTGGCAGTCCATTATTAAGTTTTTTATTATGTTCCCTTTGTACACCGTTGCAATATATATTAAATGATAAAGGTGGCGATTACGAAAGATGAAAAAGTTTTTTAAATTTTGTTGGTACGAGAAAAGCGAACTATTGGTTCTGTTTGTGGTAAATTTATTTGTTGCTGAATATTTATTTGAAATTTTTAAAATATTTAAAATTGTACCAATGGTTTTAGTAGCAATCGTTTTAACATTTGGGATAATAGTGTATGGATATTTAAATAATAAGGATTATTTTAAACGATTGTATGTAAAGGTATGCATAGAATACAAGATAAGAGATGAGTATAAGAACTATAGTGAAATAAAAAAATTATAGAAACATATATGTTCGAAGGACAGTTAAATGTTAAACAGAATATTGCGGTTATTGAAGCAGCAATAGAGAAAGAAAAAGCGTTTAATATTTTTTATTCTGCACTACTAACTATATGTGGGGCAATAATTGGAGTGGTATATGGAGAGAATATATTCATAAATTTGCAAATGATGATTATATATGTATTATTATTTTTAATTTATTATGTAGTAGGTAGCAATATCCCTAGAAGTGCTTTTATAAGAAAGGTAATAGATAGTATAGATATACCAGAAAAATAATGCATAATAATATAAGTGAAAAGTGCTTATATGAGATGAAGAAAAGGATTAGAAAATTATTACAATAATTAGCGCCATAGAGCCGAATGTATAGAACTTAAATGTTTTATATGTCCGGCTCTTTTTATTTTGGAGGAAAGATGTATAGGACACAAAGGAATTATGAAAATGTACAGCGAATGCTATTTGATGGAATTGGGGAGTATGACATACCACAAATAGAACCTACACAATTTAATAATGCAGAATTTATTGGATTTAATTATGCCAGAAATGCAAAAGAAACAGAGAACAAAGCGGTGCATTTCTTCTTGGATGATTACCAGTTTACCAGAGTATGGACACAACCGGATAAATACATTCCGATGCTGCAGCGATTCAAGTACGTGCTGACACCGGATTTTAGCCTGTATACGGATTTCCCAAAGCCATTGCAAATCTATAACCATTATCGTAAGCACTGGATTGGTGCGTACTGGCAGATGCATGATATAAATGTTATCCCAACAATCTGTTGGAGTGATCAGAAATCATTTGAATGGTGTTTCGATGGAGAACCTACACAAAGTGTTGTTGCAGTATCTTCCGTTGGAACACAAAACAATAAGGAAAAGAAACAATGTTTTCTGGATGGCTATCATGAGATGGTGGAGCGGTTACAGCCTACACAGATTATCTTTTATGGCAGAGTACCAGATGAATGCAAGGAAAATATTATACACATAAAGCAGTTTAGTGAAAAATGGCATGAAGCGGAGGTATCACAATGGTAGTAAATTTACAATTTTTGGGTGGGCGTGGTAGTTCTGGTGGACTGGGTGGCAGCAGCGGAGACCAGAGAAGAAGCACACGCGGCAGACGCGGAGAAAGGAAAGGCATTTAATGGGCGGCAGAGGAGCGAGTAGTGGGATAAGCGATAGCGGCAAACGATATGGAACTGAGTACAAGACCATTGCACAATTCGGAAATGTAAAAGTAGTCCGAGCCAATGATGGCGGAGCGAAGGCTCCGATGGAAACAATGGCACCAGGGCGTGTATATGCTACAGTAGATAAATTCAACGACATTAAATATATCACATTTCATGATGCTGAAGGGGAAAGAGTGAAGCAAATTGATGTGAAAGGAAAGAAGCATAATGGAGCATTGCCACACACCCATAATGGATATGAACATGACGAACATGGAACATATCCAGGATTGTCTGGGAAAGACGAAAAGTTAGTAAATAATGTATTGCAGCAATGGGAACGCAAACGAAAGAAATTGAATTTATAAATGGGATATGGTATATTTAAGTTGCAAGGCTATAGTTCACAGAGGAGAATACCGCATAGCGGAGAGCCCGGTGCAATTCCGGGTAACTTGCATAAGGTAGAAGATAGTTTAGGCTGGCAGAACAGGTTGATAGACAAGGCATCGGTTCAATTCCGGTTGACTACCAAGAGGATGTACCATAATGGTATGTCCTTTTTATTTAAAAGTGCAGCAGTTGCACCGGTGCAACTTGTTGACTTGTATCAAAAAAGAAAATATAATATGTGTAACAGAGCCGATGAGCCAAATACATGGAGAAAAACCGTGTATTTGGCTCTTTTTTTATGTTTTTTTTCGGAGGTGGCAGCAGGATGAATGCAAATAAAACAATTCAAAAATTGCAGATGGGAATATTGCAGCATGGTTTAGCTGTTACCGTAAGCCGGAGACAATTTTTTTCAACAAAAACTCAACATTTTATAACAATTACAGCATTAAATATTAAAGTTCTTCACTTTTTTAAGAAAAAAGGAGAGTGGAAAGAGCAGAATTACGAGATTATGAGCAGTGCTTCCCAACTGGAAATTATTGAGTGCCTGCTGGAAATATATAAGGCAGTCAGTGGATGAAGAAAATAACGCCAAAACAAAAGAAATTCGCGGATTTTTACATTGAATGTGGAAACGCAACAGAAGCTGCAAAAAGGGCGGGATATTCAGAGAAAACCGCCTATTCTATTGGACAAAGGTTGTTGAAAAATGTTGAAACATCTGCCTATATAGCCAAAAGGCAGCAGGAGATTGAAAGTGAGAGGCTCTGTACACTGAAAGAAATACAAGAATTTAGAAGCCGTGTGATACGAGGAGAGGAGAAAGACGCCTTTGGTCTTGACATAGAAATATCTGATAGATTGAGTGCATGTAACCAACTCGAAAAAGCTTTGGTAATTGAAGAGATGGAGAAAGAGCGAAAGAAGCGCGAAGAGGAAGCTTTGAACAGGGGAACGTATCATACGGATCTGGATATTGTGGCAGATACATTTCATTCAGTTGTGAGAGATATCAGGAAACATGGACACAGAGAATATGTTTTTGAAGGAGGACGAGGAAGTACCAAATCATCCTGTGGAACAATCATTCCTTATGAACTTATGGAAAACAATCATAATATTCATGCATTGGTGATCAGAAAGGTAAAAGACACATTGAGAGATTCTGTATATGCACAAATGCAGTGGTCATGCGATAAGCAGGCAGAGAACCCAATGTTTGACCGTGACAACTGGAAGTTTGGACTAAGCCCACTCGAAATAACATATACACCGACTGGACAGAAAATATATTTTCGAGGTGCGGATGATCCGGGAAAGATTAAATCTATCAAACCGCCATTTGGTTATATTGGAATTGTAATATTTGAGGAGTTAGATCAGTTTAGTGGACCAGAGGAAGTGCGAAATATAGAACAGTCGGCTATCCGTGGTGGTAATGATGCATATGTATTTAAGTTTTTCAATCCACCGAAGAGCAACAGTAATTGGGTTAATATCTACGTAAAGACACCAAAGGAGTCGATGTGCGTACACCATTCAACATATAAAGATGTGCCGCCGGAATGGCTGGGAAGAGATTTCATAGAAGAAGCAGAGCACTTACGGGAGGTAAACCCGGATGCATATGAGCATGAATATATGGGCGTGGCGAATGGAAATGGAGGTATGGTGTTCGATTATTTGGAACTGAGAGAGATTACAGATGATGAGATTGCCAGAATGGATCGTATCTATCAGGGCGTAGACTGGGGATGGTTTCCTGATCCTTATGCATTTATCAGAAGTTACTATAATCCGGCACAGGAAAAGATATATCTGATTGCGGAAAACGTAGTCAAAAAGACAAAGAACACACAGACAGGGCAGTGGATCATTGATCATGGATATGATGACTATGAAATTGTATGTGATAGTGCAGAGAAAAAATCTGTAGGAGACTATGTTGATATCGGGTTACCGGCAAGACCTGCAATTAAAGGACCGGGAAGCGTAGAGTATGGGATGAAATGGTTGCAGGGAAAGACAATTGTTATTGATCAGGCGAGAACACCTCACGCATATAAAGAATTTACAGAATATGAGTATGAGAGAGACAAAGATGGGAATGTGATCAGTGGGTATCCGGATGCTGATAATCACACGATAGATGCCGTGAGATATAGTTATGAACCACTGTGGCGTAGAAGTGAACATAAAGCTTAGGAGGATGAAATGGGAATTATACAGACACTTGGAATGTGGAAAGAGAGGATAATAAGAATGTTCAAAGGAAATATCAAAAATGAATTTGGTGTGACAGGAATTACTTCAAATGCAATGGAAGATGCAATAACAGATTGGATGGATGTATATCAGGGAAAAGCATCATGGGTTGATCATACCAAAGGAATCAAGACAATTAAATTTGCAAAAGCTGTGTGCTCCGAGACAGCCAGACTGACCAATCTGGCACTGGGAATCACATTCGATGGCAGCAGGAAAGACTATATGACAGAATGGTGTGAAAGGGCGATCATGCCGAATCTGCGCCGTTGGGTAGAATATGGCTGTGCAAGCGGCACGATTATTATAAAACCAAACGGAGTGGGTGCTGACTTTGTGACACCGGACAGATTTGAAATTGTTGGGAAAGATGGAAATGGACTGATTGCCGGGATTATATTTGAAGATCGCTACAGAGAGAATGATAAATATTATACCAAGCAGGAATATCACAGATTTTTTGATGCAAAGGTCAATTATGGAGATGGTGATTACAAGAGTGTGAAATATTACCAGATTTCCAATAGGGCATATGTAAGCAGCAATTCAGGAGAACTTGGAAAAGAGATTGAATTAAGCCAGACAAAATGGAATACTTTACTGCCGGATGTATCAATTACAACAAAAAATGAAGTTGGCTTAAATGGGATGATGTTCGGGGTGCTTCGGATGCCGGCGGCCAATGACATAGATGTTGACAGTCCTTTGGGAATGGCAATCTATTCTGACGCGATGGAAGAATTAAAAGATTTGGATATTGCATACAGCAGATACAGTGAGGAAGTGAAGGACAGCAGAGCGTTGGAACTGATCGACAGAAGACTTGTAAGAGAACCGGGACACAAGGTAAATGAGGAGGTTGAACTGGATTTACCGAAACATTTCATTCCGGTATCGGGCGAGGGGGATCAGGAATTTTACCAGGCGGTGGAAAGACCTTTGAAGGTAGATGAAAGAATCAAAGGAATCAATGCACAGCTTTCATACATTGGCTATAAATGTGGGTATTCCAATGGATATTTTGCGTTTGACCAGAAAACCGGGATGGTAACAGCAACGCAGGTGGAATCAGACGATCGCAGGACCATACAGTTGATTAAAGATATCAGGGATGCATTACAGGTATGTCTCGATCAGGTTTTTTACGCGCAGTCAGTATTTGCCGATTTATATAATCTGGCACCGGTAGGCAATTACACAGCAAATTATGCCTTTGGAGATATCACGTATAATTTTGAGGAAGATAAAGTACATCATTACAATCTGGCGGTACGGGGCATTTATCCGTGGGAAGAATACTATGTGAAGTTTTTAAAATATTCCAGGGAAGAGGCAAAAGCATTAATTGAACAGGCAAAATCAGAGAATCAGGCTGATGGAATAGAATATGACGAGGAATAATATATGACGAGGAATAATATATGCTGACACCAGAATATTTACAGGAGATCACAGATAAAAGTGAGAGCCTTGCAGCAGGATTAAAAGAATATATCATAAAACGGATTGTGCGGAGTATCATGGTACGCTTGCAGCGAGGAGAGGAGTTTACGCTTTCCCAGACGAATATGTGGAATATACAAACGTTGCAGGAGTCTGATTCGCTTTTGGCGGATATTATGAAAGAGATAAAAAAACAGACAGCAGAAAGCAATAAGGTTGTAAAGAAGGCTTTTAAGGATGCAGGAATTACAGCACTCAGATATGAGGATGCAGAGTATGATGCCGCCGGACTTGCAGCAGCGATTGGCACAAAAATGTCACCGGAATATATCAGAATCCTTGAAAGAAATTATGAAGCAACAAAGGGAGAATTAAAGAATCTTACAGGAACGATTGCTAAAGCGGCGCAGGTAACATTTATTGATGCCTGTGATGAGGCTCTATTTAAAGTTCAGACAGGAACATGCAGCAGATCACAGGCAGTGAAGGAAGCAATTGACAAGGCTGTAAAAGAAGGCGGGACGGTAATCTATCCATCAGGACATAAAGATACAGTGGAAACGGCAACTCTCCGGGCAGTCAGAACAGGGATTGCAAAGGCGGCTGGGGATATGGCGTTAAAGCGTATGGCGGAGATGGATGTGTGGGCTGTTTTAACATCTGCACATGTTGGAGCCAGAAGTACGCCGATACAAGAACCAGCAAACCATGAATCGTGGCAGGGACAGGTATTCTATGTGGATCTGGTAAAGCTGGGACTTGCAAAAGAGTACACAAAAGAAGCTGAGAGAGCCAAAAGTTTACACCCTGATTTTATTGAAAAGACCGGGTACGGAACTGGCGAGGGAATATTAGGCTGGAATTGCAGACATTCCATCGGTACATGGATAGATGGAGTGAGCAAAAATAACTACGAGAAAATCGACACAGAAGAAAATAAAAAAGCGTATGATTTGCAGCAGGCACAAAGAAAACTTGAGCGCACGATCAGAAAGTGGAAGATACAAAAGAATGGCTATAAGGAGGCAATGGACAAAGCTGAGGATGACGAGACAAGAGAAGCACTTGACGCTCAATACCAGAAAGCAAAAGAAAAAGTGACATATTACAATAAAAAGTATGGACAATTCTGTGAAGAAAATGATTTGAAACTACAATATGACAGGTTATATGTTGGTGATCCGTCAAAAAAAGTGATTGATAAAAGTGAAGTGAAAGCATATAATATGGACAAGAGGTGATAGAATGCGAGAAAAAGAAACATTCTGGTATCCGTGCCCCGATTGTGGGGAAAAGATGTTGAAAGTACGGCGGGACACAGTATTAATATCATTCCCGGCATATTGTAAACATTGCAAGGATACGAAGATTATTACAGAAATCGAGCCCCTAAGTAAAGTGATGAGCCATTGAGCCTAATACATGATGAAAGTCGTGTATCAGGCTCTTTTTTTATTTCGCGGAATGGCAGCCGCATTGCCGAGTCCGGGGGTAAGGACAAATCCTAATGCTGCTGGCGAGCAGGTAAAAGATACGGGAAGAGGAGGATATGCAACATGAAAAATATTTTTAAAATTTTGGAAGGTCTTGGGATTGAGGTGCCAGAGGATAAAAAAAGCACTCTGGAAAAGGAAGTTCATGAGAACTACCGCACCAAGAAGGATTATGACGATCAGGTGGAAAAAGCAGAATCGACACAGAAACTGTTGGATGAGACAGCGGATAAACTGAAAAAGTTTGATGGTGTGGATGTGGCAGATCTTCAGGAAAAGTTGAAAGAGACGACTGAAACATTGGAGAACGAGCGCGCAGACCGCAAGAAAAAAGAGGAAGAGGCTGAGAGACACGCTACGGTAACGGAATATCTGAAAGAAAAACGTTTCGTAAATGATATTACCAGAAATGCCATCACGGCAGAGCTTGAAAAAAAGCTTGCGGATGATTCTGCCAAAGGAAAATCAATGGATGATCTTTTTAATGCAATGGTCAAAGATCCTGAAGGAAAAGACATTCCAAACATTCTGGTATCGGAACAGGCAGAGGATGATGCAGATAATGCAGCAGTTTTCACGGAGCCGATGGGAAACCAGACAGACACAAGAATTAAGGGAGATCCAAATAACATGGATTTCGAAACGTACAAAAAATGGAGAGAGCAGAATAGCTAAGAGAGGAGAATAATATGCCAAACAATTTTTTAACACCGCAGATTATTGCAAATGAGGCTTTGATGGTTTTACAGGCAAATCTTGTTATGGCCAATCTGGTCCATAAAGATTATTCAAAAGAATTTGTGAAGGTTGGAGACACGATCACAGTAAGAAAACCAGCGAAGTTCATTGCTAAGAACTTTACAGGAGAAACATCAAACCAGGATGCAACAGAAGGATCAGTACTTGTAAAGATGGACAGATTCCGTGACGTTACTGTTCCGGTAACATCAAGGGAACTCACGCTGAACATTAAGGATTTCTCAACACAGATTGTCACTCCGGCAATGCAGGCAATCGCACAGGCAATTGATGAAGACCTTATTGCGGTCGGACTGGAACATGCGAAACACATTGTGAAAGGAAATGCGAGAGCGACAAAGCCAGAAGATATCGGTAATATGGCAAAGCTCTTTGATGTTGCGAAGGTGCCGTTAGCAAACAGACGTGTTGTTATGCATCCAACACATAAGTATCGATATGTAATGTCTGATAATATGTCAAAGGTATCGGAATCTGGAAGCGAGAAAGCTTTGAGAGATGCAGAGATTGGAAAAGTATATTCATTTGATACCTATATGGATCAGAATTGTCCGGATGCACCTGTTGAGACAGGAACAGCGATCGCATATAAGGTTACTGCAAAGAAAGGCGAAGAAACAGTAAAACTTACAGATGTGGATGCTGCTACTGGCACTGTGAAAAAGGGTGATTCCTTTATCGTTGACGGATATAAATATACGGTCGTAGAAGATGCTACTGCGGTGGGCGGAACAATTGAAACTGTCAAGATTGACCAGCCACTGCACGCAGATTTCACAGCAGTGGATGCATTATTGATCAAAGAGCCAAATTCACTGGCATTTCACAGAAACGGAATTGCTCTGGTAACAAGAAATCTTTCACTTCCTATGGGTGCATCAAAAGCATATATTGCATCGGCCAATGGTCTTGGTGTGAGGGTTGTAATCGATTATGACACAAAACATAAGCAGGATACAATTTCGTTTGATATTATCTACGGAATCAAGGAACTTGATGAAGAGATGATTGGAAAGATCAAGGGCTAAATATGGGATACACATCATACGACTTTTACAGGCAGAAATATTTTGGTGAAAGTGTAAGTGAGACAGAGTTTCCAAAATGGAATGAGAAAGCCAGCGATAAGCTTGATTTTCTTACCTCCGGAAACATCAGGAAGATCGGATACGCGCAGCTTGAAGAATTTGCCAGAGAGCAGATACAGAAAGCTGTGTGTAGACTGGCTGATGAAATGCAGGCTATTGAAAAACGTACAGCAGAATATGACGCAGGAAAAGTGATCAAGTCACATTCGGCAGGAAGTGAAAGCATTAGCTTTGAGGTAGGAAAAAATAAATTAGATGCTATCCTTACAAGCCAGGAGAAGCAGAATATGTATCTTTTGGCAGCAGCCGAAGAGTATTTACAGAATGTAAGCCCAAATCTGTTTTACAGAGGATATGAGTAAAAAGCAAAGACCAATGGATGATCTACAGATTTGAAATTGGTCTTTTTTAAAAGGAGAGTCATGTATACAGATACAATCACAGTATTCAACCAGCAGAAGGTAAAAAAGCAAATTACATGGTACCCAACCGTGATCCGCGGAGTAGAGCTACAGATTACTGCCGGGCGGAATAGAAGTACAACAGGATTGGAAAATGCGGATTCAGCCAAAGTATTCATAAAATATGAAAATAGCAATGGAAAAATGCTGGTTGAAACTTCACAGGGAGAGAAAAGAGAGTATTTAAAACCAAAGTCGTGGAACGCTTATACCAAGAAAAATCAGGCTTTCACGTTTCAGGAGGGGATAGATTTCTTTGTTCAGGGTGAGTATCAGGAAGTTGCAATCATGGATGCTGACTATGAAGATGGGTTCTTAAGTTATATAAGTGATCATTATGATGATTTATTCCTTGTAAATAAAGCAGATTTATATAAGACAATCCCGCATTTGGAGATTGGAGGCAGGTAATGGCAAAAGGGTTTAAAGCGCAGCATTTTGAAGATTACAGTATCGTTAAAGGTAATGTTAAGGTCAAGCTGAATTTGAAACAATATGGTGAAAAACTCCAAAAAGCCCAATATGATTTAGATGGTCAAATTATGAATAATATGAAACCCTATATGCCGTATCAGGCAGGAACATTTCAGCAACAGACAGCCGCAAGGAGTACGGCGTTGCAGGGAACTGGAAAAGTATGTGCTGGTGCTCCGCCGATGGGAAGATTCTTATATGGTGGAAAAGTCATGATCGGTAAGAGAAGCAAAAGCCCATGGGCCATGGAGGATGAAACTAAAGTTCTGACTGACAGAGATTTGGAATATGCAAATCCGGATGCAACAGCACAATGGTTTGAAACTGCCAAAAAAAATCATATGGATGATTGGGTGAAATGTGTTGAAGATAGTCTGAAAGGAAATTGATCATGGAAAAAGAACAGCTCAAAAATGATATTGAAGGTCAGAAAGCAATAACGAATGCATTAATGGATCTTTTAAATGCATATCCGGTACTGAAAAGCACACAGAGCATAGACTTTTCTTTCCTGGAAGAATCAAAAGGAATTGCCTTTTATGCTTTAGGCGGTGCGGTTATTATCTCGGACAAAGAAAGTGTAACCGGTAATGTGGAATTGAAATGTCAGTATCCATTTACTGTCGTGTTCCGCGATAAGCCGGTGAGAGAGAACAGAAGAATTGAGATTTGCACTTTTCTTGATAATCTTGGCAGGTGGTTAGAAATGCAACCGATACCGACAGAGGACGGAATGCAGCAGTTGACAGAATACCCGGAGCTGACCGAAGGAAGAAAGATAACACAGATTCAGCGGACGACACCGGCACACTTGGACGGAAGGACAGAGGCAGGAGTTGAGAACTGGATTATAGGATTAAATTTACTGTATGAACAGGAATATGAAAAGGAGTGGATTTTATGAAATTAGCAAGAAAATGTTTTGCACAGTACTTAGACAGTACATTTGATGTAACAAAAAGCTCACCGGCATGGTTCCTGGTGGGTAAGAATGTAGATGAAATGTCTACAGAACTTAACCCGGATGTGACCGTAGGACAGGATGTAACAGGAGAAAACTATACAGAGGACAATGGATATACACCGTCCGTGGAAGTAGATCCTTATTATGCAAATCCTTCCGATGGAGCTTTTTACGAGAAGCTTGTGGATATCGCAATGAACCGTAAGGTTGATGATAACTGCAGAACATTCATCCTGGAGGTGCTTGTAGAGGATACAGAAGCCGAGACACATAAAGCATGGATGGAAGAGGTTATTGTGAAACCAAAATCAATTGGTGGAAAGGCAAATGTAAGTATTCCATATACCGTAAATTATGCAGGAAACCGTGTTGAGGGTACCGTGACAATCAAAAATAAAGTACCAACTTTCACGGCGAAAACAGCATTACCAGCATAAGGTATTAGGCAGACGCTTAATATATAACACGTGTGGGTGGCAGTGCCTATGCTGCCACCTAAATTCATAGGAGGACGAGACAATGAGTAATAAGAACAGAAAAGTAAGAAATTTCAATGGAAACAATAACAGCATGGAACTTACGGTAGATACCGGTGTGCGCACTTATATTATTAAAAACACACAGGGACGGCAGATCGGTGAATTAGTATTTAATCCGACAGATACAGATATTATCAGCAGATATGAAACGGTGATCGACCGGATCGGCGAAATTGAGACATTGATCAGGGATAATCCGGGTGCGCAGGGAGTAATGCTGGTATCGGATAAAATAAAGCAGGAAATTGACTATATTATCAATGGTGATTCTACAGCGGCTTTTTTCAATGAGCAGAGTCCATTGACCACAATCAATGGAAAATTCTATTTTGAAAATGTTTTAGAGACAATTGCGAAGGTTATTACCAGGGAATTTAACATAGAAGTAAATAAGACAAAGAAACGTATGCAGAGATACACCGGTTCCTATATGCCGGGAAAAATTTGAGTATAGGAACCCTGCCACAGACTTTAAAGGTTGGCGGCAGGGATTGGAGGATACGCACGGATTTCAGGGACATATTAAAGATTTTTGAGGCAATGAATGACAGAGAATTAGAGCATGAAGAGAAAATATATACCATGCTCTATATTCTTTATCCAGACCTTGAAAAGATGCCTGTAAGGCTTTATCAGGAGGCAGGGGAACAGGCAAACTGGTTCATAGATGCAGGAACACAGGATGATAAATGTGAAAATGTCCGGAAAATGGACTGGACACAGGATGAACCGATTATTTTCCCGGCAGTCAATGCAGTTGCAGGAAGAGAGACCAGAGCAGAGAAGTATATGCACTGGTGGACCTTCCTTGGATATTTTATGGAGATCCGGGAAGGAGTTTTTGCAACAGTGGTCCGTATCCGAACGAAAAAGCTGGAGGGAAAAACTCTTGATAAATGGGAAAAGGAGTTTTACCAGAAGAATAAAAAAATTTGTGACCTGATCGTTGAAAAGACGGAGCAGGAGAAACAGGAAGAGCAGGAAATTAACAATTTATTAGGATAGGTCAGAGAGCCTTTGAGCCGCCTATGATAAGGTGGTGAAAAGGTGTCAAAGAAACAGGGCGAAGTAATTGTCGAAACCGGTATGGACAATTCAAAGTTCGTAAAAGGTGTAAACGAATTAAAGAACATCGTTGAGCGACTGACCAATTCGTTAGGTAAATCAAGTAATAAAATAAAACAGTCTTTTTCACAGGGATTCTCCAGTGGAGATACAAAGCAGGCGGCAGCAGGATTTGAAAATCTTACACAGAAAGTAAGTTTATATAAAACACAGCTTGAGCATTTACAAAATAATAAAGGACTTGGATTTGGAAATGCAGAGTATGATCAGACTTATCAAAAGCTTTTACTTGCAGAAAGAGAACTTGCAAACTATAAGAGAAATCTGGAAAGCTCTGCCACAGCGGAACAAAAGCAAATTGGTATATTACCGTCATTAGCAAATGGTTTTCGGATGCTGGGAGATTCTGCGGCAGCAGTACCCGGAAGACTTTTAAATATTGCAAAGAGTGCGCCGTCTGCAATGCTTCGGGGCGTAGCAAAGGCGGGGACAGGTGCAGCGAAAGCGGTTGGACAACTTGCGCTGAGAATGACAGGACTGCCGGGCTTATTTAAGAATCTGAAAAACCGATCCAGTGGACTTGGCAGCAGTATTTTTAAACTTGGGAATATGTTTAAACTTCTTGTTGCCAGAATGGGGATGCAGGCTGTAATCAATGGGGTGAAGCAGGGATTTCAGAGCCTTGCACAATATTCTTCCAGTGCGAATGCTGACATATCTGCACTGATGTCTGCATTAACACAGCTTAAAAATAGTCTTGCATCCGCATTTGCTCCATTGTTGTCGGTGGTAAGCCCGATATTGACAAGTTTTATCAACCAATTATCGGCTGCAATTTCCAAAGTTGGACAGTTTATAGCAGCGATTACCGGAAAGAGTACATTTACACAGGCAACAGCCGTTCAACAGAACTATGCAAAGTCATTAAACAATACAGCGAACGCGGCAAAAAAGGCAGCAAATTCGCTGTATTCGTTCGATGAACTAAATGTAATTGATAATAAAGATTCAGATTCTGGAAGCGGCTCTGGTGGAACTGTATCACCATCAGAAATGTTTGAGGAAGTTCCGATTGAGAGTGATGTGCAGTCTTTTGCGGACAGGTTAAAAGCAGCATTTGAGGCTGGAGATTTCTATGGTTTAGGTGCGATAATCGGGCAGAAACTGAATGAAGCACTGGAAAGTATTGAATGGACCGGCATTCAGGAAAAAGCCAGAAATGTTGCAAATAATATTGCAACCCTTATAAACGGATTTTTAGAGACAGTAGACTGGAACCTCGTTGGTTCTACGATAGCAAATGGACTGAATACGATTGTTTATTTTCTGGAAGAATTTGTTACTACGCTTCATTGGGAATCAGTAGGAACGGCGATTTATCAGACCTTAAACGGTTTTATTGCGACAGTGGACTGGGGTGCTATTGGGAATACAATTGGCACAGGCCTTAAGGGAATCCTTACGATCATCTACACAACGTTGGAAGGACTTGATTGGAAATCGTTGGCGGATGGTGTGTATACATTTCTTACAAATGTTGACTGGAGTGGTATCTCATCTGCACTTTTCGAATCAATAGGTTCGCTGATAGGTGGTATTATTGCATTTCTGATCGAACTTATCACTGATTTCGGAACAGATTTATATGATGCCTATTTTAGTAATGGAGAGGACGGCATTCAGGGATTTTTAGATGGAATGTGGGCATTGCTGCAGGATATCGGCACATGGATATATGATCATATGATAAATCCACTTATTACAGGAGTTAAGAATGCTCTTGGTATCCATTCGCCGTCAACAGTATTCCGGGACATAGGTATTTATCTGATGCAGGGATTTCAGAATGGAATTAAATCACTTGTTACACCGGTTTTAAATACATTCTCGAATTTGAAAACCAAAATTCTGGATATATTCAATAAATTGAAAACAAGTGTATTCGGTGTGATTAATGGTCTGCTTTCAGGAATAGAAACCATGTGCAATGGTGTTGTATCAGGTGTTAATAAATGTATAGCAGCACTGAATGGGCTGAGTTTTACGATACCAGAATGGGTACCGGTATTCGGTGGAAAATCATGGAGTATGAGTATCCCGACGCTGAGAGAGGTTAAGCTGCCTCGACTTGCAACCGGAACTGTTGTGCCAAAGCAGGCAGGTGAATTTGCCGCAATTCTTGGTGACAACAATCGGGAGACGGAAGTTGTCTCACCATTATCAACAATTCGTCAGGCACTTAGGGAGGAACTTGATTCTTCAGAAAGAGATGTGAATGTATATATTGTTGCTGAAGGAGATGAAGCAGGATTTATGAGATATATTAAATATTCATATGATAAAGAATCACAGCGTGTAGGTACAGATTTTACAAAGGTGGAGCCGGCATGATAAAGATAGATGGAAAACAGTATGATGTACCAATAACAGAATTGGGACTGGATGTAGAATTTCAGTATAAGTTTGCAGAGAGAAATGAAAAATATGAATTGAATTATGAACTTGGCGCAGTGTTTTACAACCAGTCTATAACATTTGCTACTACGGACACAACGAATAAAGACTTTGTTGCACTGGTGCAACTTTTAAGTACGAAGAGCAGTATTGATGATGGTACCGGTCATGAAGTAGAAATAAGGACACCTATGGGGAAAATGGTATTTCTTATGTATCCAAACAAACTTTCAATGAAGATGAAGAATACAATTAATAAAGACACAAATGAAGAATATACGAAGTGGGGCGGGTTCACAGTGAAGTTTATAGCGATTAAACCAGCAGAAAGATGGTAAGTATGAAAAAAATGCAAAGAACAAGCTGTAGCGCACATATGAAATTTATCGATGTAACAGCATTATCAGATGCAAGCGTGGCTACAGATGATAACCAGTCCATTGGAAATCTTGAATCTTTGGAAGTTGAGACAGATCAGGCGGATTATGGAACATTTGAATTAAACCAATTTGTGTTGGATGGAAATAAGAATGTTATGCCGGATTTTCCGGGCGACATTGTATTTTGGAGTGTTGAACAGTCGGGAGAGGACTGCTTATTTCAGAAAAATCCTAGACTTACGATTACTTTTAGTGCACAGCATTCATCGGCCGGAATTACGTTGTATTTTGCGGATGAATATCCTGCGGAGTTGACAATTACCTGGTATACATTATCTGGAAGTAAGTTGGATCAAAAAACATTTTATCCCGATAATTTGGTATATGCATGTGTTCATCAAGTCGCAAATTATGGAAAAGTTGTAATTGAATTTGTCAGGACAAGGTTGCCAAAGAGATATATAAAACTACGATATATTTTATATGGACGCTACATTGAATGGACTGGCGATGTGATCAAGACTGCCAAGATACATGAGGAGATCAACGAGATCAGTACTACATTATCCATTAACACAGCAAGCATATCAATATTGGATGCTAAAAACGATTTTGATATCAGTAATGAAAATGGATCTTGGAGGTCTGTACAGAAAACACAGGAAGTAACCTTTACGGAGAACAAAGATGGTGTAGATATTCCGGTAGGAACTTTTTTCATTGATACATCGGATTTTAAAAATAATACAGCAAGTTTCAAATTGAACGACAGAATTGGTCTGATGGATAATTATACGTTTTATAATGGGAAAATGTACACGAATGTACTGGCAGGAAAATTATTAGAAGAAATATTTGCGTGTGCAGCAGTAACAAAATTCATCATCGATGAAGAGGTATACAATACAAAATTAAATGGTTATTTGGCTGTACAGTCATGCAGAGCAGCCATTCAGATGATATGTTTCGCGTGTGCGGCAGTTGCGGATGATAGCAGGAGTGATGTTATTCGGGTTTTTAAACCAGATTGCTATGTCAGTTCAACAATTGATACAGAAAGAAAATTCAATAATAAATCAAATGTAAAATTGGATGAGTATGTATCAGGGGTTTCTATTGAATGTGGAAAATATGATTTAGAAACCGAAGAGTCAGACATTTTTAAGGATAATCTTCCAAAGGGAAAATCAAAAATAACATTTTCAGAACCATGTAATCCAGAATCATTGAAATTATCAAACGGAGCTTTTATAGAAAAGCATACAAATTGTGTGGTTGTTCAAATGGAGACAGCTGGTGCATGCGTGATCACAGGAAAAAGATATAAAAAAACTACATTTTCATATACGAAAAATGTGGATCATATTGAAGCAGGGGAATCCGAAAATATCAAGAAAATAGGGACGATCACACTGTACAACATGGAATACTTAGATACTGTCGCTGAAAAGTTACTATCATATTATGCATTAAGAAAAATTCTCAGTATGAAATATATTTTGAATACAGAGAGTGTGAGTAATTGGGTAAATGTGGTAGACAAGAATAGTAATATTGCAACTACGCTGATTGAACAGCAGGATATAGACCTGACAGGAGGATTTATTGCAACGGCAACGTGCAGGGGATATTCAGTAGTTGTTACGGAAAATTACTTTGCCGGAACTGAATTATATACGGGAGGAGATGTGATGATCTAATGGAAATGAGACCAATTATATATAGCGCAAAATTATCCAGTCAGAAAGTCACAACGAAAACCAAAGTTACAATAACGGTTGTGGCAGATGATGTAGAGACGTATTACACAGAAACAAAATATACCAGATCCAGCAATCATGAACTTGTAGCTGGACAGGAGATAGGAGTGATTTAATGGCAATTGTAAAAGTAAGGGTACAGGTTGATGGAGTGTGGACGAATCTCACATTGAGCAATGGAAAATGGGTTGGAACGATCACAGCCCCTGCAACCACATCATACAATCTGGCCAACAAGTATTATCCGATTAAAATTGAGATCACCAATGATGCAGGAACTGTAGTGACGAAAGATGCTACAGATGCCACTCTGGGAGAAGCATTGAGACTGATCGTAAAAGAAACGATGAAGCCTGCGATCACGCTGGTATCTCCATCAAAAGGCGCATATGTGACAAATAATAAGCAGCCGATCACCTTTAAGGTCGTGGATGAAGCTGGAGGCTCTGGTGTAAACCTGTCCACCGTCAAAATAAAAGTAGACGGTACTACATACACAACTTCAAGCACAGGAATGGTAAGCAAAGGGATTACAAATGGTTATCAATTTGTGTTTACACCGCAGACAGCTCTTAAGGATGGAAACCACACTATCACGATCAATGCGTCAGATAATGACGGCAATGCGGCAACGACAGTTTCTTCGACATTTACGATTGATACAGTTCCGCCAACACTTACGATTTCATCACCAGCAGCAGGGCTCATCACAAATAAATCTGCGCTTACAGTAACCGGTAAAACGAATGATGCAACTTCAAGTCCGATAACATTGACTATGACATTAAACGGCACGAGCCTAGGATCAGTAGCGGTAGAAACTGATGGAAGCTTTTCAAAAGCGGTTACTCTTGCAGAGGGAACGAACAGTATTGTGGTTACGGCTAAAGACGGAGCCGGACAGACTACCAGCATTACATTGAGTGTAAAGCTTGATACTACGGTTCCTGTGCTAAAAGGCATTACACTTGCACCAAATCCGGTAAGCACAAGTGCAAGTGTAGCAATCACGGTTGAAGTAAGCTGATGGCTTCGGGAACGATCAGCTTCGAACTGTCAACAGACATCACTTACGTTGCCGGAACTGTAAATGGTGTTGAAACAGTTTTCATTCAGGACGAGGCGTATCCGGTCAAGTGGCGTGCAGCGGTAGATGTGGCAGAGGACAGTTTATATCATATATACCTTGAGATGTATGATGAGGCAGGGAATAAGAGTACCTACGAGAATACGATCGAGTATATTCTGCCGTGGTTTATTTATGATCGTACACAAGAGGATGTAGACCGGGTACAGGAACTTCGGAATATAGGATGGGAGAATATGACAGACAGTGAAAAAACGGAATGGCAGCAGGGGATGAAAGGCGCATTCAACTTATCAGATGTCAGGCGTAATGAAAACAACTGCTATGTTATTGCACAATTGCTGAACATTTCTCTGGTCACTTGTAAGGATAATCTCCCAACATATCCGGATAAAACATATTTTGACAGTCTTTTAAAGAACGTCACAGCATTGCGGAATGCCGGTTATCGGTATGTAGAGACACCGGAAGTTCCACAGCAGCCGATTAACACATACCAGAAAATTAATGATATTGAGAAAATATTACATGACATTTATGAAGTTTATAATTCAAACTTTGTCCATTACGTAGGCGAAGAAATCTATGCTGGACAGAGCATTGGATTACTTTTATAAGAAAGAGAGGATTTTATCATGGCATTTAGTTTGAAAACATGGGTGAATCGTATTTCCGAGTACCCAAACAGAAGAAAATTAACACATGAGGACGGCAGCACGGAACTTGTGACCGTAGCGAGAGCAGAGGGACAGATCTCAGCAGAGGGAAATGCATTTTCTGCGGAAGAGATGAATGATCTGGAGAACAGGATTAAGGGTGGATTTGATGAGGTTAACCAGAGTTTAACTAACATAAATAAATCTAAGAAAACATATCTCAAATTAGTCCTGCCAAACGTTGCGGCAGATGCAAAAACCGTCTGCGATTATATAAATAAAAATTATCTACTGGGACAATTATCTCCTGCAACTACAGTTGATTTTGATGTAGTTGCCTCAAACGCAGATTGGTTTACGGGTACTTTGTCCACGGATTCGACTGCATTAGTAGCCGGAAGGACTGTTTGGGGGA
>UQNW01000040.1 GCA_900542495.1 uncultured Roseburia sp.
CTTCCATAACTGCTACACAGCTGTTTGTTGTTCCTAAGTCAATACCAATAATTTTACTCATAATAATTTCCTCCTTTAATTAGCTACCTTTACCATGCTGTGTCTTACCACAGCGTCTCTGTACATATAACCTTTCTGAAGTTCTTCCGCTACTATATTTTCGCCAAGCTCTTCATCTTCCACATGCATGACTGCATTATGGAAATTTGGATCAAATTCCTGTCCAACTGCCTCGATTGGTTTTACACCAGCCTCCTCTAATGTTGTAAGGAATTGTTTGTAAATCTTATCCATACCAACGACAAATGCATCTTCCTTTTTGTCTTCCGGTACAGCCGCAAGTCCGCGCTCGAAATTATCGATCACCGGAAGCACTTTCTCAACAATTGTTTTTGCTCCCATATCAAACATCTGTGATTTTTCTTTCTCAGTACGTTTGCGGAAATTCTCAAATTCTGCCATCTGGCGTCTCAGACGATCGGTAAGATCTTCAATCTGTTCATCTTTCTTATCTTTTTTCTTCTTGAAGAATCCCTTTTTATTGTCATCAGAATCCTCTTTGGAAGATCCTTCTGTCTCTTCCGCCGTTTCCTCTGTGTCTTTCTCTTCTGTCTCAGAAGCTGTATCCTCAGTCGTTTCAGCTTCTTTTACGGAATCTTCTGTCTGATCTGCCTGGGACTCTTTTTCTAAATCCTCTAAAACCTCTTCTAATACTTCTTCTTTCTTCGCTTCCTGCATTTCCCAGCCACCTTTCTATACTTCTCCTTTTGGCTTATCCAAGATACCATCCAGAGATTTTTTCAATGTGTTCAGATTCGCCATTACTTTCTCATAATCCATCCGCTTCGGTCCGACAATTCCTATCGTTCCCCGAACACCTTCGCCCAATTCATAAGTTGCAGTCACAACACTGCAGTCCTTCATGGTCTGAATCGGGCTTTCATTTCCTATATAAACCTGAATTCCTGTATTTTCTTCATCTAACAGGTTTTCAGTTACAAGGCTTGCTAACTGCTGTTTTTCCTCAAAAGTGGAAATCAGCTCACTTGCTTTTTCCGCTGAATCCGATAACTCCGGATATTTGAAAAGATTCGTGGTACCGCTCGTATAAATCTTAATATCCTCATCCTGACTCATTGCAGCGCCTAATGTATCAAGTACATTGCTGACGATATCGCTGTGGATTCCCGCCTGTTCTTTCAACTTTGCGATCGTTCCAAGATTAATCTCCTCGAGTGCCAGTCCGTTCAGATTAGAATTCAGTAAGAAGTTCAGCTTTAACATCGTCTCATTATCGATTGCCTCCGATACCGGAATGATCTTATTGATCACTTTATTACCTTCGGTAACAATGACTGCTAAAATCTGTTCCTCATCCACATTAGAGAGCTGAATGAACTTCACTTTGTTCCGATGATAACTCGGTGCTGATACCATTGTTGCATAGTTGGTATTGGCTGCCAGAACTTTTGCAACCTTCTGCAGTACCTGTTCCATCTTCTCGGTGTGTTCGATGACAAACTGTTTCATGTCATCCACTTCCCGGTTCTTCTCTTCCATCAGATGATCTACATAGAAGCGGTAACCTTTGTCGGAAGGAATTCGTCCAGCCGAAGTATGTGGCTGTAAGATGTAACCTAACTCCTCAAGGTCAGCCATCTCATTTCGGATTGTCGCAGAACTCAAATTCAAATCTGTGTACTTCGAAATTGTTCTCGATCCAACCGGTTCACCAGTTTCCAAATAGTTGCGGATGATAGCATTTAAAATTTTCGTTTTTCGTTCGTCTAATTCTAATTCTTCCATTCACTCGCTCCTGCTTCTGGAGATATCGTAATTGTCCAACAACACTTGTCACTGAACAATTATCTGTGTGTTTTTAGATTTGTTAGCACTCATTTGATTGGAGTGCTAATATCTATGTACCTAACATAGCACCATCCTATTTTTTTGTCAACAGTATTTACAGGTTTTTTTCAAGTTTTTTGTGAAAAAATTGTGAAAGAAAGGACAGCCACGCGGCTGCCCCTTCAAAATATACTTTTTCCTTTTATTCATATCTCAATGCATCAATGACTTCCATCTTCGATGCCTTGTTTGCAGGATAGTATCCGAAGAACACTCCTGTCAGCATGGAGAAGAACAGGGAAAGTAAAATTGCGGATATTGACGGATGTACGGACATAATAATGTAGCTTGAATATTCCGAATACATATTCTGAATCACAAATCCTGCTACTTTTCCTAATACAAATCCATTGAGCACACCAATCAGTATTCCAATAATACCTCCAAAAATACAAAGCACGATTGCCTCAATGACAAACTGCATACGGATCGTACTTCGCTTTGCACCTAATGCCATACGCACACCAATCTCTCTGGTACGCTCTGTAATCGACACCAGCATAATGTTCATAACACCGACACCACCTACGATCAACGAGATCAGTGCAATTCCTGACACTGCAATTGTAATGACATTAATAACGGTATTGATCATGCCCATGTCGGATGCCATATTATAGGTAGAAACATGGAAATTTTTATTATTTGCATATTTTTCTTCAAAGAAATTCGTCACATCTGTGGTTGCCTGATCAATATCGGAAAGTGGATTCACCATAAGGTTAAAGTTCTGATAGCCTGACTGGTCTTTCCCTTCCAATTTAAAACAGGTCTGGATTGGGATAAACATTGTCGTAGAACGATCTTTTTCCGGCACACTCGTATCCACCTGCCCGAAAAGTGCTACGTTATATTCATATACGCCTACAATTGTAAAATCATAAAGGTTTCCGTCACTTCCGGTATATGTGATCTGCTTTCCGATTGGATTTTCCTCTCCAAAATACTGTTCTGCCATCGTGTCTGCCACAAGGCAGACATTCTTTTTGCCTTTGCCATCCTGCTTCGTTAAGTTTCTTCCGGCATGCATTTTTAGCTTCATATAGTCTATATATTCCGATGTAGTTCCCTGAATCGACACATTGGCATAAGTGTTTTTGCCCTGTCTGATCTGTCCGTTTCCAAGAAATTCGGAAGCCGCAACACCGTTAAACTCATCCGGATACTTTTCCAACAGTTCATCGATCATCTCCTGTGTCACAAAGTCCGATGTTTTCATATCCGGGTATTCCCATGTCTCCCAGTCTGCATCATCTTCCGGATATCTTGCATCCACATATGCCTGAACCGTATTGCCACCCAGTGAATTTAAGGTGGATGTCAAAGTAGTCTGAATGGAATTACCGATCGTCGTGATCGTGATGACTGCACTGATACCAATGATGATTCCTAACATGGTCAGAATCGAACGCATTTTATTGCTGAAAATGCTGGTGACAGCCTCTTTTATATTTTCCAAAAACATCAGCCTTCACCTCCATTGTCCGACACAATATTACCGTCTAATATAGTAACGATCCGTTTTGTTTCCGCCGCAAGTTCCTGTGAGTGTGTAATCAGCACAATCGTTTTACCCTGTTCCTCATGCAGCTTGTGAAAAAGATCCATGACCATATGTCCGGTCTTAGAATCCAATGCGCCAGTCGGCTCATCTGCTAAAATGATCGCCGGATCGTTGATCATTGCCCTGGCGATCGCCACACGCTGTTTCTGACCACCGGAAAGTTCGTTTGGCTTATGGAAAGCACGTTCTTCCATGCCAACCATTTTTAACATTTCCATGGCGCGCTCTTTTTGATTTTTTTCTTTTTCGGTACTATATAAAAGTGGAACCATAACATTTTTCAATGCATTTGCTTTTGGGAGAAGATTGAAGTTCTGGAAAACAAAACCAATCCTTTTATTCCGGATCGCGCTTCGCATGGCATCATCCATTTTATTTACATCTTTTCCCTCAAGAAAGTATGTTCCTTCCGTCTGGCGGTCAAGGACACCGATAATGTTCATCAGCGTACTTTTTCCAGAACCGGATTCACCGACGATTGAGACAAATTCGCCCTGATTTACAGACAGGTTGATTCCGTTTAAAATCTGTAATTCGTTCGGCTTGCCTATGTAATAACGCTTTATAATATTCTCCATACGGATTACTGATTCACTCACGATTATTCTGCCTCCGTACTCATGACTGCATTGCCGTCAGTTGTCTGCTGGTTAGAGTACATCTGATCTGGTGTGAACACCTGACCTTCTGTAACAGAAAATGTATTATCATAAATTAACTGGTCACCCTCTTTTAAGTCTCCGCCGGTTACTTCTGTATAATAATCCACTTCTTCCCCAACTTTGATGTTTTTACGGACAGCAGTTGCCGTTCCATCGTCATTCATCTGGGCTACAAGAACATAAGCATTTCCTTTTTCGTCATACTGTATCAGATCATATGGCACTGCAAGCTGTGTTCCTCTGTCTTTGATCACAATTTTGGCTTTGGCACTCATACCAACTAAAAGTTCTGTATTGTCGATTGTGATCTCCGCAGAATAACCTGTTGAAGTGTTGGTGTCGGTGCTGTTTGTGTTGGTTGACTGGTTTTTCACTCTGACAACTCGTGACACCGTACCTTTGATCTCTTCGTCACCGGTTGCATCTGTCGTAACCGTTGCCTGCATTCCTTCCTGGATTTTTAAAATATCTGCTTCCTCTACATTCACGATCACTTTTAAGGAAGATGTATCCTCGATTGTGATCATTGTCGTACCTGCTGTATTTTTATCACCCACCGACACGTTGACGGCTGTGACAACGCCTCCGATCGGTGCGGAGAGTGTGCAGTCTGCAAGCTGTTTCTGCAACTGCTCTAACTGGTCTTTTAAGTCACTTGTCGTACTTGTCTGGTATTTCTGCATATCGACGGTATTCTGGGCAGTAGCAATGCTTCTGTCCGTGTTTTTTAACACAGCTTCATAATTGTCATTTGCGGAATCCAATGCATTTTGTGCTGTCTCCAAAGATGATTTAAAAACATCTAATTTTCCATCATACTCAGAAGTATCTTTGTGGTTGTTTTTCAGATAATAAATATAATCCTCACACTCTGATACCTTTTTCTTATATTTATCAACATCAGCCTGTGCTTTATCGATCGTCTTCTGTGCTGCATCCAGTGCATCCTGCTGATCCTGTTTGTTCTGGTTAAGACTGTTCTGCTTCTGTGCCGCGTCGTTTGCTGCAATTGCATTTGCATTGTTGATGCTGGTCTTTAATTCTGCGATCTGTTTTTCAATATCCTTCTGATCTAATGTAACAAGCGGATCACCCTCTTTTACCAGATCACCTACCTGCACATCCACTGCAGTGATCTCTGCGGCTGCAAGAGACATCACGTTCGTCTTGCTCACTCCCGCGATCGTTCCCTTTAAGGAAACAGAATCTGACAGGTCTCTCCTCTCCACCGGTTCGATCTCAACAGTATTCACTGCTGTCTCGATCTGTGAAGTCATATTTTTAACAGCACTCCCGATCAGTACTACCACAATCGCTGCTATGATCAGAACGATCAACCATACTTTCTTCTTTTTCTTTGGTACTGTTGCTAATTCTGCCTGCTTTTCTTTTTTATGAAAGAAATGCTTTTTTTCCTTTATATTGTTGTCTTCCATGCTTATATGATCTCCTTTTTTTCTTGTCTTTTTTGACCTATGGCAAATTGTACCATATTAATTTTAGAAAAAAAGTGCTTTAAGCAAATCTTAATATTTCTTTCACGTTTCTTTATGAAACGTATGGTTTTTCCTAGGTTTCTAAAGATTATGCTAAGATTTGTTACTAATCTTATATATTATTTTTCTTTTACACTATTTTTTTGCGATAACACAAGTCCTGCCAACAACAAAACCGGGAAAAGAATCGCAGCCCCGATTCCCACACGCAGATTATTGGAAAATGCACTCGAAACGAATCCAACAAGTGTTGGTCCGCCGGAGCAGCCTAAGTCTCCTGCTAACGCAAGAAGTGCAAACAACACAGTTCCACCCCTCCGCAAAGACGCAGACGCTTTGCTGAACGTTCCCGGCCACATAATTCCAACCGAAAAGCCACAGATTGCACAGCCCGCCAGTTCTACCGCCGGAATTGGCACAAATGCAAGCATCAGATACGAACAAATGCAAAGCAGTGTGCTTAATTTCATAAACCGGTCCAGATCCATTCTGTCTCCATATTTTCCATAAATCAGGCGCGATGTTCCCATCAAAATGGAAAAAGCCATCGGACCAACCAGATCTCCGATCGTTTTCGTGATTCCGAGTCCCTGCTCCGCAAAGGTCGATGCCCACTGGCTCACTGCCTGCTCCGAGGCTCCGGCACACATCATCATCACCATCAGAAGCCAGAACACTTTCTCCTTGAAAAGTTCTGTCATGGTCATGCCCTTTTCGCCTTCTTCGTGGAGACTGTAGATTGGAACTTTCGTAAACAAAATCATATTAAAAACCGGAAGCAGCACCCATAAAAGCGTCAGTATTTTCCAATGTCCTGTTCCAAACAATGCAAAAAACACAGTGGAAACCAAAACGACTCCCGTACATCCCCAACAGTAAAATGAATGTAAAAGACTCATTGCCGCTTCCTTATTATCAGTCGGACACGCCTCAATGATCGGACTGACCAGCACTTCTAAAAGTCCGCCACCCACTGCATAAATCACAACTGAACACAAAATGACCAGAAATGGATCTGAAAAAACTCGGCAGAATCGTAAGCATTACAAGTCCTGCCGCCACACAGATATGTGCCAGCACCACGGACACCCGGTAACCGATCTTGTCAATAAAGCCTGCGGACAACAGATCAACAAGAAGCTGGATTACAAAGTTTATCGTGATCAGCAGCGTGATCTTCGTCAGCGGGATTTGATATGTATTCTGAAATGTCACAAACAGCAATGGTACAAAGCTGTTCACAACTGCCTGCACAATATAACCGATAAAGCAGGCGCAGGTTGTCTTTTTATAATCTGGTTTCATTGTTTTTTTCTCTGTTTTATTCATTTTTATTGCTGTTTGCATTTCTTAATTCCTCAAGTTTTCTGTTCATGTCATCTGCTACCCTGCGGTCTTTCATATAAGCAGCCAGATTCATAACTGCATATACTGCAACAATGAGGATTTCCATAAACGCAACCATGTCGGGGTTTTTAAAATAAAACCACCCAAATGCCCTTCCGAATCCAAGAACTGCACAGTTCACAAAGGCAAAATAAATGATCTGGCGTACGATCATTCCTTTTTTCGATAATTCTTTTTCACCATTCACCGGATACATTAAAATCGGCAGGGAACATATCGCAGAAACGATTATGATCTGCCAGAGTATCTGTACACTGATAGTCGCTTCTAATCCCCAGAATGAGGAAATATAAATTGCTGACGCAAACAGCACACAAACCGCAATTTTTGCGAAAATATCCACAAGAATTTTTAGCTTCTCCATCAAGGCTTTCTCCTCCTACAACCCTAATCGTTCTTTTAAAACCGGCACATACTGCCTTGAAATAATTACTTTCTCCTGATTCTCTAACAGTGCCTCAAATCTGCCACCAAATGCCGGTGACAAATATCTGATTTTGTCAAGATTGATAATCATAGACTTGGAAGCTCTCATAAATGGAACGGAGCCAAGCAGTTCTTCTAACTGATACAGCTTTTCTTTCACTTCATAAACATTTTTTCTGCCGTATGCAAATACCTTGTTGTCAATTGTCTCAAAGTAATAAATATCTGCTGCCGCCAAAAGACTGATCCCATTTGTGTCGTATCCGGCAATCTTTATGTCACCATGTTTTAATTTGCTTATCAGCCGGTTCATATCATCTGTCAGCGTATGGCATTTGAATATAATCTCTTCCTCTTCCCCCAGAACCGGGTCCACTATCGTTATTTTCAATTTTTCTATTCTCCAATTGCAACTTTACATTCCTTTTTATAGCAGGCAATTCCATACTTGATAAAATTACGCATTCCATCCTGCTTCAGCTTTGCAACATAATCTCTGTCCTCAATCTGTTTTAATGCCGCTTTACATGCAGCATTCATGTCTCCATCCTCAGCATATTTCAGTTCGATCACGATTCCTGTTCGATTATCCGGAGTTTCCACAAGGATATCACTGTAACCTACTCCTGACTCGGCATTTGACTTTGTGAGCCAGTTTGTCTTATATCCAAGAAGCCCCAATAAAATGCCATGATAGAAATTTTCCTTCTTTTCCTTTGCAACTGCTGTATCCCGTATACTAATCGTATTCCACAGGTAATCGCCAAAAAGCTGTTCTATTTTTTCTGGTTTTCTCTCAATAAAAGAATTGCAGAATTCTTCTAACGTCTTTCCGTCATTTCGGGACACATCACGAAACCACTCTCTTATTTTCTTTGTAAAAAGGTTTTTTATCTCTTTATTCGGAATTGACAGACGATATCTGCCGCTTGCCGTTCTTCCCTGCTGTGTCAGGTAACCTGTCGTAAAAAGCACACTCCAAAGGTTCTCAATCTTATCCTCAAGTTCATCATAAGTAAGTTCCTGAGAAACTTCCTTTTCAATACACTCTCCTGCTATCAGCCGCTCAATCTCATCCTTGGTACGGACATCTGCTTTATCTATAAACCTGCGGACAATCGCATTTCCACTGGAATTAGACCAAAAATCTTCCGGGAGAGCCTCTGGATCTGCACACAGGCTTTTACAATACCGGATCACATCCCAAGGGCAATAAATATCTGTATTTCCAAAATGATAACCATCATACCATTCCTTTACCTCCGGGTAATGATCTGACAAATTATAATATTTAAGAATATCCCTGACTTCTGCATCTGTAAAACCGAAACCTTCCTCATACTGGACATTCAAAATCGATAATACCTCAAAATTATTAAGTCCTGTAAATATACTCTCCTTTGAGATACGCAGACATCCTGTTAAAACAGCAAAATGCAGGAAATCGTTCGTCTTCAATGCCTGACCAAAAAATCCTCTGACAAGTTCAACCATTTCATTGTAATAACCATTCTGGAATGCCTTATCCAGAGGAACATCATACTCATCTATGATAATAATTGTTTTTCGTCCATAATGTTTTGACAAAAATTTAGACAATACTTTTAATGAAGAAAGTACTAACCCTTTTTCTATGTCATGTTTTCCGTCTTTAATCTTAAGAAAACCACGATACTGTTCTTTTTCAATCTCAGTAAGTTTATCACTTTCTAATAAAAACAAAAATCTGCATGCCTCATTTCCAACGATCTGTGTCAGGGCATCAAAAGCCTCCTCGTACAACAGACCATTGACATCTTTCAGTGAAATGAATATCACCGGATATTTTCCCATATGTTCTGCACACAGCTCTTTGTTGTTCGCTATATATAATCCTTCAAATAAAGACTCATCCGTACCTATTTCAAAAAAAGCACGCAGCATACTCATATTGAGAGTCTTACCAAAACGCCTTGGTCTGGTGAACAGATTCACTTTTCCCCAATTCTGTAAAAGCTGTTCGATCAGCTTTGTTTTATCTATATAGTAAAATCCTAATTTCCGAATATCTTCAAAATTTTCAATTCCAACTGGCAATTTTATTGTATTGTTCATGAAACCCTCCCAGTGCCTAGGAAGCTCTTTCCTATGCAAGAAATAATCCGCTAAACCATTAACCATAGTATAGCGGATTGACTGCGAAAAAACAATCATTCAAGATTCACATATTTTCTAACATCTGTGAAAGTTCTATTTCATCTTCATCCCCTGCACCGGTTTCTACGAATCCTGCAATAAATTGTCCACAAATGACATTTGTTCATATTTTTCAGGAAAAGCATGAAGATACTGAAAACACTCATTTGCATCATAAATGATTCCATTTTCAATGCATCTTCTTCTGAAAATATCCATAAGCTTCTCATTATCCGGACTTGGCAGATTATACGCATTTCCATAGGTTACAATATATTTTTTCTTAATTCCCGGAAAATATCTGTCTAATGCCTGATAAAAATATTCTCTGTCGCCGTCCCTTAAGGTAACACCCATACCAAAACATATCACACCTTTTACGCCAGCCTCAATACAATAATCAAGAATACCATTGATATTTTCCTTTGTATCATTGATAAAAGGCAATATAGGTGTCAGCCATACAACTGTAGGAATCCCTGCCTTTTTAAATTGCATAAGTGCTTCAAATCTCTCATGTGTTGTAGAAACATGTGGCTCTAAAATCCTGCATAGAGATTCGTCATATGTAGTCATTGTCATCTGCACAACAGCTTTCGATTTTGAGTTAATTGATTTTAAAATATCCATATCTCTTAATATTCTAGTGGATTTTGTCTGAATCGCTACGCCATATTCGTATTTGTCAATCAGTTCCAAACACCTTCTGGTTAATTTTAATTCTTCCTCTGCATGAAGATAAGGATCGCACATGGCACCTGTTCCAATCATGCATTTCTTTCGTTTGGATTTTAATGCCTTCTCAAGAAGCTGTGGTGCATTTGCTTTCACCTCAATGTCCTCAAATTCATGTGTAAATCCATAACATTTACTCCTGCTGTCGCAATAAATGCAGCCGTGCGTGCAACCCCTGTATATATTCATTCCATTACTGCTTGAAAGAATCCCCTTTGCCTCTACAAAATGCATCTGTGTTCTCCTCTAATTGCATTGTCATAGGTATCCCTTTTCGTAATCTGCGTGTGTTTAAATAGTTCTTCTGTTATCTGCTCCAAAATGAATTACCAGATTGCCTTTTCACCGGTATATTTTTCACCAAGTCTGCTTGCCCAGCTCTCTACCCAGCAAAATGTATACGGTACTCCATACTCATTTCGCAGTCTTTCATACTTTTTCATGCTTCCCCAGACAATCGAGATGATTCCCGGAATCAGCATAAATGGTCCAAGCATCAGCGACTGTATCGTATGCCCATATTCATGCACGGTAATACGATTATCCAGTTCTACATACAATGTTTTCTTGGTTTATTCTTGTTTTCATTCATCAGAACTATACGTTACCAGATTTTCATTATATGCAACATAACAAGACTTACAATTGTAATTCCACACCAACATGATGCTCCAACGACAATTGGCTTTCCGCCTGTTTTAATGAGCTTTATTATATTACTGTTTAGCCCAATTGCAGCCATTGCCATAATAATCAAAAACTTAGACAATTCTTTTACTGGTTGAAATACTTCCACATCCATTCCCATACGTACGCAGACTGTCGTAAAAATTGCTGCTAATACAAAATAGAATATGAACATCGGGAATGCTTTCTTCAGGCTAAACTTTGCAGCCTGCTTTCCTGCTTTAACACTCTTTCGAGCCTGTAACAATGATAATCCAAATGTAATCGGTATAATTGCAAGTGTTCTTGTAAGCTTTACTGTTACTGCTTTATTTAATGTCTCACTTCCAAGATTCCACATACTGTCCCATGTTGATGCAGCTGCTGTTACCGATGATGTATCATTGATTGCAGTACCTGCAAAAATACCAAACGCCTCTCCATTTACAGTATCAAATCCTATTGCCTTCCCAAGTAATGGGAAAAAAATTGCTGCAAGTACATTGAAAAAGAAAATTACAGCTATCGACTGTGCTATTTCATCATCGTCTGCATCAATAACAGGCGCTGTTGCCGCAATGGCTGAACCTCCACAGATAGATGATCCAACACCTACAAGTATAGCTGTATTTGTATGTACTTTAAGTAATCGATGCAGTATCCAGGCAATAACAAGAGATGTTGTAATTGTACATACAATAATCGGTAATGACTGCTTTCCTGTCTGAAAGATTACGCCAAGATTCATTCCAAATCCGAGCAGGACAACAGCTGTCTGAAGTATAATCTTCGATGTCCATTTGATTCCTGCTTCTGCCTTTCCTTTGTCATTCCAGAACATTGTGACAATCATTCCAGCAATAATTGCTATAACCGCTCCGCCTATTACGGGAAATATCTTTCCCAATATCCATGACGGTATTGCTATCACAAGGCAAACCAGAATACCACTCCAATTTCTTTTCATAAAATTCATTAAGTATTAACCTCGCTTTCTTCTTAATGAGAAAAGTATATCGCTAAACATTCATAATGTAAAATTATATAATAATATTGAATCATAAATTATTTTTATCGTTAAAAGAAGCATAATATGCTGGATTTTAGAATAGAAACATTCCTCACAGTATGCCAGACAATGAATTTTACCACTGCTGCAAAACAATTAAACATTACCCAACCTGCTGTATCCCAGCATATTCACTTTCTGGAGGAAGCATACGATACATCTCTCTTTATTTATCAAAACAAACGCCTTTTTCTTACCAATTCCGGAGAACTGCTCAGAAAACGTCTATTGACAATAAAAAATGATGAGAAGGCTATAAAGGAAGAGTTAAAAGGTAGTTACCAGAAAATAGAAACTCCTGTTATTCATCTTTTTATCTGTAAACCATGCCTTTTATCATCAACTGCATAAAGACTATCACTGCACAGTATCGTTTTTTCTGCGGCTTCTGATTAACTGGTTGATATCAGCGGCTGTTTTCACACTAACCCCAAAATCAACCAGATCCACTGATTGTTCCCTCTACTTTATCATCGTCTCATCATATATATCTACTTCATTCTAAAACCTGCGTCTTAGTGTATTCTCGTTATTTTAACTTTTTCTCCTACAATTTCGATTTTCCAGCTATATAAGCTTATTTACTGTATTCGCAGTTCTTATGGTCAGTTTTTCCGCAATGCCATTTTCGGCAGTTCTTTTCCACCAGTTGCACTTTTGATATTTGTTTATGTCAAACGTCCAGAATATCACATTTTTATAGATTTCTATTTGTTCCAGATTTTCAGAAGGCTGTCCTATTGCCTCTCGTATCTGTTCTGCTGAATCATCTGACAAAATGAAAATCAGATTATCATATCAATACATTTTTTGCTATTTTTTCATTTTATGCATTGATAACTGGATATTTGTTTTATGTTTTTAAACGCCTTAGTTGCATCAATGTTACATCACCTATTCTCTTTCTCCTGAAGAAATGTCATGCAAAAGAAGATGATGCCAAATACCACAATACTTCCAACCATAAGCATTATCATCTGATCCACGCTTACCACAGAACCTTGAAACTGTGGGTTACAATCCAGTGTATCCTTTATTGCAGTGATCATTTCATCCGGTAAATGATTGTGTTCCATCTCTTTAAATATCCCACGAAGCATATGGTTTTTCAGTAATGAAGTGCCGTATGTACTTGGCAGATACGACAGCACTTTCTGCAATCCACTGCCAAAATTAGAAATCGGCATATAAGCTCCGCATAAAAATCCATAACCGGCACTTACAATTGTGCCAACTGCGGATAACTGCCCCTGTGTCGTCAATGGGTAACTGATAATGCTTGATAAAGTACTTCCGAACAGTACTAATAATATTTCGTCGAAAATAACCCAGAGCACATCAACCGCACTCATATACCATCCCATTTTGTACATATAGCCAAGACATAATACAAGCGCAAGTCCGTTCACCATCAGGGAATCAACCACTGTAGACAAAAAATAGCCCAGATACAGGCTGGCTTTACTGATTGGCGATACATTAAAATCTTTTCTCGTGCCATTTGCCCGATCCTGTACCATCGTAAGATTCACACAGAAAGTTACTGTCACGCAGCTCACTGCCAAAAGTGCTGCTGCAAGCTGTGCCGCAACGGTTCCGTCAATCAGCTTATCCGAAACTGTCACCAGATCAGAGATTGCCGTCACAAAGGAATCCCTGTACACCTTTGCCAGAAATGTTGCATACAATACGATCAATATTACAGGGGTTATCAATGACGAAAACAACATTCCCTTATCTTTGAAAAATAGTTTTCTGTTTCTGCTCATCAATGCCAATACTGCTTTCATCAGTGCTCACCTCCTAATGTTTTGCCTGTTACCGCAAGAAATACATCATCCATTCCACCTTTTACTACCTCATAATCGCGAAACAACTCCTGATGCTCTACGATCAGCCTGGTTGCCTCCGATGTATTTTTCACTTTTAGCTGATAACCGTTTCTGATTTTCTTATAATCCCTGCCTAAAGCTTTTATCTCATCTTCTGTCACACCATAGACAGACATAGTATCCTGAACATATTCGCTCTTTAGTTCAAATGGTGTTCCCTCTGCAACAATGCTTCCCTTATCGAGAATTACCACATACCCGGCATTTGCAGCTTCTTCCATATAGTGTGTGGTAAGAAAAACGGTCAGGTTATCATTTACACGCAGTTTCTCGATAACATCCCAGATGAGCAGTCTTGTCTGTGGATCAAGTCCTGTTGTCGGCTCATCTAAAATCAGTATTTGTGGTCTGTGAAGCAGTGCTCTTGCGATATCAATCCGTCTTCTCTGTCCGCCAGACAGCTTTCCAACCGGTCTGTTCAGATAGTCTCCAAAATCAAGTATCTCTACAAGTTCCTGCAATCTGTCCTCAAATACTTTTCCTGTTATCCCATAAAGTGCTGCCCTGCTTTTCAGATTTTCCTTGACGGTAAGCGTTTTGTCTAACACACTGTCCTGAAATACCACGCCAAGCATTTTTCCGACTTTCTTACCCATTTTCTCCAGATCACTTCCCTGAATCTGCACGGTTCCACGGTCTTTATGAAGCTGTCCGCAGATAATAGAGATTGTGGTACTTTTTCCTGCTCCGTTTACACCAAGAAACGCAAACAATTCTCCTTTTTTCACCTGAAAACTTATGTCATTCACTGCTTTTACATCACCAAAGCTTTTACTCAGATGTTCTATCTTAATAATGTCTGAACTCATTTTTCAACCTTCTCCTCTCGCTTTATCAACATCAGGCGTACACCTGTAACCGACCTGTCAATCAAATCTCATTTATTCACAATCGCAGTAATTTCTTTTCGCTGATACTGCATCAAATACATCTGATATATGGTTACTGCTATCGCCGCAGCAATACAGGTTGTAATCGTGATCAGCTTGTTATGCCGTCAAATGCGATCTCTATGATTCCCATATAAATCAGTAATTCAAAAATGGGTTCCTTCTTTTTTACTTTGTATGCATACCGTTCCCGATAACAAATAAAAGCTGCATATAATACGATTAACATACATCCTATTTGCAGTTTGCTATATTCGATCATAATTTTATCCTTTGTTCTTTCACATTCTGATTTAGTTTATGTTCCTATTTATCTTATATATGATTTCGCAATAGAAGTCTACCTGCTGCTATGTAAGATGCATAAATCGGCAGGTAAGATGTAAAAAAATAAGGTATATGAATGTTATAGTTATAGTGCCATAGTATTCATACGCCTTATTTTTAAATTCATTTGTAGTATTCTCTCATATGCTGCATTTATTTTTCATACAAAAATTCTTCCGGCAGTGTCACATTAAAATCTTTTGCAAGATGACGGAAGTTATCCGGTGTGATTGTCTGACGTTTATTTGGCTGCATGGATAACATTTTTACAAGAATCTCTGCGGATTTCTCTGCGGTATGCATCAGACCGAATGTCAGGTCAAAATCTTCTCCGGAAGCAAACATTCCATGATGTGCCCAGATCGCAAGGTTGTATTTTTTCATTAACTCGCTCGTTGCAACTGCGATATCACGGCCGCCCGGAACCATCCATGGTACCACGCCGACACCTTCCGGGAATACAACCGGACATTCTGTTGCCATTTCCCACAATTCTCTTGTAAACACTTTATCTTCCAATGGAAGAACAAAGGTAAGCGCAATGATATTTGTTGTGTGTGCATGATAGATCACTCTGTGCTTTCCACCGGTTGCAATCATTTTCACTTCATGGTTCATTAAGTGGGAAGGTAATTCAGAAGTTGGTCTTCCACCATTTACAAGTCCCCAGACGATACGGTAATTTTCTCCCTTTTCATCTAATTCGATGATGCAAATGGAATCTTCTGGTTTAATGATAACATTACGGAAATATTTTCCGCTTCCTGTGACAAGGAAATACTCTTTTGCGAGTTTTGGAACGGTTGTTCCGATTGGCTGCCACTCTTTTACTTCAAAATTTTCTTTCACCGATTCCACTTCTTCCGGTTTGATACGATAGGAAAGGTTGCCACCATTTCTCTCATGCCAGCCCTGCTCCCAGCCATCGTTCGCCATGCGGATAAATCCTTTTACAAATTCTGCATCTAATACTTTCATTTTTATAAATCTCCTCTCGATTGTACTTAACGATTTAACAATACTTCTTTTTCGTATTTTTCTACTTCTGCAAACCAGCTTTTATCAGAAGGCACACCACATTCCGCACAGTACTCTGCCCAGATATCTCCAAACGGAAATGTCTTTAATTCCTCCTGCATTACCATAAGTTCTGTCAGTCTGTTTTCATCCTGTAACTTCTTAAATTCGGCATTTGGAGTGCAAAGTGCGGATAATAATGCTTTCTGCCAGCTTCTAAAACCAACTGTCCACGCAGAAATGCGGTTAATGCTTGCATCAAAATAATCAAGCGCCATATGTACGCGGCCGATTGCATCGTTTCTTACGATTTCTTTTGCCATTTCTTTTGTCTCATCATCAAATAAAACAACATGGTCGGAATCCCACCTTACCGGTCTTGTAATATGAAGTGCGATCTCCGGAAAGTAACAGAGTAAAGCCGAAATTTTATCTGACACTACTTCTGTAGGATGATAATGTCCGTTATCCATTAAAGGAAGTACATTCTCGTGTGTTGCTGCAAAAGTTAAAGTAAACTCTGCGCTTCCTGCGGTGTAGGACTCCACACCGATTCCGAATACTTTTGATTCTACACATGGTTTTACAAGTTTTGGATCATGTGGCTCTGCAATGATCTGCTCAATGGAATCTTTGTATCTCATGCGTGGTTCCCTGCGGTCTGCCGGAATGTCCTTGTATCCGTCACCGATCCAGATATTCATAACACATGGAACTCCAGTCTCTTTTGCGAAGTACTCTGAAATACGGATGCAAGCTTTTCCATGCTCGATCCAGAATTTTCTTGTTTCCTCATCCGGGCTTGTTAAGGTCAGACCGTCTTTTACTTTATCATGGGAAAAAAATGTTGGATTGAAATCAATTCCGACATTGTGTTTTTTTGCAAAATCCACCCATTTTTTGAAATGTTTTGGCTCCAGTTTATCGCGGTCTGCAAATTCGCCCTCCTCAAAAATGGCATAGCTTGCGTGAAGATTTAATTTCTTTTTGCCCGGCATAAGGCTCATTGCCTCTTCCATATCCTGCATAAGCTGCTCCGGCGTCTTTGCTTTGCCCGGATAATTTCCGGTTGTCTGGATTCCGCCTGTTAATGGTCCGTCATGGTCAAATCCAGTCACATCATCGCCCTGCCAGCAATGAAGGGATACCGGGATTTCTTTTAATTTTGCGATTGCTGCATCTGTGTCAACACCGATGCCTGCATACATCTGTTTTGCCGCTTCGTATCTTTGCTGTGTTGTCATTGTTTTTTCTACCTTGCCTTTCCTGATTTGTATACAATCATTTTTCTTATTTATAGCTTTCTATAAAATTCTGCTGCTAAAAATTTTTGGTTTACTTCTCATAAAAACAAATTTACTTATCTACAAACTTCCGTATTTCAAATGATTCAAAAATACACTTTCTAGCTTCCTGCAAATCAGCTAATTCGCCTGCCGAGATCATCTGCGCGGTCAGGTTTCCGATTGCGGTCGCCTCCGTTGGTCCTGCATAGACTGTTTTTCCTGTTGCTTCTGCTGTAAGTTCATTCAAATATGCTGCATTGGCTCCTCCGCCCACAATATGGATACTGTCATATGTGATTCCGGACATCTGCTCAATCTCTGCAATTGTGTCTGCATAACATTTTGCAAGACTCCGGTAAATGACAGATGCTGCTTCGTCAATTCCTTCCGGCACTTTCTGTCCGCTCTCCCTGCACGCTGCCTGAACCTCTTTTGTCATGTTTTCCGGTGCTAAAAATCGGTCAGCGTTGCAGTCCACTAAAGAACTGATATTCGTTTTTGCTGCCGCCTCGCAAATCTCTCCGAATCCCTGTTCCGGTGCCAGTTCTTTTCTTACGGACTGGATCATCCAGAGTCCCATGATATTTTTCAGATAACGGAAACGGTAATCATAACCGCCCTCATTTGTGAAGTTGTGAAGTCTGCTTTCCGTTGAACAGTTTGCGTTTTTTAATTCTGTTCCCATTAATGACCATGTTCCGGAGCTGATATAAATGGTATTGTCCTCATTTGTCGGCACCGCCATGACCGCAGATCCGGTATCGTGCGTTGCCGGAAGAATCACGTTGCAGTCGAATCCGACTTCCTTTTGCATTTCTTCTGTCAAATTGCCAAGAATCGTTCCCGGTTTTTCGATTTTCTGAAAGATTTTTTTCGGATATCCTAATTTTTCAATCAGTTCCATATCCCAGTTTTTTGTTTCCGGGGATACAAGCTGTGTGGTTGTCGCATTTGTATACTCTGCTGCTTTTTTCCCTGTCAGAAGGAAGTTGAAATATTCCGGTATCATGAGCAATGTCTGTGCCTGCTCCAATGCATCCGGATTCTGTTTCTTTACTGCCATAAGCTGATAAATGGTATTGAAAATCTGCTTCTGAATCCCGGTTCTCTCATACAGTTTTTCTTCCGAAATGATCTCATATACTTTTTCATCCATTCCACTTGTCCGACTGTCACGATATCCAACTGCATTTCCAATCATCCGGTCTGCTTCATCAAGCAAAACAAAATCAACTGCCCAAGTGTCGATTCCCATACTGATAGGAATTTTTCCTATCTCTTTGCACTTTTTCATTCCTTCAATAATTGCAGAAAAAAGTACCTCTGTATCCCAGCATTTATGTCCCTCTTTTTCAATCAGACCATTTGGGAAACGGTATATTTCTTCTAAAACCATTTTTCCATTTTCCATATGTCCTAATATGTGTCTTCCGCTGGACGCCCCAATGTCAATGGCAAGATAATACTGCGCCATGTGTCCTCCTCCCTTTGTGAAACAACGTTTGTTTGATTTCTTTAACTTTATTTTAGGATGCAAAATGGCACAAAAAAAGAACACTTTTTGTTTAAAAAAGTGTCCTTATTTGCGGCTCTGTCTTACATAGATAATCATAATAATAAAAAGAAATAGCATCCCCAACCCTGAACCGACCCCCAGAAGTTAGACCAAAAAATCTAACTATTGGAGGTCGGTTTT
>UQNW01000041.1 GCA_900542495.1 uncultured Roseburia sp.
TTGAAGTTGTTGCAGACATGAATGATCTCAGAAAACTGGTCAGTGAATATGGAAAGATTGGATCGAACCTCAATCAGATCGCCAAGCATTTTAACAGTGGTGGCAGCCAGTCACGTGCTATAGAAAATGAAATCCATCAGTGCATCACGGACTTATTCCTATTGAGAAAAGAAGTACTGAAACTGGCAGGTGGTATGAATGGCAATCCTAAAACACATTAAAAGCAGAAATGCTAATTACTCGGCTGCTATCAATTACCTTCTGTTTGAACATGATGAAAAAACCGGGAAAAAGATTGTAGATGAATCCGGTCGAAGCATCTTGCGAAAAGAGTTTTATATGGATGGACTGAACTGTGATCCGATGTCTTTTGACAAAGAATGCGAACTGACAAATGCTCATTTTCATAAGAATAAGAAACGTGAAGACATCAAAAGCCATCACTACATTATCAGCTACGATCCAGCCGATGTTACAGAAAACGGTCTTACCGGAAAGAGAGCACAGGCAATCAGTTTGGAACTTGCAAAGCAGATGTTTCCCGGATATCAGGCACTGATAGTTACTCACACCGATGGCCACAATGAATCCGGAAATATCCATACTCACATCGTTATCAACAGTGTGCGAAAGACTGCAGTGGAAAGACAGTCATATATGGATAAACCACATGAGGAAGCCGCCGGTTACAAGCATCGTTCCACTGATAAATTCATGAGCACTTTTAAGAAAACTGTCATGGATCGGTGCCAACAGGAAGGACTTCACCAGATAGATCTTCTTGCTCCGGCTGAAAGAAAAATCACGCAGAAAGAGTATCTGGCACAGAAACACGGCCAACAAAAACTTAATGAGATCAATCAGAAAATCATCGAAGATAGTCTCAAACCAACATCCACCGTGTTCCTTACACAGAAAGAATATTTACGAAATGCGATTGATGAATGTGCTGCCACATCCAATAGTTTTGATGAATTCCAATCTAAACTTCTGGAACAATTTCAGATCTCTGTGATTGATCATCGGGGCAGATACAGCTATCTTCATCCTGATCGACAGAAGCGGATTACTGAACGTGCACTGGGAACACGATATGGAAAAGAACACCTGGAACAGACCTTCTTACGCAAGGATCCATTGACCATTCTCTACGTCAGATCTCACCTTCGCCTGGTTGTAAATCTCCAGACAAATGTGAAAGCAATGCAGAGCCCGGCTTATGCTCATCGGGTAAAACTTTCTAACCTGCAGCAAATGGCAAATACCATTATCTATGTGCAGGAGCATGGATTTGATACGCAGTCAGATTTGAAAAATACACTGCTTGCAGCAAAGCAGGAACTAAAAGAAATGCAGACACAGGTTGCTCAGCATCGGTCCGATCTAAGGATCCTCAACGATCAGATCCGTTATACCGGTCAGTACTATGCGAATAAGGAAGTTTATTCCCAGTTTTCAAAAGCTAAGTACAAAGGGAAGTACTGGAAAGAACATGCCAAGGAAATTCAGAAATATGAAGAAGCCAGAAATTGGCTGAGATCCTTTTATCAGGATGGAAAGATGACAAGCCTAAAAACCTTGACTTTGCAAAAAGAAAAACTGCAACAGCAGATAGCTTCCGAAGAAGAAGCAATAAGTAGCTTAAAAGAAAAATTAAAAGATCTGGATACTGCCGATCAGAATGTTGATGCCATTCTTCAGATGCAGATTCCGGAACCAGTGAAATCAAAAACAAAAGATCTCGAACGATAACCATCACAAAACAAAGGAGGAACTATCACATGACACAAGAAGAATTTAATGTTGTATTTGAACTTCAGATGAGAAAGTGTGCCGATATTCTGGCACATAAAAAGAAAGAATATACCGGTGACAATATTGACCGTCTCAGTGCATTCAAGATTGCTGCCGCTTTACAGAACTGCGATCCAAAAGCAGCACTGGCCGGTATGATGTCGAAACATGTCGTATCCCTTTACGATATGTGTTATTCCACTCTGTTACATTTTGACATGGAACAGTGGGATGAAAAAATCACAGACTGCATCAATTATCTGATCCTTTTAAAAGCTCTGGTAAAGGAGGAACAGGCCTATGGATCACATTGAAACAGCTATCTTAAACTGCTATGGAATCCGGGAAGCAGAACAGAATATGGTCTTTGCTGCCAGACTCACACAACACGGTCATACGATCCAGAACATGGCAGATCTGATGGATCTTTACCGTCAATCCTACAGTCAGAAGACTGTAGAAAACATTGCAGGGCTTCCGCATCCAACCGTGCAGAAATTCATGGTCATTACCGTAGCTGTTGTTGGTGCAAGCAGACGCTTCCTGGCACAGATCACAAGACATCAGAACGAAGTAAAGTACATGAGTGCATCTCTGCAGTACAGCAATTATTCCGGTCATGCTGCATTTGCTATTCCATATGGAATCATGAAAGCAGATAAAGAAATCCAAGATATTTACAAGAAAAGCTGTCAGTCAGATCTGGATCATTATGCAGAGCTTTGTGCCTTAGGCATTGATCATGATTCAGCCGGATATGCCACACCTCAGGGACTTCGAAACGTACTGATCATCAGCGCGACACCTTACCAGTGGAAGCATATGATTGGCCAAAGAACCTGCCGAAGAAATACGGATGAAACAAGGATTGTGATGCTACAGATCTGGCAAAGATTGTACAAATTGAGCCCAATCCTTTTTGCACCGGATCTTACCGGTCCATTCTGTCAGAGAGGAAGCTGCATGGAAAAACAGATGTCCTGCCAGAATCCTATTTCAAAGTTTTGGATACCGTCAGATATCTTAAAAGCAGATTATCCATTGCTCATCAGGAAGGAGGTGAGCAGCCATAAAGATTAAACTGATTGACTTTGGTCTGAAAGCAGATCATCATCCCTTCCGGCCACATGAAAATGATGCCGGTGCGGATGTATTCATGCCTTATGATTGCGTATTAAAGCCAGGCAAAGTTGCGAGAATTCCGCTTGGATTTGGTCTCATCATCCCGGATGGATTTGCCGGATATGTCTTTCCACGAAGCAGCATGGCTGCAAAAGGACTGGTATGCGAACTTCCACCGATTGACTCCGGTTACCGTGGTGAGATCCATGCCATTATCAGCAACGTGAGCACATCTTCTCAGATCATTCATAAAGACACACGCGTCGGTCAGCTGGTGATCACACCGGTTGTGATCGCAGACTTTGTCCTGGATCTCGGTGAAGAACGAGGAACTGGGGCTTTTGGAAGCACAGGAGAATAATACTATGATTACATTTGGAAGAAAATTAAAACACTTAAGACAGAAAAATCATCTCACCCAGAAAGAACTTGGCATGGCTGTTGGATTTCCCGACAGCTGTGCTGATGTCCGGATTGCTCAGTATGAAAGCGATGTCCGAACTCCAAAAGAGGATCTTATGAAAATCTTTGCATCAACACTCTGTGTTCCGGTTGAACTCTTTACTGTACCGGTACTCTCAGAACCTAGGGAATATGAGGCGGCGGAGTATTGGAGGTATGAGTTAGGGGCGGAACTAGATTAATTGTCATAATACTGAAATGAGGCAACGGATTTTCCGCTGCCTCGCTTTTATCATTTTGAGGGTAATTGAAAATATCCTCCTGTGTTGAGCAATCCTCTTTATCTGCATATCTATATATTTCATTTTATTTCTGTTCCATCGATAAAAAGCACATATTTATCCGGATTATGAACAATATCATAATCTTTTCCATATTCAATCGGTCTAAATTCTATCTGCATAATGGATTTTCCATTTTCGATATCTTCTTTCCAAGAATATACGGTCATATCAAGGCTGGTTGCATATCCATGATCTGTAGAAAATTTTATTGAATGAAATGAATTCTCTTTGTACATTTTTAAAAGCAGTCTTGCAAATGCTTCTTTATCAGAAATATTTTTTCTGTTAGCAACTACTGTAAGATTTTCATCTCTATTCATAGAAAAACTGCCAACTACATCTGGCTCACCTTCTTTATACTTTAATAAGCTTTTTCCAATTATCATTCCAACAATAATCGAAAAAACGATAGCAACAAATACAAGTGTTATATTATTTTTCTTCATTTTATTAAGTTCCTCAGAATTATATATAAGTCTTTAGAACTACTATATCATATTTTCACGTTAAACCAAATAAAAAAGAAGAGCAATAAGCCCTTCCATCTTCTTATTCATGTATTTATTCCACCAATGCCCTCACCGCATTGATAATTCTCTGTTGCTTTTCTTTAGGTAGTTTCTCTATCATTTCAGATAATTCATTCGTAACGCCAGTAACCGAATGTGTCACAACATCAATCAATAGTGTATCTGCTGAAACATCTAATGCATTTGCAATCGCAATAAAGGTATCAAGTTTTGTTACTTTCAGTCCTCTCTCTATAACACTTACATGAGTTGGACTTAAGTTTACCAGTGCTGCCAATTCTTCTTGTGTAAGATTCTTAGCTTCCCTTGCAGCTTTTATTCTCTGACCAACCGCCTTTAAATCCATTGTGACACCTCCTTTAGAACGATAATTCGGTCTAAAAATAGTATAACGATTGATCTTTAAAACATACAGAATCTACAGATTGTTAACTTGTTCTTTAGAACTATTTTAAATTAAAAAGGCCCAAAAGGGCACTTTCCCTTTTGAGCCTATACACTTTATCAACTAACGTATTTTGCTTTCATTTTTCCTCATGGTCATGAGGCTTTTTTCTCTTAAATCGCATTCTATGAATCCTTCAATTGCTCTTTCTGTTCTTCAATAATTCGTTCTGTTGCTTTATGAATTCTGTCCTTAGAATAGGGTGGTCTTAAATTCAATGACAACCGTCCTTTTTTGATCATATACGTTTCACTTCCATCCTCCGAAGATCCTTTCAACCAGCAATCATCCGGATACTTCTCAGCAAAGGTCCGTAATCGTTTCTGCAAGCTCTGATTGAAGGTATACACATCATAGAATCCGTCATCTTCATTGGTCAGAATAATTGTTTCTTTTTCACACTTTAACCTTCGCATATTCTACCCTCGCTTTCTTTCCATTTCCTGATCCAGGTATTTAGGTATCGGCTTTCCAGACCGGCGAGCAATGGCAATCTGTTTCTGATGCAGACGTTTGATCACGGATCTTCGTTTCTTAGGTTTTCCATCCTGTTGATTTCGGGAGGTCTGATTGTTGCTGCTAGCATCAGAGGTCTTTTCCTGATTCTTCTTCTGATTATTCACCAGACCGTCCACCATATCATAATTGGCTTCGGTACCGGATTCTCGGCTCCGTTCATAAGTGCCGTTCTGGTAGAATTTCTGGTAATGTTCCAGACGGATTTTACCATCTTGTTTTAGCTGTTCGACCAGATTTAGCGGTACTTGCTGTTGGATGTAATCATGGATCTTTTGTTTTGTCTTTTCATCGAATTTCTTACATTCTTCGACAACCATTTTTCCATAGGCATCCAGGATAACACCCTGGGCCTGATCTCGGTATACCTGATGTTCCATCAAATAAAACTGTTTTCCATCAATAATGATGGTGTCTGTTGCAATCCAGTTCCCCTTTTTCCCATCAATCTGATAATTCTCAGTTTCCATAGTGATCAGTGCACCGGATGTGTTGATACGAATAAATCCGGCCAGATACTGTGGATAGTTCTCATCTACATAGTAGCAGCTGATTTCTCCATTCTTGTTCAATACAAGCACGTCACTGACTTCGCATTGATTTTTCGTCCGTTTCCAGATGTCAGCGACTTTTTCATTTTCCTGCATTTCATGAATCGAGACTAATCGGTAATTTTCGACAGTAATCGACACATTCTGCTGTCTTGCCTCTTGATATGGCAGATGCCACAGTGCTTTTCCTGCTGTCTGCTGATCTACTCGGTAGACTGCAAATTGATTAAGCTTCATAGGCATCGTCCTCCAAGTTATTCAGATAATAATTCAGATCCAGAGAATAGTAGTATTTGTCTTCGATCTGCTGTAATTTTCCAACTGTAGAATTGATGATCTCAATCATTTCATCATTCTCAGGATCACTTTCTTCCTGTTCCAAAACTTCCAAAGCTTCTTTCAGTGTTTGGATTGTTTCTTCCTTTGTGTGCTGCTGGAAGATAGCAGTAATAGTCAGTTCGTTTTCTTCCAGGTTTACATTTCTCATAGGCTCATTTCCCCCCTTTTCTTTTTCGGTATTGGTTTCATCTGTATATTCAGCTCCTTCTCGTTTTTTTCTTTGCTTATATTTTTTTCGTTATCCACTTTCTTATTGGATTCCAGAGGATTTTCAACATTTGAATGTCTTTCTTCCAAGTACTTTTCCACACGACTGATTGCATTTTGCACATAAGAATTTTCTCTAAATCCAGGAATCGAATTCAAAAATTCTTTCTGTATTTTTCCTTCAATCATCAGACTCTGCATTCCTTCATAATCACTTCCGTCTTTCAGATCAAAGCCAACACATTTCAGTCCATGCATACGTTCTGATGGGATTTTCTCATAAGCTTCCAAGGCTTCTGGTAATGTCAGGTCATAATGTACTTCACCCATTACAGGAAATTCAGCACATTCAGCCGCATAAAAGCTGATACATGTAAGATCATTTTCATAATCCACATTTTCTATTTCTGGGACAATATCGAGTATTTTTTCTCTTTGTGCTGCAAACTCTGGAAGTTCTGCAAATCCAAATCGATCCACGTAATATGCCTGCATATCCCCACCACGGTTTGTAATGATAACATCACTGACCGACATAGAATGTGCTTTATAATCTGCTGGTGGATTATCGTTGAATACGGCATACAAATCATCCATCTTTTCATTTTCATGTAATCTGCCAGAATAGACACATTTATAATTTGCTGCATCGATTGTAATGCCATCTTCTTTGACCATTGCCATATTCATAAATAAATGTTGTTTTCCCGGTGTGCCTTCATCCACATGGTAAATCGCATAGCGGTCACCATTACCTCTGAACATTTCTTCCTCTAGGGTATAATCAAACTTAAATGGATACAAAGCCCGATCAACTCTTTCCGAAATATCCGTTCCTTCTGCAATCGTATCTTCCAGCCAATCTTTGATATCTCCCCATGATTCAAACTGCAAATACCCGGCAATTTCATGTGTCCCATCCGGTGCCAGTACAATATGTCCCGGTTCGCTTTCCCGATAATCATAGCGGTATCCGGCTGCTTCCAGTGCATCTACCAGAATGCCGTATTTTTCATGTAATTCTGTTTTCTGTTTTTCTTCAAGAATGATTTCCAGTTCTTCTGTAAGCTGATCGATCATTTCACCGGCTGTCTTGCGGATCACATCCATAGATGCTTTCATTTCCTTCATTTCCCGGCTGCTGCTCCACCCTGCAATATAAGGAAAACTGTAATCCGATGTATCCAAACCAAAGGAAGAACACACACAGTAAGCAACGGATTCTGCTTCAACCTCTTTTGTCAGACGGTCTTTTTCTACACCCAGGCTTTCCATGATTTCCTTGTCATGCAGTTTAGCATGGACGGTTTCATGAATAGCAGTCTTTAAGGTCTGGCTTTCACTGAGTCCTTTTTTGATCACGATTTCCTTATCTGCATTGTGATAATATCCATTGGCATTGCCATCGATCTCATCGAATCGTATCGGCACTGGGGATATTTTCTGAATAGCCTGCATGAAAGAATCAAAATCCTGTACAGCTGCAGTCAGTAATTCCGGTGCCAGTGTCTGGATTGGTTCCCCGGATGTCTGAGCAATATCAAAGACGGTAACTGCTTTAAAATGCGGAACTGTAACTTCCACCTGTTCAGTCTTAGGTTTTCCATCGGTTCCCATGATTGGTCTCTGATTTTCATCCAGAACCTCTTTTTCCTTCATTTTCTTATATGGTGCCGGTGCAATGATTGTAATTCCTTTTTCGCCTTTCATGACCTGTCTACCCATGGACTGCCAGTTTTTGTAACTGGTAACAAGTGTGGCATCCGGTCGTTGCATGGCAATCAGCATTGTATTATTAAAAGAATAATTGTGAAACTTTGCCATGGTTTTAAGAAATTCCTGATAGCGGTTACTTGTAAAAAGTTCTTCCACACCGGATTCCAGTGACTGCATAATGCTGTCCATATCTTTTCTCTGGACCGGCAGTGGAATAGTAGTAGTTTTATTTTGTTCTGTCATAATACTCCTTTCCAAAAACGCCCCACGACATTGTGCTTATGCCGCAGGGCTTTTTATTAGTTGACGAGATGATTATTTTTTATTAGAGTTCCATATCGTGCTTCTTTGTTTTCGGTTTCTGATCCGGCTGTTCTTTTCCGGCTTTCTCTGTTTTTGCAGCCTGCGCTTCTTTTCCTTTCTGACGTTCTGTGAATCTGTCGGCTTTTTCAAAGACATGATCCTTTGTGTCAAAGTGATATACATCATTGGTAAGGCGTTCTGCTGGTGCTACCTGAGTCGCATTGACTTCTTTTACCATATCTCTTAACATTTCTGCATCCACTTGCCCATCATCTGGCAAGACCAGCATTTCATGGATGGATGATGGCAAAATGAAGAAATCATTTCCAAGAAGTTCCCCCATGTTATCCATGAATTCCGGATAAAAGATCACACCGGCTCCATCAATTCTGTCTGTATTCGTAACAACAAAGAATGTCGGCATCTCGCTTGATTCCTGCAATGTTTCCTGCAGCATTTCACGTTCATCCGGTGTCAGCATGAGAATATTTTTCTGGTACATTTCATCTATCAATGCACCTATACTTGATACCTCCGGAGCCATGACACGCGGTGAACTTTTCATAGCATCTTCATGAAGCTGTTCTGCAGAGATTCCATACTGTTCAAGCAGATCATTCTTGATAAACATTGAACTTAATCCATCCTGATCCTTGCCTACTGCCACATGATAGGTGATTGCGAGATCTTCCTTCAGCTGGTGTGGCGCATTTTCGAGGACTTCCTTATTTGCTTCGGCTGATGATACACGGATAAACAGCTTGTCCTTCACATCTTCATAATTTAAAATGGATTTCAGATCAACCTGTATCGGTGCCTCAATGACTATATCTGCAATCTTTCTGCATACAGTTTCCATTGTTACGCCACGCTGTGCTTTATATGCTTCATACAGCTGATTAAGATTGATCGTCGGGGTAAGCATCTCACCTTCTTTTCTCACCATCAGTCCCGTATAGGCACGGTTCAGTTTCTGACACTCCATCGTTGATACTTCTGCATTCTCATAATCCTTTGGTAAAAAGAGTCTGATATTGTCCTTTACTTCATTTACAAATTCATTAAAATTCATTCTTCGTTTCCTCCTCTAATCTGTTTTCTTATTTCTTTTTGCTTTTGTTTTTTTGTTTCTTTTTTGGAAAGGATAAAGAAAAATTCACCTTTCCGGTTTCATCTGCATCCATATGAAGATTTGCCTCAAAGTACATATTTTTCTTTCTGGAATACAGATCTTTTACATGCACACATCCACTTTTCAGAAGTTCTGCAGCCATCTTTTTATCCATGTTTTTTTCCATGCTCTGCAGATAGCGGTTATCTTTCCAGAGAGCAAAGTGACAATCATGGTTGCTACAATAGAAGTTGGTTTTGCTTTCATATACCAGGCTTCCACATACCGGACATGTTCCAATGCTTTCTCTGGTCTGAAATCTTCTTGTTTCTTCTTCGGAAATCGCATCGCATCCATTCAGCATCATGGTCAGCATGTTTTTGATCCCGGTCATAAACTGTTCCGGTGCAATCTCTCCATGCTCCATCAAAAGCAGCTGATTTTCCCATTCTGCAGTCATACTTGCAGATTTCAGAAAGTCTGGCAGGATCTCCACAAGGACTTTTCCATCATCTGTTGGAATAATCTGTTTTCCTTTTCGGGTAGCATATTGGGAATAGATCAGTTTCTCGATGATACCGGCTCTTGTTGCCGGAGTTCCTAATCCTTTCTTTTCTGTGTCTTCATCGAATTCCTTATTTCCAGCAGTTTCCATTGCCGCAAGGAGAGTATCTTCGCTGTATGGTTTCGGTGGAGATGTAAAATGCTCTGTCTTTTCTGCATCCACAGCATAGAAAGTCTGTCCCTGGGTTACTTTCGGCATCCTCTCTTTCATTTCCTGATCCGGATCTACGATTGCCATGCGATCCTTATTTTTGAAGCAGTTTTCAAAGAGTTTCCATCCATCCTGCAGGACAATCTTTCCTTTTGCTTTGAAGATTTCTTCCTGGCATTCCACTTCAATCTCTGTCTCCTGGTAAATGTGATCCTTACTCATTGCCATGACCGTATGGACTGCAATCAGGAAAAGAATCTTTTCTTCCCAGGATTTCAATTCATCCAGATGGCAGGATGCAAGTTCCATCGTTGGAATGATTGCATGGTGATCTGTCACCTTGCTGTTATTCATGACTTTCTTCACATCTGGCTGCTCCGGCTGATCAAACGGACCTGTCAGTTGATATTTCTCATAAATCTGACGAACCACATTTCTTGCGGTCTGCTCCATATCTTCGGTCAGATACTGGCTGTCCGTTCTTGGATAAGTGATCAGTTTCTTTTCATACAGGCTCTGAGCGGTATCCAGTGTCTGTTTGGCTGTCATTCCGTAGATACGGTTTGCTTCTCTCTGCAGTGTGGTCAGATCATAAAGCTTTGGTGCTTTTACTTTCTTTTCCGTTTCTTTTACTGCTGTGACAATAGCTTCACTTCCCTGGCATCTACTTCTTAACTGTTCCGCCTCATCCGGATCAAAGATTTTTGGCTTTACAGCCGGAATTCCATCACAATCGAGTTCCACATTGAAATACTTTTCTTTCTGGAAATTGCTGATCTGTCCGGCACGTTCCACCAACATGGCAAGTGTCGGTGTCTGAACCCTTCCAACGGTCAGCTTTTTGAAGTACTTTGTGGTGTAAGCTCTGGTTGCATTCATTCCTACCAGCCAGTCAGCCTGAGAACGGCATACAGCAGCTTCGGCCAGATGTCGGTATTCCTCTGCGGATCTCAGATGCTGCATTCCATCAAGGATTGCTGAATCTTCCAGAGAACTGATCCATAATCGTTTCACCGGCTTTTTACTTCCGGATAAGTCATAGACATGTTTGAAGATTAATTCTCCTTCACGTCCGGCATCACAGGCATTTACGACGTATTCAATTTCCGGACTGTTGAGCAGTCTTTTTAAGATATAGAACTGATCTTTCTTATCTTCTGAGACTGTAACTTTCCAGTCTTTCGGGATGATCGGGAGATCTTCATATCTCCACTGGTTAAATTTCTCATCGTAAGCATCCGGTGAAACATATTCGGCCAGATGTCCGAAGCACCAGCTGACCATACAGTCGGTTCCTCGTAAATATCCGTCTTCTCGTTCCTGTGCTCCAATCACTTCTGCGATTGCTCTTGATACACTTGGTTTTTCTGCAATTACTAAATACATGATGTATTACCTCCTTCATATAACGAAACGGAGAGAGCATGTTTTACAGCCCCCTCCGCTAAAAAAGTTTATTTATTTTTCATTTTCTTCAAAATCTTCGTCTTCAGACTCTTCCTCATCCGGAACTTCTTCCAGTCCACCTGTTTCCAAACCTTCCGGCTGATCATCCTCATCTTCCTCTTTTTTAGGTTTATAGATCTTGAAGTAGTAGTAAGCTGCCACACCGCCGAGAGCCAAAATCAGGATTGTTGCCATTGCACCCATATTGGTTTTTGCAGATGCTGTTTTCTCCGGATCAATGGTAGCTTCCTTGTCTACATCCTCATTATTTGTTTCATCCAACACTACCTTTGATGTGTCCGGCTGTGGTGTTACGACAGTAGCAGTGCTGTCTTTATCCAGAAACTCAGACAGATCATTTTCATCAATCTGTGATAACATATAGACATTCTGGGATGTTGCACTGCGGTCAATCACGATATAAAAAGTGTTATTATTCTTCGTAGTAACCGTAAGAAACTCCTTTGTGGAATCATCGGTAATGTCATCCTTGACTTCGCCATTTCCTGGTGTCGTAAAGGCAGTTCCCTTGTCTGTTCCATCTTCCGGCAGCACCTCACTTGTACTTGCCGCCTCATCCTTTTTCTCTTCTTTGTCTGTTGACTGCTCTGTCTGAGTTGTCTCTACTTTGGATGCCTCTGCTGATTCATCCACATAGGCAAATGCTGTGGTTGATGCTGTAAAAAGCATCATGACTCCCAACAGCAGTCCTGCCATTTTCTTATTCATTTTCTTCCATTTCACCATTCTGATTTTCCTCCTTATTTTTTTCTGTGAATACAAAGGAGCCTGAACCTTCTTCGTCAGACTCCCTGCTTACCTGAAATTTAACTGTTCCACTCTGGATACCATCCAAAAGATCATATAACTGATCCTTATCCATCTTCATACCACGGATACACCTGATCATCTCATTGTCCTCTTCCTGCTTTAATGCAGCCTGGACACCTCTGAGATATTGCTGCAGATCCGCAATCTTTTTCTCTGTCTTAGCAATCTCATCCAGATATTTCTTAATCTTTTTATTCAAACTTTCACCTCCCTTCGTTCACCCATTTATGGCAGTCTTCCAAAGCACATGAAGTGTTGCTGCCAGTAGGATGTGCTGATACTTGAGTAATGGATCGGATCTCCGCAATGAATCATCATATCGTTACCGACATAGATACCCACATGGCTTGCACCGGATGTGTTATACGTTCCCTGGAAGAAGATCAGATCTCCTGGTTTTGCTTCTTGCGGTGATACATAAGTACATACGCCTCTTAATCCATCCGCGGTCAATCGTCCATAGTTCCAGCCATTACCACAGTGGTTAATGACATAAGATACGAAACCTGAGCAGTCAAATCCGGACGGAGAGTAGCCACCCCATACATAAGGTACTCCCAGATATTTTTCTGCTTCTCGAATCATCCGGGCGAATTCTTCATCCTGCAGTGCTTCCGGTGGAATCTCATAACTCATTCCATTACCGCCTGATCCACTGGTCACATTTTTTACATCCCACAGATAATTTCTGTTTCCATAGGTCGTATTTAATGCATTGTAAATAATCAGCTGCTCGGCATTCAGATTGGCTCTTGCCACAGCATCAAAGCTTCCATTTGTCAGTGTCACATATAGAATCTTCTTAGTGCTTGTACTGGTAACCGTTACTTCCTGACTACCATTGTCATCTGCGATATAGGCTTCCCAGGTCTGGTGTCCATGAGCAGAAGCGGCAGCATGGTTATCATAGTAAACGTCAAACTGCACACCATATCGTGCAAAGGCTCCGGTATCCTCAACCGTGTATTCCACACCATTCATTACTACCTTAGTGCCGATCGGCACAAATGGATTGGATGCATCTACAGCAATGGTATGGTTTGCAGTAGGATATGCCCCACTGGCAGTTGGACCTCCGGACCATACACCACAACAGATTCGACAATTACAATATCCACTGGTCACTACCTGTCCCAATGATTCTCCGACTCTAACATTTCTGGTTTCTGTCACCGTTTCTGTTCGACCTTCCGTATTCAGATGATATTGTGCTTCAAAAAGAGCTTGCAGTTCATTTTCAACATCTGAGTACGTCCAGTCCCCATATTTTGCAGTAAGATACGAGATAAGATGGTATGGATTATGACCAATTTCAGCAATGTTGTACTGATACTCGTCATAATTCGGATGTCTTCGTTCCATCTCATTGATCTGCTGATTCAAGGCACTTTCCAAAGCAGCATATCTGTTTTCGGCAGCATAGATATCCTCGTCTGAACTTGGATACGTTGTAATACCGATCACAGATCCAGCTCCCTCGATAGAAGCACTGCAGCTCCCCAGAGATACTGAAATGACTAGAAAAAGAAGCGCAAAAATACCGATGCCTGCGAACATGGCACGATTACGTTTTATGATCTCTTTCAAGGCGATCTTTGCTTTTACCGTCATGTTCTCGACACCGGCAATGGTTGTTGCTCCACCCAGACTGCCAGCGGATTTTCCGGCTCTGGCTGCCCGGTATGCATCCTTATATCGTTTTTTCTGAAAGAAGCGGTTATAGAAATGTCTCTTTTGTTCGGCTTTCTTTACCGATTCTGCATGTTTGACTCCTTCCATACTTTCTGCAGAACCAAATTTCAGTTTCTTTTCTACAGTAGCCTCACGATAACCTTTGCGATGGGTTTTCACATCCGTTCGTTTGCTCCGGATCTGAGCATGACGTAGGCCACGTAACGCAGCTTCTGTTTCACGCTCTGCAAGTCTGGCACTTTCCACACCTGCATTTTCATCTGTTTCTTCCTCTTCGGAAGTGACTGCTTTCATGCCAGATATAACAGCTTGTGTGGCAATGTACTTCCCGGCTGTCCCTCCCGGTTTCATGCCAGCACCTTTCACCATCTGATTTCCTTCATCATCAAAGGATAATCTTCCGGCTTTTGCCTGTTCTTTGGTCATCTGTTTTTGCAGCTGCTTCTTCCGAATGGATTTCTTTTGACTGTTCAGATTGTTATCATCATCCGGGATTTTTTCATGACGATGCAGTTTCTTTTGATATCCGGATACTTTTTCTTCTGGTGTAACTTCAACTGTATCCTCAACAGCTTCCTGCCGGACAGAAGATTTCCGGATCTTTTCCATCTGCAGTCGTTTTCCTTTTCCTGATTTTGAATCTTCATTCTCAGCCTTTTTCCGTTCCCGTTCAGGAACAAATTCTTCCTTATTTTCCGGTCGTCCTCGACTCCTGTGACTGATATCTTTTACACTACCATCACGAAGATTTTCTTCTGTCAGACCATCCCTGGTCATCTTTGCGACCTTTTTATCTTTGCCTTTAAATTCTTTTCCAGCTATAGGTCATCACCTCCTGGCACAACTTTTCTTTCTGTACTCATTCAGTTCCTGGCGTCCTATAATCGGGATACCAGGATAACCATCTGCCTGTGTCCTGATTGCTGGAGAGCTCGCCTGGATATGAAATACCCAGTTCAATTCACTCGGATCTCTCGGCCAGAAACCATTGATCAGCATAGCCTCCTTGAACTGATTGTTGTGCAGATGGATCTGGGTACGTTTATACAGAACTTCTTTCAGATCATCACTGGTAAGATGCGGATAGATTTTCTGTGCCGGATAAAAATTCCAGAATACCCAGTCAAGGATAATGTTCTGTGTTTCCAGCGGAAGTTCATACAGATGATGATCATCATTGACTGTATGAACACGGTATCCAGGCTGTGCATTTTCCAGATTTTTCATCTGAATGTAAGGATTATCCTGGTTCCACTGCCTGATTCGGATCTTATCGATTTCCTTCATGCTTTTCCGCCTCCATTTCTTTCTCTCGTTTTTCAACTTCTTCCGGTTTTGTAGTCATCAAACTGTACAGCTTCAAGTTCTTATCGAACTTGTCCTTAAATGGAATAATTGTTGTTCCATAGAAAAGAAGTCCTTCTCCTTCCCCGGAATTCGTCACATAAGACAACTGATATGGGGAAATATTCAACTGTTTTGCAAGGATCTGTCTGTCACCTGCAGCCTGGTTCAGCATCAGGATAAAATCACTGTTCTCAAAGATATTTTCAATTTCCCTGCTGGCAAGAAGATCTTTGATATTCTGGGTGATACCACTTGGAATACCACCCCATTTTCTGAATCTCTTCCATATTTCTACGGAATAAGCTGCTGTCTGTTCTTCTTTGAGCAGAAGATGGAACTCATCGATATAGTACCTGGTGGATTTGATGCCGCGGTTGATCGTAACTCTGTTCCATACCTGATCCTGGACGATGAGCATTCCGATTTTCTTCAGCTGCTTTCCAAGTTCCTTGATGTCAAAGCAGACAATACGGTTATTCAGTTCCACATTGGTTCTATGGTTAAATACTTTCAGTGATCCATTTACATAGATTTCCAACGCTGTTGCAATTCTCTGTGCCTGCGGTTCTTTCTGCTTTCTGAGGCAGTCATACAGGTCACCAAGGACCGGCATATTTTCCGGTTTTGGATCTGCAAAGTACTTCTGATACACCAGTGGAAGACAGCGGTCGATCACTGATTTTTCCTCTGCTTCAATTCCATCCCTGCTTCCCATGATCAGCTCACATAAAGACAGGACAAAATCAGATTTTACACCAAGTGGATTGTCATCATCGGAATAATCCATATTGATATCCATCGGATTGATATAATCCTTACTGGTTGGTGAAATGTGTACGACCTGTCCGCCAAGTGCATGGACCAGTGGGTAATACTCACCCTCCGGATCTCCGATGATAATGTCATCCTTCGTAACAAAGAAAGCGTTGGTGATTTCTCTTTTTGCTGCAAAGGATTTACCGGATCCAGGCGTACCAAGGATCAGTCCATTCGGGTTTTTGAGCTTTTTACGATCCACCATGATCATGTTGTTACTGAGTGCATTCAATCCGTAATATAAGGATTCTCCTGTCATAAAAAGCTCCTGTGTCGTAAACGGAACAAAGATTGCTGTACTGGTAGTCGTAAGAGCCCGCTTGATTGGGATATGATTTACTCCCAACGGAACACTGCTCATCAATCCTTCTTCCTGCTGATAATCCAGACGTTTCAGCACACAGTTATATTTCTGTGCAATACCGGCCGTCTGGAAGATGGCATTATCCAGTGCCTGTTTTGTCTTTGCAGTATTTAAAAAGAGCGCTGTTACAAGGAACATACGCTCATTTCGTGACTGCAGGTCTTCTAACAGACGCTTAGCTTCTCCGCCATACGTGTTCAGATCCGATGGAATGATATCCATATCGTATCCGGCCCGGACTGCTTTTTTCTGTTCTTCGATTTTCATACGGTTGATATCCGTCACTTTGCTTTTTACCAGCTTGATTGCCTTCATCTGATCCACAGACTGGACATGCAGGTTGACGATCAGGTTCTTATCGATATCCAGAAATTCTGCCAGCATCTTATCCGTAAGCTCCGGTGCCAGGATCTGCAGATAAGAGACAGCCCCGATAGTATTTCCCATCTGGAACGTATTTCTGTCTCGGAATACAAAACTGGTCGGTGCCACATAATCCTTTGTATTGAGTCCTGTCCGGATCATGGAACCATAATCAAACTGGAAGTCTGTCATGATATCCGGATTGAAAGTCTCATACAGTATCTGCAGACGTTCCACGCCATTCAGCGGATATGCCGGAACTCCAAGGATCTTGAAGTTGTTCAGGATATCTGATTCAATACGTTCCAGCTTTGGCTTTGCTTCCCGGATATTATCCGCTTCGATGGAAAAGGTGATATATTTTGACTTCACCAGACCGTTGTTTCCTTTTGCCAGCTGCTGTTTCAGCATCTTGGCGTATTCCATACGGACATCATCAAAAGCATCCTCCTGTGGTCGGATCCGGATGACCTGTTCAAATTCTTTCATGCTGCTTTTATGATTGATAAAGCTCAGCTGAAAATGGATACTGGCATCAAAGTAATTGAGGAAATCGCACCAGTTTTCAAAGATCGCATTTTTGTCCTCGTTCTGAGCCAGCTGGTAGTTGATGTCATAAAAGCGGATACACTTAGAATACGTTTTTCCCTGTACCCTGCAGATTCCATCCTTTCCCATTTCCTTATAAGCGATCGACTGCTGGACGGACAGTTTTTTCTGCCTGCGTTTCTCTTCCTGCTTTTCTTTTTTCTTTTTCTCTTTTCTGTCTACTTTTTTGTACCCGGTATCTGCGACAGTTTTCTTATTTTTCTTTTTTCGCAACCGTTTTTCCTCCTTTCGGTTTTCCTGTATCCGGAGACTGCTTGATCCGTTCCGGATCTGTTTCATAATAGTTTTCAGTTTCATATTTTCTGACGGGTGGACGAAGAAACTTCACCCGGATCATATGCATCAGAACATCTTCCAGATGCATCCCGTCTTTTTCGTACATGGCAAATAAAAATGCCGGTAACATCAAAAGCACCATGACCGTTGCTGCATTACTGTTTCCCATCACATTACGCAAGAGGAAATAGCTTGGAATTCCCATTGCAGCACCTATCCCGATACAGATCAGCTGTCTTTTGGTCAGGTTAAATGCTACTTTATTCTTTACCTTTGTTAAATCTTTCGGTACGCTGACATATGCCATGATTTTCACTCCTTCCTGTAATTTAGTGTGCGTTAAATATCGACTTACTTAAGGATGCCGTCTTAAAGAGGCTGTAACATAAGATCACTGTGTAAGCCATAACGCCAAATAATGAAGAACTCAGATTATCTGAATACTGGATACCTGCAACAAGCACTGCATAGATTGCAACGCATACCATCATCAGAAATGCCTGGAAAGCCAGGGCAAAGAGTCCTCTGAAATAATTCGTGCCGATCTGTCCCCATTCTCTGTTACTCATAGTTGCGAATGGAATCGGCGCAACTGAGGTATATAGGTAAATCTCTATCATACGTCCATACATGATCACTGTGATCAGTACAGACAGGATTCTCATACAGAAGCCGGCGATAAGGGTTTCCAGCGCCAATACAACAAGTTCTCCGATTTCCATACTTTCCAGTGTTGCGGAAAGATCCGTCAATGCCGAAGAAATATCAATGGCGGTACTTCCTGTGATAACACCGGCCGCAGAATTAACTACGTGCTGGCCCACATCGAATACCGCCATTGTGATCGTAAATGTGTTACTCACCAGATATACAGCAATCCACATTTTTACGAAGTACTTGAAAAACATCCAGGTATCAATATCATGCATGTTGTTGCGCTCGGTCAGCATAGAAATCAATTCGTAGCAGAGTACGAGTGTGATAATAATACCTGCGATCGGCATGATCACGGAATCCGATAAGTTCCGGATCATACTGAATATGCTGCCGTTCCACCCTTGCGGGGTCTGTCCAACCTGGGTAGCGATCTCACCGGTCTTTTGATTAACATCAGTAAACATCGTGTCCAGGTTGGAAGTGATCATCCCGGTTAAGAGTTCCCTCATCCATTCCTCAATCGCATCAAAAATCTGACTGAACATGGATCTCTACTCCTTTCTCTTAACCAAATAATCCACTCAGAAGCGGGATCAGCTGTGTTCCGATCAGGATAACACCACCACCGCTCATCAGCTGCTTAATTCCCTGGGATTTTACTGATGTGCGATAAAGAAGTAATAGAAGTGTAAAAAATTTTGCCGTTCCTA
>UQNW01000042.1 GCA_900542495.1 uncultured Roseburia sp.
TGTAGTTGGATATGCTGTTATTGCATTATTGGGAAATTTAATAGCATTGCCATTAGGAAAAAGATAACTTCAAGTTTACAGAACTGAATCAAAAGAGCTCGAAGGAGCTCTTTTTCCTTTTTTATAATAGTATCTGGGACTGTTGTTCCGTTGATAAGATTTTCAAGTTGTTGTGCGACTTCGGCTTGTTTGTTTGGATACAGACGACTATAAGTATTTAAGGTTTGAAAGAATTGTAGAGCAGATGAAACAGGCACAGGGGATCACGGAACAGTTAAAGGCAGAAAATCAGATGGAATGGGTAGCGAGAATGAACAATATGTAATCGTGTGCAAGGGAGATTGTGGATACAGAGATGGTTTATCAATAATGGAAATAAAATGAAGGAGAAAAGGCGGCAGTTTAGAAAGGCTGTTGCCTTTTAGGAATTGTTGTTTATTTGTTGTTTTTTATAAGATATACTATAAAGAAAAGATAGCATTATAGCCAGAGGTGGAATTTATGAACTATAAAATTTTAATGGTTGATGATGATAGAGAATTGCTAAAAATGTTGAATCAATACTTTACATTGAAGAATTATACAGTGATTATTGCAGAAAATGGCATAGAAGCAATGGAAAAGATAAGTGTAAATCCCGATATTATTTTATTGGATGTAAATATGCCGGGAATGGACGGAATTGAAGTGTGCAGAAGAATCAGAGATATGGTTTCCTGTCCGATTATTTTTTTGACCGCAAAAGTAGAAGAACAGGATCGAGTAATGGGATTGTTGTCTGGTGGCGATGATTATGTTTTAAAACCATTCAGTTTGAAAGAATTAGATGCCAGAATTATTGCTCATTTGAAACGTGAAGAACGTTTACATAGGAAAAAAGAACAAAGGTTTTATGGAGAATTAGTGATTGACTATGCCAGTAAATGTGTACATATTAAAGGGAATGCTTTAGAGCTTACGAAATTAGAGTATGAGATCATAGAATTTTTGTCTATGAACCCTGAAATGGTATTTGATAAAGAACGAATCTATGAGAAGATTGGCGGATATGATGCAGAAGGGGACAGCCGGGTGGTTACGGAGTTGATTCGCAGAATCCGCAAGAAAATGAAAATGTATTCGGAACACGAATATATTGCAACGGTATGGGGGAGGGGATATAAATGGGCAAAATAAAAAATCTTTCGTTAAGGAAAACCATTGTTTTGTATATGATAATTAGTTTAATAATTAGTTTTTATCTTTCAGCACTAATTATGCGAATAGCAAGCACAGTACAAAACAACATTTGGTGGAATTATGTAGACCAAGAAGAATATTTTGAAATGGCTGAAGGGGATGGTAGAAGGTATTTGCCAGATGTTCCGAGACCACATTCTTATGAAATGAAAGAATTTGATTATCATGTATCGGAAATATGTGATTTTCTTCAGACATTTACAGTGCTTATCGTATCTGTTGCAGGGAGTATTATAGCGGTATTTCTTTTTTATAAGCATAAACTGAAATGCCCTATCGAAGAATTAGAACTGGCTTCCCGACAAGTTGGTCGAAATAATTTAGATTTCCATATCACTTATGAAAATGAAGATGAGATGGGCGGATTGTGCAAAGAGTTTGAACGAATGAGAGGACAGCTGGCAGAGAATAATCAACAGTTATGGAAAATGCTTGAGGAAGAAAAGGCTTTGCGGGCTGCCATTGCACATGATATACGTTCTCCGCTCTCTGTGCTGGAGGGGTATCAGGAAATGCTTTCAGAATATCTTCCGAAGAAAGAGATAAATATGGAGCAAGCCTTAGAAATGGTAAATGAAAGCAAAAAACAGATTGAACGTATGGATATCTTTGTGGAAACTATGCGAAAGATGAGCAGTTTAGATACAAGGGAGTTAGTAGCAGAAGAAATTACCAGTAAACAGGTAGAAATAGACGTACGGGCAGAGATGAACGTGTTTAGGAAAAAATTTGGAAAGCTATATGAATTAGAATGTTCGGAAACAGAAGAAAAATTTTCAGGAGATAAGGAAGTGATTTTAGAGGTTATAGAAAACCTTTTGTCAAATGCCTTTCGTTACGCCAAGACAAAAGTGGAAATGGAAGTGTTTCTTACCTGTTCTGAATTACAGATCAGAATAAAGGATGATGGAGTGGGATTTACAATAGATAAGCAAAAGGCAACAGAGCTTTTTTATCAGCAAAATGTGAAAGACAGTTTGAAACATTCAGGAATGGGCATGTATATCAGCAGATTGTATTGTGAAAAGCATGGTGGTCAGTTACTGATAGAAAATGAAAAACAGAGTGGAGCTGTAATAACAGCAGTATTTCATCGGATTGCATGAGCGGTCCGATTTTTTTATGCTGTTGTCTTTTTGTTGTGATTTATATTTTATGATGTCTATAACGAAGGAAAGGAGGAATACGTATGATTGCTATTTTTAAAAGAGAGATTAGGAATTATCTAAAGCGACCGTTATTTTGGGTAGGTGTTCTGCTTGTGATTTATGGTGTGTTTAATGCGACAAGTCCATATTTAACCACACATTATCTTACAACGGGGGAGGAAATCATCAATGATCAGTCCAACACTTCGGTTGAAGGAGAAGTGTATGAGGGCTATATTCCAGCCACGCCTGAAAAGCACAGAGAGGTATGGCATGAAAAGGTAAAAATAAAATTAACGGATGTGTTTGGATTGACGGATTCAGAAGCACAGAATGTCATTGAAAAGCTGGAAAGCATGAATTTAAAAGAGGCCTATGCGTATTTGGAGCAAGAATATGACTGGTACGGGGCAAGGTATTTATACGAGGACAGTACGTATTATAAGGGAACGGCAGAAGAAATCAACGCATATCTAGATAAAAAATTGGAAGATAAGACATTTTCTTTTTATTACGCAAGAAAATTTGCTGATTTTGCGGGTCTGTATATGGTGTTTTTTGCAATTATTATGTTGGCGGTTTTATTTTTACAAGATACAAAAAAGCATACTTATGAATTGTTGCATACAAAGCCTGTGACTGCCGGGAAGTATGTAATGGGAAAAGTGAGTGCAGGATTTACAATTTGTTTGCTTGTGCTAACTATTTTGAATATACTGTTTTGGGTATTGTGCCGCATCTATACAAAGGATAGTGGATTTGAAGTGCGACTATGGGATTTTGTGGCTTCTACGGTACTTTATATATTGCCTAATATGCTGATGATTGTGAGTATATATACATTGATTTCACTCATATTTAAAAATCCACTTCCGGGTGTACCACTTTTGATTCTTTATATGGTGTATTCCAATTTGGGCGGAACTAATGCAGAGGGAGTTTACGGATATTGGGGCAAACCTTTGGCAATCATGGTACGATTTCCGGGGCAGCTTTTTGATACGACACCGCCCCCGATGGCGCTCTTAAATCAAAGTTTTCTTATTATTGTATCGGTAGTAATTATACTGATTTCGATACAGATTTGGAAGCGGAGGCGAATATAAATGAAGAAGGAAATGAAGATTGTTCTGCCATTTTATAAAATTGCTTATGCAGTATCCTTTGTTGTAATTTTAAGTGTGATTCGTGCAGTTGTTTTCACGTATGAAATAGGACTATCCATAGAGCCGCCTTTTGCGATATTGACTGCTGTTTTTTGTGCAGATACTTATGTGCAGGAAATTACAAGCAACCGTTCCGAAGTTCAGAGACTGTATCAGATAAAAAAGAGAATCTATTCTATTATACAGAGACTGATGATACAGGGAACTTTTTTGCTGCTGCTCGCTGTTCTTGGATATGGATTGTTTTTTGCGTTTCAGAAACCAATTACACATCCAGTAACAGAAAGTGAAATACTTCAGTTTATTACCTGTTTTGGGGCGATTGTAGTAACTATTTTCTTTTGGGGAATATTGGCTAATACATTGTCTATGCTTTTTCGCAATATGTGGATGGGAATTGGAAGCAGTCTTTTGATATGGGTAGCAACAAATTCCACAGGTGGAGATAAACTTTTTGGAGCATGGAATCTGTTTTCTTATTCTTTTAGAGATATAGAAAATACTGCCGATATTACATGGCTGTATGGGAAAGGCTTGTGTATTTGTATCGGACTGATTTTGTTACTGGCATTGCCGAAGATCGTAAGAAAGAGAGGGTAAATTTATGAGTATTCATATTGAGGATTTAACGGTAAGATTTAAGAATAGTGTCACAGCAATCGACCATGCAGATTTAGATATACCAAATGGGATATTTGGACTATTGGGAGAAAATGGAGCGGGAAAGACTACTTTGATGAGAGTTTTGACTACTGTGCTTAAACCTACAAACGGAATGGTTACATTAGACGGAATTTTGTATAGCGAAGGAAACTATGAAAAAATCCAAAGAAAGATAGGGTATTTACCACAGGAAATTGAACTGTATCCTAATTTGACGGTTCAGGAGTGTTTGGAGTATATGGGAGATCTGGCAGGTGTTCCGAAAGCAGAATGTAGAAAGCGGATAGATTATTATTTGAAAAAGACCAGTCTTATAGAACATCGTAAGAAGAAAATGAAGCAGTTATCAGGCGGTATGAAGCGACGGGTAGGATTGGTGCAGGCGCTTTTAAATGAACCGGAATTTTTAATTGTGGATGAGCCAACTACCGGTTTAGATCCGGAGGAACGTATTCGCATCCGCAATTTGTTAGTAGATTTTTCTGAAAACAGAACGGTTTTGTTTTCAACTCATGTGGTAGAAGACTTAGCTGCCACCTGCAATCAGCTTGCAATTATGCATAAAGGTCGATTTCTGTATGCGGGTTCTATGAAGAATTTGACAGAAGAAGCACAGGGGAAAATCTGGATTTGCAAAGTACCTGATGAGAGAAAAGCAAGAGAAGTGGAACAGAAGTATCGTATTACATCTAAACAGTATGTTGAGGGGGGATTGCAGTTAAGAGTGATTTCTGAAATACAGCCAGAATTGGAGTGTATGTCAATTCCTGCAACGTTGGAAGATGCTTATATTTATGTGACGAATCAATACGAGTAGATAAAGCACCATCTGATGCTTTACTACCAGTTGCACGTTGTTCGCTTTGAATATTTGTGGAGAAAAAGTATGTATTATTTTGGCTTTCTATAAAACCTATAAACCAGCCATTTATATCCTGCCCGTTCACTCGTCCGGTTCCGGTTTTTCCATAAATTCTCCATTTTCAGAGGCGGTAAGATGGATGGAATTTTTGACGGCATGAATATTAGCAGGAGTAAAGTTGAAGTTGTTTCGATATAAATTTTTCAAAAGTTCAACTTGTTCTACTGGTGAAATCTTTAAGGATGACTGCATCCAGTAGGAAGAGAAATCTCCGGATATATTTTTATTGCCATATCCTATTTGCTGAAGGTATGAATTTATAGTGGAAGATCCGAGCTGCTTGTCGATTGATTCAAAATACCAGTTTGTATATATCTTTTAAAAGGTATATGATTAAGAAAAACGGCAGGAGGTATCTGAATGAAATCACATAAATATTGGTCTATCGGTGCACTGATTACAATGCTTGGAACTTTTTATACAGGTTATAAGGGATCAAAAGAAGGCCATAAGTACTTTGCAGCAAGTTCTTTGCTTTGCATGATTATGGCTATTTATACAGGACACAAGATGATTTCTGGTAAAAGTAGGAAGAAAAAAGAAGTTTCAGTAGAGAGTGTTGAAGATTAAAAAACAAAATATTTTAATAAATAACGCCGGTGCGGGATTTTTGATATCCAGTACTGGCGTTATTTATTCTACAGGGGCTTGGGGGTGTAGCCACCAAATATACTATTCGTTTTCTGCTTCGGCAAGTTTGTTAAGGATCCACTCCCTATTGATAACTATTTCATCATCATCGCGGAAATCCTTGAAATCATTGCAGTGTGAAGAAGCAAATTCATACATATTGTCAATGTCAACTGCACCAGTAATCTCACCCTTATTAATGATTACAAGAATATTTGTTCCGTCGTCGTCGACAGCAAAGCGCAGTTCATCAAATTCTATATAGGGATCATTTTTGAGAATAGAATCTGTCGCAAGTAATTTAACAAGTTCCATTACCCTGTCATCTTTACCTGCATCAAAGATCTGGATCTTTTCAACGAGCTGATTTGCTGATGTCACAATCCGGTATAAGTACTTTTCGGTACGATAATCAGCCAAAGCATTTTTTTCATAAAATATTTCATATGTCTTCTTTACTTCTGATTCAGGAACCAGATAAATCATGACAAGATCTTCCATCTGGTGATAGAGTGTGGAGTAGTTTAAACGAAAGGTCTCTCCACAGCTCGGGCAGGTATAAAGGAAAATAGATTGATTAAGTACCTTCTCTTTCATTTCAGGATCCAGTGCAGTATTAATACTGTCCCAGAGCTCAAAATCTCCCTCATGATGGCAGGAAGGACAAGTTACCTTTTCTATATGATGTCTTGACATAAATGATCCTCCTTTCAGTGAGATAAATCTATAGTTTTTCTATTGTAGAATAATCTTATCCGCTATTATTTCGCCAGAAAATTACTCTGTATCTCCATCGGCATATGATAAGCCTGGCCTCGTTTTGTCAGGCTGTATAGTTTAAAGCTCATGAGTTCCGGAGTCGCATTCAAAGAGCTGCAGAGTCCGAAATAATCCAGGTCTTCGTTCTGAACCATATCTTCAATCTCCTCATCATCAATCAGAAGATCGGCAGCAAACAGATTGGCCTGGTATTCTGTATTATCCGTCATATTGTAGAGGGTATCATCTTGCATTGGAGCCATTTTCAGCTGGGAACGATGCAGGATGATATGCCCTAATTCATGGGCGGCAACGATCATCTTTTCTTCTTCTGAAAGGAAACTGCTGATCATGACATAGATTGTCTTACAGCTCATAAAACAGTATCCTTTCAGTGTCTTATATCTGGAAGTTTCACCGACCACAATGTTCATCTGATCCATGATCTCAAATGGATCTCGGGTTCCATATTTCTTGATTAATTTCTTTGTTTCTGTATATATGTAAGTGTTTCTCAAATAAATCACCTCAAAAGTAAAAAATAAAAAGGGCAGAAATATCCTTGTAACTATAAGGTAACAGATTAGGTGTACAATAATCCCGCCTTCTATTATTTTTCCTCTTGGTTTTTCAGATATTTTTTCGGTGTAAATTTCTTTGCACGTCTTTTGGAATCCAGATAAAGGCTCTGGATCTCATCCATAAAAGCTATTTTATCTTCGTCTGTCAGTGATCCACCGGCAAACATAGCTGCAGCCTGTTCCAGAATCTGCTGAGCCTGTCTGGCACCACGGTTACCAAACTGTTCGGATGCTTCTGTGATAAAAGCTTCATTCTCACTCATGAGATAAGAAACGTCACACTGTAATGCATCTGCCAGTTTTTGATACAGAACATTTTGTTTTGGAAAACGTCCTTCTACTTCCCAGGATCGAATGGTCCTATATGAAACACCAACCATACTGGCCAGTTCCTGCTGACTCATCTTTTTTTCTTTTCTTAATGATCTTACTTTTTCACCGAATGTCATAAACATACCTCTTTCTAAGCCTTGTCTTATAAGTTTCATTAGCCGCTTCAAGGCAAAACGGGAAATGTGTCTCCTAAAAAATAAAAATTAATCTTGACAAAGGGAAATATCTCTCCTATAATGTGAATCACAGATAAGGGAAACATCTTTCCTATAAGATACACAATATTTCCTCTTTTGTCAATGAATATGTGAAATGAATTTCCTGTATTTTGAAGAAAACAGGAAAGATAGACAGTCATTGATAGTTAAAATGGGATACATGTTACAAAAAGAGGAAAGACGTATGGGAGGTGGAAATGTGAGTCAGGATCAGACTTCTATTATCTGTATTGATCTGAAGTCCTTTTATGCTTCTGTAGAATGCGTAGAACGTGGACTGGATCCATTTAAAGCAAACCTGGTGGTTGCAGATCCGACCAGATCAAAGTCAACAATCTGTTTGGCAATCACTCCGGCTATGAAGTCTCTTGGCATCAAGAACCGGTGCCGGATCCATGAGATACCGGATTGTGTGAAGTACATTACAGCCATGCCGAGGATGCAGTTGTACATGGATTATTCCGCAAAGATCTATGGAATCTATCTGCGGTATGTCTCAAAAGAAGATATCCATGTGTACAGTGTTGATGAGTGTTTTATTGATGTGACAAACTATCTGCAGCTTTATCATCTCACTGCAAAAGAAATGGCGGTAAAGCTTATGCAGGCAGTCATGGAGGAAACTGGCATCACTGCAACTGCAGGTGTGGGAACCAATCTGTATCTTGCTAAGATCGCAATGGATATCGTAGCAAAGCATGTGGATGACCATATCGGAATCCTGGATGAATTCTCTTACAGAGAGAAGCTATGGGATCATAAACCATTAAGTGACTTCTGGAGGATTGGATCCCGGACTGAAAAAAAACTGGCCGGTTATGGAATCCATACGATGGGCGATATTGCAATGGCTTCTTTAAGATCCGAAGACTGGCTGTATAAGATGTTTGGGATTGATGCAGAGTTGTTGATCGATCATGCATGGGGCTATGAAACATGCCGGATGAGTGACATCAAGAACTATCATTCGGAGGAACACAGCCTTTCAAATGGTCAGGTGCTGATGCGAAATTATTCTTTTGAAGAAGCACTTGTGATCGTAAGGGAAATGACAGATAATCTGGTCCTGGATCTGTTTGAAAAAGGACTGGTAACAAGCTCTCTCACCTTATGGATCGCCTATGACCACAGGTATGAGCATGAGGCATCCAAAGGAACCGTAAAACTCGAAAGAGAAAGTAACAGTTCCAAAAAGATCATAGATGCAGTGGAAGATTTATATCTCAGGATTGCAGACAGATATACCGGAATCCGAAGAATCGAGGTGTGTGCGAACAGGGTTGCTCCTGAAAGTTATGTGCAGTACAGCCTGTTTGATGATCCCAAACAGACCGATAAGGAACGGCATTTACAGGAAGCAGTATTGAATGTAAAGCAGCGTTATGGAAAGAATGCGATCATGCGGGGATCCAACCTGCTGGAGTGTTCTACTTATAGAGAACGCAATGAGCAAATAGGTGGTCACCGTGCTTAGAGGAGGTGCAAAAAGTGCTGGCAAGTGCATATCAACCGTATTTATATTTACCAAGACCGGTTTCCAGGAGACATCCCATGGATGTAGGACGCAGGGCAAAACAGTTTGCTCCATTTGCGGCGCTTCGTGGACTGGATGAAACAATCCGGCAACAGGAAATCATTTATGAACCAAAAAGAGATTTATCTGAGGAAAAGAAAAATGAGTTGGATATGAAATTAAGGATCCTGGCATATGGGATGAAGATACAGGCAACTTATTTTCAAAAATCCTGGAAGGATCCGTCAGTTGGCCAGTACCATACATTATCCGGAACCGTAGAATTTTTTGATCCATCAGTCCACTTACGGATTGATGATACCGAGATTCAGATCCAGGACATCTGTGATCTGACTGGTGATGTATTTGAAACTATTGAAATATCATGTTAATTAATCACAGCGGAATTTTTTATACCGGAAAGAGTGAGTGGTAGCTGGTGAAAGGATAAAAAAGGATGCACAGATCGACAAAGCAGATCTGATCAGAATAGAAATCGTGCTGTTCGTGTAGCTTTGGCACTTACGGAATGGATGGCATGATGCTCATAAGGCGGATTTGATTTCCCTTTGGTCCGTTGAGTAATAAATGGAGAAATATCTTATTGCTTAAAGGAGGAAGCCTATATGGGATCAGGTGCTATTAAATGGCATGTACACTGCTCTGTATGTGGAGCATTTATTGAAAAGAGCGCACAAAGCGATTCAGAAGTGGAGTGCAAAAAATGTCGCAGTACATTGGAGATATTTGTAAAGGATGATATGGTGTCGGTTCGTCCGATCCACATCCGAGATGAACAATTAAAGTCCAGGATGCGGACGTATTCCCGAAAGATGATGAATCAGGGATCATAACAGAATAGAATGAGCTGTCTGTAGTAAGCGTTGGATTTGGCAGGAACCATCAAGAACGCACCAGGCAGTAAGAGTTTGTCAAGGAGCTGAACCTGACTGGAATCACTAAGAGCCCGGCAAAACATTTACGGATACACTGCAAGATCAGAAGTATTTTCTGGTTTTGGAGATTGTTGAAGTATTTGTTTTGTCGGGCTTTTTTGACGTATTTCGAAAAATTTTTAAATTTTTTGTCGTACCCCACTGTAAAACAGGCTCTCAGCGTTTCGTTATATAGAGGTTGAATTCTTTTTTGCAAAAATAATTGTAAATAGAGATTTTGATAATATGACACAAAGGAGGAAACAAAGATGACTGAAATCGAATACCAGGAATTTGTAAGGCATTGTCCTTACGATGCTATGGGCGATTATTCCATGTTTCGCAAAGAGCAAACAGAGAATGAATCAGAAGATGCACATAGCAACTGAATAAGCCAGGCAATCTGGCAAACTTAATCTAAACGCAGATACATGTGTTACAAAGGAGTCGCGGACTCCCGTTCAAAAAAAACGGGTGAGTTCGTGACCTCTTGTGCTGCAGTTCTTTATGTCTGTGCAGGAATTTTATAAAAGATGGAATGGACCACCCGGAGCCGAAAGGCAGAAAGGTGGTCTTTATGTTGACATTAAAAGAACTGAAAAAAATCGTGAAAGTTGCTGATGTGGAGAAGAGAATCCCAAGCGTGAAATCCTTGAAGGAACACAAAGTTGTAGTAAAGGAAATGATCAATGCAGATACAACAATCTCTGTTTATGATCACGGATATGTACTTTATACAGCAGGAAATCAATCAACCGTATTTCCACTTCATAGTTGTGATGACTATGAATATGTGAGTGTAACTGGCGATAACAAGGAATTCAATAAAGAGTTCTTTGATAATGAAAACTGGTATATCCGTCTGCTGATGGAGGCTGAAGACCGTATGGCATACAGCCAGAGCAAAATCAGCACCAATCATGGTGTGTTTTCTAACAGCGATGTTACAGATGATGCGGAGATTATGAGAGGATCTTCAAAAGATTTTGTTGACGATGTTATCGACAGAGAAATTCTGAACGCTTTGATCAAAGAGTTAACAGAGAGACAAAAGACGGTACTCAATCTGGTTTATTTTGAGGAAATGCGTCAGCAGGATGTTGCAGATTATCTGGGAATCAAACAGCAGAGTGTAAATGACCTCCTGAACAGGGCATTAAAAACGATGAAAAAAAAGGCGGAAAACGAAGAATTTTAAAAAATTTTAAAAAAATTGAATTAGACCACTGTAAAACAGGCTCTGAGCGTTTCGTTATATGAAGGGTTTGCATAGAACACCTTCATGTACCTTGAAAAATGAATAGCCTGCCCGGAGTGATATTTGGTTTGAACATGCATAGAGCGAAAAGCTGCGTGTCTGCCAGAAGAAAACGTATCAGAGATGGAAACTGATATAGGAACGGATCCGGGAAAGAAAACAGGAAAACGCTTAAATCTTAAATCAAAATAAAATGTCTGAATCTAAAAAGAGGATGACAGTAGAAATCATGTGGCGGTATTTGTGACAAACAGGTACCGCCATATATTTGTGCTGTTATCTCAGCTTGTGCTGACTGTCCCAAATAGCGCAAATTTCAGGAAAGGAGGCGATCATCTTCGTATAAAAGATAATATGCAGACACGAACAGATAACCATACACAAAAGAATCAGAAAGGAAGGCTTTAAGAGAATGAACGTGAAAAAGAACGCACGCAGGGTGATGTCCGGTTTACTGACAGCAGTAACGGTTCTATCGACGGTACTCTCTCCCGCTGTTGCCTATGCTTCTGATGATGCCGGATCTGTAAAAAAGATTCCGTATTATGAGGAGATCAAGGATCAGTTGGATGAAGATGAAGTGGTAACTGCAAAGGATTATGAGATCAAGGTTGGAGACAATTTCGATGTAAAGAGTGATTATACCGGTCTTACGATCCAGGATGACAGCAAAGTAAAAGTTACATTTCAGGAAGCAAAAGATACGGACGGGAATGATTTTTCTACCGATTATGCCAATTCCTATAAGGCAGTCTATTATGTAGAACCACAGACAACGGATCACCCAACCTACCAGATCAATCGAAAGATCGTGGTAAAAGAAGCGGATCAGCAGAAAGATTCGCAGTCAGAAAGTTCTTCTGATCAGGATGCTGGTTCTTCCGATAAGACAGAAACAGAGGATTCTGAGGCTGACTCGTCTACAGAGGAAACTGGTGCTGCTGAAACGGAGAGCAAAACAGAACTGACAGAAAAAGAATTTGATGCAGAAATCGAAGCAACGGAGGATCAGGAGACCGTTGATCCGGAAACAGGGATCACACTCTCAGAGGTTATGCAGGAAGCTGTTGACCAGGAAGTTGCTCTTGCAGATCTTGAAGCAGGCGAAAGTATTACTTTTGATATGCCAATGATGCTTGCTTCCGGTGAAACAGGAACAAAATCAGTCACAGTTACAGCCGGCTCCTGGTACTATTACGCAGACTATGGATTAGGTTCTTATCTGACTTGTCCATATTATGTGAAATGGGGAAGTATCAATGCGACAGCATACTGTGTTGAACCATCGAAAAAAGGACCGGGAAATGGAACTTATACGATCCAGAAACTTGCCGATGGAAAGACACTTGCAAAGGTCTGCTATTACGGAACAAAAGCAAGTGATGAGAATGGTTTTTTCGATGAGAAACATCCGGATTTTCCGGCAGGAAAGAGATTCATCATTACGCATCTTGCAGCGGCTTATGCAAATGGTTCCAGTGACTGGGCATCCGGAACCAATGCGACAGGAAAGAACCTGGCAATGGAACTTTATAACTATTGTGTAAATATGCCGGACATTCCGTCTGTAGATATGAGCTTTTCCGAATCTAATGTAAAGGCTTATGTGGAAGGAAACAGCCAGCGAACAAGTGTGATCACATTCAAAGCAGATAAACTGCAGACGATTACATTTAAGTTGCCAAGTGGTGTAAAGCTTGTAAATGTGTCAACCGGTAAAACAAGTGCTGCAGGAGCAAGTGTAGAAATCAGTGGAGGTACACAGTTTTATCTGACAGCACCACTTGATCAGGCAGAGAGCGTCAGTGCTACATTTTCTTCTCAGATGAAGGGAAGCATTGATAAAGAATACTCTGCTTACAAGATTGTAACAGGATCCGGAACACAGGATCTGGCTCTTGTTTTCGGTGAAGGTGTCGGAAATGAGAAATATGTGGATTTTAAAGTAACCTGGACAAAAGAATGTAAGGTATCCATTGTAAAGAAAGACCAGGATACAGGCAATGCACTGGCTGGTGCAGTGTACGGGATCTATTCCGATGCTGCATGTACAAAGCTGATTGCAGAGATGCCTGCAACAGATCAGAATGGTGCTTCACAGCTCACAATGGAAAAGACACAGGAAGTTGTTTATCTGAAAGAAATCTCTGTTCCAACAGGATATCAGATTGATACAAAGTCTTATAATGTGACTCTTGCTATCGGAAAGACAACGACTAAAAATGTAACAGACAAACGTGTAAATGCAAAGATCAACATTGCAAAACAGGATGCTGAGACAGGAAATGCAGCACAGGGGGATGCAACGCTGGAAGGTGCAGTATATGGCCTTTATGCAAGGGAAGACATTGTTCATCCGGATGGAAGAACCGGAACGATCCATAAGAAAGACAGCCTGATCACATCCCTGACAACGGATAAAAATGGCGAAGCTTCTGTATCGGATCTCTATCTTGGAAAGTATTATCTGAAAGAGCTTAGTGCTCCGGTGGGATACGTACTGGATCCGACAGAACATGATGTGGACTGTACTTACGAAGGTGCTACTGTTCCGACAGTAGAAAGAACTTCTGTATGTAAAGAAACTGTCATCAAACAGCCATTTCAGATCATCAAGGCAGCAAACAACGGGAAGACCGATGCAGACCTTCTGCAGGGAGTTGGTTTTTCGGCATGGCTTGTCAGTGATCTGAAAGTAAAAGCAGATGGAAGTTATGATTTTGATTCAGCCAGACCAGTTGTACTGACTGCAGATGGCCAGACAGAAATGTTTACCGATGAAAAAGGATATGCAAGATCGATTCCGCTTCCATATGGAACTTATGTGGTAAGAGAGACCACAAGCAAACACAACTATGCACCGGTCGATGATTTTGTAGTGAAGATCACAGAGAATTATCCGGATACACCGCAGACATGGCGAGTGCTTCTGGATAAAGAATTCAAAGCAAAATTAAAGATCATCAAAAAGGATGCAGAAACACAGAAATCTGTACTCCTGGCAAATACTGAGTTCAAGGTATATGACCTGGATAACCAGAAATATGTGGAACAGACAACATCCTATCCGAAGCCAACGGTACACAAATCTTATTTCACAAATGAGGAAGGATACCTGGTACTGCCGAGAAATCTGAAACCTGGCAACTACCGGATTGAGGAAGTGACGGCACCCGATGGGTACACAATATCCAAAAACTATGTGACAGTCGCTGTTGATACAGATACTGCTTATCTGACCGATCCTGTCACAGGAGATGCAGTCATTGATGTGGATTATACCAACGCCCCGGTCAAAGGTCAGTTAAAGATCTATAAACAGGGTGAAGTGTTAAAAGGATTTGAGAAGGATTTCCAGTATGAAATGACTGGCCTTGCAGGTGCAGAATTTGAAGTCTATGCGGCAGAGGATATTTATACTGCCGATCATCAGGTAGATGCAGATGGACAGAGAACTTTGTATTTTGCAAAGGATGCACTGGTAGCAACCGTTACAACGGATGCAGATGGTTATGCAACTGTAAAGAATCTTCCACTTGGCAGATACTATGTCAAAGAGAAGAATGCACCGGACACTTATGTGTTAAATACTGTGCCGGAAAATGTCGAATTTACTTATGCGGATCAGGATACCGCAGTGATCGAGAAAGAAATCTCTGTCACAGATGAACGACAGAAAGTGTCGATTACGGTCGAAAAACAGGATGCTGAGACAGGTAATACAGTAGCCGGAGCAGTATTCGGTATTTACAATGCAAAAGACATTCAGACGAAAGATGGAAAAGTGATCGTCAAAGCAGATACTCTTTTACAGGAAATGACTTCTGATGAAAAAGGTCAGGCAGCATGTACACTGGATCTTCCACTTGGAAGCTATTATGTAAAAGAACTGAAAGCACCAGATGGATTCGTATCTTCAGATGAAGTACTGAGATTTGATGCTTCTTATCAGGGGCAGGATGTACAGACAGTAACATTAAAATCCGTAAAGAAGAACCAGCCGACAACTGTTGAGATCACAAAATCAGATGCAACAACCGGTGTAGAACTGGATGGAGCTTATCTGAAAGTAACGGATAAAGATGGAAATGTAGTAGATAGCTGGACATCTTCCAAAGATGCACCGCATGTGATCAAATATCTGAAAGTGGGTGAGACTTATACCCTACATGAAGAGTTTGCACCGCATGGTTATCTGGTAGCCAATGATGTGACATTCACAGTCAAAGATACCGGAGAGGTTCAGAAAGTGGAAATGAAGGACGAGGTACCGGTTGGTGAACTGATCATCAACAAAAAAGGAGAATTCCTGGATTCTGTTACACTGGCCGATAAGGTCAAAGGTGTGGTGGAACACATTTTCAACTATGTAACCGGAAAGCTGACAGATGTTACGTTTGAAGTCTATGCTGAGGAAGACATTAAGGCTGCCGATGGCGTCAGTGACGATTACTATAAAAAGGATGAACTGATTGCAACGATCAAGACAGATGAAACCGGTATTGCAAAACTGGAAAATCTTCCACTTGGGAAATACTACGTGAAGGAAACAGGAACTGCTTACGGTCATGTGCTGGACGGTGAGATCCGTCATGTAGATCTGACTTACGTGGATCAGAATACACCGGTTGTAGTCTATGACAAAGACTGGCAGAACAACCGTCAGAGAGTAGAAGTCAGTGTACTTAAGAAAGAAAAAGATTCTGACCGTACACTGGAAGGCACTATCTTTGGATTATTTGCCAAGGAAGACATTAAGTCTGAGACAACAGGTAAAGTCCTGATTGAAGCCGATGAGATCATTGAACTGAAATCTACGGATGAAGAAGGAAAGATCACATTTGTTGCAGATCTTCCAATAGGAGCAACTTACTATGTAAAAGAGCTCTATGCACCAGACGGATTCGTAACCAACGATGAAGGAAAAGAATTTACGTTTGAGTATGCAGGTGAGGATCAGCCGACTGTAACCTATGATTTTACCTTTGAGAATCAGCCAACCATTGTAGAATTTACCAAATCCAGTCTGACAACCGGAAAAGAACTTCCAGGATGTAAGCTGAAAGTGGTAGATGCTGATGGAAATATCGTGGATGAATGGACTTCCGGTAAAGAAGCACATGTGATCCGTGAGCTGACTGTCGGAAAAGAATACACACTGGTTGAAACAAAACCTGCTGATGGTTACGTGACAGCTGAAAGCGTGAAGTTCACGATCAAAGATACTGCCGATGTGCAGAAAGTTGAGATGAAGGATGATGTAACGAAGGTGAAAATCTCCAAACAGGATATCGCCGGAAAAGAACTTCCGGGAGCGAAACTCACAATCCTTGATCAGGATGGAAAAGTTGTGGAAAGCTGGACCAGTACAGAGAAAGCACATTACATCGAAATGCTTCCGATCGGAAAATACACTCTCCGTGAAGAAACAGCACCGGATGGCTATCTGGTTGCAAAAGATGTGGAATTCGAAGTAAAGGATACTAGTGAAGTACAGCATGTAACCATGGTAGATGAGGAAAAACCGGCAGAAAAGACACCGGAAGGTGGAAAACCTGTCAGTGATTCACCAAAGACTGGGGATAACACCAATCTGTGGCTGTGGTTTATGCTTCTCGGCATTGGTGCGACTGGTACAGGAGCCGTTGCATTTATGAGAAAAAAGAAACACTAATCAAATAAGAATGAGCGTTCATGGAAACCGAAAGGAATCTGTGGACGCTTTTTTAGATGGGAGAAACCATGAGAAATATCATTATTTTTGTTGCTCTTCTGGGAGCAGCGGCAATATTTACAGTTTTGTATTGTCTCATTGTTGCCGGAAGTCAGGCAGAGAAAAAACTGACAGAAATCATGAGAAAAGAGGAAGAACAGAATGAAGACTAATAAAGATCTGATTATAGAACCAAATGCAGCTATTGAGGGAAGAAAGTACAGCGAAGAAAAGCCATGGTCCTGCAAGTACTGTTACTGGTGGGGAGGCAAAAAGAAAGGCTGTAGCTTGAAACAGTGCCACTATCTGCTTCCGGAAAAGAAAAAAGCAGTAAAAACAACACCATGTGGTGGCTGTCCGTATGGAAAACATGTTCCATGTATCGGATATTGTATTGCCCGTCTTCATTCTGAAATGAAAGGAAAGAAAGGACGTGGGTAATTGCAGGAAGAAGTAAATCAGAAAGTGATCAGCCTGAGCATCCAGGGAGTCAAGATCACTGCCAGTGTGCTAAAAGCAGCCCTTCGGAAGTTCCTGGAAATGGACAACCGGAGGAAACAGAAAGCAACGCAGGTGAAAATGGCTGAAAAGACCGGACGGGCTCAGGAGAAAGGAAGGGAAAAAGCCCGAAAAAAGATTGAAAAGAAAAAGCCACATGGAAAGCAGACCATCAAGCAGCTGAATGCACAGGGAGTACAGCTTTCCAACATAAAGATCACAGATGAAAATATCAAATCCTTTGACCGTGTGGCAAGAAAATACGGGATTGATTACAGCCTGAAAAAAGAAGTCGGTGCTGATCCACCAAAATATCTGGTCTTCTTTAAGGCTAAAGATGTGGATGTGATGACAGCGGCTTTCCGGGAATATGCCGGAGTAGAACTGAAAAAGAAACAGGCGAAGAAACCATCCGTCAGAAAGAAACTGCAGAAATCTGTAGAAAGAAAAGCAAAGCACCGCCAGCGTGTGAAGCAGAGACAAAAATCCAGAGGTCAGGAACGTTGATCCGGGAAAAATTACAGAAGATCCAGGTCAAACGACTGGTGATCTTAAATCTCCCATATTTCTTTATCTTCTATGTAGCAGATAAAGGATCCTGGCTGTACCGGCATTGCCTGGGAGAAAGCATGGTCCAGAGACTTGGCGTGATGTTAGTCAATTTCCGACTGGCATTTTTAAGCTGGCTGCCAAGTATCGCTTTGCAGGATCTTACAGTAGGTGTTCTGGTTGCAGGTGCATTAAAACTGGTGGTCTACTATCGTTCTAAAAATGCAAAGAAGTTCCGACAAGGTGTGGAGTATGGATCTGCAAGATGGGGAAACAGAAAAGACATCGAACCCTTTATGGATCCGGTCTTTGAAAACAATGTCATCCTCACAGAAACGGAACGTCTGACCATGAACAGCCGGCCAAAAGCCCCAAAGTATGCCAGAAATAAGAATGTGATCGTCATCGGTGGTTCCGGATCCGGAAAGACAAGATTCTATGTAAAACCCAATCTTATGCAGATGACGGATCACGTGTCCTATGTGGTCACTGATCCGAAGGGAACGATCATCGTTGAATGCGGGAAGATGCTGGTAAATGGAGGATACCGGATCAAGGTATTAAATACGATCAACTTTAAAAAGTCCATGCATTACAATCCGTTCCATTATATCCGGAGTGAAAAAGACATCTTAAAGCTGGTCAATACCATTATTGCAAATACCAAGGGTGAAGGCGAAAAATCAACGGAAGATTTCTGGGTCAAGGCCGAACGTCTTTTGTATTCTGCACTGATCGGATACATCTGGTATGAGGCACCAGAGGAAGAACAGAACTTTTCTACTCTGTTGGAATTTATCAATGCCAGTGAGACCAGGGAGGATGATGAAGAATTTAAAAATGCAGTGGATGAATTGTTTGAAGAACTGGAAGCAGAAAATCCGGAACACTTTGCAGTAAGGCAATATCGCAAGTACAAGCTTGCAGCCGGTGTTGTATGCTCTAAAAGACTTCTTAATCAAGCGGTTGGGAAGTCTCTTAGAA
>UQNW01000043.1 GCA_900542495.1 uncultured Roseburia sp.
TTCATCCTGAGCCAGGATCAAACTCTCATGTTAAAAGTTTTAATCCAGCCAGAATGTCTGGCTTTTTAAATCAAAAATAAATTCCAATTTACTGTTTTAAGGTTTGCTTTATTTAAAAGCTGTTCGTTCATCTTTCGATGACTTGAATTATTCTCTTATGAATCTTTCAAGGTTATTCACTGTTCAGTTATCAATGTTCTCTGTTGTTTTCAGCAACTCTGATATATTATCATAATCATCTGTGCTTGTCAACAACTTTTTTATTTTGTTTTCTGTCGTTTAGAAGTGGTTTGTTATCACTCACTTGCGACAGCTCGTTAATAATAGCAAACCACTTTTCATTTGTCAACAACTTTTTTACAAGTTTTTGACATTATTTTTAATTTATTTTAAAGCATGCCTTCCTTAATCACATTGTGATCACGCAATACTTTTTCAATAACTGTTCCTTTCACTACGCGAAGCAAAGGTTTCTTCAATGCGTTTAATGGTCCCGGCAATGAAATCTCAAGCGGTGATTTGCCATCCATCAGCTTCACACTGCTGTCTAACAGTTCACGGATATCGTAAACACTTCCCCATACTTCTGGTACTCCACGGTCTACTCCTAACAATCCATATACAGCCTCCATTGCAGTTCTTACGGAATACTCTGTTGTGAACACGGTATCTCTTGGAGTTTCTGCAAACTGACCTAAAAATGCAAAGTTTACACAGCCGTCCGGAATCACATCCGGTCTGTCACCTTTTGTTCTCGGCATAAAGAAAGCGGTGATATACGGCATCATTGTCGGAACACAGACTGCACTGTGTTCGGCAAGTTCCTCAATTTTTTCAGTCGGAACGCCCAGATGATAAAGCCACTCTTCTGTGATCTCTTTTCCGGTACATTCCTTCATCGGTTTCTTAATATAATCACCCGGTACATCGGTAAAGAGACCATATACCCATACGCAGACCTGATTTTTATCCTGACTCTTGAATTGTCCCTGACGGTTGATCGTCCAGCTTAAAAGCCAGCTGGAATCTTTACAGCTCACGATACCACCTGTTACGACTTTGCCGCTTCTTGGATCTCTCTTACAGATATCCATAATATAAGGAATAATTTTATCATCCAATGTGGTAACGGTTGCAGATTCCCAGTTTGTTTTGGAAATATCAGAGCAGAACTTCTCAGGATGTCCGAAAGATGCATCCTGTTTTGCAATATTTTTCCATAAATTCCAACAGCCGCTTGTACGAACCTCTGCGTCACCGTTTGGTGCATGATTCTGATCCCCGTAAATCGTTCCCTCGGTACAGCTTCCGTTTGTGACAAATACAAGATCATTTTCTGTTAAGGTAATGCCCTCTTCCACGCCTTTTACTTTACACTCGATTGTTTTTGCCACTTTCTTTCCGTCTTTGATATCGAAAATTACATTCGTTACTTCTGTATTAAACTGGAAATCAACACCTGCTGCTTCGAGGTATTTCTGCATTGGAAGAATCAGTGATTCATACTGATTGTACTTCGTAAATTTTAAAGCTGAAAAATCCGGCAGCCCTGCGATATGATGAATGAAGCGCTGGAAATAAAGTTTCATTTCCAATGCGCTGTGCCAGTTTTCAAATGCAAACATCGTTCTCCAGTACAGCCAGAAAGTAGAATTAAATACTTCCTCATCAAATACATCTTCAATTGTTTTATCATAGAGATCCTCGTCCTTTGTCATAAACAGCTTCATGATCTCCATGCAGCCTTTCTGGCTTAAATTGAATTTGCCATCGGTATGTGCATCTTTTCCCTGCTTCTCTGTTGCACGGCATAAAGAATAGTTTGGATCTTCCTTATTCAACCAGTAGTACTCGTCTAAAACGGAAACACCCGGTGTCTCAATAGACGGAATACTACGGAACAGATCCCACAGACATTCAAAATGATTTTCCATTTCACGGCCGCCACGCATTACATAACCTCTGGTGGCATCATAAATACCGTCACATGCTCCACCAGCAATATCCATTGCCTCTAAAATATGGATATGATCTCCCGGCATCTGTCCGTCTCGTACAAGAAAACATGCCGCTGCTAAAGATGCAAGCCCGCTTCCTACAATGTAAGCACTTTTTTCATCAACCCCTGCCGGTTTCTTTGGTCTTGCAAACGCCTCATAATTTCCGTTTGTATAATAAATGCCCTTGCTGTTCTTTTCATTTTTTCCGCGCTCTGTGTTGCGGTATTCCTGCTCAGGTGCATTTGCTGCCGCTTTTTTTACCTCATTATTGACGTTATTCTTATGATTCTTTGCGGCAAGTGCCACGGCTCCTGCTCCTGCTGCAAGTGCGGCTACTCCAAGTCCAATATGTTTCTTTTCCATAGATAAGTCCCCTTTCTATTGAAGTTTCTCCGTAATGTTCTGTTCGTTTTCTCTTTGCTGCTGCAACAAAATTACGGTTTTGTTTTTTGATGTTTCTATCTTAGCTTGCCCAAAATCGTTTTCCAATTTACAAAAAAGGCGAAATGATAAAAATTTTATCACTTCCTTGAAATGGTATTAAAATGCCATTCTGCTGATCCCGCAGTCCTCTGTCAGATCTGCGATAGTGATCTTATCAAAAGTTTTCTTTTTCAAAAGTTCATTCAATGACGCTTCCAGTGCAATTTTGGTTGTATTTGACATCTGCTTCTCCTGTTTTTCGCTTGCTTTATGAGTTCCATTTTATCTGCGTTCTCCGGTTTGATAAAGCCTTTCCGTGATTCTTTCATAAAAATTTCAGAGACATTTTATGTTTTTTTATTCTTGACAGAAAATGTTAGCAGACTTACAATTTCTCTGGTTTCAAATGATGCACATTTTTGATGTGCAATTTGTTATTATAAATGAAAATACAGACATTTTGACACCCGAATTTTATAAGAAAAGGAATTTATCAACATGACACAGGAAAAACAGGTAACAAATCCACTCGGTACAGATAAAATATCAACGCTCGTCGCCCGATTTGCAGTGCCAAGCATTATCGCCATGCTCGTCAGCGCCGTTTATAATATCGCTGACCAGCTTTTTATCGGAAACGCAGTCGGCACACTTGGAAACGCCGCAACGAATATCGCTTTTCCACTCTCTATGCTCTGCACTTCCCTTGCTCTGCTTTTTGGAATCGGCGGGGCAGCAAGTTTTAACCTTCACATGGGAGCAGGACATAAAGAACAGGCGCCTTATTATATAGGAAACGCTATCACAATGCTGCTCTCCCTCGGCTTTCTTTTATTGTTTGTCACAGAGCTGTTCTTAGAGCCATTGTTAGTGCTTTTTGGCTCTCCGGCAGACGTTCTTCCGCTGGCAGAACAATATGTACGTGTCACAGCGATCGGTTTTCCATTTCTGATCTTAACGATCGGAAGCGGTCACCTGATCCGTGCCGACGGAAGCCCTAAAATGGCAATGTTTGTCAATATCTCCGGTGCCGTGATCAATATTGTATTAGACGCATTGTTTGTCATTGTTTTTCAATGGGGAATGTACGGTGCTGCATGGGCAACTGTGATCGGTCAGATTATCTCTGCTGCGATTGCAATTCATTATCTGATGCATTACCGCACTGTAAAGCTGGAAAAACAGCATTTTATCCCTTCCGGAAAAGACCTGATACAGATCTGTTCTTTGGGAATGTCTTCCGGTATCAACCAGATTGCCATGATGATCGTGCAGATCACCATGAATAATCTGTTAAAACTTTATGGTGCGCAGTCCGTGTACGGCGAATCGATTCCGATTGCCTGTGCCGGCATTGTCATGAAAGTAAACCAGCTTTATTTTTCCGTGATCATTGGTCTGTCTCAGGGCAGTCAGCCAATTGAAAGTTTTAATTATGGAGCCAGACAGTATAAGCGCGTAAAAGATGCCTATCTGCTTGCAGCATCTGTTGGTGCAACAGTATCGATTGTCTCCTTTTTGCTGTTCCAGCTCTTTCCAAGACAGATCCTTGGTCTGTTCGGAAGCGGAAGTGAAGAATATTTCCAATTTGGTGTCAGCTATTTCAGGATTTTCCTGTTCTTCACCTGGTTAAACTTTTTGCAGCCGATCTCCTCAACCTTTTTCAGTTCTATCGGAAAGGCATACAAGGGAACTTTTCTTTCCCTGACCAGACAGATTCTGTTCCTGCTGCCGCTCGTGGTTATACTGCCACATTTCTTCGGTATTATGGGCGTTTTGTATGCAGGACCAATCGCCGATCTTTTGTCCTTTACTGTCGGACTTAGCATGGTGATCGTTGAATTTAAAAATATTCATAAACTTGAGTCAGAAGCAGCATAACGCAGCTCACATTGAATGAAATATTTTTACATAGTCCAAAAATATTTCATTGTACTAAATTATTTCATAGTGCAAAAAAGGTTGACATAAGATATATCTTATGTCAACCTTTTTTTATACTTCATATTTCATATTAAACGCATCTAATTTTAATGCTGCTATGATTCCAGCCATAAGACAGATACTGTTTCTGACAAAATCGACTGGCGATCTGATGAAACTGTCAAATGGAATGATCATGAGTGTTGCAGCGATCACGATTCCAACAATTACATGAAATACCACTGAATAATGCTTTTCAAACAGTGTATTCACTAATTTTGCAAGTAGAATAATCGTGAAAACCGCTCCAATCCCAGCCGGAACGAGTATTTGAAAATCAAGTTTTCCAATGCCAGCCACAAAAGGCTCATATAATCCTAATGGCATCAGCAGAGTTGAAAAACTCATTCCGGGTGCGATCACGCTGAGTGCCAGACAGAATCCACAAAACAAGTACCACAAAAATCCCGGCTCAATTACGACAGAAAATAACTTCAGGCTGATCAGCAATACAAACACGACAAGCATTGCCATACACATGGAAAAATAAGATGTACTTGTTCTTCCTTCTTTTCCGGCCTCCCGAAAAAGTGACGGCAGCATGCCTGTGATCAGTCCCACAAACACGCAGATTGACGGCGCCGGATATTTTTCCAGAAAAAACGATAATATATTCGCGATTCCAAGAAATCCCGCTGCTCCTCCTATGATAACCGGCATAAGCCCCGGCAGATGTGTTTTGTATGTATGAAACGGATCTGCAAGAAATTCCATAATCGTCTTATAGATTCCGAATACAACACAAAGCACACCGCCGGATATTCCCGGTAATACGGCTCCTAATCCGATCAACATTCCCTGAAAAAATTTTAAAATGAATTTTGCTGCATGATTACTGTCCTGTTGCATGTTATGAAATACCTTTCTGATTTTTATTTTCGAAATTGTACCAGATATCATATGCTGATTCAATCGAAAATAGGCGTAAAAGGTATTCCTTAACTATTTCTTAGCTGTTTTTACTTCAGCACCTTCTCCAACTCCTCGATCACGATCTTGAGAGCTTTGATCCGGGCATATTTCTTGTCGACAGACTCTAAAATATGCCATGGAGCATAGGTGGTGCTGGTCTTTTGGATCATCTCATTGACCGCTGTCTCATACGCATCCCATTTGTCACGGTTGCGCCAGTCCTCGTCTGTGATCTTCCACTGTTTTTCCGGTGTATTCTGTCTCTCATTAAAACGCTCAAGCTGCGTATCTTTGTCAATCTGCACCCAGAATTTGATGATCACAGCGCCCCAGTCGTGAAGTTCTTTTTCAAATTCGTTGATCTCATTGTAAGCACGCATCCAGTCATTTTCACTGCAAAATCCTTCCAGACGCTCCACCATCACTCTTCCGTACCATGTGCGGTCAAAAATAGCGATATGTCCTGTTTTCGGCAGTCTCGTCCAGAAACGCCACAGATAATGTCTTGCTTTCTCATGAGGTTCCGGGCTTGCGATCGGATATACTTCATAACCTCGCGGGTCGAGTGCTCCTGCAATCCGCTTGATGTTGCCGCCTTTTCCTGCTGCATCCCAGCCCTCATAGGCAATGATGACCGGCACTTTTTTCCGGTAAAGACGGTTGTGCAGATCACCGAGCCGGTTCTGCAGTTCTTTCAGTTCTTTGCGGTACTCATCCGCCTCAATCTCTTTGTCCAAAGGCACTTCTGCCAAAAGCGGCATCCGCACTAACGGAAAAACATTCTGCAAAAGAGGCACTGCCAGCTTCTGATTGCTCAGCGCAATCTCAATCCCCTGTGTCAATGTCTCTAAAACCTGAAGTTCCGTCCATTTTCTCGACTTTGCATCAATGATGTACCACGGCGCAGACGGCAGATTCGTGTTCTTCATATAGGAAGAAAATGCCTCTTCGCACTTCTCATAATGCCGGTTCTGCCAGAGATCATTTTTGCTGACACGCCAGACCGTATCTTTTTCATGCTCTAAATGTTCGATCCGTTTTGCCTGTTCTTTCTCCGAGATATGCAGGAAAAATTTCATGACCAGATAACCGTTATCTGTAAGCTGGCGCTCAAAACGTCTCACACTCTCGATTCTTTTTGCGTAATCCTCATCGGAAAGTTTTCCGTGCAGCTCGTCTTTTACGATCTCATCCATCCAACCCGAATCGAGAAATACGAACTTTCCCTCTTCCGGGATCCGTCTGAAATAGCGGTATAAAAACGGTTTCCGGCACTCCTCCTCACTCTTTTCCCCCATCGATTCCACCTTGAAGAAACGCGGATCGATATTCTGAATCACCTGACCAATCACAGAACCTTTTCCGGCGGTTCCCCAGCCTTCCATGAGCACAAGTACCGGTATCTTCTGCTCTTTGATCAAAAGCTGCTGCTTTGCTAACTTTTCTTTTGCAGCGGCAAGGCGCACCCTGATCTCTTCCTCCTCCGGTTTTTCCATTGCTTTCCATTCCTGCAGCATAAAAAAATCCCCCTTCTCTCACACTTTTTCGTAATCAATCCATATCTCCGCGATCACGTTCCGAAGATGCACGGATATCTGCCTGTTACTCTGTTGTCATTCTTCTTTTAGTTTCTCTCAAAATTTCCGAAACATCAAGGCATTTTCACACTTTTTATATTTTTTTCAGAATTTGACAGTTTTATTCTTCTTCCTATATTTTCGTATACTTGTTTTCTTTTATAAGCGTTTCTTATGAATCAGTTTTTTCTCCCTATTTTTTTTGCATAAATGCAAGAAAACAGGAAAAACCTCCTTGCAATTTGTATTCTTACACGATATAGTTGAATCAACAATTTCGAGATGAAGTTTGCAGGAAAACGACGCAAGTCTACCGAAGGAGTAACACTCTCAGGTGCCGGTCATACCGGTGCAACTGTAAATGGATCGACTCTCTGGAGACGCCCGGATGAACCGGGGGCCGAAGGTGCAACATACGTTTTCGTATGAATCTCTCAGGCAAGCGGACAGAGAAGATATCTTAATTGCACACATAAGATTTCATTTTATATGAAGTTTTCTGATTATGTATCTTCCTATCCCATATATTTTTATATGGGATATTTTTCTGTCAGTTCATCCTGTTTCCGGTCATCATCCCATTTTCATTGCAGGATATTTTCTGTGATACTGCTGCACTCGATGTATATATTGAAAGAAAGATAGAGGATTAGAAACATGTGGAGTGTAATTAATGATTTTCTTGTCAATGTTGACAATTTTGTCTGGGGTGTGCCATTAATGGTGCTGATCATGGCGGGCGGCCTGCTGCTTACGGTGCGCCTCGGTCTGTTACAGATCCGGAAGCTTCCCCTTGCACTGAAATGGATGATCCAGAATGAGGAAGAGGCAGAAGGCGAAATTTCCAGTTTTGCAGCTCTCTGTACTGCTTTGAGCGCAACGATCGGTACCGGTAATATCGTAGGTGTTGCAACCGCTGTCTGCGCCGGCGGTCCGGGCGCTCTGTTCTGGATGGTCGCAGCCGCTTTTCTCGGAATGGCTACCAAATATTCCGAAGGACTTTTAGCTGTCAAATACCGTGTCGTTGCTCCTGACGGCCACAGCCTTGGCGGTCCTTTCTATTATATTGAACAGGGTATGGGAAAAAATTGGAAATGGCTTGCAAAGCTTTTTGCATTTTTCGGCGTCTGTGTCGGACTTTTCGGTATCGGAACTTTCAGTCAGGTGAACGGTATCGCAAGCGCGATCAACGGTTTCTTTGATCCGGACAATGCACACTGCGTTAAGATCCTTCCTTTCCTCGGAGAATATTCCTGGTCAGTCGTGATCGCATCCCTGATCCTGACGGTCTGTGTCGCAGCCGTATTGATCGGCGGTGTAAAACGGATCGCAAGTGTGAGCCAGATCGTTGTACCATTTATGGCGATCCTTTATTTTGCTTTTGCCGTTATCCTGATCATCTGCAATATTACTGAAATTCCTGCAGCTATTAAAGTGATCGTAACCGCTGCTTTCACACCGAAAGCGGTTACCGGCGGTGCTGTCGGAAGTATGTTTGTCGCTATACAAAAAGGTGTTGCCCGCGGTATTTTCTCAAATGAGGCAGGACTCGGAAGCGCCCCGATCGCAGCAGCTGCTGCACAGACAAAAGAGCCTGTCCGTCAGGGACTTGTCAGCATGACCGGAACTTTTATCGACACGATCGTAATCTGTACGCTGACCGGACTCTCCATCGTCTTAACCGGCGCATGGCAGGTCGAAGGCTTAGAAGGTGTGGAAGTCACCACTTACGCATTCCAGCAGGGGCTTCCTTTCCCTCCGGCCGTGTCCTCTTTTGTATTAATGCTCTGCCTTGTATTTTTTGCATTTACAACAATTCTCGGCTGGGATTATTACAGCGAACGCTGTCTTGAATATTTAAGCGGCGGTAATTTAAAACATGTGAAAGTCTACCGCTGGATTTATATTTTTGCAGTATTTATCGGACCGTATATGACCGTCAGCGCTGTGTGGACGATTGCCGATATTTTCAACGGACTGATGGCTCTGCCAAATATGATCGCACTGTTCGCATTGAGTGGGGTTGTTGTCAGGGAAACAAAAGCGTTTTTTAAGAAACAGAGTTAGGCAATTGCGAAACTCCTTGTAGGCTTCTTTAAATTGTTCAAAATCAACAAAAATTTCGAAAACACGCTCTCGCTACGTGTCGCTCGCAGCGGTACTAAGAAGCCAGGCACAACTTACCGTTGTACCAGCCTTCTAAGTACCGGCGGCTCCCCAGTGTTTTCTCAATCTTTTGTTAATTTTTCACAATTCAATTTAGGTTTTCGAGAGTTTCGCAATTATTTAATGTGTCACATTATAAACTTAGTTGCCCTTTTTAGCTCATATGTAAAGAGGAGTGTGATAATTAATCACACTCCTCTAAAAATTTCTTTATAAAAAAGAGTTTTTCTGCTGGTTGTCAGCCTCGGTATTCAGTTAAGATACCCATAACGACGTGGAAATCATTAAGTCCCCCACGTGGACTACAGCTTTATCCAAGCTGCCAGGCTCAATACCCAGTCAAGACATCTAACGAGATGGAAATTATCCTGCTCCATCTGCAGCACAACTTTTAACGATGCTCTTACATCGAAAACATTTCTGTTCTTACTTTTATCATACTCAATTCACACAAAAAACAACTAAATTTTTCTTTGTTGTCTTTTAACTTCATGATAATTTTCCATAAATGTGCCAATTTCAGTTTCTATTGCTTCCTCTTTTCCAATGCCAACCTAATCAATCGATCCGCCTGATCTGCCATGAACAGCGGGATATTCAGCACACCATCGTCCAGATTCAGATTGTCCAATGAGAAACGGATGCGAAGCCTGACCTTATCAGGGAACAGTTCCTTGAACTTCTTCATACTCTTGCTGGTTGTGTTGGCTTCGGATTTGACCTCCACAGGGAAGATGTCGTTTTCCCGCTGAATGAGGAAATCCACCTCGTAAGGTAGGTTGTTCTGGCTCCAATAACGGGGCATATATCTTTCGTAATATCCACTGTCTAGCTGTCGCTCCAACTGACGTTTAGAATAATTCTCCTTAATACAAAGGTGAATATAAAATTCACGCTCTTCATCACTCTTACAACCCGACATTATCAACAAGTGATTCGTCCAGCTAATTTGTGTCACCACTGGTGTCACAAATTCATTTCAAGATTAAAGGCTTGCGGTAGGGAGAATTCTTCCAATCCAGCAATTTTTTTAAGATAAATCGTTCCATAGAATCACTTCTCACATTTTTATTGGAGTTTTATGCTTTATAATCACACTTTTATGTGAGATAGCGAGAAAATTTTTCTACAATAAAGGCAGACCGTAGCCTTTTCCGCCAACTGTCGTAACGAAAAGGTGATTTTCTGCTATACGCAAAAAGCTGTAAAACTCAATGCGAATTTTACAGCTTCTAAATAAATGTGTGCTGGTTACAGAGATAAAAGTGTGCAGGATTTTTGAATTACATATGTAGGGATATGCGAAGCAACCGTTCTTCCATTACTCCACATATCTCAAAAAAACTAATTGATGTAGTTAGCTGCTGCTCCCATATAAGCGATTGCTTCATCAGCTGTCAGATACTGACCTTCCATAACAAGGGAAAAATCTGAATTTGCAATTGCAACGGAACCATCGTCTGCTTCTACGAATACTGCTGAGAAATCATCACCTGTGTAAACATCTGTTGTGCTGATCTCAGTCCAGTCAATGTTATCTTCATCTGTAATATTTGTTACATTGGAATCATCATATGCTCCACAAAGGACATCTCCCTGTCCATCCTGTGGAACGATCATTAATGAAACATAGCTATATCCGTCCGGATCTCTAAAGAGTGTGATCACATACTCTGTACTATCATCATCCACTGCATATAATGCTGCATCAACAAGATCTGCTGTTACATCAAGAAGTGAAAATCCTTCTTCCTCTGTTGTTGCTGTTGCTTCTGCTGCATCTTCCACATCCACTGCATCCTCTTCTGTGTCTGCTGGTCATTGTCAGCTGGTGCTGCTGCATCAGATGAACCACCACATGCTGTAATATTAAGAGCCATTGCTCCAACAAGTAAAACGGTCAGTAATTTCTTTTTCATTTGTTCTCCTCCATCTATCTGATTTTGATTAAGATACTTCCTATTTATTGTCTATTCTGCACTACATTAACAAAATTGCTATCTATACTCCTGCACACTTGTATCTCTGCAACCAGCTTATTTTTCATTTTAAAAATGTTTTGTGCAATGCCTTATCTGGCATGGTTTCTTTTTCTTCTTACAAACATTCCTGCAAGTCCCACGCATGAAACCATCAGAAGTGCTGTACAAAGTGCCATGCTGAAATCTTCGCCTGTCTTTGGAGATTTTGCACTCTGGTCAGTGTTTTCGGCTACCGTAAAGTTTGTTGCCGCTGTTCCATCTGTCCAGACAAGCTCAAAAGAATGATTTCCTGCTGGCAGGCTCTTAAGGTATTCCGGTTTGAAGGTAATGATGGTAGATCCTTCTGTGACCGTATAGTTGATTGGATCAACCGTAACTCCGTCCACCTTGACCTCACGGAATTTTGAAATCTCACCGCTTCCTCTGATTGCAAGGCTTCCATCTGTATTCTGTGTCCATGAACTGCCTGCTCCATCCAAAATATCATACGTTACCTGTGCCGGTGCCGAAGCTGCCGGTGCTGTTGTAGTTGATGCAGCCGGAGTTGATGTAGCCGGTGCCGGATCCGGTGTCGGGGTTGTTGGTTCCGGTGTAGGATTTGGCTCCGGTGTTGGGTTTGGCTCCGGTGTTGGGGTTGGTGTCGGTGTTGGTTCTGGCTCCGGATTCGGTTCCGGATTCGGATTCGGTTCCGGATTCGGATTCGGTGTTGGCTCCGGTTCTGGATTCGGATTCGGTTTTTCTCCGCATTTTAATACAACTTTGCTATCAGATGTACCTATTTTGTAATCATCATTATCAGATCTAAAATATTCTGCACTTGCGTTATCACTTGTAATCGGAACTGAAGAATCGTTTGTTGGTGCAATCTGTGTAGTCACGCCTATCTTAGCTCCGCTTGTCAGTCCACTTGCAGACACCTGTTGACCATTCCAAAGATACAGATTATTAGGTGTTGTCCCAACTTTATTTTCAGTAATATTTACCGTACCACTCATTTTAAAAAGTTGTGACGATGAATAACATACTCCTCCACCATACGATTCTGAGCTATTACTGGTTATTTCACCTCCGGACATAGTGAATGTGCCGGTGTTAATAAATACTCCTCCGCCATACTCTTTTGCTTTATTACCGGTTATTGTACCGCCGGACATAGTGAATGTACCGCCCTGACTAAATACTCCTCCACCTGACAAATTTGAATCCGGACCAACTAATTCATTGCGGGATATTGTGCCTCCGGACATAGTGAATGTGCCCTTGTCATTCAAGACACCTCCACCACCATATGCTTTATTCTCACTAATCGTTGTTCCAGCAGACATAGTGAATTGGCCGCTGTCATTCAAGACACCTCCGCCACCAACAGTAGCAGTATTTTTAGTAATTTCTCCTCCGGACATAGTGAATGTTCCTTTGTTAATATATACTCCTCCACCATACGCAGTTCCATTCGTTTGTTCTGCTTTATTACCGGTTATTGTGCCTCCGTACATGTTGAATGTTCCTTTGTTAATATATACTCCTCCACCGTTTATAGCGATATTCGAAGTGATTGTGCCACCGTTCATGTTAAATGTTCCTCTATTATACACGCCACCGCCCTGATCTGCTGTGTTGCCACTTATACTGCCGCCATACATAGTAAAGGTACCTTTTACGTTTACACCACTGCCACTGTATTTATTCGTGCCATCCGGCTTGGTACCATGTGTGACCTTACCCTCGCCCTTACAATCACATAGTGTAAAGCTATTATTACTGTCTACCTCAATCACTGCCTTATCATCAGCATTCATTGTAATTGTCTTACCGTTCAGGCAGAGTACTACGTTGTTCTGTGGAGTCCATGACTCTGTCAATGAAACGTTATCCGTCAAATAGTAGTAGCCTGCACTTAAATCGTTATCTAACGAATTTATGCCTGTCCATGTTGCTCCCTGCGGCAAATCAATTAAATGTGAACCGGTATGTTCCTCAGCCGGTGTTCCGCCGTTTTCTTCTGTCGCCTCAACAGCATAAATCAATCCATCTGAATCTGTCGTCTCAAGCCATATTTTGCATTTAGATAAATCAACATCTTCGTAAGACAACTTCACATCTTGGCTTCTTTCAATCGGACAACCATAAAGCGTTTCTTGACCACCCGATTTATATTGAACGATAAGATTTACCGTATCCGCCGTATCTCCTCTGTTGACCTTGATTTCTTTTGTTAAAGCATTATATGTTGCAGTACCTATTCCCTTATTTTTGCCATCCAAACGAAGCGTCATTGCTTCTTCTATCCTTCCGGACTTAACACTGACTGCCGATGCAAAAAGGACATTTGACAAGTTCAGATTGGTGGCTGGTCTGATTGCTTTTGTCTCATCAACATACTCATCCTTAACCTTCTGCTCCTCCGTTGATGTACAATTTGCCGCATAATCATACGAACCCAAATAAGAAGATTCATACGGAGAACGCAGCCAGAATTCATCTTCACTCCAATATACACTTCTTTGTAGCTGCACGCTGTTGTCACTTCCCGCTTTTAGTATGATAGCATCACGAACACCTTCAAGCGCATATAATTTATCTGTAGTGGTATAATCTTTCTTAGCCTTTGTATCTGTTGTAGCAACAGTTGTTGCCTGCATGAGTGTCTGCTCTGCATCTGAAAAATAGTCTTTATTACTCGCCATTCCCTGCAAAGTAACTCTTAAATTGCTCGCTCCATAATGGTTGGCAGCACATTCCTCTGCAGAATCACCGTCTGTATACGTTCCATAATCTTTCATGTACGCTTTATTTTTTTGTTCATTATTAAATTTGCCTGTTGCTATCGGGCTAGCTGCAAAAATAATAGTATTATCTCCCTGTACGCCATTGTCTTGTCCTAAGATATACCATCCCTGTGCTGTATCAGACGCATTTATACCAAATAAAAGTTTTCCAACATTTGCATTCGTTCCACTTGCATCCGGCGTAAACGCTGTCATTAACTGCTCTTTTGTCGCATATACTGTCACACCCGGCTCGCTTACATCCGCAGCCTTCGCATGCACTGTTCCACCCGGTACTGCCGGTACAAGTCCTGCCACCATTCCGAACACCAGTAAACCGGAAAGAATTTTTGCAATGCCTTTGCTCATTCTCTTTTTTCTTATCATGTGTACTCTCCTCTTGCTGTAGTTACAAAATCCAAGATTTCATGTAGCATTCCATCCACAGGTCTAATATCAAATGCTTATCTTAAGCTGCTCTTTTTTCTTCTTACAAACATTCCTGCAAGTCCTGCGCATGAAAGCATCAGAAGTGCTGTACAAAGTGCCATGCTGAAATCTTCACCTGTCTTTGGAGATTTTGCACTCTGGTCAGCGTTTTCGGCTACCGTAAAGTTTGTTGCCGCTGTTCCATCTGTCCAGACAAGCTCAAAAGAATGATTTCCTGCTGGCAGGCTCTTAAGGTATTCCGGTTTGAAGGTAATGATGGTAGATCCTTCTGTGACCGTATAGTTGATTGGATCAACCGTAACTCCGTCCACCTTGACCTCACGGAATTTTGAAATCTCACCGCTTCCTCTGATTGCAAGGCTTCCATCTGTATTCTGTGTCCATGAACTGCCCGCTCCATCCAAAATATCATATGTTACCTGAGCCGGTGCCGCAGCTGTCGAAGCTGTTGTGGTTGATGCAGCCGGTGTTGATGTCGCTGGTGCCGGATCCGGTGTCGGATTTGGAGCCGGTGTTGGGGTTGGCGTTGGCTCTGGATTCGGATTCGGCGTCGGTTCCGGATTCGGTGTCGGTGTTGTCTCACTGTCCTTATAGGTTGCTTGAATCTGGGTTGGTGCTATTTTGGTTGTCACAGTAGTTGTCGCACTATTCTCATCAGCAATAACTGCGTCGCCATACATCTTCACCCACTTATCAAATACTTTTCCATCTGCAGCCGGATTTGCTGTAATCGTTACAACAGTACCCTCCACATACGTTCCATTACCTGTACCATTGATAATTTCCAAGATATAAACAGGCTTATCTGCATCCGGAACTGTTACCACAAAGGCTGGACTTTCCTCATGATTTTTATCCCCTTTGTATCTGACCTCGTAGGTTCCTGCAGAAAGTCCGGTAATCTCTTTGCCGGTGCAGTCTATATATGAGCTGTCCCCGGATTTACGGTACTCCATATTCTCATTCACGCCTGTAATCTTGCCGTCACTACCACCTGCGGTAATAGTTTTCTCTCCCACCAGACCAGTAGGAGCACTCTGTGATGCTTTTGTGATTTCCCAGCTAAAAGGCTTTTCTTCTGCTGTTCCATTTGCCCACGTTTTACCATCAGACGGTTTTATAATTACCTCATAAGTACCTGCATCTGTTGCACTATTTGTTCCACTAGCAACTGTATAATTTTCACCTAATTCAATACCAGTATGTACTGCTCCATCATATGTAAATCTGTTTGGGACAGGATCCGGTACAGTAGGTAATTTTTCTTTGCATTTTAATACAACTCTAGCTCCCGCATCCGTACCTATTTCGTAAGCACTATTATCAGAGAAAAAACAGCCTGCACTTGCAACATCACTGGTAATCGTAACCGGAGAATCATCTGTTGGAGTATCATATGCAGTCACACCTATTGTTTCTTTTCCTGTCAGAGAGTCTGTTTGCACCGTTGTTTCCTGACCAAGATATAGATTATTATCTCTGTTGTCTCCAACTTTATTTCCAGTAATCTCTACCGCACCACCCAAAGTTATTGCACGGCCTTTTTCTACTATAACACCGCCTCCATCGGAAATAGCTGTGTTATTGGTAATCTTAGCCGTACCACTCATTTTAAAAGATACTTGCGATGCATGCCGTACTCCTCCACCATACTTTTCTGATTTATTATGAGTTATTTCACCTCCGGACATAGTGAACGTACCGTTATTATATACTCCTCCACCATGCACTTCTGTTTCATTACCAGTTATTACTCCTCCAGACATCTCAAATGTGCCACTTCCATTATTTACTCCTCCACCACTATATTGTGATTTATTCTGGGTTATTGTACCTCCGGACATAGTGAATGCATCTGCTTGATTATACACTCCTCCACCTGACGCATATGTTGCCGAACCGGCTGCTATATTACCGGTTATTGTTCCTCCAGACATAGTGAATGTTCCACTCTCCTTATAGACTCCGCCACCATACATTGCTTTATTTTCACTAATCTTTGCTGCATCAGACATAATGAATGTGCCTCCCTTGTTGAAGACACCTCCACCACGATTAGTGGTAGTATTCTTAGAGATTTCGCCTCCGGACATCTCAAATGTGCCACTTCCATTATTTACTCCTCCACCATAATTAGTGGACTTGTTTTGGAAAATATGTCCACCGGACATGCTGAACGTACCTTCATTGTACACACCTCCGCCACCATCATGGTAGTTTACATATACAGGGCTTGCTGTATTATCAGTGATTGTACCACTGTACATGTTGAATGTACCTGTTTCTTTATTATATACTCCTCCGCCGTATTTAGCAGTATTCTGAGAGATTGTTCCCCCATACATTTCAAAGGTCCCTTGATTTGTGACACCACCATTGTTACCGGAAAGTTTACCATTATACATGGTAAACTTTCCAGCATTATAAACACCTTCACCGCTTACTCCTGCCTTATGAGTAATAGTTCTGGTCCTATGTCAAGATTTAGTACAAGTTAAAATGAGAAATTTCTCCCCATTTTA
>UQNW01000044.1 GCA_900542495.1 uncultured Roseburia sp.
GGTAATAAGGAGTACCAAACAAGCATTTTCTTTATCGTTTGCAATTGCGTCAATCAGACTTACGTTATCAACAGCCATAATATTTCTCCTTCACAGTTCTTTATAAAGGCAATTCGATAAATGTCGATTTGTCAAATTCATTACTAACCATAATTTTACCATAATCACGCTTACAATCCTACTTCATTCTATTAAATTTCGTTTACAGAAGTTATAATTAATTTACTTAGGGAATGCAGATTGAGTTTTGTCGTTACCCTATAGGCATTTCTCCCATAACCAGAGTTTCATATTGTAAATTGCAGATTCTGTGGTGCGGTTCATAACGTTGATCGGGTATGTATAAGAGTTCTCTCACAAGGCATTCGTAACGTAAATAAAAGAAAAACGGTATAAACAAATATTATTTTCTTCGTGAGCTATGAAGATGGGATTCTAACAATCATGGAAGCCTTTGCTGAACGTGATTGTTGTTCAGAAGCCCATCGTAATGTCCAGCGAACAGAAACATAATATTTCGTTTATACCGTTTTTCTTTTTCATTACATAAAATTATTGACTTGTGGGAGGACACTTATATCTGCCCTTTACACCCTAAGAAAGCACCACAAAATCTGCGACATTCACTACTCTTCGTGATCCCCATAGCTTGTATCTTCATGCAGGTTCGGCATCATATCAATACCACGGTTTGAATCCGCCTCAACATCTTTTCCAAAGTGATAGTCATTGCCAGGTAAAATTGCATTTAAGAGAATACCGGCAATTGCAGCAATTGCAAGGGAAGTTAAAGTAATATCAGTTCCAGCAACGGTAAAAGTAAGTCCGTTAGAGAATCCAAGACCACATACGAAAATAACACCGGCAATGATCAGGTTGCGGGATTTTGTAAAGTCTACATGGTTTTCAACAACGTTGCGGACACCGATAGCAGAAATCATACCGTAAAGCATAAAGCTGACACCACCGATGATAGCGGAAGGCATAGAACCGATCACCTCTGCCATTTTTGGAATAAAGCTTAAAATAATGGCATACAAAGCTGCAATACGGATTACCTTTGGATCGTGAACTTTACTTAACTCAAGAACACCGGTATTTTCACCATAAGTAGTGTTTGCAGGACCGCCGACTAATGCGGAGAGGGAAGTTGCAAGACCGTCACCGATCAATGTGCGGTGAAGACCTGGGTTTTCGATAAAGTTTTCTCCAACAGTAGCGGAGATCGCGGACATATCGCCGATGTGCTCCATCATGGAAGCAAGTGCGATCGGAGCCATAACTAAAATAGCTGAAATATTAAATTTACAAATAGAGAACTTTGGAACACCTACCCATGCAGCAGATGCGATATTTGTAAAATCAAGAATGGCGGAACCGTCTGCATTTGTCATGCCAAGTGCGTTGAAGATCAATGCAGCAGCATAGGAAATAACAACACCCATCAGGATTGGGATGATCTTAAACATTCCTTTTCCCCAGATGTTAAATACGATAATGGTTGCAAGTGCAATGAATGCGAGAAGCCAGTTCGTAGAAGCATTGGAAACAGCAGAACCGGCAAGGCTTAATCCGATACAGATAATGATCGGGCCTGTTACAACAGGTGGAAGGAAACGCATAACTTTTTTTACACCAACCAGTTTGATGATAAGTGCAAGTACTAAATAAAGTAAGCCGGCAACGACAATACCACCACAGGCATAGGAAAGCTTGTCTGCATTTGACATATCGGCAAAAACACCAGTATCAAGGTTTGCAATCGTTGCAAATCCACCTAAAAAGGCGAAGGATGAACCAAGGAATGCCGGAACCTTGAATTTAGAACAAAGGTGGAAAAATAAAGTTCCCACACCTGCACAGATCAAAGTAACCTGAACATGAAGTACATCTTCACCGAAATAGCTGTTTACTAAGATTGGGACAAGAATAGTCGCACCAAACATAGCGAACATGTGCTGTAATCCTAAGATTAACATTTTTGGGACACCAAGGACGCTGGCGTCACGGATAGCTCCGTTGTTTTCGTTCATAAAAAACTTCCTCCTTAAAAGAAAATGAATTGTTAAGGTTTTATCATATTACGACGAACCTCAAATTAATTTATTATAGCATAGGAAAAGAGGATGTTACAATAAAAAAATACAATTGCTTTTACTTGAAGCAGTGGAAAGGAACGTGGTACAATATATGCGAACGCGTTCCGCGAGTCAGGAAAAACACTGGTTTTCTGACTTTTGCCGGAACTGAAAAGAAAGGATTTATCATGGATATTATTTTAAAACTTTCGGAAGAACTTGGTATCAAAAAAAGCCAGGCAGAGGCAGCCGTAAAATTGATCGATGAAGGAAACACCATTCCTTTTATCGCCAGATACCGTAAGGAAGTCACCGGTTCGTTAAATGATGAGGTGCTCCGTAATTTATATGAACGTCTCACTTACCTTCGCAATCTTGAAGAACGAAAAGAGACAGTGTTAAACAGCATTGAAGAACAGGGCAAACTGACAGAGGAATTGAAAGCGCAGATCCTTGCAGCAGAGACCATAGTCGCAGTGGAAGATCTTTACCGCCCGTACAAGCCAAAGCGCAGAACGAGAGCCACCATTGCAAAGGAAAAGGGACTCGAACCCCTTGCCAATGTTATTTTGCTGCAAATGCTCAATACGCCATTAGAGGCAGAAGCAGAGCAATACATTAATCCGGAAAAAGAAGTCAATTCAGCAGAGGAAGCGATTGCCGGAGCAAAAGATATTATCGCAGAGGCAGTGTCGGATGAGGCAGATTATCGTACAAAGATCAGAGACCTTACCATGAAAAAAGGCCGTGTGACATCCACAGCGAAAGATCCGGAAGCAGAATCTGTTTATGAGATGTATTACGAATTTGATGAACCTGTAAATAAACTGGCAGGACATCGCGTGCTTGCGTTAAACCGTGGCGAGAATGAGAAAATTCTTACCGTAAAAGTGGAGGCACCGGAAGAGGATATTTTACGTTTCCTTGAGAAAAAAGTGATCACAAGGGACAACCTGTATACAACCCCTGTTTTAAAAGAAGTTGTGGCAGACGCATACGACCGTCTGATTGCACCGGCAATTGAGCGTGAAGTGAGAAGCAGCCTGACAGAAATGGCAGAGGACGGGGCTATCCGTGTGTTCGGCAAGAACTTAGAACAGTTATTAATGCAGCCGCCAATTGCAGGACAGGTTGTTTTGGGCTGGGACCCGGCATTCCGTACCGGATGTAAGCTTGCAGTGGTTGATCCGACCGGAAAAGTGCTGGATACGACGGTTATCTATCCAACCGCGCCACAGAACAAAGTAGAGGAAGCAAAGGCAGTATTGAAAAAGCTCATTGCAAAATATCACATTACCCTGATCTCCCTTGGAAATGGAACCGCTTCCAGAGAGTCGGAGCAGGTGATCGTGGATCTGTTGAAAGAGATTCCGGTCAAAGTGCAGTATATTATCGTCAATGAGGCAGGAGCATCCGTTTATTCTGCAAGTAAGCTTGCAACCGAGGAATTTCCTAATTTTGATGTGGGACAGAGAAGCGCGACATCTATGGCAAGACGTTTGCAGGACCCGTTGGCGGAACTTGTAAAAATCGATCCGAAATCCATTGGTGTTGGTCAGTATCAGCATGACATGAACCAGAAAAAGTTAAGTGAAGCGTTAAGTGGTGTGGTAGAAGACTGCGTTAATAAAGTCGGTGTGGATCTGAATACGGCATCTGCTTCCTTGTTAGAATATATTTCCGGTATCAGCAAAGTGATCGCAAAAAATATTGTCGCATATCGTGAGGAAAACGGAAGATTTGAGTCCAGAAACCAGCTTTTAAAAGTGGCAAAATTAGGACCGAAAGCATACGAACAGTGTGCAGGATTCATGCGTATCACAGACGGAAAGAATCCGTTAGATGCCACAGGTGTGCACCCGGAAAGTTATGATGCAACCAAAAAATTACTGGAAAAATTAGGCTTTTCCATGGATGACGTGAAAAACCGTAATCTGGATGGCATTTCAAAAAAAATCTCCAATTACGATAAACTTGCAGAAGAACTTGGAATCGGAGCTATCACATTGCAGGATATCGTGAAAGAATTGGAAAAACCAGCCCGTGATCCGCGTGAAGATATGCCAAAACCGATTTTACGCAGCGATGTACTTGAGATGAAAGATCTGACACCGGGCATGATCTTAAAAGGAACTGTCCGGAATGTCATTGATTTTGGAGCATTTGTCGATATCGGTGTGCATCAGGACGGTCTGGTTCACATCTCACAGATGAGTGATAAATTTATCAAGCATCCGCTGGAAGTTGTGAGTGTTGGCGATATCGTAGAGGTAAAAGTCATGAGTGTTGACCTGAAAAAACAGCGTATCCAGCTCACAATGAAATTAAATTAAAAATCATATTGACAAGTAGCAGTCATGTGCATAAAATATATGTGTAAAACAAATAAGGAATTCTTCGGGGCAGGGTGATACGATAACGTAGATTCCCGACCGACGGTGATCTGACAGTATATATTTGCCAGAAAGTCCGTGACCTGCGAGAGCAGCTGATCCGGTGTGAATCCGGAACCGACAGTATAGTCTGGATGAGAGAAGAAAGCGTGTTTTTAACATGTAGAATTTAACAGGGAAACCTGTATAAGCCCCGGATATTAATATATCCGGGGTATTTTTATTACATAGGAAATTTCCTTCCTATGCAATAAAAACGCTCCGCGTGGATCGCACTGCGGCGGAATGGAATATTTGCCGCTAAAGCGACCCGCCGCAGGCGGAGAATCCTGCAAAGCAGGATTCGTTCTTAATACACGTAATATTCACCTCGAATTCCAAGTTCAAACAGAAAAGGAGACGAGTGACAATGAGCACACAAACAGCAACCGCAAACAAAGTAGAAAAAAGAGTAAACGTAAGGTATCTTACCGTAACAGCAATGCTATCCGCAGTAGCATACATCCTGATGTTTCTGGATTTTTCCGTACCATTTATGCCGGCATTTATCAAGATGGATTTATCTGAACTTCCGGCATTGATCGGATCTTTCGCCATGGGACCATTATGTGGTGTCGTTGTATGCCTGATCAAAAATGTACTGCATCTGTTCATTACAACAACAGGCGGAGTCGGCGAGTTATCGAACTTTATTTTGGGAGTAGCATTTGTCCTTCCGGCAGGTCTTATTTACAAACATAAGAAAAACCGGAAATCAGCACTGATCGGTTCCCTGACAGGCGCAGTTTTCATGGGAATTTTCAGTGTGGTTTCTAACTATTTCCTTGTTTATCCGGTATATTATAATTTCATGCCGCAGGACGTCATTCTGGCAGCATACCAGGCAATCATTCCTTCTGTGAAAAATATTTTACAGTGCCTGATCTGCTTTAATATGCCATTTACTATTGTAAAAGGACTGTTTTCCGTAGTGATCACATTCTTTACTTATAAGCATATTTCGCCGATCTTAAAAGGAAACCAGAACCGCTAATTACGAAAGAGATCCAGAGAAAAGACGTATTTTATATGCGTCTTTTCTTTTTTTGCAAAAAATGATATACTTCATCATATTAAGAAAGAAAAATGCAGGAGGATATATGGAATTTGATATAAAACTAAAATCACAGGATATGTACCGGTTTAATATGTACCAGACTTACACAGGATTTCATGGCTGGTTTTCTATTATTGTATCGATTATTATTTTTGTTGTGGCAGGCCTGACTTACGGAGGACTGGAAATCACATACACTATTTTGTATATTGCATTTGGTATTATTTTCTTACTCTATATGCCGGTAACGCTCTGGCTGCGCTCAAAGAGTGCGCTTGCATCTTCGGAAGTACTGAGGGGAACCTTACATTATCTTGTGGACGAGAACGGTTTTAATGTTTCCCAGGGAGAGGAGAGTGCGACACTTCCGTGGAATCAGATTTATAAAATGGTGGCAACAAAAAGTAATGTTTTAGTTTACAGCACACGGATCAATGCGTATATTATTCCAAGAGAGCAGTTAGGAGACAAATACACGGAGCTTGCAAAAATCGCAAACGAAAAGCTGCCAAAGTACCGTGTGAAAATGCAGTAGTATCAGAAAAGTTTGTGCAGCATAGATGTCGGCAGGAAGGATATTGACAAAATGAAAGAGACAGTCATTGAGACATTTTCTCCGGAGGAGACGCATGCCCTTGGAAAAAAAATCGGGCAGCAGGCAAAACCGGGAGATGTATATACTTTAATTGGAGACTTAGGCGTTGGAAAAACAGTTTTTACACAGGGAATCGCAGAGGGACTTGACATCAAAGAACCAATCTGCAGTCCGACGTTTACCATAGTGCAGGTTTATGAGGAAGGGCGTATGCCATTCTATCATTTTGATGTTTACCGGATCGGGGACATTGAGGAGATGGATGAGATTGGATATGAGGACTATTTTTATGGGAATGGTCTTTGCATGATCGAATGGGCGAATCTGATCGAGGAGATCCTTCCAGAAAAAAGACATGATATTTCTATCGAAAAAGACTTGGAAAAAGGCTTTGATTATCGTAAAATAACCATTCGTGAGTTAGATTAGCAGGAAAGGCATGAAATTGTTATGAAAATATTAGGACTTGACAGTTCAGGACTCGTTGCAAGCGTTGCGATCGTTGAGGATAATGATTTAAAAGGTGAGTATACCGTTAATTATAAGAAAACACATTCACAGACACTTCTCCCGATGTTAGACGAAGTGGCAAAAATGATCGAACTGGACTTAAATTCGATTGATGCTATTGCGGTTTCCGGTGGACCGGGATCGTTTACAGGACTCCGTATTGGTTCTGCAACTGCCAAAGGACTCGGATTAGCGCTTGGTAAACCGTTGATCCATATTCCGACAGTAGATGCATTGGCGTATAATCTTGTCGGCAGCAGAGACATGGTCTGCCCGTTGATGGATGCAAGAAGAAACCAGACTTACACAGGCTTATATCGTTTTGACGGCAATCAGATGGAGATTGTAAAACCACAGTGTGCAGTCGGAATTGATGAGATTATTGCAGATGTGAATGAAATCGGACAGGCGGTTGTCTTTTTGGGAGACGGAGTGGCGGTATTCGAATCGTATATCCGCGAAAATTGCAAGGTACCATTTTCTTTTGCACCGGCACATGTGAACAAACAGCGTGCAGGAGCAGTGGCAGCACTTGGAGAGATTTATTATAAAGAGGGAAAAACAGAGACTGCAGAGGAGCATAAGCCGGACTATTTGAGACTTTCCCAGGCAGAGAGAGAAAGACTTGAAGGGGAACAGAAACAATGATTCAGATTCGGGAAATGCAGGTAAAGGATGCGGATGCAGCCGCAGCAATCGAACAGCAGATTTTTTCACAGCCGTGGAGCAGACAGGGATTTTTAGATGCAGTGAATCTTGCAAATACCGTTTTTCTTGTGGCAGAGGAAAATAACCGGATTGTTGGATACATTGGAATGTATGTTGCAATGGATGAGGGAGAGATTACAAATGTCGCAGTGGCACCGGTGGAACGCTGCCATGGAATAGGCGGTATGCTGATTGCGGAATTATTAAAGATTGCAGAGAACAAGGGAATTGCAAGAATTGTTCTGGAAGTGCGTGTGTCCAACGACAGTGCAATCCGGCTGTATGAACGCAATGGATTTGTACAGTGTGGTGTGCGCAGGGGATTTTATGAATTCCCGAAAGAGGATGCCTATGTAATGGTGCATGGGCACTGAGATTTAGCAGAGAGTTAGAAAAGGAGAAATCCATGTTAGACGTATGTCTTTTAGGAACAGCGGGCATGATGCCGCTCCCACACAGATGGCTTACAGCGGCAATGATGCGCTATAATGGCAGCAATCTTTTGATCGATTGCGGTGAGGGAACACAGATTGCCATTAAGGAAAAAGGCTGGACATTTAAACCAATTGATGTAATTTGTTTTACCCATTATCATGCAGATCATATCAGCGGACTGCCGGGACTGCTTCTTACGATGGGAAATGCGGAACGGACGGAGCCACTTACCATGATCGGACCAAAAGGACTTGAAAAAGTAGTGGGTGCATTGCGCATGATCGCGCCGGAACTTCCTTTTGAGATCAGATACATCGAATTGACAGAACCAGAAACAGATATTGAGATAAATGGATATCACATCCATGCATTTAAGGTGAATCATAATATCAGCTGCTATGGCTATACCGTGGAGATCCGGCGTGCAGGACGCTTTGATGTGGAACGTGCCAGAGAAAATGGCATCCCGCAGAAATTATGGAATCCACTGCAAAAGGGTCAGACCGTTACAACGGAAGAGGGTGTGACATATACGCCGGATATGGTGCTTGGTGCTCCGCGAAAGGGAATCAAGGTGACATATTGCACAGATTCAAGACCGACAGAGTCCATTGTGAAATGCGCAGTAAACTCCGATCTTTTTATCTGTGAGGGAATGTATGCAGAAAAAGAGAAGATTGCAAAAGCAAAACAGTACAAGCATATGACTTTTTACGAAGCGGCAGATATGGCAAAAAGAGCAAACGTGCAGGAAATGTGGCTGACACATTTTTCACCTTCTCTGGTTCATGCGGAAGATTACATGCCTGAGGTGAAGAAGATTTTCCCGGAGGCTTCTCTTGGGAAGGATGGAAAAAGCGTTGAACTGCTTTTTGATGAAAATGAATAAGCGGCAACGGTAGCAAATAGTTATGTCTAGTTTTAAGAAAAAGAAAGGCAGGGCGATGTTATGAAGAATACAAAATTCGTGATTATTATCGTGGTATGCGTGTGTGTGATATTGGGCGGGTATTATTATCTGATCAACCGAAACAATTCGAAAGAGGAAGAAAACATTACTTTGACAGAGGTGCAGGAACTTACAACAAAAAATCTGGATAAAAATTATCCGGCAACTCCTCGTGAAGTAGTAAAACTCTACAACCGCATTATCACCTGTTTTTATAATGATTCGTATACGGATGATGAACTCTATGACCTCGGAGACCAGGCGAGAAAGCTTTTTGATGATGAATTGCTGGAAAACAATCCGAGAGATGATTACTTTAAGAGCCTGAAAGAAGATATTTCAGAGTATCATGACAAAAACAAGACAATTGCGTCCTCTGCTGTTGACAGCAGCAATGACGTGGAATACAAGGAAGTAGATGGGGACGACTGCGCCTATGTGAAGGCTTCTTACTTTATAAAAGAAGGAAGTGCATACAGCCGTACTTATCAAATGTATGTTTTGAGAAAGGATGCAGATGGAAACTGGAAAATTCTGGTATTCTATCAGGTAAATGGTGATTCTTCAGATGATGAATAAAGATATAAAAATACTTGCGATCGAAAGCTCATGCGATGAGACTGCAGCAGCAGTCGTGGTTAACGGCCGTGATGTCAGAAGCAATGTGATCTCCTCACAGATCGCGCTGCATACTTTATATGGCGGCGTAGTGCCGGAAATCGCTTCACGTAAACATATTGAGAAAATTAATCAGGTAATTGAACAGGCATTGTCGGATGCGTCTATGACATTAGATGATATAGATGCGATCGGTGTCACTTATGGACCGGGATTAGTGGGAGCACTGCTTGTCGGAGTGGCTGAGGCGAAAGCAATCAGTTATGCAAAAAACATTCCGTTAGTAGGTGTGCACCATATCGAGGGACATATCAGTGCAAACTATATTGAAAACAAAGAATTGGAACCGCCATTTTTATGTCTGGTTGTATCCGGCGGTCATACACATCTGGTAAAAGTACTTGATTACGGAAAATACGAAATCCTCGGAAGAACAAGGGACGATGCGGCAGGAGAGGCTTTTGACAAAGTTGCGCGTGCAATCGGACTTGGCTATCCGGGTGGACCGAAGATCGAAAAAGTGTCTCATGAGGGAAATCCGCATGCGATGGAATTTCCGCGTGCAAAAATCGAGGACGGACCATATGATTTCAGCTTCAGCGGCTTGAAATCAGCGGTGTTAAACTATATCAACGGATGTAACATGAAAGGAATCGAAGTTGTTCAGGCTGATGTTGCAGCTTCTTTCCAGAAAGCGGTTACAGATGTGCTTGTAGGAAATGCCATGAAAGCGATCGACGAGTTTAAAATGGATAAATTTGCAATCGCAGGTGGTGTTGCATCAAATGGAACGCTGCGGGAAGCTATGCGGGAAGCCTGTGAGAAAAAAGGTGTACAGTTTTATCATCCGTCACCAATTTTCTGCACAGATAATGCAGCAATGATCGGAGTGGCAGCCTATTATGATTTCCTTGCGGGAAAAAGAGATGGCTTAGATCTGAATGCTATCCCAAACTTAAAACTGGGAGAACGTTAATGCGCAATGGCAGCCTGCAGAACAAAAGAGTTCGGCGTTAGCAGGTGATTCAATTTGAACCGGTGCATAAGGAAAAATGGTGGAAAAAATGAAAAAAAAATATGTGGCGATCGTACTTTCGGCAGGTTCCGGAAAACGAATGAATTCCAAAGTGCATAAGCAATATCTTAACATACAGGACAGACCAGTCCTGTATTATTCTTTGAAGGAATTTGAGGATAGTGCAGTTGATGAAATAGTTCTTGTTGTTGGAAAAGGCGAGGAAGAATTTTGCCGAAAAGAGATTGTGGAAAAATATGGGATCTCAAAAGTCAAAACGATTGTGGCAGGTGGAAAAGAGCGCTATCATTCTGTATTTGAAGGACTAAAGCAGGCAAAAGATGCAGATTATGTATTGATCCACGATGGCGCAAGACCTTTTATCAGTCAGGATATTATCAGACGCTGTATGGATGAAGTACAGACTTATCAGGCATGTGTGGTTGGAATGCCAGTGAAAGACACGATCAAGATTGCGGATGAAGACGGCTATGCAAAGCAGACGCCGGACCGGAAAAACGTATGGATGATACAGACACCACAGACTTTTTCGTATCAGCTCATATATGAAGCTTATGAGGAAATGTTAAAAAGTGAGGATGCCACGATCACAGATGATGCTATGGTATTAGAACGTGTAAAAGGGAAAAAATCAAAATTGATCGAGGGAAGCTATCGCAATATCAAGATTACGACGCCGGAGGATCTTCTGATTGCTGATATATATTTGCGAAACCCGGAAAAATAGCTTGCTCATAGAGAAAATATAAAAAATATCAAAAAATGTAAAAAAAATGGTTGACACAGAGATGTTCTGATGATAGAATAAATCTCGCGCTGATTGAGGTGCGAAACACGGAGAGGTATCGAAGTGGTCATAACGAGGCGGTCTTGAAAACCGTTTGTCCGCAAGGGCACATGGGTTCGAATCCCATCCTCTCCGCTCATTAAAAATACAATTGAGTTTGAAATTTTTAAAGAGCGAATTTAATAGCGTGTAATATATTCGGAGAAGTACCCAAGCTGGTCGAAGGGACACCCCTGGAAAGGGTGCAGGTCGTTAATAGCGGCGCGAGGGTTCAAATCCCTCCTTCTCCGCTCGCTCATCAGTAGATGAACGAAATAAAATAAAAAAGTTGTTGACAAGCACAGATGATTATGATAATATATCAGAGTTGC
>UQNW01000045.1 GCA_900542495.1 uncultured Roseburia sp.
AGTAATTTTATCTTACATCAGTTTGGAGGTTTACACAAACTTTGGGATACTCCCGTTTTTCTTTTTATTTACGCAGTAACTGACTTGTGCATGGACTCTTATATCTGCCCTGCTTTACGTTACGAATGTAGCCACAAAATCTGCGATTTACGTATCGGAAGTTATCTGTTCTTAAAATTACAAAAATCACCTTTGGTCAGTTCATAATCAACCGTTGACTGCAACTCTCCCATCTGGTTTTTCCATGAATCATAATGAATTGCAATTTTTTTAAAGCCCAATTTTTCATATACATGCTGTGCCCTGGTATTATTCAGTGATGTTGTATAAATAAAGTTGACACCTTATTCTCAAGGAATTCATGTATAATAAAAGAGAATAAGGAGGAACTCTCAATGTCACGAACCCAACGTAAATACGACCAGGAATATAAGATCCAGGCTGTCAAACTTGCCAAAGAAATCGGCGGTGCTAAGGCAGCCAAAGAATTAGGTATCCCAGAAGGAACCATCCACACATGGCTGAAAGCAGTTAGAGCAGGCACATTGGATATTGGCGACGGTGCACATACTCCGGAAAGCGCGATGAGTCTTGCTGAGGAGCTTGCCATGCTCCGCAAACGCGTTAAAGATCAGGACAAAGAAATCCGGCGTCTGAAAGAGGAAAATGAATTTCTCGAGGAAGCAAGCGCTTTTTTCGCAGCCAGCCGTCGGAAGTCAGCAAGAACCAAAGAATGATGTTCATTGCCATAAAAACGAAAGACGGCGTGATTAAGGGAAAACTCTCATTCTATTGCCGGATGCTTGGCGTCAGCCGCCAGGGTTTCTACAAATATCTTGCTATTAAAGATCGCCCTTGGAAATATCAGGATCTTGCTGATGCCATGAGAGTGATCCATGCTGAGGATGAATGCAATGATACCTATGGACGTATTCGCATGTACCAAGCACTGCTCCTTAAGAATCCGACGGGAATCAAGATCCCCAGTGAACGAACCGTTTACAGGGTTATGGATGAAATAGGACTTGTCCATCGGCCAAAGCGCAAGCCAAATGGCATTACCAAGGCTGATCGGGAAGCACGTAAGTCAGATGATCTTCTGAAGAGAGAGTTCAAGGCTGATAAGCCACTTGAAAAATGCGTAACTGATATCACAGAAATCAAGGCAAAAGATGGAAAACTGTATGTTTCAGCCATCTTCGACTGCTTTGATTCCAGCGTTCTGGGACTGGCAATGGAAACAAACATGAAGGCAACTCTGTGTGAGCATACACTGGATAATGCCTATCTGGCGCATCCTGATCTGCGAGGTGCCATTGTGCACTCCGACAGAGGAAGACAATATACCAGTGAAACCTACCGTCAGGCGCTTTCTAAATATGGCATTATACAAAGCATGAACAGTGATGGTGGCAGGTGCCACGATAATGCTCGATGTGAAAGCATGTGGGCCAGAATGAAAAGCGAGCTTCTCTATGACCGCTACAATACGGAAAGCCTGACCACGGATGAGCTGAGAGTTCTTATTTGGAGATATTTCATCAGTTACTGGAACAACAGGAGGATCTGCTCTGCCAACGGTGGGCTTCCTCCTATGATTAAGCGTCAGAGATACTACCAATCTCTGGGCCTGGCTGCATAGGAAATGATATCTTTGAGATAAATGTGTCAACCAATATTGACAATATCACAGATTTGTATCCAAAAAGATAAGTTGTGCACCCATATGGAATAGTTCTTCAATTAACATACTTAGCACAATTTTTCCAAATCCTTTTTCTTGATAATCAAACTCACATATCTTTATTCCAATCTCATATTTTGCATTTTCATACACGTAAAAACTCATTTCTCCGATTAACGTATTTTTATATACTATCATTAATCGCCTTCTGGTTTCATCACTATCATTCACAATTTGTTTTTCTATTTCGGTTGCAGTTGTCCCAAGTCCATTCGGAAATCCTGCATGTGCCATTACTTTTCCGTCATTCCACCATTTTGCTAATTGCTCACAGTCCTTTTTCTCTGCATTTCTAATACATAGTTGATCATATTCTATGTTCATAAATCATCCTTTCTTTTGCTAACCTTCCCACTTCATTCCATCTCTCATACTCCGCATCCATTGTCCTGCTTCTACTTGCCTGTAACTATCATCAAGCCTCCAGTTTCCGGTAAACCGTAACATACATGGTAATAAAGCACGCCAATCCTCCGATGAGGTTTGAGATTGGCTCCGCAAGAAACACACCCATCACTCCAATTTCCGGGATCATTGGCAGCAAAAAGGTAAGTGGTACGACAATGATCACTTTCCGCAGCATCGAGAAAAAGATTGCCTGTTTCGACTTTCCCAATGCCTGAAACGTGGTCTGCCCTGTAAACTGGAACGCCATGAAGAAAAATCCGAAGAAATAAATATGCATGGATTTTACGGTAAGCGGGAGCAATTGTGCATCTTTGTTGAAAATCATAACAAACTGATCCGGAAATAGCATTGTCATTCCCCATGCAAACAGTGTGTAAACCAGAAGAATCAAGGCTGTATAACGGATTGTCTGTTTTACTCTGCCATATTCTTTTGCACCATAGTTAAAACTCATGACAGGCTGTGCGCCGTTACCGACACCGGAAACTGGCATATGGATTACCTCGCGCACCGAATTAATGATCGTCATGGCTGCGATATACATGTCCCCACCATACATCGCCAGATTTATATTACATACCATCTGCACAAGGCTGTTCGTCACGGACATAGTAAAGCCGGACAGTCCCAGAACAAGAATTTTTTTCACACGGTCTGCTTTTAATTGCAGATATTTTTTGTCCAGCCGGATAGTCGCCTTTTTTCCAGTCAAAAAGAAAAGTGTCCAGCATGCAGCCACAAACTGTGAAATCACCGTTGCCAGAGCTGCGCCCTGCACGCCCATTTCCATTTTAAAAATAAAAATTGGATCCATAATCAGATTACAGACTGCCCCAATGGATACTGTCATCATTCCGATATTGGCAAATCCCTGCGCATTGATAAATGCATTCATGCCAAGACTTAACATCACAAAAAGTGTCCCGGTCAGATAAATCGTAAGGTAGGAATCTGCATAGGAATAAATATTTTCACTTGCTCCAAGAAGGTATAACATCGGCTTTTTAATAAGAAACATCACAACACTGAATAACACACCTATTATCACAAGCAGATGAAAAGAAGTGCCAAGAATATGTTTTGCTTCCTCCCCGTTTCCTTTTCCTCTCTCAATAGAAAAAAGAGGGGCACCACCCATTCCAACTAAATTGGCAAATGCGATAGCCAGTGTACAGATTGGGAATGCCACTCCTAAACCTGTCAAAGCCTCTGTCGCATGATCCGGAATCCGACCGATGAATACACGGTCAATGATATTATATAAGATATTGACAAACTGTGCCAATGTCATTGGAAGGGCAATTTTTACCATATGGGATAAAATACTTCCCTTTGAAAAATCATTTTGTACTACCATTTTTACTTCTCTTTGATCACTTTTTTTCCTGTTGCACAGATGTCATTTAACACACAGCGCTCACAATGCGGTGTTGTCCGTGCTGTGCAGACATCTCTTCCATGCTCCACTAATCTATGACAGAAATCACTTCCTTCTTCCGGTGGAATGATCTTCCAAAGTTCCATTTCAACTTTTTTTGGCTCTTTGATATCCTTGACCAGTCCCATGCGGTTCACCAGACGGATACAGTGTGTGTCTGTGACAATTGCCGGTTTTCCAAACACATCTCCCATGATGAGATTCGCGCTTTTTCGTCCTACACCCGGAAGTTTCAACAATGCATCAAAATCATCCGGCACTTTTCCACTATACTGCTCTTTTAACATCTTCATACATGCACTGATGTCTTTTGCCTTGCTTTTTCCAAGACCACATGGACGCACGATTTCCTCAATTTCACTGACATCGGCTGCTGCAAGCGCATCCACATCCGGGAACTTCTCATATAACTTTTCCACGACCACATTTACCCTTGCATCCGTGCACTGCGCCGCCAGACGGACACTCACCAAAAGTTTCCACGCCTGATCATACTCCAAGGTACACCCTGCATCCGGGTACGCTTCCTTTAAACGTCTGATAATCTCAAGTGCCAACTGCTTTTTTGTCATATCTGTATCCTCAATTCTTCTGCTCTTATCAAATACTGTCCCAACAAGGCAGTCTGTTATTCATCCTTTTTAAATTTTGCAAGGAACGCCTGCCACTTTTCTTTTACTTTTTGCAGCCACATGTTCCATTTTTCTTTCAGTCCGTCGAACCATGCCTGTCTCTTTTCCCTGCGTTCTGACTTTCTGGCTTCCTTTGCAGCCTTTTTGTCCTGTATTTTTTCCTGTTTTACTTTTTCTGCTTCTTCTTTTTCAAGAGCTCGCTGGTTTTCTTTTTCTTCCTTCTCTGCCGCTTTCTGATTCTGTGCTTCTTCTTTCTGTAAAAGCTTCTGGTTCTTCTTTTCCTCTTTTGCACGAAGCTTCTGATTTTTCTTCACCTGCTTCTTTGCAATCTTTTCCACATCCGCAATATAATCTTTTGCACTTCTCACGCGCTTTTTATCCTGCTTATACGGATCATAAAGGAAAAATGCTGCTGTTCCAATAATCAGGACAACTACGATTCCCATTGCAAAATATGGCAAAAAAAGCTCATATTCCGGATATTTCAATTCATAGCAGACAAAAATAACCATCATTACCGGAAAAACAAGAAGATAAAGTAGTTTACATAATGCATTTACCAGTTTGTTTCTCCACTTATCCTGCGCCAGTAATGCGCCTTCTACGCCTGTGCATGCAATCATGAACAGACATATCTGTGACTCGAAACCATGAAGCACTCCGCAGATTGCGATCATGACAACCGACAGTAAAAATAAAGAGAATGCGCATCCCTGATAATATGCGTTTTTATACTCCCGCATTCCCTTCAGTTTGTCCTCTGTGATTCCATTCATCTCATAAATCTGCGAATTGATCTTTTCCTGAAACTCCTGATTGAACTTCCGGCTTTCTCTGGTTCGATCCAGGTTTTCATTGATGTCACTGTTTAAGCCATCGATCACTTTCTGTTCTTCTATCATCTGCTCTAAAATAGCATCTTCCGCTTCCCGCTGTCTTTTGATCTGCTCCTTGATCCACTGGGATTTCTGAATGCGCAGACTCTCTTTGAGATTCGCTTTTTCTTCCGTTGCCGGTAACTGTGTATTTGAAACTTCCGTGTTGATATCTTTTTCCATATTGATCCCTGCTTCTTTTGTATCTTACTGTTGATTTTTACGGTCTGCACAATGTGTGTGAGCCTTCTCTGAATAATTACATTTTACCCACATGCAGGCTAATCCGCAAGTGGATTTTCGACAGATCCGGATGCAAGGCTCTGATTGTTTTTTATCAAAAAACAAGTCCATGATCACCTCATGACGGAACACCTCTGCTTCATTGCTCCCGTCATACTTTTCATGGTATAAATTATTGTTCATTCTCGTCCTTCGCCATTTTTGCCATGGTACTGGTAGCTATACCAGCCTGCTCGCAAATGTCTTTTTTCTTCATTTTACGGTCAATCAGCATCTTGAAAAATTTGTTATATGATACGTCCATACGTTTCTCCTTTGCGAATCAGATTATAAATTCACATAACAGAAGTATTATAACATAGACGCAGAAACCATATACAAACAGCTCTGTGAAAAAGAAAAGTACTGCTTTATTCGTGAATTTCCAATGGTAGATTGTCAGGGTCATAAAAGAATGTCATTTTTTTGCCTGTGTAAATATCGAATCTGATCGGCTCAGTTATAATGCCCCTTTTATTCAATTCTCTTACGGTATTCTCGACCGAGTCTACAGCAAAGGCAAGATGCCGGAGACCGTAAGCCTCTGGATAACTGGGGCGCTTTGGACAATTTTTAATGATAAAAAGTTCTAATTCTATCCCATCGAGTTGAAGATCAATTTTGTAATCATCACGTTCTGGTCTGTAATTTTCCCGAATAATAGAAAATCCTAACAGATCCACATAAAAGTGCTTTGATTGCTCATAGTTGCTCCCAATAATGGCAATGTGATGAACTTTTTTCAAATTCATGGTGTATTTACCTCTCTCCTACTTTGTTTGAATACATGAACATTATATCATGAAGCTTAGTCCGCAGTGCATGCCAGAAAAATCAAAGATTTTTCTGGCTGACGGGCATTCGCCCTATCACTCTCGATATATACAGACCTCACCATGCAAGCATGTCCGGTCTGTATATTCTCGATTGGCACTGCTCATTGCTTACGCACATTATATCATATTGCTAAATTCATTAACACTAAGATTCTAACATAATCGCATCTGCAATTCCACTTCATTCTAATTAGAATACAGAATGTCCGCATTGTGGTGCACATAAATATTGTAAGAAGGTTCTTACAAAACAAAACTTCTTTCAATGTATTTTAATAGAATAAAAAGTATGACTATGATAGAATTACAATATCAATGAATTTTGCGAATCAGAATTGTAAAGGAGTGAAGTTGTAATGAAAATCCGTAAGGCAGAGGAAAAAGATATTCCCAGACTTCTTGCACTGTTGGAGCAGGTATTGCAGATCCACGCTAAGATCCGTCCGGATATTTTTATTCCCGGCACCACCAAATACACTGTCTGCGAACTTGCAGAGCTTTTGAAGCAGGAGGATAAACCTATCTACGTTGCTGTGAACGAGGATGATGTGTGTATGGGCTACGCCTTCTGTCAGATGAAGGAGCAGCCATTTTCCACGAACATGATTCCCTTTAAGTCGCTATTCATCGACGATTTGTGCGTTGATCAGCAGGCACGGGGGCAGCACATCGGCGAAAGCCTGTTTGAATATGTGAAGCAGCAGGCAAAAGAGCAAGGCTGCTATGAGGTAACACTGAACGTCTGGGCAGGAAACACTTCGGCAGAACACTTCTACGAAAAAATGGGTATGAAGACAAAGGAACGGCAGATGGAATATATCCTGTGACCGCCAAGTCATCGTGAACGACTGCATTTTGCCGTTATCTCATAGGCACTCCTCCAGAGTTTAACGGACGTAGTGTCGCAGATTTTGTGGTGCTTCCTCAGGGGCTGAAGGGGCATGTATAAGCGTCCTCTCACAAGTCGTGATTTTATGGGTTTATGAAAAGAAAAACGGTATAAACGAAATATTATGTTTCTGTTCGCTGAACATTCCGATAAGCCTCTAAAGAGTCTTATCTCCATAGCTCACGAAGAAAATAATATTTGTTTATACCGTTTTTCTTTCATTTACGTTACGAATGACTTGTGAGAGGACGCTTATGCATGCCCAATTTACGCTATGAACCGCACCACAGAATCTGCCAATTTACGTTATGGAACTCTTGGTTATAAGATGGACGCCTATGAGGGAATGGCAAAAATCAATCTACATTCTCAAAGTAATTTAATTATAACTTCTGTAAATCGATTTTAATAGAATTGTAAGTGTAATTATGGTAAAATGATGATATTAATGAAGTTGATATATCGGAATTTATAGGGGGAAATTAGACACATGGCTGTCGGATTCAAAGTTGCGTTCTTTTACTATCAAATAGGGCATGGAGATTTTCTACACTCTTTTTCTCAACAGTTTCTTATAATTTAGAAAACGGGAAATGGGGTAGCAGATTCCCAACGATTATGAATGAGCTATATCAAGGAACATTGGATAAAGATAACGTCGAAACAGCCATAGAGGAACTGAAAAAGATTCAGTTAGAGCTCCAAGCGTTTAGTCCGGATAAGGTGGTTTGGGATATTGACGCTTTGTCTAATCAACCGCCTTGGGGCAAAAATATCAGCAATGATATTACCAACCTATCTAATTACTTTGTGACAAGCGATGGAGAAGACTTCATTACGATATTTTTCAACGCCTTGGAAAAAGCAAAAAAAATGCAAATGGATTTGACTATTGAGAGCGTATAAGGAGAGCGCAGACAGATTCAAGTTTGGAGAATTGAGAAAATCGGAATTTATAAAGGAGAATATTGATGAAACTATTTTTATGTTCGCACTTTTCAAGTGTAGGAAGTCTGATAAAGGAAGAAATTGA
>UQNW01000046.1 GCA_900542495.1 uncultured Roseburia sp.
TGAGCTTTGCGAACAGGAACATCATATTTCGTCTGTACGATTTTTCTTTATAATAGCCAATAATATTGACTTGTGAGCAAGACACAACTATCTGCCCACATTCCCCAGCTAATCTCTGGTTTAATGCATAATAATATCGGCATATTGCCCACGAACCACAGAAAGCAGGGCATCCGGATTAACGGTGATAGAGGTTCCGATGCGTCCACCGCTGATATAAATTTTGTCAAAGTTTTTAGCACTTTCGTGCAGAATCGTTGGAAATTGTTTTTTCATGCCAAGAGGTGTACATCCGCCACGTACATATCCGGTAATGGCTGTAATATCCTTTACATGGATCATTTCTACAGATTTTTCTCCGACCGTTTTTGCTGCTACTTTTAAATCAACTTCCTCTGCAATCGGCAAAACAAAAACATAATATTGTTTGCTTTTCCCCTGCATGACAAGTGTTTTGAAAGATTGCTCTGCCGAAGCACCGGTAGCTTCTGCGGTGTGAAGTCCGTCAATAAATTCATCGCATTCATAATTGATGATTTCGTAAGGTATTTTATTTTTGTCAAGAATACGCATAGCATTCGTCTTTACTTCTTTTCCCATAGGTATTACTTCCTTTCCATATATTAACGAATAAGAATATAATTTCTTTCTTCTGTAGTCTAACCAAGACATTTGTATATGTCAAGAAATTAACAATTTTTATATGTTACTGTATGAACAGTATTTTTTATACTTCTTTTATAAGCTGTATATTTACCCGAAACGAAAAGAATGGTATGATATTCGATAGAAAAACAAACTAATAATCATAAGAATATTTTGAAAAGAAGGGGAATTAAAATGAAAGAGACATTAAAAAGAATAAAAGCGGATGTCATTTTATCTGCGGTATTGTGCGTGGTACTTGGAGTGGTTTTAATTGTCTGGTCAGATGAGACGATCAGTGCAATCTGTATGCTGCTTGCATTTGGGCTGGTAGTTATGGGCGTTGTCAATCTGATCGGATATTTTGCCAGCCACAGACTGACTTCCTTTAACGGAATGTTGGGGCTGATTCTGGTTTTGGTAGGTATATGGCTGTTTGCAAGACCAGAATATATTGCAATGATTATTCCAATCGTGATTGGAGTCATGCTCGCAGTACACGGAATCAGCGATATCAAAATGGCTTTTGAAACAAAGGCAAATGGTTATGAGAAGTGGTGGAGTCCGTTGGTTCTTGGTATCATCAGTCTTGCACTTGGAATTATCTGCATCGTAAATGCATTTGGGGTTGTCAGCCTTGCAATGAAATTTATTGGTGTTGCATTGATTTATGATGGAATTTCAGATCTTTGGATTGTTTCAAGAACTGCCAAGGCAGCAAAGGCTATGAAGCAGGAAGCTGATGCACTTGATGTAGATTACAAAGAAGTGGATGATTAAACCGGAATAAATTATAAAAAGACATTGATAAATTATTCACAAAATGTTATTCTATAACTGCATGTCAGAATCTACCTTATATGGCGGTTACGGACATGACAAAAAATACATCATCATAGAAAAGAGGAAGAGACTATGAACAAAAAGACGTTTTCCACAAAATATCTTGTGGAAATGGCATTATTAGTTGCCATCATTTTACTCATGGCTTTTACCCCAATCGGTTACATCAAAACAGCAGGATTAGAAATTACCCTGATCGTTGTACCAGTTGCGGTAGGAGCAGTAACATTAGGACCGGTAGCAGGTGCAATTTTAGGAGGGGTATTCGGAATAACAAGTTTTATCCAGTGCTTCGGAATGAGCCAGTTTGGCGCATTGTTGTTAGGAATTAATCCATTCTTTACATTCCTTGTATGTGTCCCAACACGTATTCTTATGGGATGGCTTACAGGACTTATTTATCATGGATTGCGTAAAACAAAACTCCCGGCAACAGCATCTGTAACAATTGCCAGCCTTTGCTGTCCGGTACTGAACACAACATTTTTCATGGGAACACTTGTAACATTATTTGCAGCTACCATGAGAGAATCATTTGGTATGGGAAAAGTACTGCCATTTATTTTTGCATTTGTTGGTGTGAATGGCGTGGTAGAAGCAATTGTATGTTTCGTTGTTGGAACTGCAATTTCTATGGCATTAAAGAAAGCATTACGTTATAACTAAAAACGGTAACATTATCTATGAGCGGCGGTTCGCGATTGAACCGCCGTTTTATATTGTCTGAACCGTCGTTTTTGTACTTCAAAAAGAACTATGTATTTTCTGAGTATTATTGGAAAAATTAGATTTATAGGTTATAATAGAAATCAGACAAAATGTGAGGCAATTTTATAAAATAAGATAGTAGTCGTGCCTCACAGAGATGAAGGAGGGCGTAAAAATGCCAGAAAACAGCAGTTGCAGCAGTGCATCTACCTGTAGCAGGGAAAGCTGCGAGGGATGTCCAAGCAAAGCAAAGGGCGGAAGCGGAATTGCCAAAGAGCCAATGAACAAAGCTTCTAATGTAAAAAAAGTGATTGGTGTTGTCAGTGGTAAAGGTGGAGTTGGAAAATCATTTGTGACATCTTCCCTTGCATGTGCCATGAACAAGGCTGGATATAAAGTGGGAATTATGGATGCTGATATTACAGGGCCGTCCATTCCGAAAATGTTCGGAGTACATGGACAGGTTTACGGTACAGAGGATGGCATGGTTCCAATGGCTGCAGAGAATGGGATCAAGATCATGTCCGTCAATCTATTGTTAGACAACGAAGAAGATCCGGTGATCTGGAGAGGACCGGTGATCGCCGGTGTTGTAAAACAGTTCTGGAATGAGACAGTATGGGGCGATATTGATTATTTATTTGTAGATATGCCGCCGGGAACCGGTGATGTTCCGCTTACGGTATTCCAGTCACTTCCTGTAGATGGAATCGTCGTTGTGACATCACCACAGGAATTGGTACAGATGATCGTGAAGAAGGCTTACAATATGGCGAATATGATGCATATCCCGGTACTTGGCGTTGTGGAGAACTTCAGTTATCTGGAATGTCCGGACTGTGGTAAAAAGATCAATGTTTTCGGACAGAGCCATGTCGATGAAGCAGCAAAAGAGCTAGGAATCCCGGTATTTGGAAAACTGCCGGTCGATCCGGCTTACGCAGAGAAAGCGGATGAAGGAAAATTCTTTGAGATTGACAATCCGTATTTAGCAGATGGTGTTGAGGCTCTGAAAAATATATAAAATGAGTGCAAGTAGGAAGAACGAATCTCTTTGCAAATGATAGAAAAAGGAAGATACCCCAATAGGTGCAGTATCTTCCTTTTTTGATTCACGACAATAGAATGTTCGAGGAGCGTGCATTTTATTGTTGAAGATAAAACGCTGTCAGTCTGGAACCGGACCGCCAAGCGCAAAGGCAAAACAGAAAAGCAGAATAAGGCAGAGCGGATATGCAAACGCGAGCAATCCTGCAAGCAAAAAAGCATGTTTGTGTGTGGACTTCTTATGACTTAACCGTAAAAACCATATGCCAAGAAAAAATAAAATAATAGGAAGGCATACAAATAGAAAACCGAAGGATTGCATTATGTCAACCAGAAATATCAGTGCAATCAACAGGACGATAAAGAGTGTCACAAGGGCGATGCGTTGCCGTTCTATTTTTCTTTCGTAAGATGCAAGATCAATCACGTTTTGAAATGCATCTGTGGTATCTGGAGCGGAAACGGTTGTTTTTGGCAGACGCTCTGATTTCATCAGTTCAAGCAGGCTGATATCAAGAACATCTGCTAATGGTTCAAGAAGTTTGATATCAGGAAAGCCAACACCACGTTCCCACTTTGAGACAGCTTTGTCGGTCACGTTCAATTTCTGCGCTAACTGTGCCTGTGTCAAGCCCTTTTCTTTTCTTAATTCAGTGATAAAAATTCCTAATTTCTGATTATCCATAGAAGTTCTCCTTTCGATGTTTCCTGATGTACTATATTGTGAAAAAATGCTCACTTTTGCCTTCAGGCAAATGATACGATATGTAAAACCAGCTACTTATATCTTATAAAAACCTCAGAAAAATAGCAATCGACGAATCGTAGAGCCCCTTTTTTACGTCTTATCACCGAAAAATTACCTCTTACCTCAAATCTATTTACAGGATCTGGAGCATCGAATATACTAAACTCAGTTAAGAAATCAAAGAGAGCTCGCATAAAATACATTAACAGTTTAGGCATATAAAAATCTTAAGACGAGACAAAAATCAGCAATTGCAAAATGACAGAGGAGAAAAAGAGAGCGCGAAAAAGATATGAAAATCAAAATTGAAATCGATGAGGGGCTTCAGGAGGACGAAGTGCTGATCCGGTGCAGGGGACTGACGGAACAGATTTCGGATGTGCAGAAGGCGGTGAGCGAAGTGATCAATACCTCGCAGAAATTCGTCTTTTACAGAGGAAATACAGAGTACTACCTGACCTTGGATGAAATCCTGTTCTTTGAGACAGACAGTGATGGAATCAATGCACATACGAGAGACAATATTTACCAGACAAAATACAAACTTTACGAGCTTGAGGAACTTCTTCCGGGAAGTTTTATGCGGATATCGAAATCTGCAATCGTGAATACCAGCCACATTTATTCGATCAGCCGGAACCTGACGGCATCAAGTGTGGTGGCATTTGCAGACACACACAAGCAGGTGTATGTCTCAAGATACTATTACAAACCATTAATCAATAAATTAGAAGAAAAGAGGTTACATCAATGAAATTGAGAAAAAACAGTGGAAAAATTTTATGGGGGTTATTTTTCATCCTTGCAGCAGTTTATGTGGTAGTCAGCAAACTCTGGATCATGCCGGAGATCAGTGTGTTCAGTGTTTTATTGACGGTATTTTTTATCTGGCTCTTTTTAAATGGTATCCGCAACGTGAATTTCTGGGAAATCCTGTTTTCCATCGCATTTATATGTATCATATATGATGACTGGCTTGGAATCACAGCCCTCACACCGTGGACTGTTTTGGGCGCAGCGTTACTCGGAAGCATTGGACTTTCTTTGATCTTCAAAAAAAAGAGCGGACACAGCCCTTCCATTTCTTTTGAGTTTGACAGTGACAGCGACAACGAGGATGGAAAGTGCATTGGTGAAAATATAAAAATCGATAACAATTTTGGAACCGCCATCAAATACGTGAATTCCGATAACTTCTGTATGGCGGACGTGGATAACAGCTTTGGCTCGCTTACTGTATATTTGGACAATGCCATTATCCAGTCTGGAAGTGCCAAAATCAAAGTGGACAATAGCTTTGGCGAAACCAATCTTTACATTCCGAAGGAATGGAAAACAGAGAACAACCTTGGTCAGGCATTCGGAAGCGTCAAAACACATGGTGTATGCGAGGGAAGCAGTAATAACACTTTGAAATTAAAAGGCGAAACAAGCTTTGGCGAGATTAACATATACTATATCTAAAAAAGGAAAGAGAGAAAATTTGTGATCCAATCGGAGCATGAGCTCTGATGATAAATGGTAAAAATATAAACAGGGATTAAGGCAGGTAGAAGACATGGATGAAAAAATATTTTTGGTAGAAGAAATCAAAGATATCAATCTTGAGATTGGTGCAGCAAACTTATTTTTGCAGAGAGCAGAAAATCAGGATGAGTTGAAAGTGATTTTGGCAAAAGGTGAAATGGCACATTTTCATGTTACAAAACAGGAAAATCAATTAGAGATGAGCTATAAGAAAAATGGAAAAATTTCGAGGGAGGAAACCGATGAGATCATCGTTCAAATCCCGGAAAACCATCATTTGGAAAACATGTCTGTTTCCATTGGGGCTGGAAAACTGAAAGCAGAGAATATCACGGTCATGGAAAGACTGGGATTGGAAGTTGGAGCTGGAAAAGCAAAACTGAAAAACATGCATGTAAGAAATCTGGCGATCGAATGCGGCGTTGGAAAATGTCATTATGAAGGTGTTTTAGAACACGATATGAAAGTGCAGTGTGGTGTCGGACAGGTAGAGGCAGAACTGGACGCAGAAGAAAGTGACTACAATTATAGTATATCCTGTGCACTTGGAAAAATAAAAATCAATGATAATTCCATGGGAACATTTGCATCTGAAAAAACAATCCAGCATGCGAATGCAAGGGGAAACATTGCCCTCGAATGTGGACTGGGAAATATTCATGTTACAACCAGAGTTTAGGTGACGTAGTATTGCAGATTTTATGGTGATTTCTTAGTATATGAAGGGCAGATATAAGCGGCATTTCACAAGTCAATAATGAAGGTTTTATACAAAGGAAAAACGTGCAGACAAATATGATAGGGAGTATCCCGAAGTTTGTGTAAACCTCCAAACTGATGTAAGATAAAATTACT
>UQNW01000047.1 GCA_900542495.1 uncultured Roseburia sp.
AAAATGGGGAGAAATTTCTCATTTTAACTTGTACTAAATCTTGACATAGGACCAATTGTATCTTGATGGTACAATGCAGTTGTGGGTGGATGCGGAAGATTCTCTTGAATTATAATTTTAAAAAAACTGCGATAATGAAATGAATATAAATCAACTCATTATCGCAGTTTAAGGTTATCGTCCTTATTTTTACCTTTGCACTTATTTCAGATTAATCAATCCAAGTCCTGCCAGGCATACAATAACGCCGACTATTTTATTCCATGTTATTGCTTCTTTGTATCCAACATATCCAACAATGATGAGAATTACCCCAAGTATGGATGAAGTAACGATCTGGGCTGCACTGACTTTCCAGCCAGCTTTGTATGCATATATAAAGCCGACCTCAAGCCCCACGAGTACAATGCCAAGTACAAAAGATGTCCAGTTTGCTTTCTTCAGTTCTGTCAGAATGTCCCGGCTGTCTCCCAGAATCAAAAACATAATAAATGCTACTGCTGCACCGACCAGATAAGTAATGATCAAAGATGCAAATGGATTCATGTTTTCAGGAACACCCTTTGTGCATATCTGATGCAACCGGAATACACGCAAGAAAAGCTCCGCTTTCTGATGCGGTAGTATGACTAATGCCGAATGTTTCTCCAATAAAGTAAATCCTCGGACTGAATAGTGCAATCCATAAAAGAGGCTTTACGCTTCTGCCTTTCAACCTGATTTTTATAAAACCAGTCCCGGCTAATATACTCATAACTATAAATGCCAGCAGGAAACGCCATCCAAGCAAAGAAAGTGCACTTACCTCTGCTGTTACTTGTTTTGTGAAGATGTAACTCAGTCCATATAATATTTCACATCCAAGAGCACAAAAACTTCCTGTTAGTATATGATCCCTTTTGATTTCCATAATCAGCGCCCCGTCTGTTCTGATTTTTCAATCCGCTGATAATATCCCCTGATGATATCACTAAGACTGATACCCGCCATAGAATTTTCCGCATCTTTCTGCACTTTATCATAAAAAGACTGGAGTGCAAGCTGGATATTCACGCCTATACCACATTCTGGGTTTGTATGTGTATCCAGATGGAGCAGTGGTTTATCACCTTCCACAGCTTTATATATATCAAGCAACGAGATTGTTTCCGGCTCTCTTGCGAGTTCCGGTTTCGGATGTCCGGTTGTACTTTTTATTAGTTCCGCATTTCGGAGTACGGACATAATCTGTCTTACACATCCTGGATTCGTATGGATGCTTTCTGCAATTTTGTCACTTGAAAGAGGTAAGCCTTCTGATAAATAGATAAAAACCAGTATATGAACTGCATGGCTTAATTTGACTGAATATTTCATGATTCCCCTCCTGACTGTTAAAAGTATTATAACAGCCTATTGACAAACAGGCAAGAAGAAAGTATTATTTAGCTGTAAATTATAATATAACAGCATTAAAATGGAGAATGAACAATGAGTATATACGAAAATCTTGTTATGCAGACACAGATGAATTATTCAAGATATTACGGAATGTATATGGCAGGAAAATCGCCTTATAAAAATTCAAACAAGGTGATTCCATATAAGGAGCAGATACATATTTTTGCAAAACAGATCCAGAATGCAGAATGTATTATTGTAGGCGGTGCTTCCGGTTTGTCCGCCTCAGGAGGAGGCAATTTTTATTACGAAGACAACGAATCCTATCGAAAATATTTTAAACCATTTGCAGATAAATACCATTTTAAAGGTGCTTTTGCTGGCATGCAGTACGACTTTGATACTCCAAATGAAAGATGGGGATATCTGACAACTTTTTTACATACCACACAGACAGCCCCTGTTCGCAAACCCTATATTGATCTGGATGCAATATTAAATGGAAAAGATTTTCATATTCTGACAACGAATCAGGATACACAGTTTGTGAAGCTTTATCCCGAAGAAAAGGTAAGTGAAATTCAGGGCGATCATAGATTTTTCCAGTGTTCAAGGCAATGCTGTGATGATACATGGGACGCCGTAGAACCGGTAAAAAAGATGTATGAAGCAATGACCGACGGAACTTTTGTCCCGGACGAACTGATTCCCCATTGTCCGCATTGCGGTGCCGAAGCTTTTCCGTGGGTAAGGGGATATGGGAATTTCCTTCAGGGCAGAAAATATGACCATGAATACCAGAAAATGTCGAAATATCTTGAAAAGAATAAGAACAAAAGACTTCTTTTTATTGAGTTAGGTGTTGGGCGTATGACACCAATGTTTATTCAGGAACCGTTCTGGCATCTGACTGGTACATTGCCAGATGCTTATTATGTCAGTGTCAATGATAAATACAATCTTCTTCCGAAAGAAATCGAAGAAAAGGGAATTGTGATTGTAGATGATATTGCAAAAGTACTTGGGGATGTCAGAGCTGTCCTGGAAGGAGGCTTAGAATGAATGATTACTATGAAATAGCCCAAAAGATAAAGGATGCAGATGCAATATTGATTGGTGCAAGTAATGGTTTATCCATCACAGAAGGGCTAAACCTGTTTGCAGATGACGAGGCATTTGAAAATCTTTTCAAGGATTATAAAGAAAAGTATGGTTTTCGAAAGATTTTAGATGGCTTCTTTTTCAGATGGAATAAACAGGAGGAAAAATGGGGATTTTTTAGCAGACTGGTCAATCATTACAGCGGAAATTATACAACTTCATCTGTTATGGAGGATTTGAAAACAATTGTTGGAGATAAACCATATTTCATCCTCACTTCTAATGGTGAGGGACATTTTGAAATGTCTGGTTTTGAGCCACAAAGGGTATATGAGCTTGAGGGAAACTGGATTGAGTTGCGTTGCAGCAGGCTATGTCACGATAAAACATATCCTGCACTTCCAATCATTCGGAAACTGGCAGAAGTTGAAAAAAACGGCTTGGTTTCTTCGGAATTTCTTCCCAAATGTCCGGTTTGTGGTGCTGCAATGGATTTATATAACGCACAGCCTCCAAAGCAGGAAGTACAAATGGAATGGGAAAAGTTCTGCAAAGATTTTCATAATAAGAAAATAGTAATTCTGGAACTTGGTATTGGCTGGAGAAATCAGCTAATAAAAGCACCTCTTATGCGAATGACTGCAAATGAGCCACATGCAACTTATATAACAATCAATTTGGGAGAAGTGTATATTCCAGATAACATCAAAAATACGTCTTATGGTCTTGACGGATACCTTAGTGACCATCTAAATAAAATAAAACAAGCAATGGTAGCCAAATAGTAAAGAAAGTCCCGGAAAGAGTGCAGTTTCCTGAGTTCCGGGACTTTGAGAGTATGAGTTTACCACTACAACAGCTTAAAAGCCGGATGCAATATGGTGAACTTTACCACCGCAATTTCTACAA
>UQNW01000048.1 GCA_900542495.1 uncultured Roseburia sp.
ATTTTTTCCGCATTCTGCGTGGGATGACACAAAAATATCTTGGTACGATTGTCGGCTTTCCTGAGCGAAGTGCCGATGTACGTTTAGCACAATACGAAACAGGAACAAGAAAACCGAAGGCGGAACTTACTGCTGCACTGGCACAGGCTCTGGATGTTTCCCCTCATGCCCTCGATGTGCCTGACATTGACAGCTATATCGGACTGATGCACACTTTATTTACCCTTGAAGATTTGTACGGTCTGACTGTCAGTGAATCAGACGGAGAAATCTGTCTGAAAGTCGATACTTCCAAAGGCAAAGATGCTCACGAACTCCAGAAAATGCTGTATGCCTGGAAAGAACAGGCTGACAAGCTATCTTCTGAGGAAATCAGTAAAGACAAATACAATGAGTGGCGTTACCACTACCCAGAATTTGATACTACGCAAACATGGGCAAAAGTCCCATCACAGGCACTTAGCGACGCTCTAATAAATTCTTTAAAGGAGGAACATCTATGAAGCATCTGTTTAAGGCAACAAAAATGGGTTGGGCTAAAGAAAAAGAAGGTATCTATTTCGATTCAAGCACTTTCACCGCCGAAGAAGCCAAACAAGAGTTCAAAGAATATCACGGAACAACAGATAGGGGGTATCCTTACACTGGTTACGAATATGATGGTCAAAAATATCATGATGTAACTTATTTAGGTAAATTTGAAGATGATGAATTACCCCATAATGATATCGAGTTGATGGATATTCTTATAAAGCGTCAGCAAAAAAATAAATAAGCATGACAAAAAGCCCTTAGCCATGAGTTTTTACCCACAGCTAAGGGCTTTCTAAATAATATGGATTTCTTTGTTGCACAACCACCTGTCAATCATTCTCTAACCCGAAAACCACTGGATTACAAGAATATTGGCTCTTATGCAACCGTTATCAAATTGTTATCAAAAGACTTTTAAAAGTACCGCAAACCCGCATAAACGCTGGATTTACTAAGCATTTTTGTTTATTCGAATTCAATCGTTCCTGGTGGCTTACTCGTCAGATCATAAAATACTCGATTGACTCCGCGCACCTCATTAATAATTCTGCTCATAACCGTCTGAAGTACTGCAAATGGGATTTCAGCAGACTCGGCAGTCATGAAGTCTACGGTGTTTACGGCACGCAGTGCAACTGCGTAATCGTAGGTTCGCTCGTCACCCATAACACCAACAGAACGCATGTTGGTAAGGGCTGCAAAATACTGGTTCGGCATCCAGGCTGGATTTTTGCCGTGCTCCTTCTTGTATGCGGCAACAGCCTTGTCCACTTCATCACGGTAAATATAATCAGCGTCCTGCACGATGCGGACTTTCTCTGCATTTACTTCACCAATGATACGGATTCCAAGTCCTGGTCCCGGGAATGGTTGACGGAATACAAGGTTTTCCGGAATACCAAGCTCAAGACCTGCTTTGCGTACTTCGTCTTTGAACAGATTGCGGAGCGGTTCAATGATTTCTTTGAAATCAACGAAATCAGGAAGTCCTCCTACGTTGTGGTGGGATTTGATCACTGCGGATTCGCCGCCAAGACCACTCTCTACCACATCCGGATAAATGGTTCCCTGTGCAAGGAAATCAACTGCTCCGATTTTCTTTGCTTCTTCTTCAAATACACGGATGAATTCTTCACCGATAATCTTACGTTTCTGCTCTGGCTCTGTCACTCCGGCAAGTTTGTTGTAGTAACGCTCCTGCGCATTGACACGGATGAAGTTTAAATCAAACTGACCGTTTGATCCGAATACGCTCTCAACCTCGTCTCCTTCATTTTTGCGGAGAAGACCATGATCAACAAATACACAGGTAAGCTGTTTTCCAATTGCTCTGGATAAAAGACCTGCTGCAACGGATGAATCAACGCCACCGGATAAAGCAAGAAGTACTTTGCCGTCTCCGACTTTTTCACGGATACCCTTAATCGTATTCTCCACAAAAGAATCCATTCTCCATGTTCCGGCGCATCCACACACACCTCTTACGAAGTTGTGGAGCATCTTGCTTCCCTCTTCGGTGTGAAGCACTTCCGGGTGAAACTGGATCGCATATAAGTTTTTCTCTCTGTTCTCTGCTGCTGCAACCGGGCAGTCTGCTGTATGTGCAACAATGTTAAATCCTGGTGCAGTTTTTGAAATATAATCAAAGTGGCTCATCCAGCAAATGGTAGTCGGTGCCACGTTTCCAAATAATGGAGATGTTGTATCCACCATTACCTCTGTTTTACCATATTCACGCACTGGTGCTTTCTCAACCTTGCCTCCTAACACGTGCATCATTAACTGTGCACCATAGCAAAGTCCCAAAACCGGAATACCAAGTTCGAATAATTCTTTTGTGTAGGTCGGCGAGTCCGGCTCATAGCAGCTATTTGGTCCGCCGGTCAGAATAATCCCCTTTGGATTCATGGCTTTGATCTGCTCGATGTCTGTCCGATAGGAATAGATTTCACAGTAAACGTTACATTCTCTGACACGTCTCGCAACCAACTGGTTGTACTGACCGCCGAAATCGATAACGATTACTTTTTCCTGGGAAAAAATATTTTCCATAGTCAGCCCTTTGTCCTCCTGTAATTTTAATTTATCCTTATTATAAGGTACGCTTTTCATAATAACAAGAGATAATTATAGAGAATTTAGGACTTATTTCCCGTAAAAAGCTATCCAATCTCACAAATCATGAATACAAAAATTTCCATTTTTCTCATAGAGCAACCTTTACTATTCACTCATTCCTGCTTACTCATATCTCATTCTCCTCCTGATCTGCAAACTCATTTTGGTTTTATTCCACAAAAAGAGTTTCGGACACACCGGAATAACCTTCCCACTCACTACACATACTTATTATTATGAAGAAACTCAACAATCTTCCGGATTTTTCAAAACTCTGCCAACCGGAGCGGAGAACGGTCATGGATGTGGTGTCGCTGTATATTTTTTTCTTTTTTACAGGCTCTTTCTGCGGTTATCTGTGGGAAGTTTTTATTTTTCTTGTAAAAGAAGGAACATTTCGAAACCGTGGCTTTCTCTATGGTCCGTGGCTGCCGGTCTATGGGATCGGTGCAGTGGTCTTTTACCTTCTGCTTTCTGACCGTCCATTTGATCCGTTTCCTGCCAGATCCGTTGTTTTTCCCAGAAGACGGTTGGTCCTATGTCAAGATTTAGTACAAGTTAAAATGAGAAATTTCTCCCCATTTTA
>UQNW01000049.1 GCA_900542495.1 uncultured Roseburia sp.
TTATTTCCAGTTTATTATACACTATTTCTGACGATTTGAGAAATTTCCTATAAAGCAAGAAAAAGAGCTTCCCATAATGGAAAGCCCTTAAAATTTACACACTGATGCCCCTTGTTGCAAACTATGTCAAACAGTCCGGGGCCTTAGCTTAATCGTTAACTAGAAGTAAATCATACAGAATTATTCTACTGTGTATGTAAGATTATTACTTTCTGCATATTCTTTTGCATACTGTTCAGCATATGAACCTGCTTTTACAATAAGATGAAAATCTCTTAAATGCATTTCAGTAACACTTTCTGGTATTTTTAAATCCATACCAATATTTTTAGATGGTGCATCAACCGTATTATTTATGTCATCTTCACCAATCTTTTGAAGTCCATCATTAAGAGTAACTTCCTGTATATTCGTATTAAGAAACGGATCACATCCAATCGTCTTAACAGAATCACCTAAAACAACATATCTTAAATTTTCACAATTTCCAAATACTCCCTCACCTAAATCCTTTATATTATTTCCAATTTTGATAGCAACTATATTCTTATCGTTAGCCAAAGCATACGTTCCTAAACTAACAACTTTTTTTCCATTTATTTCATCTGGAATAACCATTATCGGATCTTTTCCAATATACTTATCTATTACTATCTCATCTGCACCATCATTGAACTCAAAATCCTCTGCCGGTGTCTCATCATGACTCATCAAATCATCCATGGTGATTTCATCTGCTGATTTATACTTCGTATCTTTCTTATCATTATCGGACTTACTGTCACTTGATGTATCATTCTGACTGTCCTGAACTGTTGCTGTTTGTTTGTCTGTCCTACCTGCATTGTCTGATGACGACGAACTGCCACAACCTGCTGATGACACAGCCATTGTAAAAATCATTCCTAGAATTAATAGTTTCTTTTTCATTTTTTTCTCCTTTAATAACCTCTGATTGTTTTTATATTATATGTACACCAGTCGGTACTGCTGCTATCATACAAATCTGTATAATCACTATATAGTGGCAATGCAATTAGTAACGGATCTACTTTCAATTTTGAATCAAGTTCAAAATAAGTTTTTGAGCTTTCCAGTTTGTAGCCACTATCCTTCGTTATCTTTGACGTTTCAAAAACTTATATTCCAAAAAAGAGAGTCAATTCCCCGCAACTGACTCTCATAAACTTTGGCAAACACTCAAAAATTTGATTACCAGGTATAGTATGGCGACTTTCTATGATAGTATTAATATTTAATTAATTGACATATTGTAAATTATTCTACTGTGTATGTAAGATTATTTTCTTTTGCATATTGTTCAGCATATGAACCAGCCTTAACGATCAAATTAAAGTCTATAACATGCATCTCTGTAACACTTTCTGGAACTTTTAGTTCCATTCCTTCATTGTTCATCGGAGGACAAATCATATTTGAGAAATCGTCTTCACCGATTTTTTCTAATCCTTCATTTAGTATTAAATTCTGAAGATTAGTGTTTACAAAAGCAGCTCCACCTATAGTTTTTACAGAATTTCCAAGAACTACATATTTAAGTTTTTCACAATTACCAAATGCCGTTTTTGCCACTTCGGTAACATTATTCCCAATCCGAACAGCTACAACATCTTTGTCATTCGCAAATGTTTTATTAAATCCAATAACTTTTTTTCCATCAATTTCATCAGGAATAACAACAATTGGATCCTTACCAACATACTCCTCTATTACTATTTCATCTGAGTTGTCAATTAACTCAAAATCTTCTGCTGGAGTCTCATCATGGCTCATCAAATCATCCATTGTGATTTCATCTGCTGATTTATAATTAGTATCATTCTTATCATCAGACTTATCACCTGAAGATGTGTCTTTCTGGCTGTCCTGCACATCTGCTGTTTGTTTTGTTTGGTCTGTCTTACCTGAATTGTCTGATGCCGAACTTCCACAGCCTGCTGATGACACAGCCATTGTAAAAATCATTCCTAGAATTAATAGTCTCTTTTTCATTTCTTTCTCCTTTGAAGTTAATTATTTTATATAATTTTATATTACTTTAGTAAATGGCGCAATAGGTCAGAATTACCATTAATCAGATAATTTCTGTAATAAATATGGATTTTGCTTACAGTAAAAAAGTGTCTTCGACACGTTCAACTCCCCTAGCCCCTCATTCATGAGGGGAAGTGGTTTTCCTTTGTCCTTCTTTATTGTAAAATTCTAGCACCATTATGAATATATTATAATCTATCTTTACCGATTATTATGAACATATCATTTACGAACTCCATCCACGTCCTGCTGTCATTGAAAATGTCAACAAGATGATTCATTGTGGTGACTCTTCTCATGGTGGTGCCATGTATGGCTGTCCTCACTGTGGAAATCTTAAATTTGTTCCCTTTCGCTGCAAAAGCCGTTTTTGCCCTTCCTGTGGAAACAAATACAACCAGCTTCGTTCTTTTC
>UQNW01000050.1 GCA_900542495.1 uncultured Roseburia sp.
TGTGACAGGGGGCGAAGGAATTGCTTAAACTAATCAAATGCGAATTTTTGAAATTGAAACGGAAGAAATTTATTCCGCTGATTATTCTGGCTGCGTTCCTGTTTCCAATCCCGCTGACTTATCTGATGACAACGCCCTCTATGATGGAGCGATATACGGATCGGGCAGATGCTTTCGATGGACTATTTAACATGGTGTTGGGATATGGTATCCAGTTTTTACTGCCCTGCATTATCGGAGTGATTGCCGCTATTCTGTTTTTTATGGAACGCGACAACGATACATTCAAAAATCTGCGTACAATTCCCGTAACCAGCACACAAATGGTACTTGCAAAGATTATTGTCCTTTTTATCTTTGGAATTGTTTTTTGCGTGGCTTCTACCATTGCAACAATTCTTTGCGGAATTGGAACATTAGAAGTTTATGGAATTGGTTATAAGCTGTTTTTGGCGGTTGAAACGGGGATCTTCATTACGGCAGGAACACTCCCGTTGATTGTCCTTGTTGTCTTTTTCAGTAAGACCTATGTTTTTTCCATTTTGCTGTGTGTCTTTTACAGCGTTCTGAACATGAGTGCTACGGCATTATTTGACACACTGCCTAAAACTATGTTATGGCTTCTGCCCACGCCACTGACTACATTTTGGAGTGCAGGAGATATGGCGGCTCATGGAATAAAAATGGACTTGGAGCAAATGACAGGGCTAATTCCTTCAACATTTCAAGTTGTATTCATTCTTGGGATCATGGCATTCGTTTCGTTCTTACTGATTGACAGATTATATAAGCAGAGGGGGGAATAAACATGGTTCGCATTGTAAAAACAGAATTTTATAAATTGAAAAGGTATCATATCCTTTGGGCAGGCGTTGCACTCATGCTCCTATCCGTCCTGCTGACCTTGTTTACCTCTATGGCGAATGATGGTTCCGTTTGGGATTTCGCCTATCTTACAGAACAGGTCATCAAAAACAATATGTCCATGATTTTTCCGATGTGTATCAGCCTAATTGCTGGATATATGATTTCTCGTGAGCAGACGGATGACACACTGAAAAATATTCTGACTGTGCCGATCTCTTTTAAGAAACTATTGACCGGAAAATTGATTGTGTGCGGCGTATTGTCTATTATTTTCGGGCTGATATGCAGTCTGTTTACAATCATAGCAGAAATGATTGTGGGATTTCCCGGCTTTGAGATTTCCTTAGCTCTAAAAGCAGCTTTGCAGATTACTGCGGTTAATTTCTTTTTATATCTTGCGGTTCTGCCGATTATCGCTCTTACTTGTCGGAGGGCAGGTAGCTTTTTAGTCGGTGTAATCATTGCTTTTGTCTATGGATATGGAGGGATGTTTGCCGCAGGAAATATGACATTGGCAAACCTTTATCCGATTACCGCAAGTCTTGGAATGGTAGGCTACCGTAGCTATGATACCGCAGTCAACTGGAATATCGGAACCTGTTCTTGCAGTCTTGTGCTTGCTGTCGTTATTTCTGCCATCTTGATTTTGTGCATGAAAGAGCGAGAAGCAACTCAAACAAAGAAAAAGGCCAAAAAGGTAGTACCAAAGAAAGGCTGGTGATGATTTTATGAAGAAAATAGTTTTAGCATTAACATTCGTCCTTGTGGGAAGTTTTATGCTTGCTGGCTGTTCAAAAGATGAAATTCTCAATCATTACAATAACATTGTTCAGTCTGCGGGTTCCATAGAACTGACAGGGAAAGCGTCACTGCAAGGGGAAAAAGAAAAAGGAATTGATGATTATACAGGGACTTATACGGCTGATTATGCGAACTTTTCAGGTACAGAGTATTTGTTCGGAGGAACTTCCATAAAGAGAGAAGCCGGTAAAGAGCTGTCCATTGATTGCACCTTGGAGATTACGGAAGGTACTGCAAAAGTATTTTGGATTTCTGGATCTGATGAAGCAGTAACTTTGATTGAAACAACCGGAACTTATAGTGACACAATTACACTTCCTGATGGTGGAAATTATATCGGCATTGAATGTGAGAATTTCACTGGAAACATTGAATTAGATATTGAATAATACTCTGCCGGACGACGGCAAAAGAAAAAAAGCCGTCGTAGAGCAGACAATTTGACACGCCCATTTGAAACGGCGGCTTTGATTTCAGAGCCGCCGTTTCTTTGCGTTTACACAAACCAATGACGACTTGCAGGGACACGGTAGCCGATTGGAGGTTATTTCGCCGTGTCCTTTTCTCTTTTTCGCAGTATCCATGATCTGCACCAGTTAAAAAAAGCGTAACTCCCCCTCCGGGACAGTCTGGTTATGAATGTGAAATCAGACGATACATAAATGAATGTGTAATTTCATGCGTCCGTGTGGCTTCATGCCGCCCGGGCGCTTTTGTGTTCTTATGGGGCTGCTTCGGGTCATGTTGGCCCGAAGTCATTC
>UQNW01000051.1 GCA_900542495.1 uncultured Roseburia sp.
CCTCCTAAGAGAAAGCCGAGGCATTCCCCAAAGGGAAAAAATGAAAAACAACTTTCAGTTCGAATCTATTCTGAAAAATGCTAATGGTGACAACAAAGCATTCCCCAAAATGGGGAACGTTCTAATGTTACCAAATCAAAAAAATCTGTAGATTGACAACTCGAAAAAGAGTTGATAATCTTATATATGGCCGAAGGGAAAAATCCCAGAAACCCAGTAAAATCAAGGGTTTGCGGCATGTGTCGTCATAGCTCAGCTGGATAGAGCACTCGCCTCCTAAGCGAGGGGTCGGAGGTTCAAATCCTCTTGGCGACGGGCTTCAAAGCGTTCGAAAATGTTAGCTGGATTAGCTGACAACGAACGCTTTTGTTATTTTCAAATCACGTTCGTGACACAAAATTCCATTCAAAATGATCAATTTCCAGCTAACGCAATCCGATTTTTGTTAGCTGACAGCTAATCAAAATTACCGGTTTGCAAACCTGGGTTTTAGGAAGTCCAGCTAACATTTGGGTTCCGCTCCGTTGTCACCCTTTATTCGGGGATGTAAATCAGAGAAAAGGAGGGAAAAGAAACAATCTCTCCCAAACCTGCAAACATAAATTAGCTGAAACAGTATTCAATTCTATTAGCTACAGCTAATGGTCAAACAGCAATGTCTGTTTGGAACTTTACTATCTATAAAAGTTCCAGGCAGGCATTTTTTAGTTTCTGAATCCTGGAGGAAAGGAGTCAAGATGACTGAGCCAAACAGACAATCAGGAGAAAAAGAAGAAAGAATCATAGAAATTGAGATTGAGCGTCTTCGCCCTTTTAAGGAACATCCATTTCAAGTAAAAGATGATAAGGAAATGTTTCTTCTGCAGGAAAGCATTGAGAAGTATGGCATTTTAAATCCGCTGATCGTCAGACCAGTACCGGATGGCTACTATGAGATCATATCCGGCCACAGAAGAAAACATGCTGCGGAGAAACTGGGATATCGTAAAGTACCGGTGATTATCCGGGTATTAAGTGAAGATGATTCCATTTTAAGTATGGTGGATTCTAATCTTCACAGAGAACGGATCAGCTACAGCGAAAAAGCTTTTGCTTACAAACTGAAGAATGACGTACTAAAAAGAAAAAGTGGTCGAAAAAAGAGCCAAGTTGACCACAAAACACCAAGAAAACGATCGATAGATATTATCAGTGAGGATTGTGGTGATAGCCCAAAACAAGTGCAGCGTTATATATCACTGACAAAGCTTATACCGGAAATGTTGCAGAAACTGGATGATGAGATTATTTCTTTTTGTCCGGCAGTAGAGATTGCTGCATTGAAAGAAAATGAACAAAGAGAACTGCTTAAAGCAATGGATTATGCACAGGCGATTCCGTCACTCTCACAGGCTCAGCGGATAAAGCAGCTGAGTAAAGAAAAACAGTTATCGTTAGAAAAGATGGAAGAAATCATGTGTGAAGTTAAAAAAGGTGAGATCACCAGAGTAGCTTTTACCAATGAGCAGTTACACAAGTATTTTCCAAATTCTTATACACCGGCAATGATGAAACGGGAAATACTGGCACTGCTAAAATTATGGAAAAAAGAATCATGGGAAAGTTAAAGGAGGAAGAAATCATGTGTAAAGTTATATCCGTAGTAAACCAGAAAGGTGGAGTTGGCAAGACTACCACAACTGTAAATGTAGGTATTGGACTGGCAAGAGAAGGCAAGAAAGTGTTGCTAATCGATGCGGATCCACAGGGAAGTTTAACTGCAAGTCTCGGATATGAGGAACCGGATGATCTTCGAATCACACTGGCAACGATCATGATGGATGTCATCAACGAAGAAGAAATCAATCTGGAAGATGGTATCTTACATCACCAGGAAAATGTAGATCTACTTCCGGCAAATATTGAGCTTTCTGCATTGGAAGTAACGATGGGAAATGTTATGAGCAGAGAAATGATCATGAAGGAATATATCGATGCGATAAGATCACAATACGATTATATCCTGATCGACTGTATGCCGAGTCTTGGTATGATGACGATCAATGCACTGGTCTCTTCTGATTCTGTTCTGATACCTGTGCAGGCCGCATATCTGCCTGTTAAAGGACTTCAACAGTTGATCAAGACCATTCTTACAGTAAAGAAAAGACTGAACCGGAAACTGGCGATTGAGGGCATTCTCCTGACCATGGTAGATTTCAGAACCAATTACGCAAGGGATATTGCATCGAGAGTACATACAACCTACGGAAGTCAGATCGAGGTATTTGAAAATGTGATCCCGATGTCTGTAAAAGCTGCTGAGACCAGTGCAGAGGGAAAAAG
>UQNW01000052.1 GCA_900542495.1 uncultured Roseburia sp.
CTCAATCGAAATTCCTCTCTGCGAGAATCCAAAATCCGTATCACAGAAATCTGCTCATCGAATCCTTTCCGTAAGTATCGCTCCTCGAATCGTTTAGCACTTCTGCAACGAATGACACGTTCTTCCAACATTTCTTCTCTGTTGAAAATCAGAAGATCATTATCAACCTGTATGTCGATAATAGCTTCTTCGGCAGAGCCTTCACATATACACGCCTTGTATTTTGCTAATTCCATTCTGCCGCCTCCTTATTTGATTGAAGCAGCCAGGCTTTTCTTCAAGCGCATATACGCTTCATATGCTGGCGTTGTTCCCTCAAGGAAGCCGCTCTGGTAAGCATCACTCTTTTTAATATCATTACGTTTCAATATATAGCTCAGATTTTCTGCTGTAATGCCATTACGGTTTCTAACGATACAAATTCCGTCATTTCGGTCATATTCGTCCAGCAGTTCCGGATAATGCGTAGTGAAAATAAGCGTTCCGCCATTTTTGTTCAGTCGGCTGTCCATAAAGAAGCGCACTAAGGTCGTTACAATTTCCTTGTTGAAATGATTCTCTATTTCATCTACCAGAAGATAACCACCTGAATGAAGAACTTCCTTTACCATCGAGAATGTAATAATACCCTTAATCGTACCAGAGGACAGATACTGCTCAAGGTCTGCCGCATTATTCAGGATAATCTCTTCTTCATCCTTAAACTTCAAGTGGATAAATGTTTTTCCCTCTGCCTGCTCAAAACACAATTTCTCAATGGTCGGATCGAGAAGCGCAATTACCTCCAATGGAATATCTTCGGTAAATGGAAGCACATTCACATTCGTATAGGAAAGCAGGCTGAATATTTCCACTGTATCATTCGCTTTTTTATTATGTGCAATGACAAAGCTGACATCATCAGAAAGGTATGCTTCATCGCTATTGCGCTGCTCTACAGGCTTCATTCCTGTAAAATCTGTCAGATACTTTTTCGACTTAACGGTTGCAATCGGTTTTTCCCAAAGGCTTTCAGACAGAATCGAATACACATATTCCCCTGTTTTCGACTTCTTTGCCGCAATTACAGTTTCCAAGCAGCAGATGTAGCTACGCTTATCATAAAAATATGTGCGGATTGTAACATTCTTCGCTCCGCCAAGAATGCTTTTTGCCTCCACATGATTGATGGGCTCATTTTTCACAATATTTAAGGCCAAGCTAATGACCTTTAATACCGAGGTCTTGCCAGATGCGTTAATTCCAATGAAAGCACAGGCAGAGTGGAGATAGTAATTATCCGTCAAACGGTAAAGACTATCTTTGTCCTCTTCGCAAACACGTTGCTGCGTATAAAAGCAAATATCCAAGTCTTTTTTGAATAATGGGAGTCCTTGTGCGGTGATGCGGAGTATTTTCATAGGTAGTCCTCCTCTAAAAACAGTTTTTTTGTTTTTATTTTCTTATAATCTTATTATACGCCGCAAATCATAAAATATCAACGGATTTTCCGTTTTTATTTTCTGATTTGTTTTTGACACTAAAAAGTATCCGTTCAATATGGCAAGCCCTGTGATTGCTGACCCGTTCCAACGCATGAAATACATGGAGCGTCATGGAAGCGGCCTACGCAAAATCGTCAGGGAAACCGAAAAGCCGCCTGGATATACAGCGGCATATAATCCGAAAATTTTCTCAACGGCAACAGATTTCAGAGTCATCTTGAAAAATGTAAATTACCAACTTAGTCAGAAAAACTTAGTCAATGACCAAGTTAGTGAGCAAGATAAATCGCCGGACATCCCACACACAGTTTTGAATCTTTGTATCCACCTTATTGCCCACGGCAGTGAGGGTGCTCAAATCACTCATGCTCACTCTATCATGGGTACAGCCAATGATAAGTCCTATGACGCAACCCATGATAACTTAGAGGATGACACCCATCAAGGTATCCACCAAGATAGCCACCATGATTCTACGCCGTCAGCAGTTATATTGCGCCTAATGCTTTTTAGATTTTCTTCGCAATCGTAGACAGCTCCGAAATAATACTAAGAAGATCATTTTTGACTTCCTCTTTGCTTGGCTCGCTGCCCATAAGAAGATAATCCGTGCTGACATGGAGGATGCAGGACAGTTCAATCAGCAAGTCAATAGAGCAGCTGCGTTCACCGTTCTCCATGCGGCTGACATGCTGCTTGCTTGCCAGGCCCAGGCGAACCGCCAGTTCCTCCTGCGTAATGCCACGGGAAGTGCGAACATCGT
>UQNW01000053.1 GCA_900542495.1 uncultured Roseburia sp.
TAGTTTTTTCTGTGCTGTATTTAAGTCATTCCATAGTGGAAAATAATTTTCGAAGCTCATAATAGTTATCTCCTTTATGAAAATAGTATACTTGCTTTTTTAAGGTGCGTCAATCGAATAATTGACATATGTCATAAATAAAAACATTTCATTGTAGTTATTAGCGTTCAAGGTAAATTCTTATGTAATAATATCACAGAAGGATTTACCTTTTTTAGGTACAATAGAAATACCAAATTTGAAAGGGGAACAAAGCATTGGCAAAAAGAGTGGCAAGTGTTGATAAAAAAAGATGTGTTGCCTGCGGCGTATGTGAAAATACTTGTCCGCTGGCAGCGGTTAAAGTGCATCGTGGGTGCTATGCGGTAGTAGAAGAAACATTGTGTGTAGGATGTGGGAAATGTGCAAAGTCCTGTCCGGCAGGCTGCATTGAAATGAAAGAGAGGGCAGCGGTGTGAAGAAAAAGAAACAATGGTATGATTATTTATGGATATGGGCGATCATTTATTTTGCTCTTGGTTTTTTTAATATTTTGTTCGCCTGGTTTGGGATGATTGATTTCCTGTTGCCGTTAGGAATAGCAGTATTCGGTGGAAATAAATTTTTCTGTAATCATTTGTGTGGACGTGGTCAGCTTTTTAGTAAGCTTGGTGGAGATTTAAAATGCTCAAGAAATAAACAAACCCCGCAATGGATGAGTTCAAAATGGTTCCGATATGGATTTTTGATATTTTTCCTTACAATGTTTGGAAATATGGTATTTCAGACATATTTAGTTGGTGCCGGAGCATCATCCTTGCGTGAAGCCATCAAACTATTCTGGACCTTCCGTGTTCCATGGGGATGGACATACACTGCAGGAACAGTAGCTGATTGGGTGGCACAGTTTAGTTTTGGATTTTATAGTTTGATGCTTACATCTCTATTGTTAGGCTTGATTTTAATGCTGTTATATAAGCCACGAACCTGGTGTACATTCTGCCCAATGGGAACAATGACGCAGGGTATCTGTAAATTAAAAAATAATGAAAAGAAGTAATACTATAAGGTGATTTATAAAAGGCATATGTCAATAATGTTATTGACATATGCCTTTTATAGGACTATTATATAAAAAAGCGAGAAAGGAGCAGTTTATGCCGAGACCAGTAAAATGTAGAAAAGTCTGTCATTTCCCACAAATTTTAGAATTTCTTCCGGCAGATGATACTGAGAAAAAAACGCCCATTGTTCTGACGGTAGATGAGTACGAGACAATCCGTCTTTTGGACAAGAAAGGTTACAGTCAGGAGCAGTGTGCAGAATCTATGCAGATCGCAAGAACGACGGTCCAACGGATTTACGAGATTGCTAGGAAGAAAATAGCAGATGCACTCATTGATGGACATCCACTCAGAATCGAGGGTGGGGATTTCAGAATTTGTGATGGTCAGAGCAGCAACTGCAGCTTTGGAGGATGTTACAAACAGGAAATTTACAAAAAATATGCAGAAGAAAAAGGAGAAGGTATCATGAGAATAGCAGTAACATATGAAAATGGACAGATTTTCCAGCACTTTGGACACACAGAGACATTTAAGATTTACGATGTAGAGGAAGGAAAAGTAGTACATTCAGAAGTAGTAGATACGAATGGAAGCGGACATGGTGCATTGGCGGGAGTTCTTAATGCGTTGAATGCAGATGTTCTGATCTGTGGCGGAATCGGAGGCGGTGCACAGACAGCATTAGCGGCAGCAGGAATTAAGCTTTTCGGAGGAGTTTCAGGAGATGCAGATAAAGCGGTAGAAGCTTTTATCAATGAAACACTTGAGTATAATCCGGATGTGAAGTGTTCTCACCATGAGCACAACCATGGGGAAGGACATACATGTGGTGAGCATGGATGTGGAAACCATAGCTGTCATTAAGAAGAATAAAAAAATACAACACGAAAGGATGCGTCAAGGTAATGCCAGAATTATCGTGATACATCCTTTTGTATTTGGATTGATTATTTTTTTTCCCTGCTTGTCGAAAGTAATGGATGGAATGTATAATATTGTTAATGATCCAGAGATATTTATTTTGG